>DATFGT010000027.1:0-9010 GCA_035249175.1 Rhodanobacteraceae bacterium
AACCACGACGGCAGCATCGAGAAGGCATTCCGCATCATCGAGGCCGCCACGCGCGCCGGTGCAGATGCGGTCAAGCTGCAAACCTATCGTCCGGACACCATCACGCTGGACAGTGATGGCGAAGACTTCCGCATCCATGGAGGGCTGTGGGATGGACGCAGGCTTTACGATCTCTATGCGGAGGCGTTTCTGCCATGGGACTGGCATGCGCCGCTGTTCGAGCATGCACGCAAGACCGGCATCACGATCTTCAGTTCACCGTTCGACAAGACCGCGGTGGACCTGCTGGAAGACCTCGATGCCCCGGCCTACAAGATCGCTTCGTTCGAGGCGGTGGACCTGCCGCTGATCAGATACGTGGCCGGTACCGGCAAGCCGATGATCATCTCCACCGGCATCGCCGATGCGGATGAGATCGGGGAAGCCCTGGCCGCCGCACACGACGGTGGTTGCAAGGAAGTGGCGATCCTGCACTGTGTCAGCAGCTATCCTGCCCCTGCTGCCGACTACAATTTGCGCACGCTGGCCGACATGCGCGAACGGTTCGGAGTCGTGGTCGGTCTGTCGGATCACACTCTGGACAACACCACGGCGATCGCCAGCGTGGCGCTCGGTGCGTCCATCATCGAAAAGCACTTCACGCTTGATCGGAGTGGCGGCGGTCCCGACGACAGTTTTTCGCTCGAGCCAGCGGAGCTGGAAGCGCTCTGCCGGGACGCCCGCACTGCATGGTCCGCGCTGGGACGGATCGACTACGGGCTGAAGTCCAGCGAGCAGGCGAATGCGAAGTTCCGCCGCTCGTTGTATTTCGTGAAAGACCTGGATGCGGGCGAGATCGTCGCGGCCGATGCAGTGAGGAGCGTGCGACCTGGTTACGGGTTGGCGCCGAAACACCTGGAGCGCGTGATCGGGCGACGGCTTGCGCACGCGGTCAAGGCCAACACGCCGGTTTCCTGGGATTGCCTCGCGCAATGAACCGCATCCCGTCCCGGAATTTGCCCGTGATGCGCACGCCGCATGTCGGGACGGCAAGGCGCGGGGAAGCATTTCGATGACAGCCATCATCATCGGTTTCACGCCGTTCCACCTCCTGCCCATACGGGAATTGATCGCCACGCTGGAAGACGATCTGCATGTCTTCCATCCGATGGCCAGTAAGCTCCGCGGTTCGGCAGAAGGGCGCCCGCCAGTTTTCCTGGGTGGGTGCGATTCGCCCCGAGGCTCGAGGTGGAGTCACTATTTCCGCGCGCGCCGCGAAATCGACCGCATGATGGCATGCGGAGAACAGGTGGATCTCTATCTGCCACATCCGTTCAACCCGCTTTCCAACCATGTGTTTTTCCACAACAGGCCAATCCGCCGATTCATCTACCAAGACGGTATCCTCAACTACTACGATGCGGCCACGCCGCTGGCGTCTTTCTCCGCACGCATGCGGCAACGCGTCAAGGCAGCCGTGATCGGCGCCCGCTATCGCCTGTACGGTGGGCATCTCAGCGGGATCGATAGTCGGCCGGTTGCGGGCGGCTTTTTCACACATCCTGACCTCGTCGTCTCCGCCGACAAGTTCCCAGCACTACGGCGGCTGACGTTCAGGAGTATTGAACGGACGCCCGACCTCGTCGACGTAGGCGATGTCCTGTTCCTCGACCAGCCAGTCGAATTGGTCGTGGGCGCCGAACGTGCCTGCGAACTGCGCCGCCGCACCGCCGAATACATCGACACCTTGGGGGCGCGAGTCCTTTACAAACCGCACTACGCACAAGGTCGCGAAAGATCGCTGGGCCCCCGTTGGATGCCGCTTGCTCCCGAATTGAGCGCGCTGCCGGCGGAATGGGCGCTTGCCCGGATCAGGGTGGCGCATGTCGTGAGTTTCTGTACGTCAGCGCTCGCGAATATCGCAATGAGTGACCGCACCATCACTTGCCATGCGACGGCTGCGAATCTGGTTCCAGTGTCGGTGAATGGACGACGCACCACCCTGGCCGAGGTACTCTCCGGCCTCGGCGTGAAAGTGGTGGAATTACTGCAGTCCTGAAGCTATCAGGGAATGGCTTCGGGATGGGGGCTGCCTGCGCGCCGGTTCCAGCGCACCAGCAGCCACAACAGCAGCGCCGTCGCGCCTTGTGAAAAAAGCAGCATGCCGACGGCGCCCTTCAGTCCGAACCGCGGGATCCAGATCAGGGCGGTAATCGCAAGGATGGCGATGCCAGCCGCCTGCGCCACGATGCGCAGGGTTCGACGGTGGCTGGTGACGAGCACATTGCAGCCCAGAGCGTAGAGTCCGTAGAGCAGCGGCGAAATCGCCAGCCAGCGTGCGGCCTGTGCAGCCTGCGCGAACGCAGGGCCGAACAACATTGGCAGCACGCCGCTCAACACATAAGCAAGCAAGGCGGCGATCACGCCGTAGGCGGCCGTCGCTGCGAGCAGGACTGCGACCAAGCCGGATTTCCGCGCGGGCGCATCCGTACCGGTTGCGTGGATCTGGAAGAGGCGAGGCAGGGCGGCCATGCCCAGAGAGGTTGCGGGCATGGCGAGTACGGCAACAAGCCGGTAGGCAGAGCCATAGATACCGGCTACGTGATTTCCGGCCAGCAACAGCACAAGCGTTTTGTCCAATGAGGTCATGCCTGTGTCGGCGATGCGCATCAGGGAAAAACCCATGCCTTCGCGAACATCGCGGCGTGAAATTTCAAATCGCGCCTTGGCCGGAGCCAGCAGAGCCAAAACGAGGCCCACCGCGCCGACACTCGCGAGCACCGATAACGCAGCGTGGAACGGCAAGTAATAGCGCAGCGCGTGCTGGGGCGAAAGGCCGAGAAAGGCGACAACCGCGATCAAATTGCCGATTGCCGAAAGGGAAAACAACACGCCTGCCCAACCCATGCGCTCATGCAGTTGAAACGCATACGACGCAACCAGCGTGACGGGAAGGCACACGAGTTCGGGCAGCCCGATCGCGGCGTAGAGCCACACATTGTGAACACGGAACAGGAGTGGTGCCGTGATCACATACAGACCCCACAGAGCGAGGCCGCTGGCCAACGTCAAAACCAGCGCTCGTTTCCACGCGGGCGCGAAGCGCTCATGGTTGCGGGAGGCATCCTGGATCATCAGCATCCCGAAGCCGAGGCCCGTGAGCGCCCCGAGGGCAGCGGCCAGCCCCGCCATGCCGGCGAAGGATCCATAGTCTCCGGGTCCGATCGTACGGGCCAGCAGGATCACCCAAACAGCCTGCAAGGCAACTCGAATGGCTTGCCATCCGGTGGCAAGCACCGTGTTGTGGGCAAGGCGGTGACCAGAAATCTTCGGGAGAAGATTCATTGGGCGGTTGGAACGAGCTCGCGCACCGCGTCAATCACCCGCTCGACGTCGCTGTGGGTCAGTTTGGGTGACAGCGGCAGGCTGACGGTTTCGCGGCCGAGGCGCATGGCGTTTGGCCATTGTTCGGGGTTCCAGCCGAAGCGTTGCTGGTAGTACGGGTGTTCGGGTACGGCAAGGTAATGCACGCCGGTGCCGATCCTGCGCGCGTTCATGGCATTGAGGAATGCATCGCGGGAAATGCCGCAGCGCGATTCGGCCACCATGATGGTGAACAGGTGGTACGCATGGCGCGTGTCCGGCGCTGGTGGCGCAGGCAAGCGGATCGGCAGGTCGGCGAAGGCTTGCATGTAGCGATTCCATACCGCTTCGCGGCGCTGCCAGTTCTTCTCGACGCGTGCGAGCTGGTGGATGCCGATCGCAGCCTGAAGGTCCATCATGTTGTATTTGAATCCTGCTTCCACGACCTGGTAATGCTTGTAGCCCTGATCGCCGAAGCGGTGCCATGCATCCTTGCTCATGCCGTGCAGTGCCAACACTTTCGCTCGCGCGATGTGTGCCTCGTCGCGACTGGTGATCATGCCACCTTCGCCGGTGACGACATTTTTGGTGGCATAAAAACTGAAGCAACCGAAATCGCCGAATGTTCCCGCCTTGCGACCGTGATACGTCGTCTCGATGGCGTGCGCGCAGTCCTCGATTACCATCAAGTGGTGCTTGTCCGCGATGGCCATGATCGCGTCCATTTCGCAGGGCCGGCCCGCGAAATGCACTGGCAGGATGGCGCGCGTGCGCGGCGTGATCGCGGCTTCGATGGCGGCGGGATCTATGCATTGCGTTGCTGGATCGATGTCCGCCAATACCGGCGTCAGGCCAGCGTGAATAATTGCATTCACCGATGCACAGAACGTCATCGGCGTGGTGATGACCTCCGCGCCGGGTTCCAAGGCCGCTGCGACCATGCTGACGTGCAGTGCGGCCGTGCAGGAATTGACCGCCGCAACCTGTGAAGTTTGCAGGTTCTGATACGCGGCAAAGTCTTGCTCGAATTGCGCCACGCGCGGGCCGGTACCCAGCCACGCCGATTCCATGCAGGCGATGACTTCGTCGATCTCGGCTTGTTCAATCAGGGGTGACCCGAAGATCAGGAAAGGTTGTTCGGATCTGGGCTCGTTCATGTGCTCGACTTGCATGCGGAACCGTCAGTGCGAGGATGCGCGGCCTTGTTCCGCCAGTTGTTCCAGCGTGGCGATCTGGGGGTCCAGCCGGCCGGCGAGATTCATCCGCCGCAACGCATCGATCTGTTCAAGTGCCTTTTCGGTCTGGCCATATCGCGCATAGAGTGCTGCCAGATCCACGCGATACGCGGATTCGTTGGGATCGCCGGCCACTGCTCGCGCGAGGTAAACCTCAGCCTGCTCATCGTTGTGCAGGATGTCGCGCTGGAAATCGGCGTAGGCGCCATTCAATCGCGCGATGGGGTGGGGGCGTGACAACGAGGCTTGATACGCGCGTTGCAGTTGTGCGACGTCGAACTTGCAGATGCCAGCAGCGTAGCAGTTGGTCAGTGAAATCAGCGCGGAAATGTCCTCCTGCCGCGTCGGTTGATCGCGCAGTCTGCGAACCATGGAATCCCAATAGGCGTCGTCGGCTCCATGGCGATAATGGTCCGCAATCATGATCAAGGCTTGGTCCGCCAGTGCCGAGGAACCCGGAATCGCGGCGGCCTGCTCAAGATATTTCTGGGAAGCGTGCAGCATTTTGCCGGGCTGATAATTCGACGCGATCAACAGCAGGCGTCCGGCTTCGTACACCGCCCGTGGCGATTCCGGGTGACGGTTGGCCTCCACGATGGCCAGTCGCAGCGGGTTCGACCATTCCTGTACACGCAGCCAAGTGGCGGTGCCGAACCAGAGCAGTGCGGCCGCGACCAAGAATCCGCGCAGGATCGGCAGCGCGATCCTCCATCGCAAACCCAGCAGTAGCGCTCCGACTGCCAGCAAAACACCGATCGATGCGAAATACATCCGTTGTTCGTACACCAGTTCCAGCGGCACGATCGTGGCGGTCAGAAGTTGCGCGGCGAAGAACCAACTGATGCCCAGCGAAATCAGCGGGCGCCGGTTGCGCAGCCATACCGCCATCGCGATCAAAGCCGCGAGCAGGAGGATCGATCCCAACGTCGTCCACGGTGTCAGCAATCCGGTCGATTTCACGATCTCGTCGTGGTACAGGCTCAGCACCATCGGATTCGGAAGCAGCGTCCAGTGGAGGTAATCCACCAGCACCCGCGGCTCCGTCATGAGCCGTTGCACCAGCGTGAAATCGCGCCCCGCGAGCGTGCCGGGCCGCAGGACGCCCCGCAGCAGCCAGGCAAATCCCAGAATGGCTGGAACGAACAGGGTGACGACGAATGTCGCCCAAATGCGGCGATCCGTCGGTGTTTCTACTTCGCCCTCCGGGATGGGCTGTCTCGCGGGGACAAGCGAGTGGTTGCGCGCAAACCGCAATAGGATCCACTCGACCAGAAACGCGAACGCCGGCAGCAACACTGCGGTTTCTTTGGACGTCAGTCCCAGCAATGTGCCGAGCACGATGCCGGCGACGGCCAGTGAAAAGCCCTGTCGATCATGATGTACGTCGCCGGCTGTCAGCATCATCCAGCGGCCGTGCAGATAGGCCCACAATCCGGCCAGTACGAATATCTGGCACAAGCTTTCCATCCGCTGCACCACGTACAGCACCGCCATCAGGTTGATCGGCAGCAGCATCCACGCCGCGCTGACGATCAGCGCCAATCGTGTCGCGGCGGCTTCATCGATGGTGGCACTTTTCGCCTCTCCCTGCGGGAGAGGGTGCCTCGAAGGGGCGGGTGGGGGTTCAGAATCGCCCAGGGTTGAGCCGCGCGCGAGAACCCGATCCTCACCGTTGCCCCTCTCCCAAGGGGAGAAGGATCCAAATTGTGCGGTTCGCAATCCCACCAACCGCAGCAACGCCTTCAGCGTGCAGAACAGCAATACGCCGTTCGCCAAGTGGATGACGATGTTGGTGATCTTGAACGACATCGGATCGCCGCCACCCATCATCCAATTGAGCGCGAAGGTGATGGATGCCAATGGTCGGTGCAGAAAACTCGCAGGTGACGACAGCGCGGCGTTCACCCAAGCGGCCAGCGTCGAATGCCCCGGCATGATGTGGATCGCTGCGTTGTCCACGATGTTGGGGTAATCGTCGAACACCCAGCCACCGGTCACGCCCGGCCAGTACACGGCAGCCGTGGCGATTACCGCCACGGCCAGAAGCAACCAAGGTAGCCATCGTCGAGCGCGATCGTTCAGGTGCATCGGCGATCCTTCAACGCGAAATGTCGCATGTTAGTCACTCGTGCCCGCCTTGGTCTGCAGTGCCGATGCTGCGCTCGGGCGCAGCGGCAGGCTGAAGCTGTCGGGCATGAGAAGATCCTGACACCTTCGGATGTTCACTCACGGCGGGGATGATGCCTTGGATTGCGCCCTTGCAGCCGTTTCGAGCCTGGAACGCAAGTACGCAATCTCGTATTGCCAGTATCCCTGATGTTGCAAAACCCATGCATGGATGTGTGGCATCCCGAAGCCCGGTGCGCGCGACTTCGGCAGCATGTTGAAAGAGTCGAGGTGCGCGAGGCCGAGGGTGGGGTAGCCCGCCGAAGCCAAGGTTGCCGCTTGGCCCAAGGCGGTTTCGGCTCGTGGAGCCTGGTTCAAGGCCAGGTCGAAATCCCGGAGTGCCTTCTGTGGTACGTGCTGTGCCAGTTCCAATGTGCCTTGCAGGTGCAGCAGGTTGGCGCGCAGACCGGCGTGAGCGTGCCAGTACGGGTTGCGCTTGGCGGCATCCAGTATCTCCTGCAGCGCTGCGTAGTCGAGGCCTTTGCATGCGTGCTGTCCGATCAGGTGCAGCGCGTCGCCAAACCAGTGGAACGCGACATCGCCACCGACGCGGTCATTGGCCAACCCCGTCCGCGCCGCGGCGAGCGTCTCTGGCCGCACTGCGCCGAGCTTGCATTCCGCGGTAACAAGGTTGACCGGTATCTGCAAATCGTCAGGATGTTTCGGTAGTGCCAGTCGCAAGCGCGCGGCGGCGAGGCGTGGTCGGCCGCTCTGCAGGTCGTACAGCGCCGCGCTGGTCTGGGCGCGCGCGGAATCCGGATTGATCGCCGCCCACACCCGCGCCTGTCGGGGCGCATCGCCCCACAAGGTTGCACGCTGCAGGGTCAGTACTGCCAGTACAAAGAGGGCCGCCGCCGCCGCCGCTGTCCGCAGGAAACGCAGCGTGCCCGGCCGTCCCAGCGCCAAGCCGATCGGCCAGAACAGCAACATCGCCGGCAGATAGTTGCGGTGTTCGAAGTACAGTTCCAGCGGGATCCAGCCGGATTCCATCAATTGCGCCGCAAAGTAAAACAAAAGCGCAAGGGCGATCGCCGGATGCCTCTTGCGCAGCGCAAAACCCACGCCGACCAGGCCCACGATCAATACGGTACAGGGCAAAGTCGAAACGGGATGCAACCACCCCGTCGAAACCGGAAAGGCATCGTTGAACAGGCCGCTGGAGTGCGCGTGGGGTACGAATAACAGCCGCAGGTAATCGGTCATCACGCGCGGTTCGGTCAGCAGGCGCTGGCCTACAGTCCAGCCGCGTGCCCCAGGCGCGTTGTGGATCTCGCCGGGCAGGGCATACAAAAGATAGGCGGCCAACAACAGGGTCGGGAGAATCAGGAATATTGCAACTGCGCGTCGGAGCCAACGCCGGGTGTGTGGCGACGTCGTGGGCAGGTGCGGAGCCAGCACGATCCACTCGGCCAGTAGCAGCAATAACGGTAGCAAGATGCCGTTGCCCTTGCTGAGCGTCGCGAGCACGGTGCATAGCCATGCCGCCCCCATCATGCCTGCGAGCGCAGGTTTGAGGTGTCCCCGCGCCAGGGCGAGGCGCGATGCGATCCAGCCCAGCATTCCGATCAACACGAATGTTGCCGAAAGCATGGCTTCGCGTTGCACTACATAAAGCGTCGTCGAAACCAGCAGCGGGTGCAGCAGCCACGCGCCCGCGCCGAACAGCGCGGCGATGGCGCAGCATTTCGCGTCTACCCGGGAGGGGTGCGAAGCCGAAGCTGCGTCCCCCTCGATCGCGTTGCACACCCGCGAAGCGCGGGGAAATGTCGTCGCGTCCGGGGCTTGGCAGGAGCGCGCCTGCGCGCGACCGGATGGTGTCAATATCCGCCCCAACTTCCACAAGACCCACGCCAGCAGCACGCCGTTGACGAGGTGCAGGATGACGTTGGTGACCTTGAACGGGTAGGGATCGGCCGGCCAGTTCCGCGCATCGATCAGGAAACTCAGCATGGCCAGCGGCCGACCGGTGGGATCGGCGCCGCCGGAGGTGATGTAGCGCCAGAACGTGGCCCAGTTGTCCACGGGCCCGGTGGCGCCGAGCTTCGGCAGGCTGCCGAGATCATCGAACAGGAACGCGCCCGACAGGCCCGGATGGTAGGCACTCCACGTCAGTGCCAGGATTGCGATCAGCGACAGTGCGAATGCGAGGGAGCCGACCAAGCGGCGCGACAGGTGCACGCTCGGTGGAAGGATCACGATTCGGGATGTGCGGCGATCATGGCGTGCAAGCATACGCGATCGTCGCGCGGAAGCTGCCAGGTCGGACA
>DATFGT010000028.1:0-3101 GCA_035249175.1 Rhodanobacteraceae bacterium
CGCCGAACGAATCCTGCGACACGCCATCGAGCTGGATCCGGATTGGGCGCCAACCCTCACCACCCTGGGCGAGCTGCTGCTGGGCAGCGGACGCCACGCCGAAGCGGAAACCTTCCTGCAGCGGGCCGCCACCGCCAAGCATCCCGATCCGCATGCGGCCCAGGTGCTGGCGCGCTACTACAACGATCGGAGGCAGCCGTCGCGGGCGCTCGCGATCCTCGCGCCGTTCTGCGCCCGCGACGAGATTCCAGCCGAGTTGATCGTCCAGCACGTCGCCGCGCTGGTCGCCCTGGGCCGCAGCGGCGACGCCATCGAATGGAGCCGAAACCTGGTGGCGCGATCGCCCAGCAACGCCGCCGCCGAGCAGGCGCTGGCCACTGCGCTTCAGGCGGCGAACCGGCACGATGAAGCCGAAGGTATCGCGCGAAATGCGTTGGACCATGGACCACCAAGCGCGACGCTGTGTTACACGCATGCACGCAGCCTCATTGCGCTCGGCGCCTACGATCGCGCCGAAGCGGCTCTTCGCGATTGTTTGCGGCTGGAGCCGCAACATGTCGGCGCCCACGGCGATCTTGCAAAGCTGGTGTGGACGCGCACCGGCGATGGCGACCAAGCCACCGAAGCCATCGACAAGGCGTTGCAGACCTTCCCCAACAACGATGCGCTGTGGGCGGCCAAGGCGGCCGTGTTGCAGGGCGCGGGCGACGTGCGCGCGGCATACGCATGCCTCGCCGCGCGCATCGCGCGTCCGCAAGCGCCGCCGGCCCTGCACGTACGCGCGGGTCTCGCTGCACTGGAGTTCGATCCGCGCCTTGCGCTCGATCGCGCCGAGTGCGCGCTGCGCGCGGCGCCGAACGATCCCGCGGCGCGCACGCTGCAAGTCGCAGCGATGCTGGGCGTCGGCGATGCGCAGGACGCGCTGCGAACGTGCGAGGCGCTGAGGCGCGAGTCGCCCGACGATCAATATCTCATCGCGCTGCAAACGACCGCGTGGCGGATGCTCGGTGACGAACGTTATGCACAGTTCTGCGATTATCCGAGCCTGGTGGTCGCGTACAAGCTCGAGGCGCCATCGCCGTGGACGAGTCTGGCGGATTTTCTCGACGAACTGAAACACGATCTCGGTCGAATGCACGATGCGTTCGTGCACCCGCTGCTGTTCCAGTCACTGCGCCATGGCACCGAAACCATCGGCGATCTGTCGCGCAACGAGAAGCCCGCCATTCGCGGGCTGTTCCGGGCCTTCGATGCGCCGATCCGTGACTACATCGCGCGCATGGGCAAAGGTGACGATCCGCTGCGTCGGCGGAACACCGGCGCCTACCGCTTCAACGGAAGCTGGTCGGTCCGGCTGCGTACCGACGGCTTTCATCACAACCACGTGCATCCGCGCGGCTGGATTTCTTCGGCGTGTTACATCGAGTTGCCCGACACGATGCGCAGGGCGGACAACCGCGAAGGCGTGCTGGCGTTCGCCGAACCGGGCATCTTCACCACGCCGGCGTTGCCGGCGCAGCACGAAGTGCGCCCGGAGACGGGCATGCTGGCGCTGTTCCCTTCCTATTTCTGGCACGGGACGGTGCCGTTTTCCGGCGACCGGACGCGGCTTACCGTAGCGTTCGACGCCGTGCCCGCTCGCACTGCCTGATTCACTTTGTCTTTGCGCGCCATTCGATCGTGATTCGATCGCGGATCGCGTGCGCGGGAACCGGAATCGCGGCGGTGGCGTTCGCGCCGTCCCAATTCCAG
Source organism: Rhodanobacteraceae bacterium (assembly GCA_035249175.1). Classification (GTDB taxonomy): domain Bacteria; phylum Pseudomonadota; class Gammaproteobacteria; order Xanthomonadales; family Rhodanobacteraceae; genus 66-474. Next base: position 1,753 of record DATFGT010000028.1, read on the forward strand.
TCTCCGACGTTCTGCCCGTCCACCGCTATCGAAACCGGGCGGTTGATGCCATGGATCTGCAGGGCGTATGACCGCCGCTGCACCTGGCCGGCGAACGCACCGCGCGTGGGCCCGATCACGATGCGGTGCGTGCCGTCGCCTGCCGCTGCATACGTCATTGGCGTCAACGCGTAACGATGTTGCTTGTATGCCAGCGAAGCACCGTCGTCTTCGTAGAGGTCGAACTTGCCGTTGCCCGATCCGTAAACGTTCACGATCAGGTGATCCAGCGGTTTCGCGTTCGACCATGCGAAATCCGCGGGTTGCTCGGGAATGATCGCGCCGTCGCGCACGAACACCGGCGTCTGGTCCACGGCGTAGTGGGCGGTGAATGACTTGCCGCCGTCGTAATGCTTGCCGTCGAAGAAGCCGATCCATTCGCCGGGCGGCAGCCAGGTCGTGCGTTCGCCGCTGGCGTCGAGCACCGGTGCGACCAGCATTTCACTGCCGAACCAGTATTCGTGCGGATATTGGTACGCCTCCGCGGACTCCGGATTTTGCAGATACAGCGGGCGCAGGATCGGCAATGACTTTTCGTGCGCGATCCACGCATACGTGTAGGTGTAGGGAATCAGTTGCGTGTGCAGCGTGAAGTATTTTTTGGCGAGCGCCATGCCGCGCTCGCCGTAGGTCCACGGCATGCGCAGGTTGCCCTCGCGCGGGTTCTCGTGTGCGCTGTGCAGACGCAGCAGCGGACTGAACGCGCCGAACTCGATCCAGCGCGCGTACAAGTCGAAGTCGATCTTGCCGCCGTGGAACCCGCCGATGTCGTGGCTCATGTACGGGATCAGTACGTTGCCGCCGCGCACCGAATAGGCGACTTCGTAGGCCAACACCGGCCATTCGGAATAGGTGTCGCCGGTGAAGTAGGCCGGGTAGCGCTCGCTGCCCCAGCCGCCGTAGCGCGAGAGGATGAAACCGCGTTGTCCGGTTTGCTTCTGCGCATGGTCGTAGAAGACGCGGTTGGTCCAAAGCTGCGGGTCGAGCCCCGGCATGTCCGCGGCGCCGCTGCCGCCGTCCACCCACCAGAACGCCACGCCCCGTTGCAGCAGTGGTCCGTGCAGGTAGCGCATGGAGACTTCCGCCTGCTGCTGGTTGGAAAGATCAAAATAAATCCGCGGCGGCGGCTTGACGTCGCGAATCGCGGTCAGGCCATTCAGAAAGCCCCTGCCGTATTCGTTCGGTTCGATGCGCAGTGCGATCTCGAGTGTCCGGCCCGCTTTCGCGTAAGGCGTGATGTCGGCGAAGGTCAGCCGCTGCGGCCAGCGCACGTGGCTGTGTTCGACTTCGTGTCCGTTGACGTAAAGCCG
>DATFGT010000029.1:0-11794 GCA_035249175.1 Rhodanobacteraceae bacterium
ATGTTGTCGGCAATGGAGCCGGCGAACAGTTGATCGTCCTGCATCACGGCGCCGACCTGATTTCGATAACGGCCAAGCCCCAACCGTCGAATGTCGATGCCGCCGTAAAGGACTTCGCCTTCCTCGGGCTCCAGCAGGCCCAGGATGATCTTGGCCAGCGTGGTTTTGCCGCAACCTGAAGGGCCGACGAGGGCCACCGATTCACCGGCGGGAATCATGAACGAGCAATTCCTGAGGATCCACGGCTCGCCATCCGCGTAGCGGAAGCTGACGTTGCGCACCTCGATCTCGGCTTCCGGCAGCGATGCATCCCACGCGGATTCCACATTCCTTTCGGGCGCGGTCAGCGCAATGTCGGCCACGCGCTCGGCGTGCAGGCGCAATATGCGAAACTGGATGCCCTTGTCGATGAGATCGGCCGCGCGGCTGACGAACTGGTCGGCGTATGCCGCGAACGCCACCAGCATGCCCGCGGTGAAGGTGCCGTCCAGCACCAACATGGCGGCCAGCCAGATCAGGGCCACCTTCTCGATGCCGAAAACCAATTGGTTGCCGCTGGTGAACGCGATGTTGAGCCGCTGCATCGCGATGTTGCGATTGACCGTTTCCACCACCGCATTGGCGTAGCGGGCGGTGCGCGGCTGCTGCTGATTGAAGAGCTTCAGCGTCTGCGCGCCGCGGATAGCCTCCAGCAGTTCCGTTTGCTGGCGCGCGGCGTACACGATCTGGTCTTCCTGCGCGCGCCGCAGCGGCTGATAGGTAAACCAACGCAGGATCGCGTACAACGCGAACGCTGCGGTCACTACCAATGTCAGTTTGATGCTGTACAGCGCCAGCACGACCAGCGTCAACGTGGCCATGATGCCGTCCAGGATCGCGGCGACGAAGCCGGTGGTCAGCGTCTGCTGGATCGTCTGCATCGAGCCGAAGCGCGAGACCACGTCACCCACGTGGCGTTTTTCGTACCAATCCAGCGGCAGCTTCAGGAGGTGTGCGAACACGTTGGTGACCCACTGCACGTTCAGCATCGCGCCCAGCCAGGTGATGGTCCACGCGCGCACTGCCGAAATCGCGGCCTGGAACACCGCAACAAGCAAGAATCCGATGCCGAGCAGCATTAACAGGCTTTTGTCGGCCGAGACCAGCACTTGGTCCAGCACCCATTGCATGTAGAACGGTCCAACCAACGCGAAGACTTCCAACGCCAATGCCAGCACGAAGATTTGGACAAGCGCACCGGACAGGCCTTCGACCTTGCCGGTGAGTGCCCGTAGGGAAATGGATTCGCGCGCCTTGATCGGCTTGAAGTCGGCACGTGGCGTGCATTCCAGTGCCACGCCGGTAAAGTGCTTCGAGACCTCGGCGCTCGAGAGTTTCAGCACGCCGCGCGCGGGGTCGTGGATGACGGCGCCGCGGGAAGTCGCCTGCTTCAGCACCACGAAGTGGTTCAAATCCCAGTGCAGGATGCACGGCGCCTTGAGTTCGGACAGTTCGTCCAGCTCCAATCGCAGTGGCCGCGCCTCGAAACCCAGTTGGCCTGCCATCTCCATCACGCGTGCGAGATTGGCACCTTTCAGCGAGGTCGAGTGCCGTCGGCGCAATGAGGGCAGATCCACATCGTGGCCGTGGTAACGCGCGATCATCGCCAGCGATGCGAGACCGCATTCGGCGGCTTCGGTTTGCAGGATGACCGGAAGCTTGCGTCGCCAGCCCCACTGCAGGCCACCGAGAAAACTGCCGTCGATGGTCGCGCCGTCACTCATCCGTGATACGCCCCGTGGGCCGCGAGTTGTTGCCGCAGGCCGTACAGCGGCTCGAACGCCCACTGCCACAGGCTGCGACGGTCCAGCAAAAGGTCGGCGTTCAAGACCATGCCGGGCTTCAATGCCTCGGCCTTGCCGTAGGCGCTGATGGTCTGGCGATCCAGCGAGACCAGCACGCGGTACAGCGGCGTCGCGACGTTTTGTCCCAGGAGGGTCGCTGCTTCGGCGGGGCTGAGTGCGCTGCGCGAGACCTGCACGACCTGGCCGTATTGCTGACCGAACTTCTGATAGGGGTAGGCCTGGTAACGCAGGACCACCTGTGTTCCAGCACGGACGAAGCCGATCGCGCTGCTCGGGACCAGCAGCTGCGCTTGCAGCTTTGAGCCCTGCGGCAGGATCGACAGCAGCGGTCGACCTGAAGCGACGTTCTGACCGACTTTCACCAGGAAAGTCGAGACGATGCCTGCGCGCGGGGCACGCAACACGGTGCCGCCTTCGGCTTCGTTCTCGGCTAGTTGCGCACCGAGTTGTGCCAATTGGCCGCGCAACTGATTGGCCTTGGCGATGGTGTCCAGTGGCAATTGCGTCAATTGCGATGTCAATGTGCTCAACTGCTGGCCGACGTCCAGTCGTTGACGTTCCAGCGTCTTGACCTGTGCCTGTTGGGCCAGAGCCTGCGACTGATAAGCGTTGAATTGCGCAATGGAAATGACGCCCTCCTCGAGTACGGGCTTGATCTTCTTGACGAAGTTAGTAGCCGTCGTTGCCTGCTCGCGCTGCAAGATCAATTGACTGTCGATCTGCCGCACCTGCGCTTGCAGCATGCCCATCCTGCTGTGTAAATCCTTGGCTTGTTCGTCGGTCTGCGGCTTCAGGTTGGCCAGGGTGGTGCGGATCTGTGCCTGCTGCGCACGCAACTGCGTGCTGACCACGGCGTGGGTGTCGCCCATGCTGGCGCTGACCAGATCGGCCGATATTTCGACCAACGGCTGGCCGGCCTTGACCTGCTCGCCTTCATGCACCAGCGTGCGGGTGACGGTGCCGGTGGTCTGGGACAAGAGGGTAAGCATGCCCGCACTGGGCTGGAGCTGTCCCGTCACTTCGGCGCGGCGTGTGTAGTGTCCGAAGACCAGTGACAGAACAATCGCGGCCGCAAGACTCGCCGCCAGCAACGCCCACCACAAGAACGTGAGCGGAGTTGCAAGGTTGATCGCGCCCATCCATTGGCCGCGTTGCCCCTGCAACACTTCGTCGCGAAACAAATCCCCCATCCCCTGTTTTCGCTCCTTGCGGATTCACGATTCGGAACGAACAAGACCGCGTGGACGGCACGTCAAGTCTTGATCATCGCGTGCTTGTATGCCCCTTCTGCCGTAATGCGAAACCAATGCGACCCGAGCACCATGCATCGCGAATAGGGGCAACACAATAGGAAAACATCCCGAATACTTGTAGGAATTTCCCTACAAGCTTCGCGCTTCCCTCCCGGTCTTCCGGCAGAGCGCAGGCTTCAAGGGCGCCCCCGCTTGCATGTCATGCGCAGTCGTGGCCAAACCTGATATGGCAGTGGCAGACAGGCTCATGTTGGCCAGACGAGTTCTGCGGCGATGCGATCGGCGGGCGCGGCCCAGAAGTTGGGCGGCTCAATCGGTCCGCTGTCTTCGTCGCCAGCAGATCGACCTCGCGCACCGACGGGAATAGTTCACCCGGCGGCAATCGGCCGCTCGCGATCAGGCGCTTCAACTGCTCGACGATCTGGCGACAGATCGGCTCGGTCGAGGCAGGGAATTGCAAGGCGCGAAACAGGCGTCATCAGTGGCGGTAGGCAGCAGTAGCTGCCAGCCCAGATGCCTGATTGGTCATGAACCCACGGCGCAGACCAGCCGGCTTCAACCTGCGATGCGGGCGGCGCGGCCACGCCGAAGCCAAGCCCGCAGTGCGGAAACGCGGACTTGTCAACGGAAACCTTCCATTCGGGTGCGCCTTCGGTCGATTCGCAGTTCGCGCTGCGATCCGGTGCGCATCAGGCTCCTATCTTGCGCAATGGCTCGCCATCCATGAGTTTGCGCTCGATCTGCTCGAGGCTTACGCCCTTGGTCTCGGGCACCAGTGCCCAGGTGAACAGCAGGAATGCGACGTTGAAGGCCGCATACAGCCAGAACGTGTTGGCGTGACCGAAGCGACTGAGCAGGGTCAGGAACGTGGCGCCGACGATCGCGGTGAAGACCCAGTTGGTCACCGTGGACACGCCGATACCGAAATCACGTCCCTTGAGCGGCTGGATTTCCGAGCACAACGTCCACACCAGCGGACCGGCAGAGAACGCGAAGCCCACCACGAACACCAGCAGCATCGCGACGGCCAGCAGGCGTTCGCCTTGCGTGCCCATGCCGAGATGCATCAACACGCCGACCACGCCGAGCCCGACCGCCATCACCACGAAGCCGGCATACAGGATGGGTTTGCGTCCAATGCGATCGACCAGGCCGATCGCGATGAACGTGGCCAGCACGTTGGTCAGGCCCACGATCGCGGTGAACCACATTTGCATGCTGGTGGCGTAGCCCATGTCCGCGAAAATGCGCGGCGCGTAGTACATCACCACGTTGATGCCGGTGAGCTGCTGCACCACCTGCAGCGCGATGCCGAGGCCAACCGAGCGGCGGAAGTTGCGGTTTTCGAGGAACAGCCGCCAGCCTTGCTGTGGTGTGCGCAGTTGCTCGCGAATCTCGGCAACCTCGATTTGCACAGCGGCGGGATCGCCGCGCAGTTTCTGCAACACGGCGCCGGCGTCGGCTTCGCGTTGCCGCAACACCAGCCAGCGCGGACTTTCCGGAAGTCCGAGTACGCCCAGCAGGAACAACGCGCCGGGCAACGCGATGATGCCCAGCATCCAGCGCCAACCTTCGATATAGCTGAAGCCGGTGTCGGACAGGAATGCCACGAAGATGCCGATCGTGATCATCAACTGATACGTCGAAATCATGGCGCCGCGCCGGTCGGGCGGCGCGATCTCGGCGAGATACAGTGGCGCGGTGAAAGCCGCGATGCCGATGGCCAGTCCCAGCACGAAGCGGGCGCCGATCAATGCGTCGGGCGACCACGCGGCCGCGCTGATCAGCGAACCGATCACGAACAGGCTGGCACTGAATACCAGCGAACGTTTGCGTCCGAAGTGTTTGGAGAGCCAGGCGGCCAGCGCGGCGCCGACTGCGGCGCCCACCATCATGCTGCTGACGATGTGTTCGAGCACGGTATCGCTGATGCCGAATTCGTGTTGGATGAATTGTTGCGCGCCGGAGATCACCCCGACGTCGAGGCCGAACATCAGGCCTGCCAGGGCCGCCAATGTCGCAACGAAGGCGGCGTGGCGACGGGCCTGTCCGGCGGTGGTTATCGCGATGGCGTTCATCAGGGTTCCCCTCGCAGTTCGCGTTGCGAAAAACGTCGATGTTCGTGGGTGCGGCGGTGCTTGCGTCTAGTGTGCCGCGCCAATTGCATGCCTGGCCGGCGCCGCTTCGCAGCCGCCATCGGCTTCGATGAGGTGACGCATCTTCAGGTACACGCCATTGGTCCAACCGAAGCCAATCACGTTGGTCTTGTACCCCGCGGTGATTTTCACGTCCGCGTTGCCCAGCACCATGTTGTATTTCTCGCGGATGGTGCCGTCTTCCGCGAAGCTGCGGTCGATCGTGCCGGTGAATGCGCAGGAGATGCGCCGGGCGTCGGCATCGAAGCCGTAGTCCTGGAGGCCCTTGGCCGCGATCCAGTTGGTCGGCGCCCATCCGAACGGCGCGTCCCATTGTGCGCCGGTATCGCGCGTACTCATCGCAAGTCCGCCGCGGTGTTCGAATAGTTTGAGTTGCTTGACCAGCGCATCCGCCTGTTGCCTGGATGCAGCGCCTGCCCATAGCGGATAGAACATCGTGAGATAGGGGTCGCTCGAAGGTTTTCCGGCGATGAAATCGTAGTCCATGTAGCGGCCCTGGTCGGCGTGCCACAAGTATTTGTCGATGGCCTCGCGGCGCGCTTCAGCGGCACTGGCCCAACGCTTCGCATCGGCCGTCTTGCCGAGTTGAGCGGCGAAGTCGTGCAGGTCGCGTTCGTAGCGATACAGCAGGCTGTTGAGGCCCACGCTCGCATAGTGGTGGGTGGACCCGCCCCACGGCCCGAAGTGGAAATCAGTATCGAACCCGGATTCGCGCATCGCGCGGTCGCCGAGGTAGTAGTCGGCGGTGAGGCGATAACCGTCCAGCCAATCGCCCGCGCAGATTTTCGACTTAGTGACATCGCAACTGGTGGTCGTGAGCGCCTTGGCCTCGGCCGCATCGGGATTTTGGGGTGCCTTGAAGAGATAACCTGGATTCTGCGAGGGATGCGCAAGCAGCCAACGGATCACCCCGACGTAGTAGTCGCTGTCCGGCATTTCGATGACCGGACCGCGGCCGTAATCGAAATAGCGCGAAAGCCCGGTGTCGCCGGCGAGGTGCTGCTTGCGGGTCCAGATTTCGTAATTGCGCACGGCCAGCGGATACGCGCGTGCGAGCCATGCATGTTTCGCGGTGGCGTCCTTGAAGCTGGCCGGATCGCCCAACACCGCGCCCATCATCGCGCTGAGCAACGGCGGCTGCGAGCGGGTGAGGTAATAAGTGCGGTTGGCATTCAACACGCCGCCATAGTGCTCGACTTCGTAGAGCGCGTTGTTGACCATGTCCAGCGCGAGCTTTTGGTGATCGTCGGCCACGAGCCCCAACACGATGAAGTAACTGTCCCAGCCGTACATTTCATTGAAGAAGCCGCCCGGCACCACGTAGGGATACGGCACGTAAAGCAGCCCCTGCGTAGGCAACGTGGTGGGATCGAAATCGCCCAGTTGCTTGATGGTGGTGGGCAGGTTCTCGACACGCACGCCGCAGCGTTTGGCGCTTTGCGCCAGTGAAGCCGGCGCCGACTCGTTTGCCGGCAGGTAGATCACCGAATGCGACGGGACCTTGGGATCGATCAGCGCCCGGCATTCATTCACCGAACGCGTGAGGGTGCTCCACGCATGATTGATGTAGCTGCGTGTCTTGGCGGCGTCGGGCGTTGCCGCGTGGACGGCGGTCGTCAGCAGCGCAGTGGAGGCAAAAACAGCGAAAAGCGAACGAATTTTCATTGCGGATTTCCCCTCGTTCGTGTTGGCATCCTTGATGGCCGGGCTGGGGTCACTCGAAGTGCGGATGATTGACGCCGAAAAGATTGGGGGCTCATGGTATCGCTCCCATCCCGGGACGCGCCGGCGCTTGATCGCAGTGCCTTGATCGATGTGTATGGCATGGGTTACCGACGTTTGCGCCGACCCGACTTGGGCCGCGGTGGAGCGGTTGAGCCGCGGACGACCAGTTCGGGATTGAAACCCTCGTTGCTCACGTCCTCGCCCCTGATCCGTGCGATCAACATGCGCGTGGCCCGTTCGACGATGACGTCGGCGCGCTGCCGCGCCGTGGTGAGCGGCGGCCATGAGTGGCGCGAAAACGGACTGTCCTCGAATCCGGCGATCGACACATCGTACGGCACGTGCAATCCCTTAGATTGCGCAGCGGCCAGCGCACCGGCGGCGATCTCGTCGTTGCATCCAAAGATGGCAGTGGGCGGTTCAGCCAAGTCGAGCAGGCGTCGCGCGCCGCGAAAGCCGTCGTCGAAAACATAATCACCTTCGACCATCAACTCCTTGCTCAACGGCATGCCGTAATCTCGCAGCGCATCCTTGTAGCCCTTGAGGCGTTCCGCGCTGGCGTGATGATGCTTGCCGCCCCGCAGGAATCCGATCCGCATGTGGCCGAGTTGCAGCAGGTGGGTAGTGATGGCGTAGGCGGCATCGTGGTCATCGACGTAAACGCAGGGAGAGCCATCGGCGGGATCCCGCGCGGCGGAAATGATCCGGACAAACGGAATGCGGAACGAGGCCAGTCTGTGCAGGGACGCCATGCGTTCCGACACGGGCGTGGTGAGCACGAGTCCCGAAAGGCGCGAGCGGTGCACGAAATCGCGCAGGTCCTCGGCCAGCGCAGGTGTCTTGGAATTGCACGGGCGCATCTGCAGGCCGAAGCTCAGGTCGTCGCATGCAGTCAGCGCGCCCTGCTGCATCGCGATGATGTAGTAGGCGTTGGGGTTGTCATAAACCAGGCCGACCGTGTAGGCGTGGGCGCCGCTCAGGCCGCGCGCGAGAAGGTTGGGGCGGTAGTCGAGTTGTTCGATCGCGCGCAGCACGCGTTCGCGCGTGTCGGGGCGCACCGAGCGCTCGCCATTGGCCACGCGCGAAACCGTTTTCGCGGAAACACACGCCAGCCTGGCGACGTCATCGAGAGTTACCGATCCCACCTGACGCTCCTTCCGATGATCTTTGGCCACACCGTGACAGCGCTGTCACAAAAGTAGCCAAGCACAGTGTGGCACAGGTTGATCCTGTGGCAAAAGTCCCGATGCGCTGCCGGGTAATGTGCTGCAGCGCAACAAGCGAAAACTGGGCTGACCAGCGCTATGCTTGATGTGCCGCGTTTGGGTCCGCTCGAGGTTGCCCGTCCGCAGACCCCCTCCGGAGTGATGCACCGCAAGTTGACAGCGCTGTCTTTGCAAGCGCAGACTTTGTCCCGCGAGCCATCGGGAATGATCGGTATGAGTGCGGGTACCGTTGTCGTTCATGGGAGCCGGCAAATGAGTTCCGGCAAGCGGTCGCCAGAGGCCACCAAGCTGGCCGGCCCGCGCATGGTGGGGGTACCAAGGCTGATCAGGGATGCGATGCGGCCGCGCGTCGCCGCCCTTCATGCGTACGTTGTCGCGGCTGGTCGACGCTGGTGCGCGTATTCGCCGAAGTTCTGCAAGCCGACTGGAAGCGACCCACGCCATGCGTCGGGCTTTCGCAGTTGCGCTCGCGGTCTTCGTGGACGGCCCCTCGGGGGCTTTCCAGAAGACTTCGTCATCGCTTCGTGATTGGAAGGAAGCGCGCAACGCATCTTGCGATGCGCGATACATCGGGAGGAGACCAAGGGGCTTCGCGCACGCTTTGGTGCGCGGGGTTCGCTTCATGCAAAAGGAAAGGTGCTTGTCAAAAGGCCTGGCAAATGCGGCGCAAAAAATTTCCCATCGCTGGAGGTGAGTCATGAAGAAGCACCACAAGTTGGTCAGACTGGCGTTGACCAGCGCCATCATCGCGGTTCTGTCGCCGGCTGCCTGGGCATCCAGTAATGGCGCGGAAGCGAGCGCGGCAAGCGGGCAAGCTGCGGGGAGTCCCACCGCGCAAACCACCACCCCCGACCGGAACCAGAGGAGCAGGCAGGAGAAAACACAGACCCTGCAAACCGTCGTGGTGACGGCTACCGCGACCGGAGTCAGCAAGCTCGACGCAAGTTACAACGTCGTCACGGCGAACCGCGAAGAAATCCAGCAAGCCAATCCGGTCAGCGTCGCCGATCTCCTGAAAATTTCCCCGGGTATCTGGCCGGAATCCACCGGCGGCCAGACCGGTGCCAACATCGAGATCGCGGGCTTTCCGGGTGGCGGCGACGCCCCATTCTTCACCAACATGATCAACGGTTCGCCGATCTACGGCATGTCCTCGCTGTCATTCATGGACTCGAGCTCGTTGTTCAGGCTTGACGACACGATCCAGCGCGTTGAAATCGTGCAGGGCGGCCCGGGCGCAGTCTTCGGTCCCGGCCAGATGGGCGCCACCGCCAACTTCATCCTGCGCCAGGGCACGGCAACGCCGTCCGGCGATATCGGACTCACCTACGGCGACGAGGGCCTTTGGCGCGTCGACGGCTTCTACGGATTCAAGCTCGCCGACGGCTGGTATGCCAGCATCGGCGGCTTCTATCGCACGTCCGACGGCGTGCGCTCGCCACAGTTCAAGGCCGACAAGGGCGGCCAGTTGACTGCCACCCTGAGCCACGATTGGGACAATGGTTCGTTCATGCTGTGGGCGCGTAAATTGAACGACAAGAACCAGTTCATCACGCCGATCCCCATGATCCAGGGCTCGGGCGACAACTTCTCCGCCTATCCGGGATTCGATCCATCGACCGGCACCTACTACAGCCGTGCGATCCAGCACGTTCAGGTACCGAACCCGCTGGGTTATCTCGAGAACGCAGACCTCGCCAATGGCCGCGGTGGCAACCTGAACTACTTCGGCGGCAGCTTCGATACCACGTTGGGCAGTTGGACGATCTCGGACCACTTTCTGTATTTCGGCGGCGATCTGCCGACCAACGCCCTGTTCTCCGGCCCCAACCCGAAACCGCTCGGTTACTACCTGTATGGCTGCAACGTTGCGCAACCGGCCGGTTACTGCAACCCCGACGGCTCGGCAGTCGACAGCGACAATCTGGGTTATCCGGCCGGCCGGGTCGTGACCGCGACATTGCCTGATGGCACGGCCGTGCCGCTCGACCAGAGCGTGATCCATCAGGGCTGGTGGTTCATCCAGAAACGCCTGAAGAGCCTCAACAACGACCTGCGGATCAGCAAGGAAATATTCGACGGCAACACGGTCACGGCCGGCTTCTATATCGCGCGTTATACCGACCACGACAACTGGTCGCTGGGCAACCAGCAGCTGATGCTCAACCAGCCCAACACCCAGCCGATCGGTCTGACCTACACCGAGGGTGGCCAGACCTTCGTGGTCGCCAACCCGCAAGGCTTTGTGGACTTCGGCGGCAACTACAACATCGTCGAAGCAGGCACCGCCACCAACAAGGCGTTCTATCTGTCGGATTCATGGACGATCGGTCCATGGTTGCTGCAGGCCGGCGGACGCATCGAGAACACCAACGTGTATCAGCGGACCTGCAACCGTTCATCCGTCGATCTGGACGGCAATCCGAACACGCTGTACGACAACGCCACACCGGTGTGCAACGGCACCTGGGACATGGAGCACTACGACAAGACCCATCCCTCGTTCACGGCCGGCGCGAACTATCAGTTCAACGATCACATGAGCGCCTATGTCCGCGGCAATACCGGCGGCCACTTCGACGATTTCGACAACGGCATCCGCGGCGCCGGCGGCAACTTCTCGCCGATGCAGAAGATCAAGAACCTGGAAGCCGGTTTCAAATACGGTTCCCAGACCCTGTTCGTGGACGTCAGCATCTACCACCGCCTGTTCACCGGCTTGCAGTATCAGCAAACGACCTCGAGCGGCGTGCCGATCGGTGCGATTTCCAACTATGGCGCCAACACCCATGGTCTCGACTTCAACGGCACCTGGTCGCCGATCGAGAACCTGCATCTGAAGCTGGTCGCCAATTACATGGACGGGCACTACACGCATCACAATGCCTGCGCGCCGATCACGGATGTCAATGGCAACACTTTTTGTGTCAGCTTCAATGGCGCACCGCTGCAGCGCCAGCCCAAGGTCCGCTACCTGTTCATGCCCAGCTATACCCTGCCGACCAGTTGGGGCAGCGTTACGGGCTTCCTGACTTGGGAGCATGCCGGCCAACGCTTCGAGGACCAGACTGGATTGCAGCCGCTGGGCACGCTCCACACGCTCGGCGCAGGACTGATGGCCGACGTAGGGCCCGACTGGCAGTTCCGCCTCCAAGGCACCAACCTGAGCAATGCCATCGGCCTGACCGAGGGCAACGCGCGCATCACCGGCAGCAGTGCCGGTATCGGCGGCGTGCTGATGGCGCGTCCACTTACGGGACGTGAGGTGTATTTCCAGGCGAAGTACCGTTTCTGAAAAATCGCCGTGAGAGGTCCGGATCGTGCTTGCCGCCGATCCGGGCCGCGGCGGCCGATTGCGGCGGAAGTGCAGGCGGGTGGCGCAACCACGCTCGCGCTCAAGCATTGCGTCACGACGGCGCGCCGCTGCACGTCCGGAACGACCGTTCGGAGCATGCGATGAAATTCCGCGTCTTCCTGCTTCCCTGTCTGCTCGCGCTCGCGCCCCTCGCGCACGCCGCGGCCCAGGCCCGTACCGACCCGAGCTTCCTGCTGACGGCAACCTCGAAGAATTTCGGCGCGTACTTCCCGTC
>DATFGT010000030.1:0-39505 GCA_035249175.1 Rhodanobacteraceae bacterium
GCCGGATTGCGCTCATCGAACAGGCTGGCGACGATCGACGAATCGCGGTCGAGCCCCAGCGTCAATTGCGTGAGGTCGTTCGAGCCGATCGAGAAACCATCGAAGATGTCGAGGAATTCGTCGGCGAGCAACGCGTTCGACTGCACCTCGCACATCATGATGACCTTGAGGGCTTCATTCCCGCCGATGCTTTCGCCTTGCTTCAGCCCGTTCGCCTTCAGCACCTCGATGACCTTACGGCCTTCCTCGAGCGTGCGGATGAACGGAATCATCACCCACACGTTGTCGAGGCCCATCGCCTCGCGCACTTTCTTGACCGCCTTGCATTCCAGCCCGAACGCTTCAGCGAAGGAATCGTCCACGTAGCGCGAGGCGCCGCGGAACCCGATCATCGGATTTTCCTCGTGCGGCTCGAACTTGCCGCCGCCGAGCAGGTTGGCGTATTCGTTCGACTTGAAATCCGACATGCGCACGATCACGGTCTTCGGATATACCGAGGCCGCGATCGTCGCGATGCCTTCGGCGAGCCGATCGACGTAGAACTCGACCGGGCCCGCGTAACCCGCGATGCGCTCGTCGATCTTCTTCTTGGTTTCCGCATCCTGCTGGTCGTATTGCAGCAAGGCTTTCGGATGCACGCCGATGTGGCTGGCGATGATCATCTCGAGCCGGGCGAGGCCGATACCCTGGTTCGGCAGCATGCCGAAGTCGAACGCGCGCTCGGGGTTGGCGACGTTCATCATGATTTTGAGTGGCGCGGGCGGCATGTCGCCAAGATCCGCGGTGATGCGCTCGAACTTCAGCTTGCCGTCGTAGATGAAGCCGGTGTCGCCTTCGGCGCAGGACACGGTGACTTCGTGGCCGTTCGGGATTTTCTGCAGCGCGTCGCCGGTGCCGACCACCGCCGGCACGCCCAGTTCGCGCGCGATGATCGCGGCGTGGCAGGTGCGGCCGCCGCGGTTGGTGACGATCGCCGCGGCGCGCTTCATGATCGGCTCCCAGTCGGGATCGGTCATGTCGGCGATCAGCACGTCGCCTTCCTTGAACTCGCTCATCTTGTCGAGCGAACGGATCACGCGCGCGGTGCCGGCGCCGATCTTCTGGCCGATCGAACGGCCTTCGGCCAGCACCTTGCCTTTTTCGTTCAACTGGAAGCGCTCGCGTTGCGTCGCGTGCGCGCGCGACTTCACGGTTTCCGGGCGCGCCTGCACGATGTAGAGCTTGCCGGTGGCGCCGTCCTTCGCCCACTCGATGTCCATCGGACGCTTGTAGTGTTCCTCGATGATCAGCGCCTGCTTGGCGAGCGATTCGACATCGGCATCGGAAATGCAGAACTTGCGGCGCAATTCGTCCGGCGTCGCTTCGATGCGCACGCGCTCGCCGGGCTTGTCGGAATACACCATGCGCTGCTGCTTGGCGCCGAGGTTGCGGCGTAGCACCGCCTGCTTGCCGGCGCGCAGCGTCGGCTTGAACACGTAGAACTCGTCGGGGTTCACCGCGCCCTGCACGACCATTTCGCCGAGACCGTAACTCGCGGTGACGAACACCACGTCGCGGAAACCCGATTCGGTGTCGAGCGTGAACAACACCCCCGAGACGCCAATGTCGGAGCGCACCATCAACTGCACGCCTGCGGAGAGGAACACTTCCTCGTGCTTGAACCCCTGGTGTACGCGGTAGGCGATCGCGCGATCGTTGTAAAGCGAGGCGAAGACTTCCTTCACCTTGTGCAGCACGTCCTCGATGCCGGTGACGTTCAAGAAGGTTTCCTGCTGACCGGCGAACGATGCGTCCGGCAAGTCTTCCGCCGTGGCTGACGAACGAACCGCGACGGGGATCTCGCCGCCACCAGCGTCCTTGCAAAGTGTGGCGTAGGCTTCGCGAATTGCTCGCTCAAGTTCGGACGGAAGGGCGGTATCG
This sequence comes from Rhodanobacteraceae bacterium, assembly GCA_035249175.1. GTDB lineage: Bacteria > Pseudomonadota > Gammaproteobacteria > Xanthomonadales > Rhodanobacteraceae > 66-474. The sequence goes on from DATFGT010000030.1 coordinate 1,921, forward strand.
ACGATCCAGCCGCGGATTTCCTTGCCGGCCGCGGCCAATGCAGTGACATCTTCGACGTTCAATGTCGCGAGCCGCTTCTGGATCCTCTCGGCGAGACCGCTCTTTTCGAGGTATTCGCGAAACGCGTCGGCGGTGGTGGCAAATCCGCCCGGCACCGACACGCCCAGCTTGGCGAGATTGCCGATCATTTCGCCCAGCGAGGCGTTCTTGCCGCCGACCTTGGCAAGGTCGGTCATGCGCAATTGGTCCAGCCACAGGACAAGTTCGGTCACGACGATCTCCATGAGCGGGCGGATGGCCCATAAATCGTCTATTTTCGCGGGCATCCGGAGCGGACACAAGCCGCGCCACGCCACGCGTTCCGCGCGGATACACTCGGCCGACGCTCGGCATCTGGAGATGGCTTTGAACGGCAACGGCCGCAGGACGGTTTTTTTCGTTTCCGATTCCACTGGTATTACCGCCGAGACCATCGGCAATTCCATCCTCGCGCAGTTCGAAGGCGTGCAGTTCGACGGCCATCGCATCGCTTTCGTGGACACGCCCGACAAGGCGCAGGCCGCGGCGCTGCGCATCAAGACCGTGTACGCGCAGAACGACGAGCGCCCGATCGTGGTGAACACCGTGGTCGACCCGCAGTTGTGCGAGATCATCGCGCAGTCCGGCGCGCTGATGATCGACGTGATGGCGCCCTTCATCGGTACGCTGGAACTGGAACTCGGCGCGCGGCGTTCCGGCGCGGTCAATCGCGCGCACGGCATGGTGGACTTCAATCAGTACGAAGCACGCATCAACGCGACCAACTACGCGCTCGCGCACGACGACGGCATCGACGTCGATTACACGCAGTCCGACGTGGTGCTGGTCGGCGTGTCGCGCGTGGGCAAGACGCCGACCTGCCTGTACATGGCGCTGCATTACGGCGTGAAGGCGGCCAACTATCCGCTGACCGACGAGGACCTGGAACGCGACTACCTGCCCAGGCGCCTCGAAGGTTGCCGCAACCGCCTTTACGGGCTCACCATCGATCCGATCCGGCTGGCGCAGGTGCGCGAGGCACGGCGCCCCGGCAGCGCCTACGCCAAGCTCGATCGCTGCACCCATGAACTGGCGGTCGCCGACCGCATCTTTCGCCGCGAGAACATCCCCTCGCTCAACACCACCCATACGTCCATCGAGGAAATCGGCAGCAAGATCATGGCGCACCTCGGGATCGAGAAGCACATGTTTTGAAAGGGGAATGTCAGTCATTCGATGGCTTCTGGCTGCCTGAACACAGTGGCGATTGCAGGCGTGATTCGCTGGGACTACGATGGAAGCGAGCGCAAGGTCTGACGGGTTGGCGGAGTTGACTAGTATTCGCGTTTGACGGGCCAGCTTGAACAGAATGCTTTAATTGGGATCTTCGTCACGAGTCTGCAGGCTTGCAGGCATCGCTCCGAAGAGCCGCGATGTGTTTGCGTCGGGTGTGCGAATTGGAACGCTGAAACAACAACAGGGGGTTCGGCAGATGGACCGCAGTCGCAAGCGCGTGCTCGTATTGGCCGTTGCCGCGGCGATCGTCGCGACGGCTCCCATCTATCTGACTGCCTGCGGCGGAGGTGGCGGCGGGAATGGCATGGTCAAGGCCACTCCGTCGCCCCCACCGCCGCCCCCACCTCCACCGCCACCGCCGTACGATCCGGCGTACAACCACCTGATTCCGACGGGCGCGTTGACAGCGCAGGGCGAGGGCTTCACCGGGCAGGGCGTCAATGTCGGCATCCTGGATTCCGGTGTCGATCCCACCACCCCGCCCATGAGCGGACGGATCACGTGGTTCAAGAGCTATTTGTCCGGCGGCTCGCAATCGCCCAACGACACCTCCGGGCACGGCTCGGTAGTCGCGGACATTCTGAGTGGCTCTGCGACCGGCACGCTGCCCGCCGATGACAACAAGACTTTCCCTGGCGGTGTTGCGCCTGCCGCCGGCCTGTATTTCGAACAGGTTTGCGCGAATGGCAATCTGGCAAGCTGTTCGATCAGCAGCGTCAATTTCAGCGACTTCGTCGCCCAGAACGTCAAGATCATCAATGGTTCCTTCGGCTCTGGTGATGCGCAGACCGATTCCAATCTCGCCACTACCCAGCCGATATACCAGCCGGCAGTGGACGCCGGCATCGTGCTGGTGTGGGCCGCCGGCAGCAGCGGTGCAAGTCAACCTTGGGATCAGGCGGGTTTGCCGCTCTGGGTGCCAAGCTTCCAGCCGAACTGGCTGGCGGTGGTCGACATGGCCATCGACAGCAATGGCAAGCCTGCGGGGCTTTACAAGGGCTCGGATGCGCCTTCCAATGCCTGCGGCATCGCCGCGCAGTGGTGCATCAGCGCGCCGGGACAGGTCCAGTTCCCGGTCGTGGGCAGTTTCACGGGGGGTGTCGCCAACGGCACTTCGGCTTCGGCGGCCGTCGTGAGCGGTGTGGCCGCGCAGGTGTGGCAGGCGTTTCCATGGATGACCGCCGCCAACATCACCGACACGATTTTGACCACCGCGACGCCATACGACGACGGCAGCCACCAGACCCCGAACGCGACGTATGGCTGGGGCATGATCAATGCGGTGAAGGCGGTCAACGGTCCCACACAGTTCGCGTTCGGCACGTTTGACGCGAACCTACCCGCGGGCACAACCTCGACTTTCAGCAACGACATCTCCGGCCCTGGTGGCCTCAAGCTGACCGGTCCTGGAACGCTGGTGCTGGCCGGCAAGAATACTTTCAATGGAACCAGTGAAGTCGCCGCAGGTACTTTGACCGTCGACGGCTCGGTCGCTTCAAGCGTGACCATCGACGCGGGTGGCACCTTGAATGGCGTCGGCAAGCTCTCCCACAGTGCGGTCAACAACGGTACGGTCGAGAGTGTCGGCAGCGCGGCGGGGCAAGGTCTCACCATCGGCGGCAACCTTGTCGATGGCGCGTCCAGCACCACCGCGGTGGCCTTGGGAAATCCCTTGCAGGTGAAAGGCACGGCAAGCGTTGCCGGCACCATGAACGTGCTCGCGCCATCCACCGGCTACACGGTGAAGTCCACTGAAAACCTGCTGACCGCCGGAAAGGTGTCGGGCACATTCGCCAATCTCACTTTCGCTTCCGGCGTGTTCTATACCGGCACGCTCGAGTACACGCCTACGCAGGTGAACGTGGCACTGACGTCGGTCAGCGTTACGACTGCGGCGGCTTCGATGGGCATCATTGAGCCGGCGGCGGTGTCGGCGGCGCAGCGGGTGCAAACCGGGTTCGAGGCGATCAACGCCACCCTGGCATCCGGGGGCTCGTTTTCGTCGGGCGTCATGCAAGGTGCGGGCGCAATCCAGCACAGTGCCACGCCCGCCGTGGCGCAGGCCACGCTCACGAGTCTGTCGGGCCAGTTGCACGCGGCCAGCGCCGCGATGCTGTTCGACGGGATCGACGCGCGCGGCAATGCGTTGTCCGAACATGTCGATGATCTCTTGAGCGGCCGGGCGAAGTCCGGCGTCTGGTACAGCGATCTCGGCTGGCAGGGCAATCTGCAGCGCAGCGGTTATGCGGGGGCGACCTTCCGCAGCGGCGGTGGCATGGCGGGTGCCGATCTGCACTTGGGTGCGCACGTGCTGCTGGGCCTTGCGGCGGGGCAGAGTCTTGGCTTCGGCCAACTCGACGCATCCTGGGACCACAACCGCACCCGGATGAACAATGTCGCCGCGTACGGCGGGGTGATGAACGGGCCGTGGTACGCGAGCACGCAGATTGCAAGCGGCTGGTACCGCGAAGACATGCAGCGTCTGTTGCAACTGGGTGCACTGGGCTCACCGGTGGGCACCGGTTCCACGGGCCGCTACGTTGCAGGTGCATTGGAAGGCGGCCGGCTGTTCCAGATCGGTGCGGCTCATGTGGTGCCTTTTGCAGACGTTCGTTACCAGCGCCTTGCGTTGGGCGGTTTCGCCGAGCAGGGTGGCTTGGGATACGGCCTCATGACGGAGGCGCGCACCGCCGGCCGTCTCCAGGCGGGATTGGGTGTGCGCGCCGAAGATGGGTGGCGATTGGCCAACGGCATGCGGATGGCGTTCGAAGGCAGTGCCGGCTGGCAGCACACGCTGCATCAGTCCGGCAGCGTGTTCGACGCGAGCTTCACCGGCTTCAATGATTGGTTGCCCGTGGAGGGCATCGGCTTGTCACGGAACACCACGGTGTTGCGTGCCGGCCTGTCGTTGTGGCCGAGCCGCGGCTTCGGGCTGCGCCTTGGCTATACCGGTGAACAGGGCCAGCACGAGCGCGCCGGCAGCATGATGCTGCAGGGAACGCTCGCGTTCTGAGCCGACGGCTAGTCGTTGGCACGACCTTGTGTGATTGACGGCGTCCGCTCCGGCGGTCGCCATCAATCGTTACGGCGTCTTCCGCACCGGCAGCGGCACGTTGCATACGTCGATCTTGCCGGCCTTGTAGAGGTACCACGCATCCGAGCGATTGCGGCGCGATTCGACCAGCGCGGCGAAGGTCGGGGTGTTGGTACGCAGAACTTCAAGGTGCATGCGTTCGGACGGCGGGACGTCGGACGCGAGGCGAACGCGCAGGATCCTGGTGTCGTGCGACGGGTTCTCGTAGAAACCCATCGGCCCGTTGCCGCGCGGCAGGTCCGCGAGATATTGCATGCCTTGCACGACGCGCCCGACCAGTGCGATGTTGCGGTCGAGCTGGCGCGGGGCTTGGCCGATCACCGCATAGAGTTCGGTGCCGGGACCGGAATCAGGTGTGTTGTCGCGGCCGGCGCCGACCATGCCGTAGCAGTGCACCAGCCAAGTCTTTCCGGTTTTTGGATCGCGCCCAACCGGAAGACTGTTGCTGAAACCCACTTCCGGCGCATACACGTCGCCGTCCGGCAACTTGGTGAAGGGCAGGTCGGGCGCTTCCCCACGCTCGAATTCCGCCGTGATGGTCGCCTTCGCCTTGCCGAGTGAACGCGGCGGGTGCGCGGGATGCTTGGCTTCGGCTGCCGGGTCGCCCCATTGCGTGACGAAACCGTCCTGCACGCGAAGGATCGCAAGGCCATCCCAGTAGTGTTCATGGGCGAGCGTGCGGATGTTGTCGGCGTGCAGTGGCGCGTAGGCGGGCGCGAGTTCGATCACCACGCGACCTTGCGGCAAATCCATGTAGAGCGTGTCATTCGGGTTCAGCGGGCGCCAGTCGGAAGGCCTGGACGCATCCAGCACCTGTTGCATCGTGGGTGCCGGTTTCGATGAAGGCGTGAGGGCATGAACGAAAGTTGGCCATGCCAGTGCAAGCGTAATCGTCGCGATCGAGGCAAACCGGATCGAGTGATTCACGGCTGGTTTCCTTGTGCGGAGATGTCGTGGCCGAATACGTCGGCGCCGAACGTGCGCAATCCTGGTTGGCCGGCGTAACCGAGGTGCGGCAAGCCGAACCAGTCCTCGATGCTGCGCAGCAGGCTGTAATGGTTATAGGGCACGTTGGATACGGTGCCGGGTTTGACGAGCGGCGACAACACCATCGCGCCGATGCGTCCGCCGCCGGGACCGAACTTGCCGGGCTGCGGCGCGCCATTCGGTTTGGTTTCGCCGCAACACGCTGTGCCGTCGGTGCCTTCGTCGAAAGTGATGATCAGCAGGCCGTCCTGTTTGAATGCAGGTGACGAAAGAATCTGCGGTATCCATGCGCGCAGGAACTTGTCGGCTGAAATCAGTCCCCCTGGTTCACCGTTCTTGCACGGCGCGTCGTGACCATCGTGGCAGAGGTCGGGCGTGATGAAGGAAAAGTTCGGCGTGGTCGCGATGGATCGCAGGTCGCCGGGAAGCTTGTCGAGGTTCACGACGTGTGCGGCGCAGTCGGCGGCATCGTCGATGGTGGAATGGAAATACACGAACGGATTGTGCTTGTCCGCATATTGGTCTGTCGCGATTGCCGAGTTGGTGTGGTCCACCTCGCCGATGGCCACGTGCCCGCACGCCGAAGTTTCGCGCGACGGGTCCGCGCCCATGCTTTCCATGTAGCCCTTCCACGTGAAGCCCGCATCCTGCAACTGCTTGGCCAGCGTCTTCACGTCGGCGGGATAGACGCAACCGGTGCCGCGGATCTGTCCATTCGCGTCGAAGCCCGGCGCGCGGCGCTGAAACTCGCGGAATACGTCGCAGTCTTCCTGGGTTTCGGGATTGGGCGCCTGTCCGCTGATCATCGCGATGTAGTTGTCGAGGCTGTCGTGCCCGGTTGCGAAATACTGTGTCAGCAGCGCGCCTTGTTTCGGCAGTTCATGCGCGAGGTACGGTGCAGGCGAATGTTCGCCGAAGGTGACCTGGAACGGCTCGTTCTCCAGCACGACCACGAATACATGTCGCGGCGCATGGGCGGGCGGCACGGTATGCGAGGGGTTGCGCGCGTGCACGTGGCAGTCGGTGAGGCTCGCACAAAGCAGCAATGCTGCGGCGGCACGCAATGAATGGCGCAACAAACCCCTGGACATCCGGCATTCCCCGTGCGGCACATCGCAAAGGGCGCACGATAACACTTGCCCGGCCAGCGTGCGCTCAGCCCGCCGCCCTGCGTTCCGGTTCGATGATGCGCTCGATGGCCACCTGCAGGTAGCGGCGCGCGTAGGCCGGCCGGTGCCGCGCAAAGATGGTGCGTGCGTGGGCGACGTGGCGGTCATGCGGCGCGAACAGGAACAGGAAGGCGCCGCCCTTGCGCGCGAGTTCTGCATCGTCCTGGAGGAACCCGGCTTCGGTGCCGGCGAATTCCGCCACATGCGCCTGCGCGCGTTGCAACCAGTTGGCTTCGCGGTGCGCTTCGAGACGGTTGATCACAAAATCACCCGACGCCGCGCGCACGTCGTCGGCGTCGATGCCGGATTCGGTGAACGCGTGTTCGGCCGCTTCGGCGTCTTTCAGGCTGGCGTAACCGGCGATGATGTAGTGCTTCGGATAGAACGTTCCGAAGGAAGTATCGCCCTGTTTGAAGAATGCCCAGTGCCTGATCATGGCCATCATCCCGCGCAATTCGCATGCGACGGCCAAGCGATACAGTTCTCCTGTCCAGACCGCACAGCCCTCGGGTAGAAGGGTGCGCCCTTGAACGGGAAAAAAACGTTGGCGCAGCGTGATGCCTATTTCACGAGGGCGCCAGGACGTGCGCCCTGATCGGCGTCCAGCAAAAACAAATCGTTACCACCTGTTCCTGCCGAAAGAATCATGCCCTCGCTGATCCCGAAACGCATCTTGCGAGGGGCCAGGTTGGCGATGAACACCACGTTGCGGCCGACTAGTTTTGCGGGTTCAGGATACGCGGCCTTGATCCCGGAAAAGATCTGGCGCTTGCCCAATTCGCCGGCGTCGAGTTCGAAGCGCAGCAGCTTGTCCGAACCCTCCACCGCTTCGCAGGCCGAGACCTTGCCGACCCGCAGATCGAGCCGCGCGAAGTCGTCGATGGAAATTCCAGGTGGCGCGGAAGGCGTGGCCTGGTTGGCAGCAGCGCCAGCGCTGGCGGACGGCTGCAACGATTCCTTCGAAGTTTCGATCATGGCGGCAATCTGTTTGGGCTCGACGCGCGTCGCGAGCATCTTGAATGGCTTGATGACGGTGCCGAGCAACGGCGCGTGCGCGGCGGTGAAGCGATCCGGTGCATCGTCCAGGAATTTGAAAGCGCGCGCGGCAGTCGCCGGCACCGCGGGCGCAAGCCAGATCGTCAGCAGTCGGAAATAGTTCAGCGCGAGCGTGCACACGACGTGCAGGTCTCCGCGCCGGCTTTCATCCTTGGCCATCACCCATGGCGCGTGGTCGGCGACATAGGCGTTGGCTTCGTCCGCGACTTCAATGACCAGCCGCATGGCGGCGGCATAGTCGCGCAACTCGTACAGCGCGGCGCAGGCTTCCAGCTTGGCGGCGGCCGCGTCGTAACGCGCGCGCGCGGTTTCGGGAAGCGCTTCGGCGAGTTTGCCCCCGAAGAATTTGTGCACGAAGCCGGCGCAGCGGCTGGCGATGTTCACCCATTTTCCGACGAGGTGCGAATTGACGCGTTCCTCGAAGGCTTTCAGATCGAGATCGATGTCGGCGAGTGTCGGACCCAGCATCGAAGCCAGGTAATAGCGCAACCAGTCGGCGTCGAGGTGTTCCAGATAGGTGCGTGCATTGAGGAAGGTGCCGCGCGACTTCGACATCTTGGCGCCGTCCACGGTCAGGAAGCCGTGCACGTTCACCGCCGTCGGCATGCGCAGGCCCGCCCCGTGCAGCATCGCCGGCCAGAACAGGGTATGGAAGTAGATGATGTCTTTGCCGATGAAGTGCACCATTTCGGTGTCGCTGCCGGCGCGGATGAAGCGATCGAAATCCTCCGGCTTCAAATCGGGTTTGGAACCGCTTTCGCACAATTCCTTGAACGCGGCGAGGTAGCCGATCGGCGCGTCAACCCACACGTAGAAGTACTTGCCAGGCTGATCGGGAATCTCGAAGCCGAAGTAGGGCGCGTCGCGCGACACGTCCCAACTGCGCAGGCCATCGGCGAACCATTCCTTCAACTTGTTGACGACTTCCGATTGCAGCCCGCCGGCGGCGCGACGTTCTTGCAGCCACGTCTTCAGCAGCGCTTCGAAATCGGCCAGCGTCACGAAAAAGTGCAGCGATTCCTTTTCGACGGGCTTGGCGCCCGACACCACCGAGTACGGATTGATGAGGTCGATGGGGTTGTAGGTGCTGCCGCACACCTCGCAGGCGTCGCCGTACTGGTCCTTCGAATGGCAGACCGGGCATTCGCCTTTGATGAACCGGTCGGGCAGGAACATCTGCCGCTCGGGATCGAACAACTGCTTGACTGGCTTCGATTCGACGTGGCCGTTTTTCTCCAGCGCTTGCCAGATGCGGTAGGTCAACTCGCGATTGGCTTCGGTATGGGTGCTGGAGTAGTGATCGTAGGCGACGCCGAAGTCGCGCAGGTCCGCGGTGTGCTCTTTCCATACGCCGTCGATAAGCGCTTCCGGCGCGATGCCTTCCTTTTCCGCACGCAGCATGATCGAGGTGCCGTGCGCGTCATCCGCGCAGACGTAGTGCACCGTGTGCCCGGCCATCCGCATCGCACGTACCCAGATGTCCGATTGCACGTGTTCGACGATGTGGCCAAGGTGGATGTGTCCGTTGGCATAGGGCAGGGCGCTGGTGACCAGGATTTCTCGGGGCATTGCTCGGCTTCGCAATCGGAAAACAATCGCGGATTATCGCATGACGCATGATTCTTCCCCGCGCGGCGGAGATGATCGCGCGGCCCATAACGATGCAGCTCAAGGATGGCCGTCAGCGACGCAGAGCTTTCCTCGTGCCCTTGCACGACGCCGACCAAATCGGCAGGGGACCGCCGATTTGAACGCCGAAGGCGGGGGCGCGCGGCATCAAGACGGGGATGTCGGTGCAGTTCGCCAGAAAGCGAACCCTCACCCGGCCTTCGAAAAGCGCTGCGTGTTCGCCCTGCGGCCGCCTCTCCCGAAGAGAGGTAGAGCACGGGCGCGGGTCAGGCGCCCATCTCCAATCCTGCCATACCGAGCGTGTTGTAGCCGGCATCGACGTACACGACCTCGCCGGTGATTCCGGCTGCAAGGTCCGAGCACAGGAATGCCGCGGCGTTGCCGACGTCGCCGATGCTGACGTTGCGGCGCAGCGGCGAGACCTGTGCGACGTGTTCCAGCATCTTGCGCAGACCGGCGACGCCGGAGGCGGCGAGGGTCTTGATCGGACCGGCCGAAATCGCGTTGACGCGCGTGCCTTCGGGCCCGAGATTGAGCGCGAGGTAGCGCACGTTGGCTTCGAGGCTTGCCTTGGCCAAGCCCATCACGTTGTACGAAGCCAGCGCACGCTCTGAACCAAGGTAGGTAAGCGTAAGGATGGCGCCATGGCGGCCCTTCATCATTGGGCGCGCGGCCTTGGCCAGTGCGGCCAGGCTATAGCTGGAGATGTCGTGCGCGACCCTGAAGCTCTCGCGTGTCAGCCCGTCCAGGAATTCGCCCTGCAGCGCCTCACGCGGGGCGAAGCCAATGGAGTGGATCAAAATATCCAATCCGTCCCAGTGCTTGCCGAGGCCTTCGAACAGCGTTGCGATGTCGCTGTCGCGACTGACATCGCACGGCAGCACGATGTCCGAGCCGAGCTGGCTGGCCGCTTCGTCGACCCGGCTGCGCAGTTTCTCATCGACGTAGGTGAAGGCGAGCTTCGCGCCTTCGCGATGCAGGGCTTGCGCGATGCCCCACGCGATCGAACGGTTGCTCAGGATGCCGGTGACGAGTGCGCGCTTGCCTTCGAGGAAACCCATGGCGGCTTGTGCTCCGATTCGGGATCAGGAAAGTCGCCCATTGTATGCGGCTTTCGTGGAAGCACGGTCGGTTGGCGTGCAGCGATCAGGAAGCCCGCAACAACAATGCCTCAACCTTGGATGCGCAACGTCTCGCCCGGCTGCACGGTGTCGTCGCTGAGATCGTTCCAATGCTTCAAGTCGCGTACGCTCACGTGGTAGCGGTTCGCAATCGACCACAGGGTTTCGCCTTTGCGCACGCGGTGGCGCTTCGCGGGCAATGGAGTGGCGACCGGCGCCGGGGAGGCTGCATCGGCGGCGGGTGGCGCGGGTTCGGCGGGCAGCGGCACGCTGTTGCCGGGGCCGGCGTTCCGTTCATGCGTACTCACCTGCGCGACCGTCTCGGAAGTGTCGACCGTCAACGCCGCCATCAGCGATTGCGCGGCTGTCATTGGCAACAGCAGGGTACGCGGGCTGTCGGCCGGCACGCTGGTGCCGCGGTAGCCAGGGTTCAACGCGCGCAATTCCGATTCGGAAACTTCGGCCATTTCCGCGGCGCTGCGCAGTCGCGTTTCCGCCGGCACCTGTATGGCTTGAAGTTGATCATCTGGCGACGGTTGCGGCAGCTTGATGTGGAAGCGTTGCGGATCACGCAGGATGCAGCTCAACGCCATCAGCTTCGCGAGGTGGATGCGGGTGGAGCGGCTGACGGGAATATCGGGAATTGCGTCATCGCCGAGATCGGAATGGTGCCGCAGTGCACCGAGCACGGCGTAACGACCGGCGTTGTAGGCCATGTCGACCAGCCGCCAGTCACCGAATTCCTGATCGAGCGACTTCAGCATCTTGATGGCCGCGCGCGTGGAGGCGACCGGATCCTGCACGCCGTCATAGTGACCGTTGGTCACGAGTCCGTGCAGGCGTCCCGTGCGCGGCAACATCTGCCACATGCCGCCAGGATCCCCATGGCGACTGGGTTCGGCCGGGTTGTACGAACTTTCGAGCATCGGCAGCATTGCGAATTCGCCGGGAACGCCGGCGGCCTGCAACTGCTTCTGCACGTACATCATCAGCGGCAGGACGCTTTTCAAGCGCTGTTCGAAATGTGCCGGCGAGCGGGTATACATCGCGGCGTTGGTACGGATCAACGGCGAATCCGCGCAGTCGGGCATCACGAAGCTGGCGGTCAGGCTGTTCCACGGTTCGCCTTTCGCGATGGCGGGTGCGATCGGCGCCAATGTGGTCGGCGGCGATTCAGGACGTGCAATCACCACCGCGGGTTTGGGTGGTGGCTTCACGGGTTCGGCCGCGCAGGCGGCGAGCAGCGCACAGACGGCAAGCGTCGACAAGCGGGTGCCGGTGCGTGCGGTGCTCATGCGGGGAAGTGATCCTTGGCCAGCCTGAGCGCGGCGAACCGGTCGACGCGTCGCTGCGACGGCTTGGCCCCCTGGGGCCAGGGGATGCGGTCGTCGGCGATGGCCTCGACGCGCAGGAACGGATTGGCCGCGCGTTCGTCGGCCAGCCGCGCGGGCAAGGTCGGCTCGCCGCGCGCGCGCTGCGCGCGCGCATCATCCATGCGAGACTGCAACACGGCGTTGCCGGGTTCCACGCTGATCGCGAAATTGGCATTCGCCAGCGTGTATTCATGTCCGCAGCACACCCGGGTGTCAGCCGGCAGGCCGGCGAGTCGATCGAGCGAGGCGAGCATCTCGTCCGGCGTGCCTTCGAACATTCGGCCGCAGCCAAGGCTGAACAAGGTGTCGCCGCAGAACAACAGGCCTTCGCCGTGGTAGGCGATGTGACTGCGGGTGTGGCCGTGCACTTCGAGGACCTCGAAACGCGCGGCAGGCGCGGGAATCGCGATCACATCACCGTCGCCGACGCGGGTTGCGGAAAGTTGGATACGATCATCCACCGGCGCATAGAGGGTCGCGTCTGGAAACAGCGCCTTGAGTTTCGCGGTGCCGCCGATGTGGTCGGCGTGATGATGGGTCAGAAGAATGGCTGTCAGTGTGAGCCCGTCGCGCTCGAGCGCGCGCAGCACGGGCGCAGCGTCGCCGGGATCCACCGCCAGCGCCGTCCCGGACGCCGCCTCGGCGAGCATCCAGATGTAATTGTCACGCAAGGCTGGCAGGGCGCGCAGAGGCGGCATTCAGGAGTCTGGCCCGGGGAAAGGCTAACCCTAACAGCCACCCTCCCTCCAGTTCGTTAGCGGTGCGTTAAACGACAGCTCCTGCTTATCGTTCACTCATGAATCCGTCACAATGGTCACACCGCGTTCGTGATGCATCACCAAAGGTTTCGCCTGCAACCCACGATGTCCAAATACCCATTTGACAAGGATGATCCTGCGATCGACGCGATCGGCGCCGATGCGATGGCCGTGTGCGAAGCCCGTCTGGCGCGGGTGGCGGGCACCCATGCATTGATGCTGGATGGCATTTCGATGGCGATCCCGGCCGTGAGCGGGATCGGTTGCTGGACCGCGTTGCGCTCGGGCTCGGAGGGTCACCCCTGGAACGGGTCGCTGCGCGCGGCGGTCGACGCGCTGCCGTTCGGGGACGAATCGTTCTGTGCGGTGCTGGTGCGCTTCACCCAGCTCACCAGCATCCGGCCCGAAACCGTCGCCGCCGAATTGGCTCGGGTACTGGCGCCGCATGGCGTGCTGCTGGTGGCGGATCTCCATCCACGCTCGCTGTGGCACGCCGGTACCGCGCCAGGTCGTTGGGAGCGCGCCTTGCGCGCCAACGGGCTGAACATTTCACGCGTCGTGCGTTGCGGTTCGCCGTGGCCGCGGGTGCGGGGCGAGGCAGGCGTCCCCCATTGGCTGGTGCGCGGGATGGGCGGCGCTTGGGTGATCGAGGCGCAGCAACGCACGCTGGCTGCGATTCCGCTTCGCAAGGCACCCGCGCGGCGGGTGGTCGAGCACAAGCCGGTATTGCCCGGCGCGCACCGACAATGCGCATGAGTGGGGGCGACGCGGTCGAAATCTTCACCGACGGCGCGTGCCTCGGCAATCCTGGACCCGGTGGCTGGGCCGCGCTGTTGCGCTGGCGGGGCAAGGAGAAATTGCTGGCCGGCGGTGAGGTGTCGACCACCAACAACCGGATGGAGTTGATGGCTGCGATCATGGCGCTGGAATCGCTGAAGCGCGGCTGCGAGGTGGTGCTCACCACCGACTCGCAGTATGTCCGCCAAGGCATCGAGCAGTGGATCGCCACATGGCGCGCGAACGGCTGGCGGACCTCGGGCAAGCAGCCGGTCAAAAACCAGGATTTATGGGAGCGTTTGGCGACGGCGCGCGAAAACCATCGGGTAAGCTGGGCTTGGGTGCGCGGGCACTCGGGACATCCGGAAAACGAGCGCGTGGATCAAGCCGCGCGTACCGAAGCCGAACGGATGAAAAATCCACCGATCCCGCGCATGCGAGATGTTTCAGGCCGCCAGCTCTCTTGAGTCAAGGGAGCTGCCATGTGCTTTGCAACGGCATGGCGGGGGTTGTGGAGAAATGAGCTTTGAATGGACGAAGCGGAAACGCACAGGCTGACCAGGACTTGCCGAGGGGGACGCCATGACGCGCAAGGTGGTGCTCGATACCGAAACGACAGGACTCGAAGTCGAGCGTGGTCATCGGGTGATCGAAATCGGCTGCGTGGAGCTCGTCGATCGCCGCCCGAGCGGGCGCAAATTCCATCAATACCTGAACCCCGAGCGCGCGATCGACGCGGGCGCGGTGGCGGTTCACGGCATCACCGATGATTTCCTGCGCGACAAGCCCCGCTTTGCCGATATCGCCGCCGACTTCCTGGCATTCATCGACGGCGCGGAGTTGTTGATCCACAACGCCGCGTTCGATACGTCATTCCTGGACGATGAACTGAAGCGGGCGGGCGTCGCGTTCGGCTGCGTGGCCGATCACGCCGCGATCATCGATACGTTGGCGCTGGCTCGGCAGAAGTATCCCGGCCAGAAGAACACACTCGACGCGCTCTGCAAACGCCTCGGCATCGACAACAGTCATCGCGAAGTGCATGGCGCGCTGCTGGATGCGCACCTGTTGGCCGATGTATGGGTGGCGATGACGGCTGGACAGGGCGCGCTGGCGCTGGGCGGCGAAGCACCTTCCACACACGCGGTCGCGGCGGCGGGACTGGCTGGGTCGATGTTGGCGACGCGCCCGCGTGTCCTGCTCGCCACTCCAGAAGAGTCTGCGGCCCACGATGCGCGCATGGATGCCCTGGACGAGGCCAGCGGCGGCAGCTTGTGGCGACGCGAAGAAGTCGTGGCCGAACCGGCCTAGTGTATATCGGGTTCAGCTCACCCGGACCAGCACGATGCTGATGTTGTCGCGGCCGCCTGCACCCAGCGCAGCCAGCAGCAGGTGATCGACGCATTCCTGGGCCGCGAGATCGGTGCGCGCGAGCACCGCGGCGATGCGCGCGTCGTCCAGTTCCTCGCTCAAGCCATCGCTGCACAGCAGGAACTGCATCCCGCGCTCCAGCGTGCCGCATGCCGGTTCCGCGTATAGCTCATGCATGGGCGTGATACCCAGTGCCTGGGTGATGCGGTTGCGCCTGGGCGTGGGCGAACCGGATTCGACAACATCTCCCGCGGTCGTGTCCGGATCCGGCACTGCGTCCGGGTTTCCGCGGCAAAGCGATTGCTGGATACCGTGATGCCGCAGGTATACGCGGGCATCGCCGATGCGTGCCACGGCGTACTGATCGCGTTCGATTCTCAATAACGCCAGCGCCGCGCCGGCGGGGGTGGTGCCCGCTGTCGCCGAGGCGAAAGTGGCGATCGCGTTGCCTGCGTTGCGGATGGCTGCCACCAGATCGCCGCCCGCGCGGGCGGCATCCACCAGCGCGTCGCGTGCGATGGCGGCCGCCACTTCGCCGCGCCCGTATCCGCCCATCCCGTCGACGACGAGAAACAGGCCGAGATCCGCATCGGCCCAGTAGGTGTCTTCGTTCAATTCACGGCGCAGGCCGGTATGGCTGGCGTGTCCGACTTCGATCATGACCTGGGGACCTGGGCGCAATCCGTGTGCGGGTCCCCGGCGCCCCGGAGAAAAATGCTGCGCAATGTCAAGCGCTGGTCCCGCCGGATTCCAGTCGCGACGAAAACACCTTGAGTTCGCGCATGATGCGCAGGACCTGGCGATGCAGATCCTCGCTTTCCGCCGCGCTGGAGCCGCGGGTCTCGTGGTACACCAGCGCGATCCACAACGCGAGGCCGCGCATGCGCACCTGCACATTGTCCGAGCGGGCACGGTCGTAGCCCACGTCGAGGCCGTTGGCAGTGACGCCGTCCTCGGTCTGGAGGCCATACTGCGAGGGATCGGCGCACTGCGCCACGTTGTCGCATTCGCGCCCGATCAACTCGGCCAACTGCTCGCGATACGAACGCGGAAGCTCGAGTGCGCGGTGCTCGATGTCGCCGAGCTGCCGCCGCAGGCGCGCGTTGCGACCCATCGCCGTGACGCGTGTGACAAGCCGCCGGAGGTAGTTGTCCCCGGGTTTCTGGTATTGCGAGGTCAAGGACGGATTCCTCACACGGGTTCGCCGTTTACCCTGTGTCCAACGATTGTGCCTTGATCGGGGTCCGGCGACAAATGCCCCAGGCACTGGCCCACCCGCACGATCGATTCGGGTCCGAGCGCCGGATCGAGCTGCCCCGATGGCGTCAGCACGATCACGGTTGAGCCCATTTCGAAGCGTGCCATTTCCGCGCCACGTCTCACCCGGACGCCCCAGCCGCGCCAGTCATGCCGCACCATGTCGCGCGCATACGGCGGCACCACCGGGCCGCCCCAGACCGTGGTGATCCCGGAAACCAGGATGGCGCCCACCATGGCCACCACGAAGGGTCCGTACGGGCCTTCGAAATGGCAGACCAGCCGTTCATTGCGGGCGAACAGGTTCGGTATTTCGGCCACCGGATCGGGCGCGACGCTGAACAGGCGTCCGGGCACGTGCACGGTCTCGACGAGTTCGCCATCCAGCGGCACGTGCACGCGGTGGTAGTCCCGCGGCGAAAGGTAAATCGTCGCGAAGCAGCCGTCGCGATATTTTTCGGCGGCGTCGGGGTCGGCCAACAGCTCGGCGACCGTGTAGCTGCGACCCTTGGCCTGCAGGATGCGGCCGCCTTCGGCGCGGCCGATCTGGCTGATGCGTCCGTCCGCGGGACTGACGATGGTGTCGGCGTCCCCTTCGGCTCGCCGCACATTCGTGCGCAGTCCGCGGGTGAAGAAGTCGTTGAAGCTCAGGAACGCGTAGGGATCGGGTTGCGCGGCTTCGCTCATGTCGACGTGGTATGCACGCATCACGCGACCAATCAGGAAGTTCTTCCACGGCCGCCAGGTCCAGCGGGTGGCGGCGCGCACGATGCGGCTGAGGGTTTTTTGCGGTGCGAGATATTGAAGGACGATCGAGAAGCGCATCGGGCCAGTTTAGCCGCAGAGCCACGTCTATACTGCCCGCTTTGCGCGCACCGCCATGACAAATGAACTGCAGACGATCGTGGACCTGATCCGCTACGCGGCCAGCCGCTTCAACGCGGCCGGGCTGACGTTCGGACACAGCCACGACAACGCGATCGACGAGGCGACGCACCTGGTGCTGTCTTGCCTGCACCTGCCGCCGGATCTGCCGCCGGCCTATGGCGGTGCGCGGGTGACGGCGATCGAGAAGACGCGCGTCTTGTCGCTGATCGATCGCCGCATCGAAACCCGCGAGCCGGTCGCGTATCTGGTCGGAGAGGCCTGGTTCGCGGGCATGCCAATCAAATCGGACCCGCGCGCGTTGGTGCCGCGGTCGCCCATCGCGGAATTGATCGAGGAAGGTTTTTCGCCTTGGCTGGATGGTCGCCAGGTCGAACGCGCGCTGGACCTGTGCACGGGTTCGGGCTGCATCGGCGTTGCGATGGCCGCGCGCAACCCGCACTGGCACGTGGACATTGCCGACATCAGCGACGACGCGCTGTCGCTGGCGCGCGAGAACATCGCGCTGCATCGGCTCGACAAGCAAGTGCGCGCGATCCGGTCCGACCTGTTTTCCGGATTGACGGGCGCGCGCTACGACCTGATCGTTTCGAATCCGCCGTACGTCACCGATGCCGAATACGCCGCGTTGCCGGGCGAATACGCGCACGAACCGAAGCTGGGATTGGCCGCTGGTGCCGACGGCCTGGACATCGCATTGCGCATCTTGCGCGATGCGCCCCCACATCTGGCGGATGAGGGCTTGCTGATCGTCGAGGTTGGCGAAAGTGAGCGGGCGCTCGCGGCGTTGCTGCCCGGGGTTCCGTTCGTGTGGATCGAGTTCAAGGTCGGGCCCATGGGTGTGTTCGTGCTGGAACGTCAGGATCTGGTCGTCCACGCCGAGGCTATCCGCGCGGCCGCGGATGCGCGCTGATCGTGGAGATCGTCACCGTGCGCCTGCGGCTGGATGCCTTGCGCGAGGAAGATGCGTCAGCGTTGTTCGGGTATCGCGGTGATCCCGAGGTGAGTCGCTACCAGGGCTGGAAACCCGCCTCGATCACCGACGCCGCGCGGTTCATCGAGGCGCAGCACGGTCGTGCGCCAGACAGGCTCGGCGCCTGGTGGCAGCGCGCGATCCGCCTGCGTGATTCGGGCGAATTGATCGGCGACCTGGGATTGCATTTCATGGACGAGGCCACCGTGGAACTGGGTATCAGCCTCGCGCCCGCGCACCAGCGGCAGGGGTATGCGCGCGAGGCCGTCGAAGTGATGTTCGATTTCGTCTTCGGCGGCCTGCACAAGAAGCGTGTGATCGCGCTGGTCGACCCGCGGAACTTCATGTGCATGCGACTATTGGAAGGGCTGGGCATGCATCGCCGCGATTCGCAGGCGGGCGATGTGCTGTTCGAACTGCCGGCGGGCGAATGGCTGGCCGCGCCGGACGTCGCCGGCGACCGCTAAGCTTGCCTGGCCTGTTTTCAAGGGATCGCGTGCCGTGTCTTCCAACACCTTCGGCAAACTCCTGAGCGTCACCACCTTCGGCGAGTCGCACGGGCCGGCGATCGGTTGCGTCGTGGATGGTTGCCCCCCCGGCATCGCGATTTCGCAGGAAGATTTCGTGCATGATCTTGCGCGGCGCGCCACCGGCAAGTCGCGCTACACCTCGCAGCGCCATGAAGCCGATGAAGTCGAAATCCTGTCCGGCGTCTACCAAGGCAGGACCACCGGCACGCCGATCGCGCTGCTGATCCGCAACACCGACGCGCGGTCGAAGGATTATGCCGATATTGCGCAAGTCTTCCGCCCCGGGCACGCCGACTACACCTATTGGCAAAAATACGGCATCCGTGATCCACGTGGCGGTGGGCGCGCCTCGGCGCGCGAAACCACGATGCGGGTGGCGGCGGCGGTAATCGCGAAGAAGTGGCTCAAGGAAAAATACGGCGTCGAAGTACACGGCTGGCTGGCGCAGATGGACGACATCGCGCCGGACCTGCCCAGGGGCGCAGCCATCGATTTCAACGTGGTGGAAGGCAATCCCTTCTTCTGGCCCGTCGCGGCGCAGGTGCCGGAACTGGAAGCCCGCATCAACGCGTTGCGCAAGGCGGGTGATTCCTGCGGCGCGCGGATCAACGTGGCCGCGACTGGCGTGCCACCGGGATGGGGCGAGCCGGTGTATGGCAAGCTGGATGCGGAGCTGGCGTCGGCGCTGATGTCGATCAACGCGGTGAAGGGCGTCGAGATCGGCGCTGGCTTCGCCAGCGTTGCGCAGAAGGGCAGCGAACATCGCGACGAAATGCGTCTGGACGGCTTTGTGTCCAATCACGCTGGCGGCATACTGGGCGGCGTTTCGTCAGGGCAGGATGTTGTGGCTTCGATCGCGCTGAAGCCGACTTCCAGCATCCTGCTGCCGGGTCGCAGTGTGAACACGGCGGGCGAGGAAATGGATGTTCGCACCAAGGGCCGCCACGATCCCTGCGTGGGCATTCGCGCTACGCCGATCGCCGAGGCGATGGTGGCGCTGGTGTTGATGGATCAGGCGCTCAGGCACCGGGCGCAGTGCGGCGATGTGGGCGATGTGAAACCAAGGATTCCGCCGGGCGCGGGTTGATGGGTGGGCAGGAAGGCTTGAACCGAGGAGCAATGGGACGTGAGCAGGCAGGAGCGTTACAACGTCGCGATGGTCGGCGCCACCGGCGTGGTGGGCGAGACCTTGTTGTCCATTCTGGAGGAGCGTGAGTTCCCGGTCGGCGAGTTCGTGCCGGTTGCCAGCGAGCGTTCCGCGGGAAGTACGGTGAGGTTCGCCGGCAAGCAGGTGACCGTGCGCGAGCTTGCGAAATACGATTTCGCCGGCATCGACATTGCATTCTTTTCGGCCGGCGGTTCGGTGAGCCGCGAGCATGCACCGCGTGCCGCCGCGGCCGGCGCGGTGGTGATCGACAACACCTCGGAATTCCGTTACGTGGGCGACGTACCGCTGGTGATCAGCGAGGTGAATCCGCACGCCATCGCGGAATACACCAGCCGCAACATCATCGCCAATCCCAACTGCTCCACCATGCAGATGCTGGTGGCGCTGGCGCCGATCCACCGCGCCGTGGGCATCGAACGCATCAACGTGGCGACGTATCAATCCGTGTCGGGCGCCGGACGTTCGGGCATGGAAGAACTCGGACGCCAGACCGCGGAACTGTTGAACTTCCACGACGTGGAGCCCGACAAATTCCCGGCGCGTATCGCGTTCAACGTGATCCCGCATATCGACGTGTTCCTGGACAACGGCTACACCAGGGAAGAAATGAAGATGGTGTGGGAGACCCGCAAGATCCTCGAGGACGATTCGATCCAGGTGAACCCCACTTGCGTGCGCGTGCCGGTGTTCTACGGCCACTCCGAGGCGGTGCACATCGAAACCCGCGAAAGGATCGACGCCGCCGCTGCGCGCGCGCTGCTGGAATCCGCGCCGGGCGTGGTGGTCGTGGATGAACGCAGGCCCGGTGGCTATCCGACGCCGGTGGGCCACGCAGCGGGCAAGGATCCGGTTTACGTCGGACGCATTCGCGAAGACATCTCGCACCCGAACGGGCTGGACCTGTGGATTGTCTCCGACAATATTCGCAAGGGTGCGGCGTTGAATGCCGTTCAGATCGCGGAGATACTTGTCCGCGACTACCTTTGAAACGGGTTTGGCCTGCGCCCGGGAAATGACGATGAAACAGCTTCTCATTGCTTCCATGGTTGGGATGGCGCTGCTCGGCGCCTCGGGTGCCTTGATGGCCGCGCCACCGGCGTCCGGCCACGCGGACAAGACGGCCCCCTTGCAGGCACAGGTGAAGGACACCGATGCGAAGATCGCGGCGGCGCGCTCGCGCAACGCGGCGTTGCAGGCGCAAGTGGAGCAAAGGGAGCAGCAGAACGCCGCCCAGCAAAAACAGTTGCAGCAGCGCGATGCCGAAATCGCAGCACTGCAGCAGAAGCTTCAGGCGGCGGGCGTGCCGACTTCCGCAACTTCTGCCGGTCATTGAGTGTGGCCGCGCACGGGCTTGGTGATTGGCAGTTTCTGCAATACCCTTGCGTTCGCGCGGGGCATGGCTGAATGGGCAGCCCCCACGCGTCGTACGCTCGCTGGGGACCTCGGTTCATGAACTTGAAACTCCGCATTGCATGTGCCGCGTTGCTGGCCGCCTCCGCCACGCCGGCGTGGGCGCTGCAATTGGGCCAGATCCAGGTCAAGTCGGCGTTGAACCAGCCGCTGGTGGCCGCGATCCCGCTGCGTCCGAAGAATCTCACCGAATTGGAAGGGCTGACCGTCGGACTGGCGCCCGCCGAGGACTTCACCCGTGCCGGACTGCAGGTCACGCCGACCGACCAGACGCTGCAGTTCCACGTGGTCACCGACAACAACGGGCAGAAACTGATTCTCGTCACCAGCCCCCAGCCCGTCACTGATCCGTACCTCGATTTCCTGCTGCAGGTGAACACGCGCGAGGGCAAGCAGGTGCGCGAGTTCGTGGTGTTGTTGAACCCCGTGATCGCCGCGCCCGCGCCGGGCGTCCAGGCCGCGCCTGTCGCGAGCGCGCCGGGCAGCGCGGTGCGATCATCCCAGCCTGCGGAATTGCCGCCATCTTCGGCGTTTGTCCCTCCCCAGGCACAGGCTGCTCCCCAACCCTCTGCGCCCAGCCAGCCGCCGGCCGCATCGGCGCCTGCAGCGCTACCAGCACCGGCGCCGCCGCGTGCCGTCCCTCAGCCCACGCCCTCCGCGCAGCCGGGCAACCTGCCCGAGGAGAGCGTCAATGTGCATCGCGGCGACACCCTGTACGGCATCGCGAAAGACGCTACCCGCGGCTCCGACGTCACCGTCAACCAGTTGATGGTGGCGATCAAGGCCGCCAATCCCGAGGCGTTCTTCAAGAACAACATCAACGATCTCAAGGCCGGGGCGATCCTGCGCATTCCCACTCGCGATGTGATCGACCAGACGACCGTTGCCGAAGCCAACGCCGAAGTGCACCGCCAATACGAAAGTTGGCGGGCGTCGCGCCCACATCCGGCGACGGTGGTCGAGGGCACGGCGGCACAGGCTGCCGCCAATGCCGCGCCCAAACCGGGTAATGCGGCGCCGGCCTCCGACCACCTTTCGCTGGTTCCGCCGACGGGGGAGGGCCGCGGTGCCAGCAGCCGCTCCGGCGTTGCGGGGGGCACAGGCAGCGAAACCGTCACCGGGTTGCAGCAAAAACTGCAGAACGATCGCAGCGCGCTGATCAGCCTCGATCAATCCAACGCCGATCTCGAATCGCGCGTACGCAGCCTCAAGGACATCTCGGACAAGTCCGACAAGTTGTTGAGCCTGAAAGACGCGACGGTCGCGGAATTGCAGCGCAAGCTCGCGGACGTGCAGTCCGGAAAAGCCGGTGCCACGGGTGCATCGTCGGTGGCGACAACCGCGAGCGCCAGCGCGGCCCAGCCGGCTGCAAAAGCACCCGCCGCAGCGGCCTCGGTTGCGCGCCCGGGCGCCTCCGCCAAGTCGGCCACGGCAAAGCCACGGCCTTCGGCCCCGCAGTGGTACGAACGCCCGCTGACGTGGGCTGTCGCCGGATTGATCGTATTGGCATTGGTCCTGATCGGACTCGTACTCAAGCGGCGTGGCGGCGATGCCCCGGTCGTCGCGCACGGACCATTGACGGATCCCGATGACGTCACGCCACCACCCGTCGCGGCGGACGACAAGGCGGCGTTGCAGGCGCACGTGGCAGAGCATCCGGAAGATCTCCCGGCGCACCTTGCGTTGTGCCGGTGGTATCACGAACAGGGCGACGAAACAGGTTTCGTCGCGGCGGCCACGGCCATGCGCGAGCATGTCGCGGACCTGCACGGCGCGGAATGGCGGGAAGCCTCGACCATGGGCGAGGAGCTGGCGCCGCACTTGCCGCTGTTCGAATTGCCGTCCGAAACACACGACGATCCCTATGGCATGGCGGCGTTGCACCAGCCGCTCGAAGCGCAGGAGACGTTGGAAGCGACACCGCCGGCGGATGAGCCGGACACATCCGTGGAGCACGAAGCCGCGCACACCCCCGGGTTGGCACTGGTAGCCGAGGATCACGTGCCGGAGCCGACCCGCACTTTCGCCGCGGACACCGAGCCCGAATTCGCGGACGATCCAGTGGACACCAAGCTCGATCTTGCACGCGCCTATCTGGACATGGGCGATCCGGTCGGCGCACGCGCGATGCTGGAAGAAGTGGTCGAGGAAGGTTCGCAGGCCCAGAAGGATGAAGCCAGGCGCCTGCTGGCCGACGTCGCGGGCTGACATGAGGCAATGCGGGTCGCGCTGGGCATCGAATACGACGGCACCGATTTCTTCGGCTGGCAGCGGCTGAGTCACGGGCCGAGCGTGCAGGCCGAGGTGGAATCGGCGCTGTCGTTTGTCGCCGACCATCCTGTCGAAGTGACCTGCGCTGGCCGCACCGATGCCGGCGTGCACGCGCGCTGCCAGGTGGTGCATTTCGATGCGCATGCAGAGCGCGACCCGCGCGCCTGGATGCTGGGTGCCACCACGCGGCTGCCGCGCGCGGTCGCAGTGCTGTGGGCGAAAGCCATGCCGGAGGATTTCCATGCCCGATTTTCCGCGCGGGCGCGGCGCTATCGCTATGCAATCCTCAATCGCGGGATCCGTCCCGCGCTGGACGCCCGGTTCCTCTCGTGGGAGCGTGTGCCGCTGGATGCGGAGGCGATGCACACGGCGGCACAGGCGCTGGTGGGTGAGCAGGATTTTTCCTCGTTCCGCGCGGTGTCATGCCAGGCCCGCCACCCGCGTCGCAATGTCACCGCCGTCGGTGTGCATCGCGAAGGCGAGCAGGTGATCGTCGAGATCGAAGCCAATGCGTTCCTGCACCACATGGTGCGCAACATCGTCGGCTCGCTGCTGGAAGTCGGGCGCGGCGAGCGACCGGTCGATTGGATCGCGGAACTGCTGGGCGCGCGCAACCGCGAAGTCGCGGGCGTCACCGCGCCACCGCAGGGGCTCACCTTCATCGGGCCGCGGTATCCGGCAGAATGGAAACTTCCAGCCGAAGTCACGCTGCCGCCATGTTCCGCACCCGCGTAAAAATCTGCGGTGTCACCCGCGTAGAGGACGCGTTGCTCGCCTGCGAACTGGGCGCGGACGCGATCGGCATCGTGATGACGCCGAGCAGTCCGCGCTGCGTTTCGATCGAACAGGCGCGTGCAATCCGTACTGCGCTTCCGGCGCTGGTCGACGCAGTGGTGCTGAGCCACGATCTTCCCGCCGAACGCGTGCGGACGATCATCGACGACGTTCGCCCCGATCTTGTGCAGTTCCACGGCCGCGAGAATGCAGAATTCTGTGAGTCCTTCGGGGTGCGTTATACCAGGGCCATCGGCATGGACGGTGACGTGGACGTGCGCGGGGTTGTGGCGCAACACGGACGCGCGGCCGGTTTCGTGCTGGACGGCCATCCACCGGGCCAGCAGGGTGGGCGCGGCAGAACCTTCGACTGGTCGCGTATTCCGCGCGACCTCGGCCGCCCGATCCTGCTCGCCGGCGGTCTGAATCCTTCCAACGTGGGGGAAGCCATCCGCGCGGTGCGGCCGTGGGCGGTGGACCTTGCCAGCGGCGTGGAAGTTTCGCCCGGCATCAAGGATGCGGACAAGATGCGTGCATTCTTCGTAGCCGTACGCGCCGCCGATGGGGAGATGTCATGAGCGCCGCCGCGGTGACAGTTCCGGACGCGGTGCCGCTCGAGGAGTACGCAGGCGATCCGCGCGATTTCGATCTTGCCGCCGCAGTCGCCCGCGGCAAGCCCCTGGTGATCCGCGGACTGGTGCGCGATTGGCCGATCGTGAAGCTGGCCTTGCAGTCGGACACGGCCTTTGCGCAACGGCTGGCGGAACTGGACAGCGGCGCCGACGTGACCACATTGCTGATCGCGCCCGATGCCGAAGGCCTCATCGGCTACACGCCGGATTTTTCCGGTTTCAATTACCAGCATTTCAAGGTGCCGTTGACGCTGGGGCTGCAGCGGCTCGCGAACTACAGCCAGCGCGCGCACGCGCCGGGGTTGGTGATCCAGAGCGTGCCGCTGCGTGAATGCCTGCCTGGGCTGCTGGCCGATCACACGCTGTCGTTTCTCGATCCGCGCATCGAACCGCGGCTGTGGCTGGGCAATCGCACCGTCACGCCGACGCATTTCGATTCGCAGCACAATATCGCGTGCGTGGTTTGCGGCACGCGCCGCTTCACGCTGTTTCCGCCCGAGCAATTGCCGAACCTTTACGTCGGGCCGCTGGATTACGCGCCCACCGGCGCCGCGATCAGCCTCGCGCGACTGGATCGCCCGGACGATCCGCGCTATCCGCGCCTCAAGGATGCGCTTGCCACCGCGCAGGCCGCCGACTTGGACGAAGGCGATGCGATCTACATTCCACCCTTGTGGTGGCACCACGTCGAATCGCTGGAGCAATTGAACGCGCTGGTGAACTACTGGTGGAACCCGGTGGACGTGCCGGGTTACGTCAGCGGCCACGCGCGCGCGGCGCTGTTCCATTGCCTGCTGGCTTTCCGCGCGCTGCCCGCCGACCAGCGCGCCGCATGGCGCAGCCTGCTGGACTATTACGTGTTCGGGAATGCGGATGCATTCGCCCACATTCCCGAGCAACGCCGCGGCGTACTTGGTCCGCTCACGCCAGGGATCGTGGAGCAGTTGAAGCAGGGCGCCCGCCAGAATTTGTGATCGGCTTCGTTCCGAACCCGTGTCGTAGGCGCTGCCGAACGGGTGATGCTCGCCCCGTACTCAGGATGCTGCCAGAATGCTGGTTTGCCTTGATGCGACCGCCCCTGCTCCGCGCAAGCGCTGCGATGACCCATGAAAGAAATCGATTACCACACGCTTCCCGACGAGCATGGCCGTTTCGGTCCCTACGGCGGCACCTTCGTCGCGGAAACCCTGATCGCGCCGCTGGAGGAACTGACCGCGGCCTACACGCGCTTGCGCGATGACCCCGCCTTTCAAGAAGAATTCGCAGGCGATCTGAAGCACTACGTCGGCCGGCCATCGCCGATCTATCACGCGAAGCGCTTGTCCGAACGCATCGGTGGCGCGCAGATCCTGTTGAAACGCGAGGACCTCAACCACACCGGCGCGCACAAGATCAACAACACGGTCGGACAGGCGCTGGTGGCGCGCGCCATGGGCAAGCGGCGCATCATTGCCGAAACCGGCGCGGGCCAGCACGGCGTCGCCACCGCCACGGTGTGCGCGCGCTTCGGGATGAAATGTGTGGTGTACATGGGTGCGGTCGACATCGAGCGCCAGAAGATCAACGTGTACCGGATGAAACTGCTGGGCGCCAAAGTGGTGCCGGTGACGTCCGGTTCGCAGACGCTGAAGGACGCGCTGAACGAAGCGTTGCGCGACTGGGTCACCAATGTCGCGGATACGTTCTACATCATCGGTACGGTCGCGGGTCCGCACCCGTATCCGATGATGGTACGCGACTTCAATGCGGTGGTCGGGCGCGAGGCGCGCGCGCAAATGGTGGAGCAGTTCGGCCGGCTTCCCGACGTGCTGACCGCGTGCGTCGGCGGCGGCTCCAATGCGCTCGGGTTGTTTCACGCGTTCTTGAACGACAGCAGCGTGCGCATCGTCGGTGCCGAAGCCGCGGGCGAGGGCATCGCCACGGGGCGCCACGCGGCGTCGCTCGCCGCCGGCCGTCCCGGGGTGCTGCACGGCAACCGCACCTACGTGCTGTGCGATGACGACGGCCAGATCACCGAGACGCACTCGGTTTCCGCAGGGCTCGACTATCCGGGCGTCGGGCCGGAACACGCGTTTCTCAAGGATACCGGTCGCGCGGAATACGTCGGCGTAACCGACGACGAGGCACTGGCGGCGTTTCATCTTCTGTGCGAAACCGAAGGCATCCTGCCTGCGCTGGAATCCAGCCACGCGGTCGCGCAGGCGATCAAGCTGGCGCGTGAATTGCCGGAAAACAAGTTGATTCTTTGCAACCTGTCCGGGCGCGGTGACAAGGACGTGCACACGATTGCCAAGCGGGAGCACATCGAGCTATGAGCGTCCGCATCAAAGCGCGGTTTGCGGCGCTGGGCGCACAGAAGCGACCGGCGTTGATCCCTTTCATCACGGCAGGCGATCCGATTCCGGACGCGACCGTCGCGGTGATGCACGCGCTGGTCGAAGGCGGTGCCGACCTGATCGAACTGGGCATGCCGTTTTCCGACCCCATGGCGGACGGGCCCGTGATCCAGCACGCCGATGAGCGGGCGTTGCGCAACAAGGTCGGCATTGCGGACATCCTGCGTTGGGTGCGCGGATTCCGTGAACGCGATTGGGAAACACCCGTTGTGCTGATGGGTTATTTGAATCCCATCGAGATCCATGGGATGGAACGTTTTGCGCGTGAAGCGGCGGACGCCGGCGTGGATGGCGTTCTGATCGTCGATTGCCCGATCGAGGAAGACGCAACTCTGCAGCCGCTTCGCGAAGCCGGCTTGCAGCGCATCCTCCTGGTCGCGCCGACCACTTCGGAGGCGCGGCTTGCGCGCGCCGTCGAAATGGCCGAAGGCTATCTGTACTACGTGTCGTTCGCGGGCATCACCGGCGCGGCAAAGTTGTCCGCGCAGGACGTCGCGCCACGCGTGGAGGATCTTCGCAAGCGAGCCAAAGTCCCGATCGCGGTCGGCTTCGGGATCAAGGACGCGGCCGACGCGAAATCCGTCGCCGCCTTCTCGGACGCGGTGGTGATCGGCTCGGCATTGGTTGGCGCGCTGGCGGGTGCCGCGAGCGCCGACGATGCCTGCAGCCGTGCGCGTCTGTTTATCCGACCGATACGCGCCGCACTGGCTGCCGTCAGCCCTTGAGGCTCCCGCGATCGCTCTTCAAGGACATGAATGGCATCAAAACGAAACCTTGCGGCTTGATCTAGATCAATGATGAGTTGTAATCATCGGAGTAAACACCCAAGATCGCACCGGTAGAGGGGATCTGCCGTGGATATCCAGGACGTCGTTTGGACCATCGCCCTGGTGGGTATGGGGCTGGTTGCATTGGGTTTCGTCCACGTGATCGTCCAGGCGGGCAAGCCGGCGGATGAAGCGGCGACGCGCAAGTCGGCCCACTCGGCGCACGTGCTGCAGGCGTGGCTTTTCGTGGTGTTGTTCGTCGGGTTCGTGGCCGGAAGCTGGGCCACGCTTCGTCATTTTCCGATCCCGCCCCAGCAAGGCACGCTCGGCGCGCAGCAGGTCGTGGATGTGGTCGGACGCCAGTGGTCGTGGCAGATGAAGCCTGACACCGTCAGGACCGGGAGCGTGGTCGAGTTCCGCGTCACCAGCGACGACGTCAACCACGGCTTCGCCCTCTATGCGCCGGATGGGCGCATCGTGGCCCAGACCCAGGCGATGCCGGGTTACACCAACAAGTTGCTGCACACCTTCGAGCGGCCCGGAACCTATACGGTGCAATGCCTCGAGTATTGCGGGCTCGGGCACGCGCCCATGAAGACCACCCTCAAGGTGGTCGCGGCCAAGGGGGACTGACCATGGCTTCGCTCACCATGTATCCGGACGACGAGCGACTCGCGAGCCGCGATCGAGTGGCGTTCAACTTGTACATCATCACGGCCGTGGCGCTGTTCGTGCTGATGATGCTGGTGGGCCTGACGATGCGAATGTCCCAGGCCAAGTGGCTGGACGTGCCCCCGAACCTTTTCTACGAACTGCTCTCGATGCACGGCGCCGGCATGGTCGGAACCATATCGCTTGCGACCACGGCGGTCATGTGGTTTTTCCTGCGCAAGTACGTGCGCTTGCACCTGTGGGCGTTCGTTGCGAACTACGTGCTGTTCCTGCTCGGCGCGCTGTGCATCATCGTGTCGATTTTTGCCTACGGCTACGGGGCATTGTGGACGTTCCTGTATCCGCTGCCGGTGCACGGAGTGGGGATGTGGACCGCGGATTCTTCCGCCTTGTTCATGCTGGGCTACCTGCTCATCGGCGTCGGCTCGCTGCTGTTCTACCTCGACGCGGCGGCGGCCATCATCAAGGTGCACGGCAACCTCGGCCGCGCGCTCGGCCTGCAATGGCTGTTCGGCGGCAAGATCGATCCCGACCATCCGAAGGCGGTCGTCGCCAGCACCATGGTGATCATCACGAATTCGCTGGGAATCCTCGCCGGCGCCGTCGTCCTGGTGATGAGCCTGGTCAACATCTTCTATCCGCAGGTGGTGCTGAATGCGCTGGTCGCCAAGAACCTGATCTACTGGTTCGGGCACATGTACATCAACGCCACGATCTACATGGGCGTGATCGCGATATACGAACTGCTGCCGCGCTACACCGGCAAGCCGTATCCCATCTCGCGCCCGTTCCTGTGGTCGTGGGCGGTGAGCACCGTATTCGTGGTCATCGTGTTCCCGCACCACTTGCTGATGGACTTCGCGCAGCCGCGCTGGCTGGCGATCATGGGCCAAGTGGTTTCGTGGGGCGCCGGGTTCCCGGTATTCCTGGTGACCGCCTACGGGGCGCTCACCAACATCTACCGCTCCAATATCCGCTGGACGATGCCGTCCCGGCTCATGATCCTGTCGGTGTTCGGCTGGGCAGCGGGGATCGTGCCGGCCATCCTTGATGGCACGATCCGCATCAACTCGGTGATGCACAACACCCAGTGGGTGCCGGGGCATTTCCACTTCTACATCCTGCTCGGCGTGCTGGCGATGGCCTTGTCGCTGATGTTCCACGAGATCGGCAGTCGCGCCCACGCTGCGCCGAATTCGGCCGCGGACAGGATGGGTTTCCCCGTCTACCTGATTGGTGGTCTGATCTTCGTGTTCGGGTTCCTCGACGGTGGCCGCATGAGCGTGCCGCGGCGGATGGCCCAGCACCTCGATGCCTGGACCTACACCGACAAGATCGGCTCGGTGGGTGCCATCCTGGTGGTGCTGGCGATGCTCTACTTCGCGATCCGGATCACGGTCGGATTGTTGAAACCGCCATCGCCGTCGCCGGTGCCGGTGCCGGAATCGATGCCGCAGCCCGGGCCAATGCCGTCGCCGTCACCCGGAGTCGTCGGTGTCGGTACTACGAACGCTGCTGGCTAGCCTGCTGATCCTTGCGTCCGGGATCGCGGTGCTCGCCGCCGCCACCGACCGATTCCGGGCATTCACTTCCGACACCGCGCGCCGCATCGACGTGCGCGAGCATCCGCGCGCGCTGCCGCCGGTGCCGTTGCAGACCGCCGGCGGACGGATGACCGATTTCCCCCGGTTTCGCGGGCGCTGGGTGCTGGTCGATTTCATCTACACCCGCTGCGTGACGTACTGCTCGGTGCAGGGCAGCGAGTTCGCGCGGTTGCAGGAACGGCTGGCGCGGCCGATCGCCGCCGGCAAGGTGTTGCTCGTCAGCGTGAGCTTCGATCCCACGCACGATGGTCCGGCGCAACTGGCCGGCTACCAGCGCCGGTCGGGCGATCGCGGGGCAGGGTGGCTCGCGGTGCGCCCGACCGATGCTTCAAGCCTTGACGCGTTGATGCGCGTGTTCGGTGTGACCGCGATCCCCGATGGGCTCGGTGGATACGTGCACAACGCCGCCATCGCAGTGGTCGATCCCCGCGGGCGCCTGGTCGCCATCACCGATTGGGACGCGCCGCATGAAGCGGAACGCTACATCCGCCATGGGCTCGCGCAATGATCGTGCCGCCGCGCTGGCTCGGGTCGGCGCTGTGGCTGGTGCTCGCGTTGCCGCCGGTACGGCACGTGCTCGAAGCCACGATGACCCTGCAGATGCTGGTCCAGATTCCGCTGCTCGCGGCGACGGGATGGTGGCTGGCGCCACTCCTGGCGCACCGCGTCATCGACGCATTGTCAGGGTGGAACCGCAGCGGGATCAGCGGAATGTTGTTGGCATCATTCGTGGCCGTGGTATGGATGCTGCCGCGGATGCTGGATGCGGCGTTGGAAAACCCGTGGGTGGCGCTGGCGAAATTCGCCAGCGTGCCGTTGTTGATCGGCGTGCCTCTGGCGTTCAGTTGGCCGCGGGCGGGGTTCGTGGTACGCGGCGTGTTCCTGGTCGAGACGCTCGCAACCGTCTTCAGGCTGGGCTGGTTGTACGCGGTTTCGCCAGTACGGCTGTGCAGCAACTACCTTCTGTCCGATCAGCGGACCTTGGGCAAGGTGCTG
Organism: Rhodanobacteraceae bacterium; assembly: GCA_035249175.1. Taxonomy (GTDB): domain Bacteria; phylum Pseudomonadota; class Gammaproteobacteria; order Xanthomonadales; family Rhodanobacteraceae; genus 66-474. The sequence continues at coordinate 32,905 of DATFGT010000030.1, forward strand.
CTGGCGGTCGGTTGCACCATCTTCATCGTGCTTGTCTGGAAGTTGCTGTGGGGCCGCATCCAGGTTGAAAGCCCTCGTCACTGAAGCTTCGAAGCAGCGGCGTGAGCCGGTCCCGGTACGCACGTTGTATCCTATGAGACCGAACACACGGGGATCTGCCTTGTCCTGGTTGCAGAAACTGACCACGCCGAAAATCCGCACCGAAGGCGCGCCCATTCGTGGCAAGGTGCCCGAAGGGGTGTGGGAAAAATGCTCAGGTTGCGGTATCGGGTTGTATCGCCCGGAACTGGAACGAAATCTGATGGTGTGCCCTAAATGCGGGCATCACCACACCATCGGTGCGCGTGCGCGGCTTGCCGCGTTTCTGGACGAAGGCGGCGATGAGCTCGACGTGGGCCTGGCGCCCGTCGACTCACTGAAGTTCAAGGATTCCAAAAAGTACCGTGATCGCATTCTCGCGGCGCAAAAAGCCACCGGCGAGAAGGACGCGCTGGTGACGGTGAAGGGCACGCTGAAAACCATGCCGCTCGTCGCCTGCGCATTCGAGTTCGGCTACATGGGCGGCTCGATGGGTTCGGTGGTGGGCGAGAAGTTCACCCGCGCGGCCGAAGCGGCGCTGCATGACAAATCATCGCTGGTCTGCTTCACCGCCACCGGCGGTGCGCGCATGCAGGAAGGCTTGCAGTCGCTGCTGCAGATGGCCAAGACCTCGGCTGCACTCGCGCGCCTGCGCAACGCCGGCCTGCCGTACATCGTGGTGCTGACGCACCCGACCACCGGCGGCGTCTCGGCCAGTTTGGCGATGCTGGGCGATGTCCATATCGCAGAACCCAAGGCGTTGATCGGATTCGCCGGTCCGCGCGTGATCGAGCAAACCGTACGCGAAACGTTGCCGGAAGGTTTCCAGCGTTCCGAATTCCTGCTGGAGCACGGCGCGATCGACATGATCTGCGACAGGCGCCAGTTGCGCGATCGCATCGCGGATCTCCTCGCGATCCTGACGCGCCGTCCCAAGGCGGCATAACTGTCCAGGACGTTGGGCGCCTTGCGGCCGGGCGCTTCAAACAGTACCATATTGGTACTTATTTGAAACCAACCGCCTGCATGATCCGCGTCAGCCGACTTGCCGATTACGCTTCCGTGGTGATGGCCTGCCTGGGGCGCCATCCGGGCGAAGTGTTGCCGGCGGCGCAGGTCGGTGAGGAAACCCATCTGGAATTGCCGACCGTCAGCAAGCTGCTGAAGCAACTCGCCCGCGCAGGGTTGGTGAAATCGTTTCGCGGCGCGGCCGGCGGGTACCGCCTTGCCAAACCCGCGCAGAACATCTCGCTGGCGGAAATCGTGGAGGCCCTGGACGGTCCGATCGGCCTGACCGAGTGCAGTCTCGGTCACGCGGGTTGCGAGCGTCAGTCGTATTGCTCGGTGGCCCGCGACTGGCAGGGCGTGGGCGCCGCAATCAACAACGCACTGCGCGGTGTGAGCCTGGCCGATATGTTGCAGCGCCAGCCCGCACGCGCGCACGGCGCGAGGGTGTGAAGGAGAACCTGATGGCAACCCAACCGGGCGAAGTCCAGGCCGCATTGTCGCGTCGTTACGGCGCCGGCTTCGTGACCGATATCGAGTCGCACAGCCTGCCGCCGGGGCTCGACGAGGGTACGATCCGCGCGCTGTCCGCGATCAAGGAAGAACCGGAGTGGATGACCGAATGGCGGCTGGCGGCGTATCGCCGCTGGCTGAAAATGACCCAGCCGAACTGGGCGCAGGTGAAACTATCGCCGATCGATTTCCAGGCCATCAGCTACTACTCGGCGCCCAAGAACAAGCCGAAGTCGCTGGACGAGGTCGATCCCAAGCTGCTGGAGACCTACGACAAGCTGGGCGTGCCGCTGCACGAGCGCGCCAAGCTGGCGGGCGTGGCGGTGGACGCGGTGTTCGATTCGGTATCGGTGGCCAACACCGCGCGCGAACAGCTCGCCAAAGTCGGCGTGATCTTCTGCTCGATGAGCGAGGCGATCCGCGAGCACGGCGAGCTGGTGCGCCAGTACCTGGGCACGGTGGTGCCGCAGGGTGACAATTTCTTCGCGGCACTCAACTCCGCGGTATTTTCGGATGGCTCGTTCGTGTTCATCCCGAAGGGCGTCCGTTGCCCGATGGAATTGAGCACGTATTTCCGCATCAACGCCGGTCACACAGGCCAGTTCGAGCGCACGCTGATCATCGCGGAAGAAGGTTCCGTGGTGTCTTACCTCGAAGGCTGCACCGCGCCGATGCGCGACGAAAACCAGTTGCATGCGGCGGTGGTGGAACTGGTGGCACTGGAGAAGGCCAACATCAAGTACTCGACGGTGCAGAACTGGTATCCGGGCGACGAAAACGGCAAGGGCGGCATCTACAACTTCGTGACCAAGCGCGGCGAGTGCCGCGGCGACGACTCGCGAATCACCTGGACGCAGGTCGAGACGGGTTCGGCAATCACCTGGAAATACCCGAGTTGCGTGTTGCGCGGCGACCGCTCGGTGGGTGAGTTCCATTCGGTCGCGCTGACCAATAATTTCCAGCAGGCCGACACAGGTACCAAGATGATCCACATCGGCCGCGACACCAAATCCAAGATCGTGTCCAAGGGCATCAGCGCCGGCCGCAGCCAGAACAGCTATCGCGGGCTGGTGAAGGTGGAGAAGGGCGCGGTGAACGCGCGCAACCACACCCGCTGCGATTCGATCCTGATCGGCAAGCAGTGTGGATCGCACACCTTCCCATATATGGAAGTGAAGAATCCCACCGCGATCGTCGAGCACGAAGCCACCACGTCCAAGATTTCCGATGACCAGTTGTTCTACTGCCGCTCGCGTGGCATCGGTGAGGAAGACGCGGTGTCGATGATCGTGGACGGCTTCTGCAAGCAGGTGTTCCGCGAACTGCCGATGGAATTTGCGGTGGAAGCCAAGAAGCTGCTCGAAGTTTCGCTCGAGGGAGCGATTGGGTGATTTTTCCTTCTCCCTCCGGGAGAGGGTGCCCGAAGGCGGATGAGGGTGAGGAGCGGCGCTTGCGTGATGCCGGTGGCATCGCGCGCCGCTACGAACGGGCGGCCATGGATGGCCGCACCGGCGCCACGCACCAGGGACGGTTGCTCGCAAGAAAACAGGAATCGAAATGCTGAAAATCGAAAACCTCCATGCTCGCGTTGCCGGCAAGGAAATCCTGAAAGGCCTTTCACTGGAAACGAAAGCCGGCGAAGTGCACGCCATCATGGGTCCCAACGGCGCGGGAAAATCCACGCTGGGGAACGTGCTGGCGGGTCGTCCAGGTTACGAAGTGACCGAAGGCAAAGTTACGTTCAACGGCAAGAATTTGCTGGAAATGGAACCCGAGGCGCGCGCGGCGGCCGGCGTGTTCCTGGCGTTCCAGTACCCGGTCGAAATCCCCGGCGTCAACAATACCTATTTCCTGCGTGCGGCGTTGAACGCACAGCGCAAGGCGCGCGGCGCGGAGGAATTGGATTCCATGCAATTCCTGAAGCTGGTACGTGAGCGGGTCAAGGAAATGGGCATGAGGCCCGAGCTTTTGAATCGCGCGGTGAACGAAGGTTTTTCGGGTGGCGAGAAGAAGCGCAACGAGGTGTTCCAGATGGCGTTGCTGGAACCGCGCCTCGCGATCCTGGATGAAACGGATTCCGGGCTCGACATCGATGCGTTGAAGCAGGTTGCCGAAGGCGTGAACCGCCTGCGCTCGCCCGAACGCAGTTTCCTCGTGATCACGCATTACCAGCGGCTGCTGGATTACATCGTGCCGGACTTCGTGCACGTGCTGGCCGACGGCCGCATCGTCGAGAGCGGCGATGCCATGCTCGCGCGCGAGCTCGAAGCGCACGGCTATGCCTGGGTGCGCGATCGCGCACCGGCGGAAGCGCACGCGTGAGCGCCGTGGCAACGCCATTTGTCGAATCCATGCAGGCTGCCGCGGCGGCACGTCTGCCCGGCAGCGGAATTGCATGGCTGGACGATGCGCGTCATCAAGCGCTGCGCGCTTTCATCGAACAGGGCCTGCCCGACACCCGCAACGAGTTCTGGAAATACACCGCGCTGCGCGCGCTGCAGCAGCGCGCCTATGCGCCGGGCGACGATGAGGCCACAAGCCGCTCCGTCGCGGATGACCTGCTGCAGATGGATGGTTGCGGTGGCCCGCGCGTGGTGTTCGTGAACGGTGTATTCCGCGCCAATCTATCGCGGCTGGACGATGTTGCCGATGGCGTCACGCTGCAGCCTCTGTCGAACGCGTTGCAGCATCAACCCGAGCCGCTGCGCTTCCTGCTGGCCGCGCGTGCAGACGAGGCCGAGGACGGTTTCACGCTGCTGAATCGCGCGCTCGCCGCAGACGGTTTGATCGTGCGGGTGGCCGATGGCGTGCGCGTTCTGCAACCCTTGCACGTGGTGCATGTCGGCACGAGCGCCGGCAGCGCGGTCGCCTGGCATTTGCGCGACCTGATCGAATTGGGCGAAGGCGCTTCGCTGTCGGTGGTGGAGCATCACGTCGGCGACGACGCGTCGGGGCATTTCGCGAACCTGGTGCGCAATATCACATTGCGCGAGCGCGCCAGCCTCGACTGGACCGTTGTCCAGCGGGCGTCGTCCGAAGCGACACTGCTTCGGCGCACCGACTGCGTGTTGCACGAACACGCGCATCTCGACTTCCACACGCTCGAACTCGGCGGCAAGCTGGCGCGCCACGAATTGCGCGTGGATCTTGCCGGCGATCGTGCGCGTTTCGACAGCCGCGGCGCGTTCGTGCTGGACGGCCGCCAGCATTGCGATACCGAAGTGCTGGTGACCCATCGCGGGCGCGACACGGTGAGCGATTCGCTATGGCGCGGCGTGGCCGACGATCGCGCGCGTGGCGTGGTGCACGGCCGCATCCTGGTGCAGCCCGGCGCGGACGGGTCCGACGGAAGCTTCTACAATAAGAACCTGCTGCTTTCCCCCAGCGCGGAAATCGACACCCGCCCGGCGCTGGAGATCTATGCCGACGAGGTCAAGGCCAACCATGGCGCGACGGTCGGGCAGCTTGACGACAACGTATTGTTCTACCTGCGTTCACGCGGGATTCCGCTGGACACGGCGCGGCGCATGCTGGTGCGCGCGTTTTGCGCGGTGACCCTGGACGGCATCCAGCCTGCGCCGCTGCGTGAATTCTGCGAAACACTGCTGGCCGAGCAATTGCCGGAGGCCGAAGCGTGAGTGCGACTGCGAAATCGACGATTGGCGTGGCACCGGTCGACTGGACACGGGTACGTGCGGATTTCCCGATCCTGCAGCGCAAGGTGCACGGCAAACCACTGGTCTATCTCGACAGCGCCAATACCTCGCAGAAGCCCCGACAGGTGATCGAGGCGGTGGGTGCGTTCTACCGCGAGCACAACGCCAACGTGTCGCGCGCGGTGCACCAATTGGGCGAAGAGGCGACCGCGTTGTACGAGGGCGCGCGCGACAAGCTCGCGTCGTTCCTCGGCGCCAACCACCGCGACGAGGTCGTGCTGACATCGGGCACCACGATGGCCACCAATCTGGTGGCCTACAGTTTCCTGTTGCCGCGTCTGAAACCCGGCGATGCGGTGCTGGTCACGGCGATGGAGCACCACGCCGACATCGTGCCCTGGCAACTGGTGTGCAAACTCACGGGTGCGCACCTGAAGGTTGCGCCGATCAATGCATCGGGCGAACTGATCGTCGACAAATTCATCGAAGCGCTGACGCCCGAGGTGAAGTTCGCGGGCGTCGTGCATGTCTCCAACGTGCTGGGCACCGTCAACCCGGTGAAGGACCTGGCGCGCGAATGCCGCAAGCGCGGCATTCCTCTGCTGGTGGACGGCTCGCAGGCTGCCCCGCACCTGCCGCTGGACGTGAAGTCGATCGGCTGCGACTTCTATTGCCTTACCGGGCACAAGATGTGCGGTCCGACCGGCACCGGCGCGTTGTGGGCACGGCGCGAATGGCTGGAGGCGATGCCGCCGTCCTTCGGCGGCGGCGAAATGATCCGTACCGTTTCGTTCGAGGGAACCACGTTCGCCGATTCGCCGCACAAGTTCGAAGCCGGCACCCCGAACACGGCAGGGTTTGCCGGGCTCGGTGCTGCAATCGATTATCTCCAGGCCATCGGCATGGCCAACATCGCCGCGCGCGAACGCGAATTGCTGGAATACGCGACGCCGCGACTCGAAGCGATTCCGGGCATGCGCATCATCGGAAGCGCGCCGGGCAAGGCCGCCGTCATTTCGTTCCTGATCGAGGGGACGCATGCGCATGACTTGGCGACCCTGTTGGACCAGGAGGGTGTGGCCGTGCGTTCCGGTCACCACTGCGCGCATCCGCTGATGCAGTTCTACGGCGTCGCCGCGACCTGCCGCGCGTCGCTGGCATTCTGGAACACCGAAGCCGAAATCGATGCGTTCGTCGACGCGATCGCCCGGGTGCGGAAGCTGCTCGCATGAGCGCGGTGGACTTGCGTTTCCGCGCCGCGACACCGGCAGACATCAATGCGGTCGTGGCCCTCACCGAGTCCGCCTATCGGGGCGATGCCAGCCGTGTTGGCTGGACCACGGAAGCCG
>DATFGT010000031.1:0-4006 GCA_035249175.1 Rhodanobacteraceae bacterium
CCGCTTGCGTCGGGCGCGGGGTCGATCGAATTCCGCGCGGCGTGGGAAAAACGGTTGCTGCCCGAGCTCGACCTGTTCCGGCCGCAACTGCTGCTGATCTCGGCCGGATTCGACGCGCATGCGCGCGACCCGCTGGCCGAACTGCAACTCGTGGCCGACGATTACACGTGGATCACGCAGCGGCTATGTGAACTCGCCGACCGCCACGCCGGCGGTCGGATCGTCTCGGCGCTCGAAGGTGGTTACGACCTCGCCGCGCTGCGCGAATGCACCGCCGCCCATGTCGCGGCATTGGCGGCGGGCGCCTGAGTCGAGCCGCGCCGCGAGGTCGCGCGGGCCTGGACAAAATTTGGGCGGCCCGGGCGGATCCTTTACGAACCCTTGTTTTTTTCATCCCAGGCCATCGGCTCCCACAGCTCCAGTTTGTTCCCCTCCGGATCCATGATCCAGGCGAACTTCCCGTTTTCGTGGGATTCCGGACCACCGACGATTTCGACTCCATTCGCACGGAGGCTCGCAATCAACGCGTCCAGATCATCGACCCGGTAGTTGACCATGAAAGCGGAATCGCTGGGACTGAACCATAGGCTCTCTTTTTCGGCGACATGCCACACCGTGAGCCCTCCATCCCCGGCCTTGTCGTCCTGCCATCTCAGAATCGCGCCGCCCCAAATCTCGAGTGGCAGGCCCAGGTGCTTTTGATACCACGCGGCAAGCGCGGCATTGTCGCTTCGGCTCTTGAAGAAGATGCCGCCGATTCCGGTGACCCTGGCCATCGTTCGTACTCCCGTCAATTGTGAGGTGCCCAAGGCTTGAGTCGAGTGAATCCGTGAAGCGGTCCGTCTTGAATGACCTGTGAGCTCGCCAGAGCCGCAGCGGCGCGGCCATGCGTCGGGTGGCACGTGCGGCCCGTTGCCGCCCACATCCATTGAGCACACCCAACAACAACTCGTCGGAGAGATGTCAGGCGGAGTAGCGGCAGTAAGCCTCCTTGCCGAGCTTCGCAATGCCATAGAGACAGACCGCCACGAATCCGGCGACAAGGGTGGCCGGCGCCCCGAGCGTTGCCCCGAGGAAAGTCGCAATGACGCCGACCAGCGCCGTTGTGCCCTTGCCCTCCAGCGCATCGATGCGTTTCCACAAATCGCGGTAGCGCTTGTCGCCCGTGCACAGGAACAAGTGCATTTCGGTCTTGACAGCATCCCAATAGCTTTTGTCGGGGCGGCGATCCTCACCCGGCTTGCCGCCCGCCGCGGCCTGCGGTGAAACCGGGCCGCCGCGATACATGAATGCGGCGACCTGGTCTTCGTTTTCGACCAGGCCGAGCTTCCATGCGACCAGGGGCGGTGCGGCGGCCGTCAGCTCGCCGAGGTCGATGCCCGACAACAGTGCTTTCGTGTCCACGTCAACACCTCCTCGGATTGGACGCCTGAGCGAATCAAATTCCCGAAGCGGCTTCGGCTTGGGTGAATCCTGGTTGACCTCGACCGCTCAAGCTCGCGGACAGAGCTTACTCCTGCCGCACTATGTCGACGGATCCGTTGATGAAAGCCCACTACCCACGCCTGTGAACGCGCGGCAAGCTGGCCGAGGCGGACGGCGGTGGCCTTGAATGACAGGCCGTATCGCCACGTGGTTCGAGGACCGAGTTTGGGCACGAGACACTCCCGAAAAGTTAGTTCAGGGTGTCCACTAAACCGTAGGAACTATCAAGTCCGGTTAAAACGATGGGTTAGGCGGCATCTCGCGGCAAGCGCTCAGTCGAGGAATTTCCAGGTATCCGCTCCATCGAAGCGCCTGACGACCACCGACTCCAAGAGCGCTGGTTCGAAATTACGCAGGTTCACTCCATGGCGAGCGCCGGGCTCGGGTTCAAGCGGCTCCCAATGGGTGACGATGCCGCAAATTTTGCAGCGCACGTTCCTCAGGGTTCGATCGCCCCAGATGTAGCTTTCCGTGTTCTCGGGATGGCCTTGGACAGACACTGTCCCGAATTGATAGTAGGCCCATATTCCCCCCGTGCGCCGGCACAACGAGCAGTTGCAACTGGTGGCCTTGTCGGGCGCAGTCGGTAACGTGAGACGCACCGCTCCGCAGTGGCAGGAACCTTGCAGTGATGGTGTTGCCTGTCCGTGATTCATGGGGTGCACCGCTGGTTGTTGTGCCGCCTAACGCCCGAGGTAAGCGGCGACGGCCCGCGCAGCGGGACGGCGGTCCGCTTGACCGAGATGTTAGCCCTTTGCCCGCTTGGCACGGGACGCAAGGCGACCTTTGCGGAGCAGACGCTCCGACCGCATGACGTAGAGGATAAGTACTTTGTGCCCGTCGTAGCGGTAGAACACACGGCAAGGTGGCTCTACAATCTGGCGATACCGTGACCGGCCCAACTCTTGCGGCCGACTACCACTCTCCGGATGATCGGCGAGCTGCTCAATGTGACCAAGGACGCGCTTGACCAACTCGGCTGCAGCAACCGGGTTTTCGAGTGCGATGTAGTCTGCAATGGCATCCAGGTCACCCAGCGCGGGCTCCGACCAAACTATCTCAGCCATCTGGCAAGGCGCTTCTTGGCTTGAGCATGCGAAGCGACACGACCCTCAGCAACCGCCTGCTCCCCGCGCGCGATTCCTTCGAGGATTGCCATGCGCTGCTCCATGAGCTCATACGTCTCGACATCCAACAAATACGCGCTGGGGAGACCATGCTGGGTGATGAGAATCGGCTCCCTGTCGCGCTCGATATCGGACAGGAGTTCGGTGGCTTGACGCTTAAGGGTGGTAACAAGTTCGGTACGCATAAAGTGACACTACAGTATCACTTCACGTTGCGCAAGCCTCACATCCAAAGGGCTAACGCCCGAAATTAGCGGCGCGAGCCCGCGTTAGCGTGTGAGCGTCCGCTGGATTGAATTGTTGGGCGCGGCGGATTCAAGAAGTAAGTGCACAGCGCCCTGCCTGGAATCCAAGCGAGGCGATCTGGGACACTGGCGATGAACCTTTTCCGGCAAGAAGAGAGTCGTCGCCATGACGTATCGCCAGATCACCTCTGGAGAGAGGTATATGCTCGCAGCCTTGCGAACGCAAGGGTGCAATGCCTCGCAGATCGCACGTGCGCTGGGGCGTCATCCCAGCAGCATCTCGCGCGAAATCCGTCGCAACGGCTGCAACGATGGCGCCTATCGGCCCAGCAAGGCTGATCGCCGCACACGCGGCCGTCGCTCGCGCTCTCGACGCAACCGACGGTTCACCGGCGACGATATCCGTCTGGTTGAGGATTTGCTTCCGCATCTGTGGAGCCCGGAGCAGGTCGCCGCTTGGTTGAAGCGCCACGGCATGCTGTCGATCAGCCACGAGACCATCTACCAGCACGTCTGGCGAGACAAACGTCGCGGCGGGCGGTTGTACGAATACCTGCGCTGCGCCGGCAAACAACGGCGCAAGCGCTACGGTCGCTATGACAGTCGTGGCCGCCTGGCCGGCAAGCGGCACATCAGCGAACGGCCTGCGAGCGTCGAGCAGCGCAGCGAGATCGGCCATTGGGAAATCGATACTGTGATGGGTACCGGCAGCAAGGACTGCATCGTGACGCTGGTCGAGCGCAAGACCGGCTATACCCTGATCGGCAAGCTGCCTGATCGCAGCAAATATGAGCTGACCGCACGCGCCACTTGGCTGATCCGCAAGCACACCAGCCGCTTCCAAACTATCACGGCTGACAACGGCACCGAGTTCCAGGACTACAAGCGAATCGAGGAACAGACCGGCGTGTGTTTCTACTTCGCCAACCCTCACCACTCTTGGGAGCGAGGTACGAACGAGAACACCAACGGGCTGATCCGGCAATACTTGCCGAAGGGCATGAGCATGGGCGACGTGACGCAGCAGGACTGCAGCTTCATTGCCGACTCATTGAATCATCGGCCGAGGAAACGACTGGGGTTCAGAACACCCAAGGAGTGCTTCGATGAAAGTTGATCAATTGTGCACTTCAAACTTGATGCTACGCC
>DATFGT010000032.1:0-14502 GCA_035249175.1 Rhodanobacteraceae bacterium
GAAGCAGATCACCGGGCCCCAAGCCCAGGCCAAGATCCAGCGCGAAGTGGTCATCCCTGAGGTCATCACCATCCAGGAGCTTGCCAACCGCATGGCCGAACGCGGCGTCGACGTCATCAAATACCTGATGAAAGACGGCGAGATGCGCAAGATCACCGATGTGATCGACGCCGACACCGCCCAGCTCATCGCCGAGGAATTCGGGCACACGGTGCGGCGCGTCTCCGAGGCCGACGTCGAGGAAGGCTTCATCGGCGCCGAGGACGAGGCGGACGATCTGCAGCCGCGCGCGCCGATCGTCACCATCATGGGCCACGTCGATCACGGCAAGACTTCGTTGCTCGACTACATCCGCACCACCAAGGTGGCGGCGGGCGAGGCCGGCGGCATCACCCAGCACATCGGCGCGTACCACGTGGACACGCCCAAGGGCGTCATCACTTTCCTCGATACGCCCGGCCACGCGGCGTTCACGTCGATGCGTGCGCGCGGCGCGCAATCCACCGACATCGTGGTGCTGGTGGTCGCGGCCGACGACGGCGTGATGCCGCAGACCGTGGAAGCCATCCAGCACGCGCGCGCGGCCAAGGTGCCGCTGATCGTCGCGGTCAACAAGATGGACAAGCCGGAAGCCAATCCGGACAATGTGCGCCAAGGCCTGGCCCAGCACGAAGTCATCCCGGAAGACTGGGGCGGCGACACGCAGTTCGTACCGGTGTCGGCCAAGACCGGTTCCGGTGTGGATGCGCTGCTGGAAGCGATCAGTCTGCAAGCCGAAGTGATGGAACTGAAGGCGGTGCCGGATGGCCGCGCCTCGGGCGTGGTGATCGAATCCAGCCTCGACAAGGGGCGCGGCCCGGTCGCCACCGTGCTGGTGCAGCAGGGCTTGCTGAAGCGCGGCGACTATGTGGTGTGCGGGGTCGAATACGGTCGTGTGCGCGCGTTGTTCGACGAATCCGGCAAGCAGGTCGAAAACGCAGGTCCGTCGATTCCGGTGCAGATGCTCGGCCTGTCCGGCGTGCCGGAAGCGGGCGACGAGTTCGTGGTCGCGGCCGATGAAAAGCTGGCGCGCAACGTGGTGTCCGAACGCGAAGCAATACGCCGCGAGAAGCGCCTGGTCACGCGCACCAACACGCTCGAAGACGTGATGGCGATGATGGGCAAGGGCGAGGGCCAGCAAACCCTCAACATCCTCATCAAGGCCGACGTGCAGGGTTCGGCCGAGGCGCTGCGTGAATCGCTGACCGCGATCAGCAACGAGCTGGTCAAGGTCAACGTGATCGCGTCGGGCGTCGGCGGCATCACCGAATCCGACGCCACGCTGGCCGCGGCGTCCAAGGCGTTGTTGATCGGGTTCAATGTGCGTGCAGACGCTTCCGCGCGCCGCGTCATCGAATCGGGCGGCGTGGACCTGCGCTACTTCTCCATCATTTACGACGTGATCGACCAGGTGAAACAGGCGGCTTCCGGTTTGATGGGCATGGAAGTGCGCGAAGAGATCCTGGGCGTCGCCGAAGTGCGCGACGTGTTCCGTTCCTCCAAGTTCGGCGCGATCGCCGGCTGCATGGTGGTAGAGGGCACGGTCAAGCGGCACAAGCCGATCCGCGTGCTGCGCGACGACGTGGTGGTTTTCGAAGGCGAACTGGAATCGCTGCGCCACTTCAAGGAAAACGTGGACGAAGTGAGGAACGGCAGCGAGTGCGGCATCGGCGTCAAGCAGTACAACGACGTCAAGCCTGGCGACCGCATCGAGTGCTTCGAGCGCATCGAGGTGGCGAGGACGCTGTGAAGCAGTAAAGAGCGAATGATGAAGAGTAAAGAGGCAGGGCAAGGGCCTGCCTCGTGTTGCTCTGCTTTTCCTCTTCACGATTGACCTTTTGCCCCTTTTACTCAAATGCCCACCCGTTCCTTCCACCGCACTGATCGCGTCAACGCCGAACTTCGTCGCGAAGTCGGCACGCTGGTGCACGCGGCGGTGCGCGATCATGCGTTGCCGCAGGCGAGCGTGGTGGACGTGGAGACCAGCCGTGAGCTCGATGTCGCCACGGTGTGGGTCACCGCATTGCAGCCGGAACGTTCCTCCGAAGTGGTGAAGGCGCTGAAATTGCTCGCAAAAGAGTTCCGCCACCAGCTGGCGCACACGATGCGCATGCGCCGCGTGCCGGAACTCCGCTTCAAGTACGACGAATCGGTGGACACGGGCGAGCGGGTCGAACGCTTGCTGCGCGATTCCGGCGCGGCGAACGGGGAATCGTGACGGCCGCGCGGGGGGAACCGTGATGGCAATCGGTTCCCTCGCCATCAATGGCATCCTCCTGCTCGACAAGCCTTCCGGCATCTCATCCAATCGCGCGCTGCAGCAAGCGAAACGGCTGTTCGACGCCACCAAGGCGGGACACACCGGCAGCCTCGACCCGCTGGCCTCCGGATTACTGCCGATCTGCTTCGGCGAAGCCACCAAGATCGCGGGTTACCTGCTCGGCGCGCGCAAGGCGTATGCCGCCGAATGCAAGTTGGGTGTCACAACGGATACGTGTGACAGCGAGGGCATGGTGCTGGCCGAGCGCGCCGTGCCCGCGCTGGATGATGATGTGATTCGCGGCGAACTCGCAAGGCTCACCGGTCGTATCACCCAGATTCCACCCGTCTACTCCGCGCTCAAGCAGGGTGGCGTGCCGTTGTACAAGCGCGCGCGTCGCGGCGAAGCCGTGGAAGCGCCGCCACGTGAGGTCGAGGTGTTCCGATTCGACCTGCTCGGGCGCGACGGCGACACGCTCCGCCTGCACGTCGAGTGCGGCTCCGGTACTTACGTGCGCAGCCTCGCACGCGACCTCGGCGAGACGCTGGGTTGCGGTGCCCACGTGACGGCGTTGCGGCGACTCTGGATCGAGCCGTTCCGCGAGCCGCGCATGTTCACGCTGGGCGAACTCGCACATTGGCACGATGGCGACCAATCGGATCTGCACGGATGCCTCCTGCCCATCGAGGCCGGACTCGCCGACTGGCCTGTGCTGGAACTGGACGAAAGAGGGGCCGGTGATGTCGCGCACGGGCGCGCCTTGCAGGTCGGCGTCGCTTCGGGTCGCTATCGCGCGCATTCGCCAACCGGCAACCTCCTCGCGATCGGCGCCGTGGATGCGACCGGCACGTTCACGGTAGTGCGTGGTTTCGTGTCGTGAACGGCGCCGCCCACTGAGCCACCGGCCCTCGCGTAGGGCGGGTCTTGATCCGCCGCTGCGTATTTGGCCTGCGTATTTCCCGGGTCAAGACCCGCCCTACATTGACGTTACAGCAGCCGCATCAACTCCGCCCACAACGGAAGCTGGCGTACGCGCACCGTGGTGCCGGCAAAGATCGCGTTCGCAAGTGCGGGCGCGGCGGAGGGGAAGCCCATGTCGAATGCGCCGGTGGGGTTCTCTTGCGACGGTACCAGGATCACCTGCACGTCGTGCGGCATCTGCGCCATGGTCGCGAGCGGGTAATCCTTGAAGCCTTGCTGCACGATGCGCCCGCCCTTGACGGTGATGCGCTCGCGCAAGGCCGTGGAGAAACCGTCCAGCGTTGCGCCGACCAGCGACGCACGCGCGCCCAGCGGATTGATGATGCGGCCGAGATCCGCGGCACACACCACGTTGTGGATCACGAGGCGCGTTTTTTCCATCGACACTTCGACCGCGTGCGCGACGTAGCCGCCGAAGGTGAAGTGGCAGGCAAGCCCGAATCCATGTCCTTGCGGGTGCGGCTTGCTCCAGCCGATCGCGTCGGCCGCGAGCTGCAGCACCCACGCGAGCCGGCCGGTGTCGAGCACCGGCCCTCCATGGCCACGATAGGAAAGCTTGCGCGGTTCACCGAGCAGCGCAAGCCGGAATTGCAGCGCGTCCTGTTTGAGACCGTGGGCGATCTCATCAAGGAAGCATTCCGTCGCGAAGGCATTGACCGCGTGCGAACTGGCGCGGTAGCTGCCGCGCGGCAGCACGGAGTCCAGCGCAAACCACGCGTATTGCAGATTGTCGACCAAGCCGGCGGGCAGGTCGTCCGGGTGCATTTCCGACAGCCATTGCCGCGCGCGCGGTTCGCGGTCCGCCAGCCGCGAGGTGCTGGCGATGCGGTGCGTCCAGCCGGTCAACGCGCGTTTGCGGTCGGCGCACGCTTCCAGCTTGTGCACGGAAAACGGCCGATACGTGTCGTGCGCGAAGGCTTCCGCGCGCGTCCACATCAGCTTGATCGGCTTGCCCACAGCCTTGGCCAGCATCACCGCCTCGGCCACGTAGTCGGTTTCGAGGAAACGCCCGAACCCTCCGCCAGCGCGGGGCAACCTGATGGTGATCTTTTCCGGTGCGAGCCCGGTCAGCCGGCGCACGGTGTCAAACGTGGCGCGCGGATTCTGCACGGGCGCGACGACCACCGCTTGCCGGCCGTCCACCTTCACCAGCGCATTGGGTGGCTCCAGATCGGCGTGCGCGATGGTGGCAAAGCGGTAATCGGCCTTGAACTTGTGGGGTGCGCGTTTGGCGGTCTCAGCGAAGTCCCCATCGGTGCGAACCGATTTGGTGGGATCACCCGCAAATGCCGCCTCGCTCGCTCCGGCCAGCGCATCATCGCCTTGCACCGGACGTGGACCCGCCTGCCAACGAACATCGAGTTTTGCGACCGCCTGCAGCGCTGTCCACGTGTCGTGTGCCAGCACTGCGACGCCCGCGGCCAGTTGCTGGGTGCCCAGCGTGCGTGCAGGATCGGGCGCAGGGATCGTCATGACTTTTTCGACGCCTTTCACTTTCAGCGCCGCGGTGTCGTCGAGGTGCGCGAGCCTGCCGCCGGGCCACGGGCAATGCGCGATCACGGCGATCAGTGTGTCGCCGTACCGTGCGTCGATCGCGAAAGGCTGGCGTCCGGTGATGATGTCGCGCGCATCCACGTCGCCCGCGTCCTGTCCGACCAGCACGTATTGCGCCGGTGTCTTCGGTTTGGACGATGCGTTCGCGGGTTTCAATTTCGACGCGGCTTCGGCAAGTTCGCCATAGCCAAGTTTGCGGCCGTCCGCCGCGATCACCACGCCGTGCGAGGTGCGCAGGGTGGCGACGCCGGTTTTCCATTGCGCCGCCGCGGCGCGCAGCAGCAGTTCGCGTGCGGCGGTCCCTACGCTGCGCAGGTCGTTCCACGCGGCGGGCACACTGGTGCTGCCCGATGCCATCTGATGGCCGTAGGTCCAATGGGGCTCGCCATTGGCATTGGTGACGCCGAGGTCGAGCGGTTCGACGATCACGCGGGTCCAGTCGGCATCCAGCTCCTCGGCAAGGATGCGTGCCTCGGCGGTACGGATGCCCTGGCCAATCTCGGGATCGCGCGCGCCGATCACGGTGGTGCCATCAGGTTCGATGCGGACGTAGGGGCCGAGCTGGAACAGGTTCTGGCCGAGCAGTTCGTCCGGCGTCCATGCGAGCCCAGGCAGGCCGACCACCAGCGCACCGGTCGCGGTGCCGAACACCTTCAGGAAGCGTCGGCGGCTGGCGTTGTGCAGGCGGCTCACCTGGCTTTGTCCCGCATGGTTTTTGCGGCGCGCTGGATCGCGCGACGGATACGCGGGTAGCTGCCGCAGCGGCACAGGTTGGCGATCGAATCGATGTCGGCGTCGGACGGCTGAGGCTTGCGCGCAAGCAATGCCACTGCCGCCATGATCTGCCCGGCCTGGCAGTAGCCGCACAGGATCGCGTCCTCGTCGATCCACGCCTGCTGCACCGGATGCAGCGCGTCCCCGGCGCGGGCCAGCCCTTCGACCGTGGTGATGTCCGCCTCGGCGAGGTCCTGCATCGACAGCGCGCATGCGCGTTGCAATTTGCCGTCCACCAGCACGCTGCACGCGCCGCAGCTTTGGTCGTCACAGCCGTATTTGCAGCCGGTCAGCCGCAACACGTCGCGCAGATACCAGAGGAGCGGCATGTCGGGATCACCCGTGTGGCGATAATGCTCGCCGTTGATGGTGACGTCGACGCCTTCGCGGATCGGCCGCGGCACGATTTCGGCGGGCGGGGTTTGCGGGACTTGGGGCATCATCCGGCGATTGTATTGGGTCCCTTCGCAATGCTCACGCGCCGCGGCGGCGGGATTGCACGCGGCGTTCAGCCCGCCTCGGGTCGGCGGTTTCGCCGGTGTTTGCCGGAACCTGATCACGAGTCGTGACAGCAGCCCCGCGATTGCGTTTTGCGTGGCCGCACGCAACACTTGCGGGCCTTGTCCGCGCCGCCGCGCAAGCACGCTGTACGTCGATCCATGATTGCATCAGTTCTCACGCCGCTGGCGCCCGATGCGCCTTGGGTCGTACTGAAATTCGGCGGCACCAGCGTCGCCACGGTCGAACGCTGGCGCACCATCCTGCAGCTCGCGGCGGCGCGTCGCGCGGAAGGTCTGCGCGTGCTGGTGGTGGTGTCGGCGTTGTCGGGCGTCACCGATGCATTGAAGGCGCTGTGCACTTGCGCTCCCGCCGAGCGCGAAGGCGTGCTGGCCAGGCTGGTCGCGCGGCACCGCGAACTCGCGGAGCAGATGCGGCTGCGCGATGCCGCCGGGATGGAACGTTGGCTGGGCTCATTGCAGGCGCTGATCGCGGCCGCCACACCCGAGCGATTGACGTGGCACGCGGCGGTGCAAGCGCACGGCGAGCTGTTGTCCAGTTCCATGGGCGCGGCGTTCATGGACGCGAGCGGCTTGCCGACCGGATGGCTGGATGCGCGCGAAGCGTTGATGGCGCGTGAGCTTCCGTTTCTCAACGAACGCGCGCGCGCGTTGTCGGCACAAGTACAGGCCGATCCCGATCCCGCGCTCGCCGCTCAACTGGCCGCGCGCGGGGACGTGTTCATCTCGCAGGGTTTCATTGCGCGCAACGCCGCCGGCGAGACGGTGTTGCTCGGGCGCGGCGGATCCGATACATCCGCCGCGTACATGGGCGCATTGCTGCGCGCGGCGCGGGTGGAAGTCTGGACCGACGTCGCCGGCATGTTCACCGCCGATCCGCGCCAGGTGCCGGGCGCGCGCCTGCTGCAACACCTCGACTATGACGAGGCGCAGGAAATCGCGACCACCGGGGCCAAGGTTCTGCACGCGCGATGCCTATCGCCCTGCCGGCGCGCGCGGGTGTCGCTGTGGGTCAAGGACACACAGCATCCCGATCTTGAAGGCACTGTCGTGGCGCCGCAGCCGGCTGAAGCTGCGCCCAGCATCAAGGCCATCAGCTCGCGCCGCGGCATCACGCTGGTGTCGATGGAAACCTCGGGCATGTGGCAGCAGGTCGGGTTTCTCGCCGATGTGTTCGCGCTGTTCAAGAAGCACGGATTATCGGTGGACCTGATCGGCTCGGCCGAAACCAACGTCACCGTGTCGCTGGACCCGACCGAGAACCTGCTGGATTCCGACGTGGTCGCGGCGCTGGCGGCCGACCTCGCCAAGGTCTGCCGCGTGAAGGTGATCGCGCCGTGCGCGGCGGTGACGCTGGTCGGCCGTGGCATGCGCTCGATGCTGCATCGTCTGTCCGGCGTGCTGGCCGAGTTCGGCCGGATGCGCGTGCACCTGATTTCGCAGTCATCGAACAATCTCAACCTCACCTTCGTGGTCGACGAGGGCATGCTGGATGGCTTGTTGCCGCGCCTGCATGAACTGTTGATCCGCGCGGGTGCGTTGCGCACCGATGACGCATCGTTGTTCGGGCCGAGTTGGCAGGCGTTGTATGGAAAAAGCGAGCCGCACGTTCGCACGCCGTGGTGGCGTGCGGAGCGCCGGCGGTTGCTGGAACTGGCTCAGGCGACGCCGCGCTATGTGTATCACCTGCCCACCATCCATGCACGTGCACGCGAACTGCGGGCCATGCAATCGGTCGATCGCGTGTACTACGCGATCAAGGCGAACGCACATCCCGCGATCCTGCGCACGCTGGCGCAGGAAGGGCTGGGTCTTGAGTGTGTGTCCCCAGGCGAATTGGACGCGGTGGACGCCATTCCCGAAACGCGCGAGTCACCGCGCCTGTTCACGCCCAACTTCGCACCGCGCGCAGATTACCAACGCGCCTTGCAGCGGGGTGTTCCATTGACGCTGG
Organism: Rhodanobacteraceae bacterium; assembly: GCA_035249175.1. GTDB lineage: Bacteria > Pseudomonadota > Gammaproteobacteria > Xanthomonadales > Rhodanobacteraceae > 66-474. Next base: position 8,081 of record DATFGT010000032.1, read on the forward strand.
ATGCCTTGCATCCATTGCAGCACTGGCCGGAGCTGTTCGCCGGTCGTGAAATCATCCTGCGCGTGGATCTCGGGCGCGGTCTCGGTCACCACGCCAAGGTGCGAACGGGCGGGGCGACGAGCAAATTCGGTTTGCCGCTGGAGCAGCTCGATGTCTTCGTGGAACTGGCGCGCAAACATGATGTGCGCATAACCGGCCTGCATGCGCACCTGGGTTCCGGAATCCTGGACGCATCGCATTGGCCGGCGGTGTGCGGACAACTTGCGAGCCTGGCCGATCGCATCGGCAGCGTGCGTGTGCTGAATCTTGGCGGCGGCCTCGGCGTGCCGTCGCATCCAGGCGAGTCGGAACTCGACCTTGCAGCCGTGGATGCGGCGCTGGCCGAGGTGAAGCGCACCTACCCGCATTATCAATTGTGGCTGGAGCCCGGTCGCTGGCTGGTCGCCGATGCCGGGGTGTTGCTGGCGCGTGTTACCCAGGCCAAACGCAAGGGCGCGATCGGTTACCTCGGGTGCGACGCCGGCATGCACGCGCTGATACGGCCCGCACTGTACGATGCCTGGCACGAAATCGTGAACCTGTCGCGGCTCGACGCACCAGCCGATACGCTGTACCAGGTGGTGGGTCCGATTTGCGAATCGGGCGATGTGCTGGGCGCTGACCGTCACCTGCCGCGCAGTGAGGAAGGCGATGTGTTGTTGATCGCGCAAGCGGGCGCCTACGGCGAAACCATGTCGTCGCATTACAACCTGCGGCCGCTGGCGGAATCGGCGGTGATCGCGGAATGAACATGCTCGTCGACCCACGCCAATCGCAAGTCTTCCGCTTCGTGCGTTGCGGCTACGCCAATGGCGTCGCCGAACTGGCGTACGTGTTCGACGACGGCCAGGAACTGGTCGAGCGCATCCGTTTTCACGGAGCGCCCGAATTGCCGGGAGCGCGCAAGAACGCGTTTGAAGCTGCGCTGCGGATGCTGCATCTCATTGCTGGCGTCAGCTACTACAAGGCCGGTCTTGCGCCGCGCATTGAAGTCGAAACCGGTTCAATGGACGACGCCACCGCGGACCTGCTGGACGCCTTGTATCTGCACGGGCTCGGCGAGTTCGCATACCGCAACGGATTGGACCTGCGTGGAAAGATTGCGTTTCCGCGCAGCGCGTCATCCCGGTCAGGAAATGATCGGGACCCGATGCCACGGGTGGAAATGGACCTGCCGCATCGGACGCTGGTTCCGATCGGCGGCGGAAAGGATTCGCTGGTCGTGGCGGAGGCATTGAGATCCACTGGTGCCGATGTGACGGCCGTGTGGGTGGGCGCATCACCGCTGATTGCGGCGGTCGCCGCCCGCAGCGGCCTGCCGTTGCTGAACATCGGGCGCGAACTGTCGCCGGTGCTCTTCGAGTACAACCGGATGGGCGCATGGAACGGCCACATCCCGGTTACCGCGATCAATTCGGCGATCCTCGCGTGTGCGGCGATTCTGTACGGTTTCGACGGCATTGCATTCGCCAACGAGCGCTCCGCATCGGCTGCAACGCTGGAGTATGCAGGCGGGCAGGTCAACCATCAGTGGAGCAAGGGTTGGGCGTTCGAACAGGCGTTCGCGGCGTGGCTGCGCACGCACGTCGCCGCTGATCTCGATTACTTTTCGTTGTTGCGGCCGTTTTCCGAAGTCGCGGTCACGCGCGCATTCGCGAAATCCGGTAGCGCGTACTTCGACGCATTTTCCAGTTGCAACCGCAACTTCAGGCTCCTCGGCCCCAAGCCGGCGGACCGCTGGTGCGGCCATTGTCCCAAGTGCCACTTCGTATTTCTCGCACTTGCGCCGTTCCTGCCCAAGCCGCGCCTGCTGCAGATCTTCGGCGGCAATCTTCTGGACGAAGAATCGCAGGCCGCCGGCTTCGACGCCCTGATCGAATATCGCAACCACAAGCCATTCGAGTGCGTAGGGGAGGGCGCGGAAGCGCGGGCCGCATTCGCAGCGCTGGCGGCACGTCCCGAATGGCGAGAGGACGCGCTGATGGCGCGCTTCCGCGAAGAAATCGCGCCGCAACTCGACGCCTCGCAGCTCGCGTTGGAACCCTGGCTCGCAGCTTCGGGTGACCATGGCGTACCGCACCGGTTCGAAGCCGCGTTGAACTGGATCGCCGGGTAATGCAGGCATCGCCTGAAGCTGCTTGTTGAATGGGTCCCGCAGATGGCGTGGCGGCGCGATAATGCGCCCTCCTATGCGTTTCGAAGATCTCGCCAATGCGGATGTCGCGATCTGGGGCTACGGCCGTGAGGGCCGCAGCGTGCTGGCGGCGTTGCGCCGGCGCTTCCCCGGGCAGGCGCTGACGCTTTACTGCAAACCCGATGAAGCCGGTGCGGCGCGGCAGCGGAACGATCCCCATCTGCGGGTGATCGACGTGCCGCCGGATACGGCCGCGCTGTCGTCCCATGCCGTCGTGATCAAGTCGCCCGGCATCAGCGCGTACAAGCCCGAAATCATTGCAGCACGAGAGCGCGGCACGCGGTTCACTTCCGGCACGGCATTGTGGTTTGGTGCGAACCCGGATGCGCGCGTGGTTGCGGTGACCGGGACCAAGGGCAAAAGCACCACCAGCGCGTTGATCGCACATTGCGCGCGCGCCTTGGGCGTTCGCACCGCGCTGGCAGGCAACATCGGATTGCCGTTACTGGAACTCGACCGTCAAGAGGCGGATTTGTGGACGATCGAGCTTTCCAGCTTTCAGACGGGCGATGCGGGGCCGGTCGATCTGGGTGTGGTCGTCAGCCTTGGCGAGGAACACCTCGACTGGCACGGTACGCGCGAGCGCTACGTCAGCGACAAGCTGAAGCTTGCGGACGTCTCGCGCACATTGCTGGTGGATGCGGAATCGCCGCTGCTGATGCAGCACACCGCTGCGCACCTGCAGCGCAGAACATTCTGTGACACGCGCGGTTGGCGTGTCGCGGACGGTTTCATATGTCATGGTGATGACACAGTCCTGGCGGTGGAAAAACTGCCGTTGCATGGCGCGCACAATGCCCGCAATGCTTGTGCGACGCTGGCCGCGATCGAGTTGCTCGGGCTCGATGCGCGCGCCGCGGTGAACGCGCTGCCCACGTTCAAGCCACTGCCGCATCGCCTCACCTCACTGGGGGTGCGCGGCGGCGTGGAGTGGGTCGACGATTCCATCAGCACCACGCCCGATGCGGCGATGGCGGCGCTGGAAAGCCTGCGTGGCCGCGCGGTGACCTTGATCCTGGGCGGGCACGACCGGGGCCTTGACTGGGCCGGGTTTGCGCAGACATTGCGCGTGCGCCCGGCGCATGCGGTGATCGTGCAGGGCGCCGCCGGTCCGCGCATTGCGGCGACTTTGCGCGAAGCCGGAATCTCGAGCAGGATCGATCAGACCGACAACCTTGCCGCCGCGGTCGCGCAAGCACGCACGTTGACTCAACCCGGCGGCGTGGTGCTGCTGTCGCCCGGCGCCCCGAGCTTCGACCAGTTCAGGGATTACGCCGAGCGCGGCCGCGTGTTCGCCCGGCTCGCGGGTTTCGACGGCAACGCCATCGGCGAGATCACCGGCCTCGGTATCGCGTAAGTGTTGCGCACCGGCGACCGGTCGCGTGCGCCTGTCGGCCTGCTTTGCATGGCCCGATCGATTGCACCGGTTGATCGCCCGAAAAAAAACGCCCGGACGGGATGTCCGTCCGGGCGCGCTGCACCTCATTCAAGGGACGGGTCAGCTTGCCGCATCGGCATTCCCCGCGCCGGCGAAGTCGATCACCAACGATGCGCGACGATTGACTTCGCCCGCCGCACGGGTCGCGCCCGCCTTCACCTGGCGATTGTGCGCCTCGCCGTAGCTGACCGCGCGCACCTGGTTGGCGGACATGCCGTCATTGTTGACAAGGTAATTGCGCACTGCGTTGGCGCGCTTTTGGCCCAGCCGCCTGTTGTATGCGGTCGAGCCCGCGGGGTCGGCAAAACCCTCCACCGTGACGAGCGCGTCGGAATGATGCGCCCGCATCACCTTGGCGAAGTCGTCCAGCATCGCCTTGTCGTGATCCTGCAGGGTGGCCTGGTTGAACGCGAAGTGCGCGACCGTATCCACCTGGATGCGTCCCTGCATCGCCGTGATCTCGGTGTCGTATTTCGCAAATTGATTCTTCATGTCCTGCGACAACGAATCGATCTGTTGCTGCAGGCCTTGGTCGGTGTTCTGGAGTTTTGTGATTGCAGCATCGAAATCGCTGCGCTTGACGTAGTTCGTGCAGCCGGCGAACGCCACGGCCGCCGTCACGCCAACGGCAAGACAGAGGGTGCGATAAATCTTGCTGGACATGCAGTCTTCTCCTTTCCGTATGGGGTCGCACCGCAAGACAGCGCACGGAACGACCGGGGACAATCGTCGCGCTGAGAGCGTGGACCCTAACGCATGAATTCAGGCTCAAGCATGAACACACGCCTGTCCATTGCAGTCGCGTTCATTTTTTCGCGTGCGCGGCTGTGGCGGGCCGGGGAATCAGCAGGAAGCATCCGCGTGGTTTCGCCAACAAAAAAGGCCGCACGACGAGTGCGGCCTTTTCGCTCGTGCTTCGAACCGGACCTACCAGATCTTCACCCGCTGATCGGGTTTCAGATACAGCTTCGCATCCGGCTGGACGTCGAACGCCTGATACCACGCATCGAGGTTGCGCACGGTTTCCGCGCGGAACGGCCCCGGCGCGTGTACGTTCGTCGTGATCAGTTGGCGCAATGCGGCGTCGCGGGTCTTGCTGCGCCATGCCTGCCCGAACGCGATGAAGAAACGCTGATCACCGGAAAGCCCATCGATCTCAGGCGCGGGCTTTTCATCCAGCGACAGGTGATAGGCGCGATACGCGGCGGTGAGGCCGGATACATCCGCAATGTCCTCGCCCAGCGTCTGCTTGCCGTTGACGTGCAGGCCCGGCAGCGCTTCGTACGCGTCATATTGTTTGGCCAACGCGTCCGTCGCGGCCTTGAAGTGCTGGAGGTCCGTCGGCGTCCACCAGTTCTTCAAGCGGCCTTGCGCATCGAAATCCGCGCCGGTGTTGTCGAAGCTGTGGCTGATCTCGTGACCGATCACCGCCCCGATCGCGCCGTAGTTGGCGGCGGTGTCGGCCTTTGGATCGAAGAACGGCGGCTGCAGGATCGCGGCCGGGAAGTTCAGCGCGTTCTGCAGTGGCAGGTTGACCGCGTTCACCGTCTGTGGCGTCATCCACCATTCGTTGTCGTCGATGGCTTTTCCGATCTTGGCCTTGGCGAGTTCGTATTCGAACTTCACCGCGCGCAGGTGGTTGCCCAGCGCGTCATCAGGCTTGATGTCGAGCGACGAATAGTCGCGCCAGTGGTCGGGATAGCCGACGCTCACCTTCAGCGTGTCGAGTTTCGCTTCGGCCTTCTGCTTGGTCTCGGGCGACATCCACGCGAGATCCTTGATGCCGGTGCGGAATGCGGTGATCAGGTTTTTCACCATCGCCTCGGCCGCGGCCTTCGAAGAAGCCGGGAAGTATTTCTTGACGTACAACTCGCCGACTGCATCGCCGAGGGCGGCGCTGGTGGCGCTGACCGCGCGCTTCCAGCGTTCGCGCTGCGCCGGCGTGCCCTGCAGGGTCTTGCCGAAGAAGTCGAAGCTCAATTCTTCGTACGGCTTCGGCAGCAGCGGCGCCGCAGCGTTCAAGGTGTGGAACGTCAGCAAGGCTTTCCATGCGTCGATCGGCTGGCTGCCGACCAGTTTCGATTCTCCGGTGATCGCGGACGGTTGCCAAACATCGATCTGTCTGGCCTTATCGAGCCCGGCCGCCTTGAAGTATGCGTCCCAGTCCAGCCCGGGTGCCTTCTTCGTGAATTCGGCGATGTTCCATACATTGTTGGCTTTGTGGATGTCTTCGCTGTCCACCAGGCTTTCCTGCACCTCGGCGATTTTTGTTTCCAGCGCGAACACCGCGTCGGCCTTCTTGTCCGAATCGGCGATCCCGGCTTGCTTCAGCAACGCGGCGACATAGGTCTTGTACTTGTCGCGCGCCTCGGCCATGTGCGCGTCTTTCGAAAGGTAGTAGTCGCGGCTGGGCATCGCGAGGCCGCCTTGCAGCAGATAGGGAATCTGCGTGGAGGCTTCCTCGAGCCCTTTGGTCACGAACAGGCCGAACAGGTGTTCGGTGTGGAAATTGGTCGCATTGATCGGATCGACGTCGGCGCGCAATCGGCTGCCGAGTACCCGAGCCAGGTCCTCGCGGGTCTTGATCGCATCGATCGCATCGAGTTCGGGCTTGATCGGCGTCAGGCCCGCCTTGTCGATCGCAGCGGTGTCCATGTACGCGGCGTAGTAGTCGGCGATCTTGCGCGCGTTGCTGCCGGCGGCCGGATTGCCGGCGCCCGCATTCTTGATGAGGTCGGCGGTGTGCTTCTC
>DATFGT010000033.1:0-2057 GCA_035249175.1 Rhodanobacteraceae bacterium
GCGCGGATTCGTGATTGTCTGTGTGATCGGCGTTCCGTTCTGGATCGCATTCGCATGGTTCTACGAATTCACACCGCAGGGCATCAAGCGCGAATCCGAAGTTGCGCCCGACCCATCGATCACGCACTCGACCGCGCGCAAGCTGGATTTCGCGATCATTGGAGTGATGGCGGTCGCAATCGTGCTGCTGGCATCGGGTTACTTCATCCATCGCCATTCGACACCCGCGAGCAACGCCGAGCCATCCGTTCCCGCCAAATCCGTCGCCGTGTTGCCGTTCGAGAACTTGAGCGGCGATCCGAACGAAAAATACTTCAGCAATGGGATCACCGAGGAAATCCTCAACGCGTTGGCGCAGATTCCCGGCCTGAAGGTCGCGGGCCGTACCTCGGCATTCCAGTTCAACAGTCGTGACGAGAACCTGCGGCACATCGGTGAAACCCTGGGCGTGGCCGATGTGCTGGTGGGCAGCGTGCAGAAAGCCGGCGACGAGGTGCGCATCAACGTGCAGTTGGTGGACACGGACAGCGGTTATCAGCGCTGGTCGGAGAAATACGACCGCAAGTTGACCAACATCTTCGGGGTCGAGGACGACATCTCCAGCGCGATCGCCGGCAAGCTGCGGGTGCAACTCACCGGCGGCGGCGGCCAGCCGCTGGTGGCTCAGGAGACGATTGATCCGCGTGCGCACGATTTCTACCTGCGCGGGCTGGCGCTGCTGGCTGCGCGTGGGCCCGGATTGCGCGACGCGGTGGCGGCGTTCCAGAGTGCAGTCAAGATTGCTCCGCAGTATGCCGATGCGTGGGGCGCATTGGCGGAAGCGCAGGCGTTGTATCCGGATTACGACCTGGGCACGATGCAGTCTGCGGATCCGTTGGCGCTGGCCAGCGCTCGACACGCGCTCTCATTGAATGCCGATCTTGCTTCCGCGTATGTCGCACAAGGCATGGTGTACAAGGACCAGTGGCGGTGGCCGCAAGCCGACCAGGCTTTCCGCCGCGCCGTATCGCTGGCGCCCGGCGATGCGGAGGCGGTCAATCAACAGGCCCAGTTCCTGTTGGCGGTCGGCCAATTCAAGCCAGCGCTCGCGGAAATCGAGCATGCCCAGAGGCTCGATCCGCTTTCACCATCCATCGGCGATACGCGTGAGTACCTGCTGATGATATTGGGCCAATACGAGGCTGCCTCGGCGCAGTTGCAACGCACGTTGGCAACGCATCCGGATTTTGTGAACGCGCGGATTGACGAAATAGACCTTGCCGTCATTCGTCACAACTATGCCGATGCGGAAAGGCAGGCCCGTCTTCTGGCGGCGCTCGACGGCATCGATCCGGACCTCATGGCATCGTGGGTACGCGGTATTGCCGATCCGGCCCTGCGGGCCGCCGCCGTGCGAAGCCTGGAGACTGCTCCCGGTGCTGCGCCTTTGCGCCGTGATCCGCTGGCCTATGCACATTGGCTGAGCCTGCTTGGCGCGCAGGATCGCGCGCTCGCCGTGCTCGAGCGCTTGCCCATCCAGCGCAACAGCCCGGAACCGGATTGGATGTGGGATCCCGCTTTCGATCCGATCCGTAACGATCCGCGCTTCAAGGCGGTGTTGAAGACGATGGGTTTGCCGTACACGCCTTCGACGGTCGCTGCGCCATGAATTTTCTGGAAGAACTCAAGCGGCGGCACGTGTACCGGGTGGCGGCGGCATACGCGGTCGTGGGCTGGCTGCTGATCCAGGTGGCGACGCAGGTGTTTCCGGTGTTCCACCTGCCGGACTGGATCGATCAGGCCGTGGTGCTTTTGGTCCTGATCGGCTTCCCGATTGCGTTGGTGCTGGCGTGGGCATTCGATGCCACGCCGCAGGGGATTGTGGCGACCGATGCGCAGGACGCCGAAAGGAATCCGCGCGTGCGGCGGCGTTCGCATCGCGCGGGCATGGCGGTCGGTGCGATCGGCGTGCTGATCGCCTTGATTGCCGGAGGCGCATATTGGCACTTCGGGCGGCGCGCCCCGCCGTCGGTTGTAAAGGTCGCCGACACTGCTCATGGGGCAACGGATCGCCGGGA
>DATFGT010000034.1:0-26057 GCA_035249175.1 Rhodanobacteraceae bacterium
GCGCCGATCACGACTGCGTGTACGCCGAGGGCAACGTGGTGATGGTCTGGGTCGATCCCGCGACGGGCGCTTCCGTTGCTCTTCCCGACGCGATTCGCAACGCCTGTACCTGATCTTGCGATCATCGGCGATCATCATCAAAGAATCGCTCGCAGGCACGGACGATTCGAAACAATAGGCGTCAGAACAGCCATCCATTGCCTGACTCCTCACGAAAGCCGGCTTCGATTCAGCGTGTTACTTCGCGGCGACTTGTTCCTCGAGCGTCAACGCCACCTTGTCGCGCAGATACACCGGCAGCGCCTGTTCCGGTGGCACGCCCTTGCCCGCCGCGAACAATGGCGCAGCCAGGCGCGCGACATCACAGGCCTGCGGGTATCGGTCGCCATCAGCCCAGCGCGGTGCCGACGGCAGACGCTCGCGGATCGCGTCGCCGTAAGCGCGCCAGCCGGTGCCGAGCACGTTCCACGCCTCGCCTTGGGGCAAGATCAAGTCCGCTGCCGGAAGCACGTGTTCCAGGCCCAACGCTTCCGCCAAACCGTCCGGATTGAAACGAAACGCGGCCGCGTAAATTTCCTCGCGGCGCGCGTCGATCGCAGCGAGGATCGCCGCACCATTCTTCGGTGCCTGCATCGCCAGCGAGGCCAGCGAGGAAACCGGCACCACCGGAATGTCCAAGGCGAGCGCCAAGCCCTGTGCGACCGAAGTCGCCAGCCGCACGCCCGTAAACGCACCCGGTCCCCGGCCGACCGCGATCGCATCAAGTCGCTTGCGACCGACGCCGGCCTCAGCCAGCAACTCTTCGGCCATGGGCAACACCAGTTCGGCGTGCCTGCGCGGCGCCAACTCGCTGCGATCGATCAGCGCCTCGCCATAAAGCAGTGCAACCGAACAGGCTTCCGTGGCGGTTTCAATGGCGAGCAGATTCATGCGAACATTGTCGCATCCATCGCCGCGAAAAACCGCTGCACGTCCGCCAACTCACGCGTGCGCGGCATCGGCGGGAGGCTGGCGAGGAACAATCTGCCGTAAGCCTTCGTACCGATGCGAGGGTCGCACAATACCAGCACGCCGCGATCGTGCACGTCACGAATCAGGCGTCCCGCGCCCTGCTTCAACGCGATCGCCGCGGCGGGAACTTGCCAGTCGCGGAACGGACTGCCGCCCGAGCGACGCACCGCATCGAGCCGCGCCTGCAATACCGGATCGTCGGGCGACGCGAACGGCAGCTTGTCGATGACGACGACGCTCAAGGCTTCGCCCGCCACGTCCACGCCCTCCCAGAAACTCGCCGCGCCCAGCAGCACCCCGTTGCCGGAATCGCGGAAGTCCGACAGCAACTGGTGGCGCGGCGCGGTGCCCTGCACGAACAGCGGCCATGGCGAATCGGCCAGCAGGTCGGCCGCGAGCCGCAGCGCACGATGCGAAGTGAACAGCAGGAACGCGCGGCCCTTCGAGGCTTCCAGCACCGGACGGACGATCTCGATCACCCGTGCCGTGTAATCGCGCGCGGCGGGTTCCGGCAGGCCCCGTGGCTGCCAACACAACGCCTGATGCGCATAATCGAATGGACTGCCGAGATCCAGCGTCACCGGATCCACCAGGCCCATCTGGCGCGTGAAGTGTTCGAAGTGACCGGCCACCGCCAGGGTCGCCGACGTGTGGATCCACGCGGCGTCGGTGGCATTGCGCAGCGTCTGCAATTGCGGCGCGAGATCGAGCGGCGTCGCGCTCAACTCGAAACCGTGGTCGGACAATTCATACCAGCGCACCTCGTCGTCGCCGTCGCGGCCAGCGATCCGCTGCAGGCGCTGGTCCAGCACCACGCAACGCGCGTGCACGCTGGCGAGACCCTTGGAGCGTTCCGCTTGACCCACCAGTACGCCGGCAAGATCGGCCAGCGCATTGCCAAGATTTTCCAGCGCTTCCGCGGCGCCTGCGTCGGCTTCCAGTTGTGCGAAGGCGCCGCGTTTTGGCAAGCAATCGAATGCCAGGCGCGCCTTGCGCAGCGCATCGTTCACGCCATCGAGCGCCGGTTGCAGCAACGCCAGCGCACCCGGCTGACCCGCGCATTCCGCCAACGCGTCGGCCGCGAGCTCCTTCACCTGTCGCGCACTGATGCCCATCGAAAAATACTGGCCCGCGAGTTCCGGCAACTGGTGCGCCTCGTCGAGCACGTACGCCTCGGCTTCCGGCAGGATCGCTCCGAAGCCTTCGCGCTTCAGCGCCAAATCAGACAGCAGTAAATGGTGATTCACCACGACGAGGTCTGCGTCCTGCGCACGCCGGCGCGCCTTGAACACGAAACAGTCGTCGTAGAACGGGCATTCGGTGCCGAGACAATTCTCGGCAGTGGACGTCACCCGCGGCCACAGCGGCGAACCTTCCGGCACTTCTACCAGCTCGGCACGATCGCCCGTGCGCGTGCGTGCGCCCCACGACCGCACCTTCTGCAAATCGTCCACCTGTGTGCGCGACTTGAACTGCCCCGACTCGACCGTCTGCTGCAGGCGATAGCGGCACAGGTAATTCGCGCGACCCTTCAACAGCGCCACGTCGGCCTTCGCGCCCAGGATCGACAGCACCCGCGGCAGGTCGCGATGGAACAACTGGTCCTGCAGGTTGCGGGTACCGGTCGAGACGATCACGCGCTTGCCCGACAGCAACGCCGGCACCAGATATGCAAAGGTCTTGCCGGTTCCGGTACCTGCCTCGACCACCATTGCGTCGTGGCTGTCGATCGCGTCGGCCACCGCATCGGCCATCCGTTGCTGCGTCTCGCGCGGCGCGAAATTCGGCACTTCGCGCGCGAACGGGCCGGCAACGCCGAGCAGCGCGGACGCGGCGGAATCATCGACTTGCAGATTCATCATGCAAGTATCGCGGAGCGCGGTGCCAGGCGATACCATGCGCGCGTCTCCCCCAAGCGATTCAGGTTCGGCATTTCGGCTCCATCAGGGACTTTCCCGGTATGCGCCAGATCCCACTCGCCCTCGTCATTCTGCGCCTTTGCCTCGCGCCCGTCCTGCTCGCGACGGCGTTGCTGCATCCGGACCGTGTCGTATTCGCGATCTGCCTGCTCGGCGCGTTGTTGTCCGATTACTTCGACGGCGTGGTCGCGCGCCGTCTCGGCGTCGCCACGACCGGACTGCGGCGCCTCGACAGCATCACCGACTCGATCTTTTACGCGTGTGCACTGCTGGCCGCGCTAGTCACGGCTTACGAGTTGGTCCGGCCGTATTTTCCAGCGCTGGTCGCGCTGCTGCTGATCGAAGCACTGCGTTACGTCTACGACATCCGCAAGTTCGGCAAGGAGGCCAGCTACCACATGTGGTCGTCCAAGCTGTGGGGCCTGCTGCTGTTCATCGGCATGTGGTCGCTGCTGGTGCGCCAGCATGGCGGCTGGCCGGTGGCGCTGGCGATCCTGTGGGGCATCGCGGCCGACCTGGAAGGCCTTGTCATTTCGATGACGCTGCGGAAGTGGCAGGCGGACGTGCCGACCGTGTGGCATGCGCGCCGGCTGGCGAAAGCCGATTCTTGAAGCGGACCAGGGTCGCGCCTATGCGTGGCCCGGCCCGCGGTACTCGCAACCTTCGCCGTTCTGGGTGCGTTTGACAACCACGCGCTGCAGTTGCGGCAGGCCGCCCAATTTTTCCCATACGAAGCGGGCGATGTTTTCCATGGTCGGAATGCCCAAGCCTTCCACGTCGTTGAGCATGCGGTGGTCGAGCGCGTCGCGTGCGACTTCGATCCGACGTTCCAGATCGCCCATGTCCACCACCCAACCCCGTTCGGTAAGCGGACCGCGCACCCACACTTCCACCTGATAGGAATGACCATGCACGCGCCGGTAACGCGGGTCACCGCCGGGGCCGGCGTCGAGTTGGTGGGCGGCGTCGAAGCGGAATTCCTTCCAGACGGTGAAAAGTTGTTCGCTCATGGGATGCCAAGATACTTGTGGGTTTGCAGGCTCAGGCGCCAGTGCGGGTGCGCCTTGCAGTAATCGACCGCCGCGCGGGTGTTTTCCGCGGCACGCGGGCCGTCCATCGGCTGCAGGAAGAAATGCGTCGCCGCGAAATCCGCGAAACGCTCCGGCATTGCGGCAGGTTGCGGATACACCAGCTTCAATTCGTCCGCGCGCCGCAGTTTCACCGGCGCGGTGCTCTTGGGGCTGACCGTGATCCAGTCCAGACCTTCCGGCGCGTCCAGCGTGCCGTTTGTCTCCACCGCACACTCGAATCCCCGCGCGTGCATCGCTTCGAGCAGCGACGTATCGAGTTGCAGCAGCGGCTCGCCGCCGGTGAACACCACGAAGCGGTTTTCGTTTTGATCCTGCGCCCACAGGCTCGCGATTCGGTTCGAGACCACCGCGGCATCGGGGTACTTGCCGCCATTATCGCCATCGGTGCCGACGAAATCGGTGTCGCAGAAATTGCATACCGCGCTCGTGCGATCCTGCTCGCGCCCTGACCACAGGTTGCAGCCCGCGAAACGGCAGAACACGGCCGGGCGTCCGGCGTGAAAGCCCTCGCCCTGCAGCGTGTAGAAGATTTCCTTGATGGCGTACATACGGGCAATCGAGTCTCGAACCCGCTATTTTGCCAGCGCGGGCGGCGATTTGCCCCGCCGGCCTCATCACAAGCGGAAGCCCCCGACATGCAAATCCGCACCGCCACACCCGCCGATGCCGAGGCGATCGCAACGGCAGAGGCTGAGACCCAACGCACACCCGGCCTGCTGGTCGGCTGGCCGGGCGAAATTCCGGTCGATGCTTACCGCGCCAAGATCGCCAGGCTGGCGACCGCCGGCCGCTACATCGTCGCCGAAGAAAATGAGGCGCTGGTTGGCCACGCATTTCTGGAACCCATGCCGATGCGCGCCAATGCGCACGTGTTCCAGTTGACCATCGTGGTGCATCCGGGACACCTCGAACGCGGCATCGGCCGCGCGATGTTGCGTGACCTGCTGGATTGGGCGCAGCGCGATGCGCGCGTCGGCAGGGTTGAACTCAACGTGCGCGCCGGCAACCTGCGGGCGCAGAATCTTTATCGCAGCCTTGGCTTCGTCGAGGAAGCGCGCTACCGGAATCGCGTGCGGCGAATCGACGGACGTCTCGAAGACGATCTCGGGATGGCGTGGTTTTCCGATCGCTGGCTCGCAATGGGCGCCAGTGACAAACTGTCGCCGGACGATTCGCGGGAGTGACGCATGGCGGAAGATGAAGACGCCCGGGTACTCGACACCTTCCGGCAGATGGCGGCGCTGCAGGCGCGCGTCTGCTACATGAACGTGGATCGCACGCTGGCGACCTGGACGCGCACCGCGCTGGCGCTGATCGTGTTCGGCACCATCGTGGATCGCTACGGAATGCTGCTGTTGCGAGATCATCTGCCGCACGTCGGCACGCGACTCGCGCCCAACCCGGTCTCGAGCGCAGGCGGCATCTTCCTCGTCGCGATCGGCGTGTTCATCGCAGTGACTGCGGCGATTCGCCATCAACGCTATCGGACGACGTGGAATCGCAGCTTCGGTCGCGATGAAAGCTTCGGTCCCTGGCTGGCGCTTCCGTTCGCGGTGGGCGTGGCGATGCTTGGCATCGCGATGCTGGTGCTGTTGCTGGTACTCGCGCAGTGACTCCGACACTTTCCGCGATCACGGAGCAGAAGCATGGCCGATGATCCCCACAGCCTGCAGGTGCAGGCCGCGCGCGAACTGGTCGAACTGTCGCTGCAACGCTCGTACATGAACACCGAGCGCACGTTGGCGGTGTGGACGCGCACTGCGCTGTCGCTGATGATCTTCGGCATCGCCGTGGATCGCTTCGGATTGCTGATGCGGCACCCGCCGTGGCGCGTGGTCCACCCAAGCGAGTTGCTGCCGAACCCCCTGTCCACTCTCGGCGGCATGGTGCTGGTCGCGCTGGGTGTGGTGATCCTGCTGGCTGCAGGGTTCCGCTTCCTCGCCTACGGCCTCAAGTGGTACAGGCACAATCCACGCAAGGTGCCGTTCCACACCCCCTGGTTGGCATTCACCTTTGCGATGCTGATGGCAGCGTTCGGGATCGCGCTGCTGGTGGTGCTGTGCGTGTTCAAACAGTAGCGACCTGCCTGCACGGAAAGCCTGGGCATCAGGCCGCGTCGCGCCTCAGCGCCAGGCGCTCGAAATGGGATAGCGCCGCTCGCGGCCAAACGCGCATGTGGACACCCGCGGGCCGGGTGCCGACTGGCGCCGCTTGAATTCGCTGAGGTACAACATCCGCACCACGCGCTGGACGTCAGCGGCTTCGTAACCCGCGGCCACGATCTCGGCCTGCGATTCGGCGCCTTCGATGCACCGCGCGAGGATGCCGTCCAGCACGTCGTAGGGCGGCAGCGAATCCTGATCGGTCTGGTCGGCGCGCAGTTCGGCCGACGGCGCACGTTCGATCACGGCTTGCGGAATGACATCGCGGCCATCCGCCGACTGATTGCGCCAACGCGCCAGCCGATAAACCTGCGTCTTGTAGATATCCTTCAAGGGTGCGTAACCGCCGCACATGTCGCCATACAGCGTGGCATACCCCACCGCCATCTCGCTCTTGTTGCCGGTGGTCAGCAGCAGCTTGCCGGTCTGATTGGACAGTGCCATCAACAACAGTCCGCGGCCGCGCGACTGCAGGTTCTGCGCCGTGAGGTCGTGGAGTTCACCGCACGCCGGCGCCAGTGCCACACCCGCGGCGTCCACCATGCCGCTGATCGGCACGTCGAGGTACTCGACGCCCAGCACGCGCGCCTGCGCGTGCGCTTCGCGCAACGACAAGTCCGACGTGTAGCGCGAGGGCAGCATCACGGCCGTGATTTTGTCGGCGCCCAATGCGTCCGCCGCGACCGCCAGCGTCAGCGCCGAATCGATCCCGCCGGAAAGCCCCAGCAGCACGCCTTCGAAGCCGTTCTTGCCGACGTAATCGCGCACGCCGCGCACCAGCGCTGCGTGCAGCGTGGCCTCGGGAGCGGAATGCTCTGCCACCGGCCAGTCGCGAGCCATCCACTTGCGCGAGGCGGAATCGAAGTCAGCCCACAGCAGCGCGTCCACGAACGCCGGCGCGCGCGCCGCAATCAGGCCATCACCATTCACCAGCAGCGAAGCGCCGTCGTAGACCACGTCATCCTGGCCACCCACCATGTTGAGGTAGCCAATGGCGCACCCGGTTTCCCTTGCACGCGCGGCAAGTACCGCTTCGCGTTGCGCCTGCTTGGCCATGTCGAAGGGCGAAGCATTGATCACGATGATCAATTCCGCGCCCGCACGCGCCGCCGCAGCCGCGGGTTCCGGCAGCCACACGTCCTCGCAGACCAGCAGGCCTACGCGCACGCCACTGAGCGTGGTTACGGTCACCGCGTGACCAGGTTCGAACCACCGCTTGTCGTCGAACACGCCGTAGTTGGGCAATACGTGCTTGTGCGCGATCTGCGCGATGCATCCGTCGCGCAACAGGGCGGCGGCGTTGTACACCACGCCGGCGCTGTGCGGAAAGCCCACCAGCGCCGCAATCCCATGACTTTCCTCGGCCAGCCAATTCATTTCCGATTGGCAAGCGGCCAGAAAACTCGGACGCAGCAACAGGTCTTCCGGGGGATAGCCGCTCAAGGCGAGTTCCGGGCACACCAGCAAATCCACGCCGCCCGCGCGCGCTTCGCGCGTCAGCTTGCGTACGCGATCGGCATTGGCCGCAACCGCACCGACCGGAAAATCGAACTGGGCAAGCGCGAGGCGCAGGGTCGCCATGGAAGTGTTCCGGAAATGCGAAGGCCGCGACGAATCGCGGCCTTCATTTTACCGTTGCATGGGCTGAGTCAACTCAGTGTTTCATTTTCGCCGCGAGCGTCGCACCCAGATCGGCGGGTGACTTCACGGTGGTGACGCCGGCCTTTTCCAGCGCGGCGAACTTGGCCGCGGCCGTGCCCTTGCCGCCCGAGATGATCGCCCCGGCATGGCCCATGCGCTTGCCGGGAGGCGCCGAAGCACCGGCAATGAATGCGACCACGGGTTTGGTGACATGTTCCTCGATGAACTCGGCGGCTTCTTCCTCGGCGCTGCCGCCGATCTCGCCGACCATGATGATGCCTTCGGTCTGCTTGTCGTCCTGGAACCGCCTCAGGCAATCGATGAAGTTCATGCCGTTGATCGGATCGCCACCGATGCCGATGACCGTGGACTGGCCGAGACCGACGTTGGTGGTCTGGAACACGGCTTCGTAGGTGAGCGTGCCCGAACGCGACACGATCGCGACCTTGCCAGGCTGGTGGATGTGGCCCGGCATGATGCCGATCTTGCATTCGCCCGGGGTGATGATGCCCGGACAATTGGGGCCGATCAGCACGGTATCGGGATATTCCTTCAGCACGTTCTTGACGCGCAGCATGTCGAGCACGGGGATGCCCTCGGTGATCGCGACAATCACGCGGATGCCGTTTGCGGCGGCTTCCATGATCGCGTCAGCCGCGAACGGCGGCGGCACGAAGATCACCGACGCGTCGGCGCCGGTGTCGTCCACCGCTTCGCGCACCGTGTTGTAAACCGGCAGGCCGATGTGTTCGGTGCCGCCCTTGCCGGGCGTGACCCCGCCCACCAGTTTGGTGCCGTAATCCAGCGCCTGCTGCGAGTGGAAGGTGCCCTGATGGCCGGTGAAGCCTTGGCAGATCACCTTGGTATTCTTGTTGACCAATACGCTCATGACTTCCAAACCCTTCAAGTAGGGCGGGAGAAACCGCGCAGCGGCGCATCCCGCCTTCGTGAAATCGAAAACGGCGGGATTCGCTACGCTGCTCCCGCCCTCCCCGTCGTCGTTACGCCGCTTTCGCCGCAGCAACGGCTTTCTGCGCGGCGTCATTCAAGTCGTTGGCGGGCGTGATCTTGAGGCCAGACCCACTCAGCAACTCGCGACCCTTCTCGACGTTGGTGCCTTCGAGGCGCACCACCACCGGAATCTTCAAGCCCACTTCCTTCACCGCGGCGATGATGCCTTCGGCGATCAGGTCGCAGCGCACAATGCCGCCGAAGATGTTGACCAGGATGCAGTTGACCTTGGGCGAGGAAAGGATCAGCTTGAATGCCGCGGTCACGCGTTCTTTGGTCGCGCCGCCGCCAACGTCGAGGAAGTTGGCGGGCTCGCCGCCGGCCAGCTTGATCACGTCCATGGTCGCCATCGCGAGCCCCGCGCCGTTGACCATACAGCCGATGTTGCCATCCATCGTGACGTAGTTGAGGTGCTCCACCGCGGCCGCGGCCTCGGCCTTGTCTTCCTGCGACACGTCGCGCATCGCGGCGAGTTCCGGATGACGGAACTCGGCGTTGTCATCGGAGTTGACCTTGCCGTCCAGCGCCATCAGGTCGCCGGACTTCACGATCGCAAGCGGATTCAATTCGACCAGCGACAGGTCTTTCGCATTGAACAGCTTGTAGAGGCCCAGCATGATCTTGGAAAGCTGGTTGACCTGCTTGCCGTTGAGGCCCAGCGCGAAGCCAAGTTCGCGGCACTGGTAGGGCTGCAGGCCTTCGGTGAAATTCACCGTGACGGTGTGGATCTCCTCCGGCGTTTCGCGGGCAACTTGCTCGATGTCTACGCCGCCGCGCGCCGAAGCGATGAAGGTGACCGCCTTCTCGCCGCGATCGACCAGCGTCGAGAGGTACAACTCTTTTGCGATGTCGGTCGCTTCGGTGACCAATACCAGGTTCACCGGCAGCGCGCGGCCACCGGACTGATAGGTTTCCATGGTCTTGCCGAGCATGCCTTCGGCGGCGGCCTTCACCTTGTCCAGCGAGTCGCAGAACTTCACGCCGCCTGACTTGCCGCGTCCCCCCGCGTGGATCTGCGCCTTCACCATCCACTGTTCGCCA
The DNA here is from genome assembly GCA_035249175.1 of Rhodanobacteraceae bacterium. Taxonomy (GTDB): domain Bacteria; phylum Pseudomonadota; class Gammaproteobacteria; order Xanthomonadales; family Rhodanobacteraceae; genus 66-474. Next base: position 9,877 of record DATFGT010000034.1, read on the forward strand.
CCCAGTGCGCGCGCGGCTTCGACCGCTTCGGCCGGCTTGGCTGCGATCTTGCCCGGCGGCACCGCGATGCCGAATTCGGCAAACAATTGCTTGGCCTGATATTCGTGGAAATTCATGCAGGAGCCTCATGATCTCTGGAAATGCCGGCGGCGGCGCAGGCCGCCGCCCCGTGCCGCGGGCAAGGGTCACGCAGGCACGACAGCCGCCTATTGTTGCGGCGCAGCGGGCATATGTCCAACGATCGTCCATGATCGCCGTTTCGCCGAAACACAGCCGGCGCGGGGATCGTAGCGGTCATAAAACTCCAGAACGGCCATCCATGGCCTGACTTTTCACGACAGCCGCTTCGTACGGGATTTCACGGTTGGCTGGTTTGCTTCCCGAATAATCCAAACGCGATGAGCAGCACTGCGCCGACGGTGATCGCGGAGTCGGCGACATTGAACGCGGGAAACGACCACGCATGCCAGTAAACCTGGATGAAATCGGTGACCTGCCCGTGGATCAGGCGATCGATGAGATTGCCGAGCGCGCCGCCGATGATCAGCGCCACCGGAAGCGCGGTGCGCCAGTCGCGGCGCGCGGTGCGTGCCAGCCAGACGATCAGGCCGATGCACACCACCACCGCAAGGATGCCGAACAACCACGTCTGCCAGCCGGACGCATCTTGCAGAAAGCTGAAAGCCGCGCCGCGGTTGAAGGCCAGCGTCCAGTTCAGGACCCGCGGAATCACCTCGTGCGGCATGTACGGCACCAGCGCGTGGCGTACGACGGCCTTGGTGATTTGGTCCAAGTCGATCACCAGGAAGGAGACGATCAGCCATGCCAATGCATTGGGTTTGGGCAGCTTGCTCAAGCGGATTCCTTGCGGCGCATGCAAAGCGCGCATGATAGCCGCACGTGTGAATCAATCCCCGGTCAGGATCTTTCGCGCGACCGGCAGAATGGCCTCTGCCCAGCGCGCGTACTGCGCGCCTGAGGGATGCAAGCCATCGGCCACCAGTTCGTCGCGCGATTCGCGCGCACGCGAAATCGAGGTGACGTCAACCCACGCTGCACCTGCGCGGGCGGCTTCCGTGGATGCAATGGCATTGAACGCATCAAGCTCGCGCGCGATGCGCGCGGCATCTCGTCCCTCGCGCGCCGCAAAAGGCGTGACACCCCAATCGGGAATCGACACCACGACCACATGCGTGGCGTGGCTCCCCGCAAGCCCGATCGCGCGTTGCAGCAGCGCGCGAAATTGCACCCGGTATTCTTCGAGTGATCGCCCGCGATACTGGTTGTTGACGCCGATCAGCAGCGTCAACAATGCATACGGCGGTGTGAAGGCCGCCGTGTCCATCGCGGCCGCAAGCTCATCGGCGGTCCAGCCCGTCGTCGCAACGATGTGCGGGTCGGCGATGTCGATGCCTTCGCCGCGCAGTCGCGCCGCGAGTTGCACTGGCCAACACTCGCCGGGCGCGACGCCTTCGCCGGTGGTGTAGGAATCGCCGAGTGCAAGAAAAAAACGGGACTGCATCGTCTTACTCATAGCGGCTGCTGTGAGAAATCAGGCGGTGGAGGGCCGTTCTGGCGTAATAGCCTGCACTCGCTCGCGCCGTGCTTCAACAAGGCCGCGATCATGGATGATCGCATCGGTCCTTGCCAATACCCGTTCGATGGGTGAACACGTCCGTTTTGCCGGCCGCTTCCGGCCACAGCGTAGCCGGCAAGTGCAGCAAGTTGCGATACGCTTCGAGGCATACGCGGGCGCGTGGAACCCGAACCGCCCCGGGTTGCCGATATCGAGCTTCAGGCCAGGTGCCGGCAGCTTCGAGCGCGCGCACGGCGGCCGAGCGCACCGCGGATCTCGTGGCGCACCTCCGTCGAGATGGAAGGCCGGATGAATGGCCATCGGGCGCATGGCTGCAAACGTCCTCAGGATCGGGCATGCTAGCGGTGGTTCCGGCCACGCAAACACCACATCGAGCCCCTGGATCGGCGATTTCCCGCCATGGCAACCGTTTCCACGCAATCGGCGTCGACGCTGCGGCGCATCGGCTGGCAGGGCAATCTCCCGACACTTCCGGCCGGCCATCTGCTCGCCCGCGTATCGGCCCAGCACCGCGCCGGTTACGAAGTGCACGGCGGCGAACACGTCTTCAACGCGCAACCCGCGCCTAAATTCCTGAAGCGCAACGTCGATCCGACCGAGCGGCCGGCGGTGGGCGATTTCGTGATCGTCGAGGCGGGTGCGCCGCCGCACATCGTGGAAGTCTTGCCGCGTCGCAGCGTGCTCCAGCGCGCGGCGGCAGGCGACCGCTATGCACGCCAGATCATCGCCAGCAATATCGACGTGGTGTTCGTACTGACGGGACTCGACGGCGACTTCAACCCGACACGCATCGAGCGCTATCTGACCCTGATCGAAGGTTCAGGCGCGCGGACCGCGGTGGTATTGACCAAGCGCGACCTGGCCGAGTCCGGCAGCGCCGACACCGCGATGGCCGAACTGCGCGAGCGCCTGCCGGCGGATACGTCCATCATCGCGATCAACGGCAAGGACGCGAGCAGCGTTGCCGCACTGGATGGTTTCCTTGCACCGGCAACCACGGCGGTACTGGTGGGATCATCCGGCGCGGGCAAATCCACCCTCACCAACACCCTGCTGGGCCAGAACCGGATGGCCACCGCCGCGACCCGCGCGGGCGACGACCATGGCCGGCACACCACCACCCATCGTGCATTGCTGCCCTTGCCGGGCGGCGCCTGCCTGATCGACACACCGGGGATGCGCGAACTGAAATTGACCGGTGATGAGAACCTGGAATTGTTCGCCGACATCGACGCGCTGGCGGAACGATGCCGTTTTGCCGATTGCAGCCACGCCACCGAACCTGGTTGCGCGATACGCGAAGCGCTCGATGCGGGCGGTCTCGATCACGAGCGCTGGCGACACTATCAGAAACTGCACGACCAGCGCGAGGAACAAGCCACGCGTTTCGAGGATCGGATCCGCGGCACGCGCGAACCGATCCGCACGCACCGCCACCGCGACTGGCAGGAACGCGAATAGCGCCGCGCGATGAAAGCAAAGCTCGCGCCCGCCCTCAAGCGATACGCCGGGCTGGACAAGCGGCTGGTGCAAGCCGTACGGGACATCCGGGTACTGGACATGGTGGCGTGGCCCGCAGCGGTCGAGCAACGCTTCCTGGCCGACCTGCAACGTGGCCGCGAAACGCTGCCGCGCTTTGAGTACCAGCCACCGGATTTCTTCGTGCAGCGCGCGGACCTGGTGGAAATTGCCGCGGCAGCCGACGTGTCGCATCCGCTGGGTGCGTATCTCGCACGCAGCGCCGGATCGTGGCATATCGCCGCGCGCATGCTGGAGGCGATCGGGACGGCCGGAGTGGTTGCGCCTTCCATCGAACTCTACGGGAAACCCGGCGATCCTTTGCCTGGCGGCGGACAAACGAACCTCGATGCCGCCCGCTGGTTTCTGGAAATCGCCAACGAACTGGGCAACGGCGAGGCGCTGACGGAAGCGGAATATTGCATCCCGGCGGAGGTACTGCGCGAGGATGTGCAGGCGGAAGTCGACGCCTGTTTCGGACCGGGTACCGTGCGTGTTGAAATCGATTCCGAGCTGATCGCCAAGGCCGCGGCCGGCGCCAGCCGCATTCGCCTGCGTGGCGCGACCTGCTTCACCGAATACGACCGCTCGCAGCTCCTCGCGCACGAAGCGCTGGTGCACACGCTGACCGCGCGCAACGGCCGCGCGCAACCGGTACTGAAATCGCTCTCGCGGACGGCGCCGCGCGCGACCGCGACGCAGGAAGGACTGGCCGTGTTCGCCGAACTGATGTCGGGCTCCATCGACATCGCGCGTCTGCAACGCATCAGCCTGCGCATCCTCGCAATCGACATGGCACTGAACGGCGCGGATTTCATCGAGGTCTACCGCTGGTTCCGCGGGCATGGACAGAACGTCGCCGACAGCTTCTATTCCACCCAGCGCGTGTACCGTGGCGTGCCGGTCACGGGCGGCGCGGCCTTCACCAAGGACAACGTGTACCTCGCAGGGTTGCTCACGGTACACACGTTTTTCCGCTGGGCGTTCAAGCGCCGCCGGCTGGACCTCATGCACCACCTGTTCGCAGGCAAGCTGTCGCTGGACGATGCGATCGCATTGCAACCCTGTTTCGCCGACGGCTCGCTCGCACCGCCGCGATACCTGCCGCCCTGGGTGCGGCATTCGCACGGCCTCGCCGGCAAGCTGGCGTTCTCGCTGTTCGCGAACAGGATCAGGATGGGGCGAATCGGCGACTGGGAATAGGAATCCCGCTGCGCTCCGCAGCTTGCGCGCCGGCGCACGCTCACATACTGGCGTGTACGCTCCGCTTGCTGCATTGACTCGCGACGGTTCTTCTGGGATTCCCGAACTGGAGACTGATTCACCCAAGACGAAGCCAGCCCCAGGCGTCTCACTTTGTTGCGGCAGCCATCGCCCGTGCTCCCGGCCCGATATTCGCATCCAGGAACACATCCACTTTCTGGAAGAGTTCGGCGATGTTCTCCTCGTCGTAGAAACCATGCCATTCGTCGGGTTTGTACAGCCACTCGTGCGGAATCTTGCGCCCCAACATGGCCATGTGCAGTTCCTGGCCTTGCACGGGCAACACGATGGTGTCGCGGCCGCCCACGACCAGCATGACTTTCGCCTTGAGGTTCTGCAGTTGATAAATCGGCGAATGCCGCGCCAGCGTCGTTTCGTCCGTGCCCATGGTGCGCTGCCAATAGCGCTCGCTGAACAGTGTTTGCGCTGCATCCCGCCGACCCAGCATCTTGGGCAGGTTGTAGACGCCCACGTAGCCAATGGCGCACTTGTACAGATCGGGTGCCGATACCGCGCCTTCCAGCGCCGCGTAGCCACCGTAGCTGCCGCCGTAGATGCAGACGCGATCCTTGTCGGCGATGCCTTGCGCGATGGCCCAACGCGTGGCATCGGTGACATCGTCCTGCATCGTGCCGCCCCATTGGTGCCAACCGGCTTTCTCGAAGTCGAAGCCATAGCCGCCCGAGCCGCGGTAATTCACCTGCAATGCCGCGTAACCGCGCGTCGCCATGGCCTGCACGTAAGGATCGTATTCCCACCAGTCGCGAATGCCGTACGGGCCACCATGCACGAACACCACCATCGGCAGGTTCTTCGCGCCGTCCTTGCCGGGCGGATAGGTGATGTAGCCCTGCTCGGTCAGGCCATCGCGAGTCCGGAAGGTGAAAGGATCGGCACGGCCGAGTTGGTTCGGGTCGATCCACTTCGCTCGCTGCAACAGCGGCGCGAAACTGTTCGATGCCTTGTCATACAGGAAGAACGTGCCGGGATCGACGTCGGCCTGGACCAGTGCGATGGCCTTGCTGCCATCATCCGCGCCGGAGACGAAGTGCACATCCTCGCCGGGATACTGCTGCATCAATTCGACCAGCGCCTTGACGTCCGACGCCTGATTGTCGAACACCGAGACCGCCGGGCGCCCATCGGTGAATTCAACACCGATCACCGAATCGTAGGCCACACCTTGCGCGAGATCGGTGTACTCGACGTGCGGATTGCTCCACGCACGTGTCATGGTGCGCGTAGCTGGATCAAACTTGCAGATGCCGAAGCCCGACGTGCCTGGGCATTGAAACCATACCATCTTGTCATCTGCACTGAACGCGATCGGCCAATCGCGATCGTCGCTGGCTTTCTGCAACAACTCCCAATCGCCGCCGCTGGCGGGCCGCATGTGGATCACGCGCTTGCCGTCGAGATCATCGCCCATCGCGAAACGCACGTGGCCGTGATGGTCGGCGAGAAACGATGCCTCGCGCATGGGTGCGCCGGTGACCCGTTGCTTGACACCGTTCCGCACATCCATGCGGTACACGGCGCTCAAGGCGCCCGCAGACCTGGATGCTTCCCAACCCGTGACGGTGACCAGGATATGGTCGGGATCGCCGTCGATGCGCGACAGGAATTCCGCCGTCCCGTTCTCGGCCGTGGCGTGCTCGATATGCGTGCCAGTTTGCATCCCGTCCATCCGGTAGCCGTACAGCATGGTCGGACTGCCGCCGTCCGCACCGACGCTGTACAACTCGCCGGTCGCGATGGGCATGTCCCAGCCGCCATCGTGTTCGGCTTCGGAGTACACCACGTATTTCGGCGATGCCCACCAGAAATCCAGAATGTCGTCGCCTTCGCGCGGGGCAACATTCACTCCTTTCTTCGTCACCAGATCGATCAACGACAGCACCGTCTGGCCACTGGCTAGCACGGTGGTCGCCGCAATGTGCGTGCCGTCGGGCGAGAGCTTCACCATCTTGTAGCGCGCATGCCGCGCGAGATCGGCAAAGGAAACCGGATCCGCCAGCGTCACCCCAGCCAGCAGGCACAGCACCAAAGCCACGATGCAACGTCGTGCGGATTTCATGGCTCGCCCCTTCGCGGTTTCCCCGGCCGCACTTCAGGCGGCCAACCGATGCTAGCGGAAATTCAAAACCAGCGTCGCGCCTCGCCTGCCCCTCGCCCCTCGAACGCAGCGACGTTTTCCGCACAGCGCCCACACAATTCCGGATGTTCCGGATGGCTGCCGACATCTTCGCGATGGTGCCAGCAGCGCACGCACTTCGCCGCCGTGCTGACGGAGGCCGACACCCATACGTTGGCGCCCTCGAGTTCGGTCAGCACCGCGTCGGCGGGTGCTTCGCCGACGTCGAGGCGCAGGTCCGACACGATGAAGAAGAAACGGAGTTCGCCGGCGACCTGCTTGTAACGCTCGACGATTGTGGGGTCGGCATGGATGGCAAGCGTCGCATCCAGCGACGAGCCGATCTTGCCTTCCTTGCGCATCCCCTCCAGCACGCGCGCCGCCGTTTCCCGAATCGCCAGCAGGTCGCCCCACCAACGCCGCTGGTCGTCGCTGGTCTGCGTTTCGCGCAGACCCTGGTACCAACTCTCGAACAACACCGATTCGTCGCGCACGGTGAAGCCGCCGCGGATTTCCGTGGGCATGTGCATCTGCCGCGGCATCGCTTGCCAGATTTCTTCCGACGTGAAGGCCAGCAGCGGCGCCAGCCAGCGCACCATCGCCTCGAGAATCCGGAACATCGCCGATTGTGCACTGCGCCGACCGTGGCTGCCGGTCGGCATCGTGTACAGGCGATCCTTGGTGATGTCGAGGTATAGCGCACCCATCTCGTTGGTGCAGAAGTTCTGCACGCGCTGCACCACTTCCGGGAAGTCGTAACGCGCGTACGCCGCGATCACCGCATCCTGCACGTCGCGTGCGCAACGCACCGCCCACTGATCGAGCAGCAGGCAGCGATCGACCGTCAGCAGATCCGCAGCCGGGTCGAACCCGCCGAGATTGCCGAGCAGGAACCGACAGGTGTTGCGGATGCGGCGATAGCTGTCGGCGACGCGCTTCAGGATTTCCTCGGACAGCGCCATCTCGTTGCGGTAGTCGGCCGAGGCAATCCACAGGCGCAGGATGTCGGCGCCGTAGCGGTTCATCACGTCCTGCGGCTCGATGCCGTTGCCGAGCGACTTCGACATCTTGCGACCCTGCGCGTCGACGGTGAATCCGTGCGTCAGCACTTCGTCGAACGGCGCGCGGCCGTGCATCGCGCAACTGGTGAGCAAGGACGACTGGAACCAGCCGCGGTGCTGGTCCGAGCCTTCCAGATACATCACCTGATCGCCGGCATTGCGGCGCAACTCCGGGCGCTGGTCCAGCACGCAAAAATGCGTGACGCCGGAGTCGAACCACACATCGAGGATGTCGTGGACTTTTTCGTAATCCTTCGCCTCGTCGCCGAGCAAGTCGGCAAGATCGAGCGCGTACCACGCATCCACGCCGGCCTGCTCGACGCGCTGCGCCACCTGTTCCAACAACTCGGCGCTGCGGGGATGCGGCTCGCCGGTGACCGTGTGCACGGCCAGCGCGATCGGCACACCCCAGGTACGCTGGCGGCTGATGCACCAGTCGGGACGGCCGTCGACCATGCTGGCGATGCGCTCTTCGCCCCACGCGGGATAGAACTTCACATCGTGGTGCACGGCATGCAACGCATTCGCGCGCAAGCCCTTCGCATCCATCGCGATGAACCATTGCGGCGTGGTGCGGAATGCAACCGGCGTGTGATGCCGCCAGCAATGCGGATAACTGTGCGTGATCTTTTCCGAGGCCAGCAACACGCCGCGCTCGCGCAGCAGGGCGATGATCGCATCGTTGGCCTTCCAGATGTACTGGCCTTCGAAGATCGGCGTGCCCGGCAGGTACACGCCGTTGGCGCCGACCGGATTCAGCACGTGCGCGGGCGTCGCATCCACGATGCCGTATTGCTTGCCGACCATGAAGTCTTCCGCGCCGTGGCCTGGTGCGGTATGCACCGCGCCGGTGCCGTCTTCGGCGGAGACATGATCGCCCAGGATCAGCGGGACTTCGCGCTCATAGAACGGGTGTTTCAAGCGCAGATTTTCAAGCGCCGCACCCTGCGCGTGGCCGAACACTTGCGCGTGATCAACGCCGTAGCGCGCCAGCACCTTTTCCGCCAACGTCTCGGCCGCGACCAGCAGCACCCGCGTGCCGCCTCGCGCCGGACCTTCCACCAGCACGTAGTCGAATTCGGGTCCCAGCGTCACCGCCATGCTGGCCGGCAACGTCCACGGTGTGGTAGTCCAGATCGGCACCGCCACGATGGTGTCGTCGTCGACCGTCACGCCGAACTTCGCGGCCAGCGCCTCCGGATCGACCGCATCGTAGGCAACGTCGATCGCGGGCGACTGCTTGTCCTGGTACTCGATCTCGGCTTCGGCCAATGCCGAGCCGCAGTCGAAGCACCAATGCACGGGTTTGAAACCACGTGTCACATGACCGTTCGCATACACGCCCGCGAGCGCGCGCAGGATGTCGGCCTCGTACTTGAAATCCATCGTGCGGTACGGGTGCTCCCAATCACCCAGCACGCCGAGGCGCTTGAAATCGCGGCGTTGCACATCGATCTGCTGCGCGGCGTATTCGCGGCAATGCTGGCGGAACGCTTCCGCGTCGATCTTGTGCCCGACCTTGCCGTACTTCTTCTCGACCGCGATCTCGATCGGCAGGCCGTGGCAATCCCAGCCCGGCACGTACGGCGAGCGGAAACCCGCCATCAGCTTCGAACGCACCACGATGTCCTTCAGGATCTTGTTGACCGCGTGGCCCAGGTGGATCTTGCCGTTCGCGTAAGGCGGCCCGTCATGCAGGATGAAGGCCTGTTCGCGCTTGCCGGTACGGTGCTGCAACTGCGCGTAACGTTGCGCGTGTTCCCACTCGAGCAGCATCGCCGGCTCGCGCTTGGCCAGATCGGCCTTCATCGCAAAACCGGTGTGCGGAAGGTTGATGGTGTGCTTGTAGTCGCGGCTCACGCGAATGCTCCGGAATCGGTGGGTAAGTCGGCAAGAACGCGCCGCGCTTGTGCGGCGTCGCGATCCATCTGCGCGCGCAGCGCACCCAGATCGGCGAATTTTTCCTCATCGCGCAGCTTGGCGACGAACGCGACGTCGATGCGCTGGCCGTACAGGTCGCCGTCGAAATCGAACAGATGCGCTTCCAGCAGCGGCTCGCCGCCGCCCGTGATGGTCGGGCGCACGCCGAGGCTTGCGACGCCCGGCCACCAGCGCTCACCAACGCGCACGCGCACCGCGAAGATGCCGGCAACCGGCGACACGCGCTTGCCCAACCGGATGTTCGCGGTGGGATAGCCGAGCCCGTGGCCCACGCGCTGGCCGCGCACCACGCGACCGCCGATCGTGAAGGGACGACCCAGCAACTCGGACGCGTGTGCGAAATCGCCGGATGTCAGCGCACCGCGAACCCGCGAGGCCGACACGCGCTCGCCATCACCGGTCGTGACCGCACCCAGCACGCGCACTTCGTACTCACCTTCGCCCTGCATGGCCTCGAGCAGCGCCACGTCGCCCACACGATTGTGGCCGAATCGGAAATCCGCGCCGACCCAGATTTCGCGCGCGCCCATCCGTGCGACCAGCACGTCGCGCACGAAATCATCCGCGCTCATCGCCACCAGCGCAGCATTGAAGCGCAGCAGCAGCAATTCATCGGTACCCGCACCGGCGAAATCGCACAATTTTTCGCGCACCGACGAGAGGCGCTTCAACGGCGCGGGTGAAAAATAGCTGCGCGGCAGGGGCTCGAAGCTCACCGCGGCCGCGACCAGCCCACGCTTCGTTGCACGTTCGCGCACCTTCGCCAGCAGCGCCGCGTGGCCGCGGTGCAAGCCGTCGAACGCGCCGATCGCGAGCACGCTGCCGTCCGGGGCCAGGCACGACCCCGCGATGTCACGGTGGATCTTGAGCATCGAAAAAGTATATTGGAGCAGGGTTTCTTCTTGCGATCGTCCCTGATCGCGGCTTCGTTGAACATCCTTCCCGCGAAACCGCCCTCGCGTCACCCACAGCAGAACGGCCATCCTGGCCTGACTTTCAACAACAGCGGCTTCGAACAGGCTTCACGATGGAAGTGTCACGCACCCACTCGTATCCACGCGCGCCAGAAGGTCGCTGACGCGCCCCTGCCCCGGCACCTCCAGTTCGGGCCCGACGTCGGCCAGCGGCAGCAGCACGAAGGCGCGTTCGTGCAGGCGCGGGTGCGGTATGGCGAGATCCGGTTCGTCGATGACATGATCGCCGTACAGCAGGAGGTCGAGGTCGAGCGTGCGTGGACCGTTGCGCACGCCCCGCACGCGACCCGCGCGCGTTTCGACATCGAGCAACGCTTCGAGAAGACCGCGTGGTGAAAGCGAGGTTTCGAGGCGTGCAACCGCATTGATGAAATCGGGCTGCTCGCGCACGCCCCACGGCGGCGTGCGATACAGGCGCGAGCGCGCGCTCAGGACAGTGCGCGGCAGCGACGCCAGAGCCTCGAAACCAAGCCGCACCTGGGCGCGCGGATCGTCGAGATTGCTGCCCAGCGCGACGCAGGCGGCGACCGTCTCACGCATGCGTCATTCTTGCGGGCCGCTTTCCGGCGCGCCCGTCTTGCGTCCGCGACCGCCACGCCGGCGCCGGCGCCGTTTCGGGACGACGACACCTTCGCCTGTTCTGGCAGGGGTTTTCGACACCAGCGAAGTGGAAAGCTCGTCCGCCGAAAGCACTTGTGCCTGCGTCCACCATTCGCCCGACTCGCGCAGTTCTTCCGACTCGCGGGCGCGCAGCAGCAGGAAGTCGTACGCGGCGCGGAAGCGCGGATGCGCCATCAACCGGAACACGCGCTTGCGGCTGCGTTCCGCGAAGCGCGGTTGCAGCGCCCAGATTTCCTCGATCGCATAGGCGAACCGACGCGGAATCGCGACGCGCTTGCCCTGCTCGGCCATCACCCGATGCGCGGCGCGTAGCCATGCCAGCGGCTGGCTGGCGCCTTCGTCGCGCAACTTCGCCGCGAGTGTGTCGACCTCGCCCCACAGCAGTATCGCAAACAGGAATGCAGGCGTCACCGGACGCCCTTCGGCGACCCTCGCGTCGGTGCCGGCAAGGCCGCGCTCGATCAACTCCAGCATGCCGCCGGATGCATCACGCTTCAACGCACGCGCAGTGCCGGGAAACAGGTGCCGCAGCAAGTCGTAACGCACCAGCATCCGGAAACTTTCGAGGCCGTAGCCCGCCAGGAACATCTTCTGGCACTCGTCGAACAGACGCGCAGGCGGCGCATCGGCGAGCAAATGCCCGAGCTGATCGAATGGCGCCGCGGCCTCGGCGTCGACCGTGAAACCGAGCTTGGCCGCCAGGCGCGCCGCGCGCAGCATCCGCACCGGGTCCTCTCGGTAGCGCGTGGCCGGATCGCCGATCAGGCGCAGGCGCTTGCGTTCGAGGTCTTCGATCCCGCCGACGTAATCGATCACGCTGAAATCGGCGATGTCGTAATACAGCGCGTTGACGCAGAAATCGCGGCGCAACGCGTCCTCCTCGATGCTGCCCCATACGTTGTCGCGCAGGATGCGGCCATCGACCACGTGGCGGTCCTCACCGGCGTCACCTTCGCCGGTGCCGCGGAAGGTGGCGACCTCGACGATCTCGGGCCCGAACACCACATGCGCGAGCCGAAACCGCCGACCGATCAGGCGGCAGTTGCGGAACAGTTTCCTCACCTCTTCCGGCGTGGCATCGGTGGCCACGTCGAAATCCTTGGGCCGACGACCCAGCAGCAAGTCGCGCACCGCACCACCGACGAGACACGCGCGGAATCCGGCGTCCTGCAGGCCATACAGGACGCGTAACGCGCCTCGGCTGATCTGCTTGCGGGAAAGGTTGTGCTGCTCGCGCGGAATCACCCGCGGCGCGGGCATCGGGTAATCAGAAGCGGCGGAATCGGAACTCAAGCGGCAGACATCCCTGCGGGGCAAAAGCCGCGAATTGGCGGCACGAAGTCCGTTATACTAGCGCGCTGCGCGGCGCCACGCTCCCTTCGTCTAGTGGCCCAGGACATCGCCCTCTCACGGCGGTAACGCGGGTTCGAGTCCCGCAGGGAGCGCCATGTTTGTGTGATCGTCCCTGATCACTGCCTCGCGAGGCACTCCGCACCGTGGAGATCGCGCCAGTGGCAACCACCAGAACGGCCTTCCATGGCCTGACTTTTCCCGAAGCCGCTTCGATTGAGACGTGATGTGTGCGATCATTCCGGGTCGAACACTTCGTTTGCTGCCCCTCCCTGCTCCCTGCTTCCCATGACTTTCGTCGTCACCGACAACTGCGTGAAGTGCAAGTACACCGACTGCGTGGAGGTGTGCCCGGTCGATTGTTTCCACGAGGGCCCGAACTTCCTCGCGATCGACCCCGACGAGTGCATCGACTGCACGCTGTGCGAACCGGAGTGCCCGGCACGCGCGATCTTCCCCGAGGATGACGTGCCCGCGGGCCAGGAGCACTACATCGCGTTGAATGCGGAACTGGCGAAGGCGTGGCCGGTGCTGACCGAGCGCAAGGACCCCCCGCCGGACGCCAAGGAATGGGACGGCAAGCCGGACAAGCTGCCGCTACTGGAACGTTAGTTTGTGCGATCGTCCATGATCGCTGCACTAGACCAAGTCTGCGCAAGCAAACAGCGCTGAGGCACCACAGGGCCCCAGAACGGCCTTCCATAGCCTGACTTCTCACATCAGCCGCATCGACTACACCGGGCCCGTTGCCGCAAATGATCCCGGCTTTGTCGCAGGCATTGCTGCGATCAGCTGCCACCCAACCTCTGTTGCAGCACTGCCATGATTCGTGTCGCCGCGTCGGGGTTGCCCTGCGCGCTGACCATGCTGCCGGTGCCGGAAGGCGTGACACTGATCGTGACGGGTCCCTTGACGGTTTCGCTCTTGTTGCGGTGGAACATGCGGTGGAAGAAGCCGCCTTCGGCTTTCTTCGTCACCACGGTGTCGACCGCCACCTGATAGGTGAGCGCGTTGTCGTCATGCGCGGTAACCTGGCCGACATCGCTGCGCGACAACGCCAAACCGACGCGGTGATAGGCGCTCGCCGGCGTGTCCGACAACGTCAACGTGCTGCCGCTGGCGGTCATGCCCGCGGCCGCGGGAGCTCCGGCCGGCGGTGTCCCGGTTTCCGATGGCGGCGTTGCCCCGGCGGCGGCTGACGCCGTGCCGGTGCCGGCATCGGGAATCGCCAGTGCATCGGTGGTGGCCGGCTGGTCCATGCCCGGCGGCACTTCCAGCGGCCGCTCCTGTTGGGCGGACTGGTAGGGCGGTTCCTTGTGCCGGAACGGATTGTGGGCCTTGATGGTCTGACAACCCGTCAGCGCGATAGGGGCGAGCAACAGCAGCGTCAGCGTGAGTCGTTTCATGGGCGCATTGTGCATGATCAGGGCGTGGCGACGCCAGCGAGAGGCAACAGGATTTCGCGGAGACGTGTGCGTGCCGTTCCGGCCGCCAGTTCCAGCAACGGCAGCCGCAGCGTTGCGCCGCACAGCCCAAGCTCGGCCAGCCCGGCCTTGACCGCGATGGGATTCGGCGCGCAGTTCAACGCGTCCAGCAGCGGTGCGATGCGCTGCGCGTGCTGGGTGGCGACCGCGCGGTCACCGCCGCGCGCGGCATCGCACAGCCTGCGGAAGGCTTTCGGAACCAGGTTGTTCACCACCGACACCACACCTCCCGCGCCGCCCAGCATCGCCTCGGCTGCGCTGCCATCGTCACCGGACAGATAGACAAATCCCGGCCGCCGAAGTTGCGCGATTGCGGCAATACGTTCGGGCGTACCCACGGCTTCCTTGATGCCGACGATGCCGGCGGTGTCCCGCAGGTCCGCGACCGTTTCAGGCTGCATGTCGCAGCCGGTGCGCGAGGGCACGTTGTACACCACCACGGGGATGTCGCAATGCGCGGCGACTTCGGCGAAGTGACGGCGCAACCCCTCTTGGGTCGGGCGCACGTAATAGGGCGTCACCACCAGCGCCGCGTCGGCGCCCAGCGCCTTCGCGCGACGGGTCAGCGCAATGGTCTTCGAAGTGGCAGCTTCGCCGGTGCCCGCGATTACGGGCACGCGGTGGTCGATGCGCTCCACTGCAAACGCCAGCAGACGCTCGTAATCCAGTTCGTCCAGCATGTGCGCTTCGCCGGTGGAACCGGCCACCACGATGCCCTCGGTGCCGCCGTCGAGCTGGTAGTCGATCAGCCGCCCGAACGCCGCCAAGTCCAGTGCGCCGTGTGCGTCGAACGGCGTCGCGATGGCGCACAGGCTGCCGGTGATATCCACGTCAGTGACTCCGCGTCGCTGCAAACGTTGCATGATACGGCACCCGAAGCGGCTGTAAACGCTCGTTCGAAGCGGTTGTAAACGTCTGTCCGAAGCGGCTGTCGTGAAAAGTCAGGGCATGGATGCCCGTTCTGGTCTCCCGGACCGACCTTGACTTCGGCTCCCGCCACTGGGTTTTTGAGGCAGCGGTCAGGGACGAGCGCAAAAACATGCCTCAGGGATGATCGCATTGGAAACATTCACCAACGCCATTATTCTTCCATTCGTGAACCTCAAGACCGTCACCCGCTTGAACCCTCCCGCGCTGCGTCCCGCCACCGACCACCAGTTACTGATCCAGGCCGTCGCGCCCGCGGCGGACTCGCCGCTACTGCTGTTGTCACGGCGGATCGCCGATGCCGGCTGCAATCTGGTGGAGTCGCGGGTGGCCACGGTGGGCGCCGATGTATCCGTGCTGCTGCTGGCCAAGGGCGGATGGGATGCAGTCGCCAAGCTGGAAACGGCACTCGGCCGCGTCGGTCGCAGCGAAAACGTGCACCTGCTCAGTTATCGCACCCAATCGCGCGACCAGCAGAGCCATCTGCTGCCGTACATGGTCGAGGTGGTCGCGGCAGACAAACCAGGCGTGCTGGTGGAGTTGATCGACTTCTTCAACCGCCGCTCGATCAGCATCGAGCAAATGTCCTCGATGCGCTACCAGGCCATGCAAACTGGCGCCGACATGTTCCAGGCACAACTGACCATCGGCATCCCCGCCGATACCCGCATCGCCGAGTTGCGCGACGAGTTCATGGAACTGTGCGACGGTCTGAACCTCGACGCGATCATGGATCCGGTGAAGTTCTGATGGCCACGTTGAAGATCGGCAACAAGATTCCCAAGCTCGCCGGCACCATCCAGTCGGGCGACACGCTCAAGCTCGCCGACCTGCGCGGCCAATGGGTGGTGCTGTACTTTTATCCCAAGGACAACACCACCGGTTGCACCCGCGAGGCCGGAGATTTCCGCGACATGTACACCAGGTTCAAACGGCGCGGCGCCGCGATCGTGGGCGCATCGCGCGACAGTACGCGTTCCCACCACGGCTTCAAGGAAAAACTTGGGCTGCCGTTCCCACTGGTGGCCGACACCGATGAAACCTGGTGCAAGGCCTTCGACGTGATCCGCATAAAAAAGTTGTACGGCCGCGAGTACTTGGGCGTCGACCGCAGCACCTTCCTCATTGATCCCGAAGGCAAACTGGTCCAGGAATGGCGCGGCGTGAAAGTGCCCGGCCACGCGCAGGCCGTCCTGGACGCGATCCCCGCCAAGTGAGCCGCTCTTCCGCCGCAACGCGTCCGCCGGGCGCGCCCGATTCTTCGCCTGCTTCCGGAGCGTCCATGCCGAAGTCCGCCGCCCGGCGCATCTA
>DATFGT010000035.1:0-40677 GCA_035249175.1 Rhodanobacteraceae bacterium
CCGGAATTCTTCTGGTTGGATTTCCAGTTGCGGATGTCGCGCTCGCTGCGCACGATGTTCCAGTCGCCACACAGCACGTATTCACGGCCGCTGGCGAGCCACTCGTCGAAAATCCTGCGCAACTTTTTCATCGCCTCGAACTTGAACTGCTGGCGCTCTTCACCGGACGTGCCGGACGGCACGTACAGCGATACCACACTCAAATTCCCGAAGCGCGCTTCGATGTAGCGGCCCTCGTCATCGAACGGTTTCCAGCCGATCGTCCGGAGCACTTCGTCGGGTTCGCGCTTCGCGTAGATCGCGACGCCGCTGTAGCCTTTCTTTGTCGTCGCGTCGCGGTAGAAGCAATGGTGGCCGTCCGGACGGAATGCCGGGCCGCCCAGTTGTGCTTCCTGCGCCTTGGTTTCCTGCAGGCAGACCACGTCGGCGTTCTGCGGGCGCAGCCAGTCGAAGAAACCCTTGTTGGCGGCGGAACGAATGCCGTTGGCGTTGAAGGAGATGATTCGCACGGGAGTGGTGCTTCGGAATTCGGGATGGGCGAAGCCTAAAGCAAAACCGCGTGCCCTGCCGGTGGGATGGACGAAATATGGCAACGCGCGTTGCCATTGCCCGTATCATTCGAATCCCGATTCTTCGATCGCGAATGCCGTGCTCCAACCCCACCAGCAAACGTTCCTGGACACCGCGCTCGCGCGCGGCGTGCTGCGCTTCGGCGAGTTCACCCTGAAATCCGGCCGGCAGAGTCCCTACTTCTTCAACATGGGCAAGATCGACACCGGCGCCGCGCTGGCCAACGTCGGTATGGCCTACGCCGCTGCCCTTGTCGCGAGCGGCGTGCGATTCGACATGCTGTTCGGTCCGGCCTACAAGGGCATTCCACTGGCCGCCGCGACCGCGGTGGCGCTGGCGCGCGAGCACGGCCGCGACACGCCGTGGGCGTACAACCGCAAGGAAGCCAAGGATCATGGCGAGGGCGGCGTGATCGTCGGCGCGCCGCTTTCGGGAGGGGTATTGATCGTGGATGACGTGATCACGGCCGGCACCGCCGTGCGCGAATCGCTGGCGTTGATCCGTGGTGCAGGCGCGACAGTCGCCGGTGTGCTGGTGGCGCTGGACAGGCAGGAGCGCGGACAAGGTGAACGCTCGGCGGTGCAGGAACTCGCGCACGACCAGGGCGTGTCCGTGACAGCGATCGTGGGGCTTGCCGACCTGATGGATTACGCCGGAACCCGGCCGGAACTTGCTGCACAGCGCGAGCGGCTGCAGGAGTATCGTGACCGTTACGGGGTGGAGGCGGCCTGACTCAAGCCACGGCCTGCATCTTGCATGGCCGTTGGATCATGCCGAGGCCCTCGGGCCTATACTGGATCATCTTCCGGAGATCGAGATGCGTGGGTTCCCCTTCAGCCTCCTGGTCGCGGCCTTGTTGGCTTGCGGACTGTGCGCGCCGGCGTTCGCGGAACCGCCGCCCACGCCGACCACGCACTATCGATGGAAGGATGCATCGGGCGTCGTGCACTTCAGCGACACCATTCCGTCGTCGGCATTGGCGGGAGGCTATGACATCGTCGATAACCGAGGCATGGTGGTGCGCCACGTGGACCGCGAACTCACGCCTGCCGAACGGCGTGCCGCGGCCGCGGTTGCCGCGCGTGACGCAGCGACCCGGCGCGATGCGCAACAACGCCGGCTCCAGGACGCCCAGATGCTGGCCGCGTATCCCACCGACAAGGACCTGCAACAGTCGCAACAGGCGCAACTTCAGCAAATCCAGACCGACATCGCGTCGCTGGAAACCAACCTGCGCAGTCAGGAAGATTCGCTGACCGAATTGCTCGCGCATGCGGCCGATCTGGAACATTCGAAACAGCCGATTCCCCCTTACGTCAACACGCGCATCGCCGAGCAGCGCCAGAGCGTCAACGATGAGCGCGCGGCGCTGGTGCGGCGGCATGCGGATTTCGCAAGGGCACAGGCCCGCTTCGCCGCGCAACTGGAGCGCTATCGCGCGTTGCGCGCGAAATTCCAGAGCGCCGACGACCCGCCGCGGCAATAGCGGCCACAAGATGTCCCATCCGAAGCGGCTGTTGTGAAAAGTCAGCCCACGGATGGACGTTCTCGAGCAGCAGACAGCGTTAGCCGACAGGAATCTGGATGCCACCTGACGCGGCGATCATGGATGATCGCAAACATGTGACTGGATGTGCTCGGACAGCGCGCGCAGCGATCCGAACACACGCCGGTTGTCGGGATTGTCGGAACGCAGCTGGATGCCGTAGCGCTTGGACACGGCCAGTGCCAGTTCCAACGCGTCGATGGAATCGAGGCCCAATTCGCCGCCGAACAGCGGCGCTTCGGGATCGATGTTTTCCGGCGCCACGTTTTCGAGATTGAGGTTCTCGACGATCAGGCTCGCCAATTCCTGCTCCGCAGGGGTTTGTTGGGTCATGCTCCGTGGCTCCGCAATCTCATCGAATCAGCCGTTTAATGTAACATGGACAGTTTGAAACAGGATGCCGATTGGCATGCACGGACCCCACGCAGCGCAACGATCTGGAAGGGATGGCATGAGGGGTTCGGCGTTGTGCGTCGCGTATCGGGGGGAGCCTGCTTCGACCCTGCTGGAAGCCCCGGGTACGCTGGCCGTGTTCGACTTTGGCGCGGGCGCCGGATCGACGTCCGATGCCCGTCACCTCCGACTTCCGCTGCCGCCGCTGCCGGTCGACGCGCCGCATGAGTGCTGGTCGGTCGATGCGGAGGTCGCCAGCGGCTTCTCGGGCAACTTGCGCTGGGCCGCAGGCGGCGGCTGGCGATTCGTCGGGGTCGAAGTCGACGAAGCCGGGTGCGGTGGCATCGAAGCCGCCAGCGCGCGCGCCTACGACCTTCTGCTCGCGCACGTGGCGGCTTCCCCGGAAAGGCATCTGCAACGCATCTGGAATTACCTCGGCGCGATCAACGCCGGCAACGGCGACGACGAGCGCTACCGGTTGTTCTGCAGTGGGCGTGCCCGCGGCCTGGCCACGCGCGGCATCACGCGTTATCCCGCGGCCACCGCAATCGGGCACCAAGGCCCGGAAGGATTGCTGCAGGTGTACGCGTTGTGCGCGGCCGAGCCTGGCCGTGCGCTGGAAAACCCGCGTCAGATGAGCGCCTGGAAATACCCGCGCCAGTACGGCCCCACCGCGCCCAGCTTTGCGCGCGCGATGCGATTGCCGGGCGGTGCACTTGCGATTTCCGGCACCGCTGCGGTGATCGGGCATGCCTCGTATCACGCCGACGATGTGGCAGCGCAGGCGGACGAGGCGGTTGCGAATCTGCGCGCGTTGCTGGAGCGGGCAGCGCTGCCTGCGTTCGACGCATTTTCGCCGCTCAAGGTGTATGTGCGTCGCCCGCAGGATGCCGGTCACATCGCTGCAGCGCTTGCGCGGCAGCTCGATCCATCGGTTCCGCGCATCCTGTTGCACGGCGACATTTGCCGCCGCGAACTTTTGGTCGAGATCGACGGCTGGTCGTTCGGAAACCCTGGGTAGCCTGCTGCGCTGCTCGCCACATCCATGTGGCTCGCCCTGCGGGCTGCCTTCGGCGTTCAAACCGGCAGTCCTGCCGGTTTAGTCGCGACGGTTACTCAAGGTTTCCGTCAGCGCCATCCCGGTCGGTTTTTCCGCAGCCATGCTCAGGTTTTTTTCTGCGGCCGTTGCCAATCGTTGATAGTGGTTTGGCGGCCGCGCGCGAGGCTGAGTTTGTCCGCCGGCGCATCCGCGGTAATGGTGGATCCGGCGCCGATGGTGGCCCCATCGCCCACTGACACTGGCGCGACCAGCGAGGTGTTGGAACCGATGAACGCATCGTCGCCAATCTCGGTGACGAACTTGTTGACGCCGTCGTAGTTGCAGGTGATGGTGCCGGCGCCGATGTTGACGTTGCTGCCGACTTTCGCGTCGCCGAGATAGGTCAGGTGGTTGGCCTTGCTGCCCTCGCCCAGCTTGGCCTTCTTGGTTTCGACGAAATTGCCCACGTGCACCCCGGCCGCGAGCTCGGTGCCGGGCCGCAAGCGCGCGTACGGCCCGATCCGGCAGGCGCCGTAAGTGGTGACGCCTTCCAGGTCGCAATGCGCCAGCACTTCGGTTCCCGCGGCGAGATTGACGTTGCGCAGCCGGCAGAACGGGCCGATCTTGACGCCGTCGCCGAAGGTGACGCCATCTTCCAGGATCACGTCCACGTCGATTTCGACGTCCCGGCCATGGCTGAAGTGTCCGCGCAAATCGAAACGCGCGGGATCGGCGATGCGCACGCCCGCCAGCATCAACCGCTTGGCGTCGCGGGCGCGCAGGTACGCCGCAAGTTCGGCAAGTTGCGCCGCATCGTTGGCGCCGAACGCCTCGAGCGGGTCCGCTGTCATCACCACGTCGGCAGGTGTGCCTTCCCCGGCGGCCTGGGCGAATGCGTCGGTCAGATACAACTCGCCCTGCTGGTTGTCGGGCGCCAGCCGATCGACCCAGCGGCGCAATTGCGGCGATTCCGCGAAGGTGACGCCGGTGTTGACGATGCGCACCTCCCGTTGCGCCTCGTCCGCATCCTTCTCTTCCACGATCGCGCGCACGCGGCCGAGTCCGTCGCGCAACACGCGTCCGTAACCGGACGGATCATCCAGTTCGGTCGCCAGCACCGCAAGTTCGGCGTGCGTGCGCACCAGTTCGGTGAGCGTTTCCGCGCGCAACAGCGGCACGTCGCCGTACAACACCAGGATGCGCGCGGGGTCGGGAATATCGTGCAGCGCCAGCCGCACGGCGTGGCCCGTGCCGCGTTGTTCGGACTGGTGCACCCAGTGGATGTCGGTGTCGCGCGCGAACGCGGCGCGCACCTGCTCGCCACGGTGGCCGTACACGACGTGCAGGCCTTCCGGGCGCAGCGCCCGCGCCGTATCCAGCACATGCGCCAGCATCGGCCGGCCCGCCAGCGGCATCAGCACCTTGGGCAACATCGACTTCATGCGCTTGCCCTCGCCGGCAGCGAGGACGATCACGTGCAGAGGGTCGGCCATGCTCACGTCTCCAGTTTGGCCCGCAACATTGACGCATCGAACGCCAGCCGACAAGTGGCAGAAGATCATGCGTTGGCCACTATGTGGGCAGCTTTGCTGCGTCGGTGCCGAACCCCCGATGTTGCTGCGCCGTTCTGGCGCGCGACCACCACGATCCCATGACCACGTGCGAGCGCAAACGGATTGGCTTTCGCGCGGTCGAAAGGCATCGCATGAAGCGGGCCGAAACCGCTGACGGGCGGCGCGCCCGGAGGCCCGAATTCCCTGTATCTTTCTACGTTCTTGACCCGGAAGGTCCAACATCCATGTGTGGAATCGTTGCCGCCTGCACCCAACGTGATGTCGTCCCGATCCTGCTGGCGGGTCTGCACGCGCTGGAATACCGCGGCTATGACTCGGCGGGTCTGGCGGTGCTGGACGACGGCCGTCTTTCGCGATTGCGCGCACCCGGCAAGGTTACGGAACTGGACGCCTTGTGGCGGGCATCGCCCCTGCACGGGTGGACGGGCATCGCGCATACCCGCTGGGCCACCCACGGCGCGCCCAACGAGGTCAACGCGCACCCGCACGTCTCCCGCGACACGGTCGCGGTGGTGCACAACGGCATCATCGAGAACCACGCGGAATTGCGCGCCGAGTTGCAGCAAGCCGGTTACGCGTTCACTTCGGACACCGACACCGAAGTCATCGCACACCTCGTGCACAAATTGATGGCGGGCGGCATGGGCTTGCGCGAAGCGGTCAACGACGCCACGCGCCGCTTGCGCGGCGCCTATGCGATCGCGGTGCTGCATCGCGACCATCCCGGCCACGTGGTCGGCGCGCGCCGCGGCAGTCCGTTGTGCGTGGGCGTCGGCATCGGCGAGCATTTTCTCGGCTCGGACGTGCAGGCGCTGATCCAGGTCACCAACCGGATCGTGTACCTGGAAGAAGGCGACGTGGTGGAGATCACGCCCGATTCGCTCGCGATCCGTGCCGCCGATGGCAGCGAGGCGATCCGCAAGGTGCGCGAAAGCGACCTGTCGATGGACGCGGTCGAACGCGGCCAGTTCCGGCATTACATGCTGAAGGAGATCTTCGAGCAACCCGGCGCGGTCGCCAACACGCTGGAGGGCCGCATCGCCGACAATCGGATCCTGCCCAACATCTTTGGCGTCGATGCCGATGAACTGCTGCAGCGCGTGCGCCACGTGCACATCGTCGCCTGCGGCACCAGTTACCACGCCGGCATGGTCGCGCGTTACTGGCTGGAAGGCATCGCCGGCATTCCGTGCAGCGTCGAGGTTGCCAGCGAATACCGGTACCGCAACGTGGTGGTGATGCCCGACACCTTGTTCCTCGCGATTTCGCAGTCAGGCGAAACCGCCGATACGCTGGCCGCGCTGCGCGAGGGTCGCGAACGCGGCTACCTCGGTTCGTTCGCGGTCTGCAACGTCCCGGAATCGAGCCTGGTGCGCGAATCCGACCTCACCTTGATGACCCGCGCCGGTCCCGAAATCGGCGTCGCATCCACCAAGGCGTTCACCACGCAATTGAGTGCGCTGGCGCTGCTGGTCCTGGAACTCGCGCGTCTGCGTGGCATCAATGCCGACCGGCTTGCGGAGCTCGTGGCCGAACTTTCCAGTCTGCCGCGCCACCTCGAAGACGCACTGAAGCTCGCGCCCGCGATCGCGGAGCTGGCCGAGTCGTTCGTCGACAAGCATCACGCCCTGTTCCTCGGCCGCGGCGCGCAATATCCGGTGGCGATGGAGGGCGCGCTGAAGCTGAAGGAGATTTCCTACATCCACGCCGAAGCCTATCCCGCGGGGGAACTGAAGCACGGTCCGCTGGCACTGGTGGACGAGGACATGCCGGTGATTGCCGTGGCGCCCAACAACCAGTTGCTGGAAAAACTGAAATCCAACCTCGAGGAGGTTCGCGCACGCGGCGGCCAGCTGTACGTATTCGCCGACGCCGAAGCCGATCTTTCGTTGAATGGCAACCGTGGGCACCTGATGAAGGTGGATGCAGGTGGCAACTTCATCGCGCCCGCCGTGTTCACCGTGCCGCTGCAATTGCTCGCCTACCACGTTGCGGTACTGCGCGGCACCGACGTCGACCAGCCGCGCAACCTCGCCAAGTCGGTGACGGTGGAGTAGCGGCTGCAACACCGCATTCGTCGGAGGGTTCGGGATCGGCTACTCGCGAAGGCTTTCCCTTTCAAGAAATCGCAGATCTTATGAAGTGTTCGGGGCAGTCGTGTCTGGCGTTGCCTCGAAAGGCGCAGCAACCGGATGTTGCGTAAGTGCGCCCGTACCGTTCCCGCCGACCGGGCTTGGTTGCTCGATCGCGCTGCGGGATCGGCAAAGCAAGCGTGCGGTGGAGCCACGCGAGCGCACCCTCGTCACAACCAGGTCGCAACCTGGGGCTGTGGCTCGCAAGCCAGAGGTGCAGCACTTCGGTCAGCAGGAAGGCAATCCGCCGCCGTTTAAGCGTTGATACCGTCGGAAGGTTGGGGAGAGATTTCCATGGCAGACCTTCCCAGGTGAACACCCCGGGCTGCAAAGCATGGCGCCACGCCCAGTCCTCATCCGACGCCGCTGCTAGCTTCGGGGGCGCGTGATGCCCAGCATCGGCTTGCCCCGGATCGACTTGAGCGGGAAAAAAGCCTCGTGTGTGGCGGGGTCCACCGCGACCACATGCGCATTGGGCCCGAACCAGGCGGTTGCGATCGCGGTGACCATTTTCCTTTGCACCTTGAATAGCGAGACTTGCCCGGACTCGCCGGCAACGTACAACCAGCCGAGTGAATCATCGAACGCGAGTACGTCCGGATCCTTGGCCACATCGAACGACACGACGGTCTTCCGGCTCGCAAGGTCCAGCACCAGCAGCTTGTCGTTGCCCTCGCAGGCGATGAACGCAAGTCGTGCGGGTGCGTCGATATAGAGGCCGTGATTGCCCTTCGCACCCGGCAGATCCATTCGGCGGATGACCTTGTCGGTGACCGGATCGATCTCCACCAGTTGGTCCCGGGTTTGCGCATTGGCAAAAATGTGCCGCGACACCGGATCGTACTGGGTGTTGCCGACCTCGCCTTCCAGCGGAATGGTGGCGATGCGCTTGTTGCTCCCTGCGTCAATGACCGTATCCGTGCCGCCATGCTCGTCGGAGACGTACAGCTTGTGGACGCCGGGCGCATAGGCCATGCCGTCCGGGTAATCGCCGCCGGGCATGCGCGCGACGATCTTGAAAGTCCTGGCGTCGATCGCGACCACTTCATTGGTTCCGGTCGCCGATGCATAGACGCGATCCAGTTGCGGCACGTAGAGCACCCCGTGCACGTGGCTGACATCGGGGATGGTCGCGATCACCTTCCGGCGCGCGGTGTCGAACACCACCACCGCGCTGTCGCCCAGATGTGCAAGAAAAAGGTGATGGCGTTTTGCGTCGAGACTGGCGTAATCCCAGCGTGTTGCACTGCCGGACAGAGGCACGTCCGCGACTGTGATCAGCGGCAATCGGCTGGCCGTGCCAGCCTGGCTGCACACTGGCACTGATGCGGCGAGCGCCAGGATGACAACCGGCACCCAGGCTGGATGGAAGTGGCTTGCGCTGATTTTCATGGCCTGCGCTCGTTGCCGAAAAGGATCATACGCCTGCGATCAGGCTCCTCGTTCTTCCGGCGGCTTGAGATGGCGGAACTGCGTCAGCAGCAGGAGATCGTAGACGATCTTCAGCCCGCCGCAGATCAACAGCGGCCAGGCGAACGCCGAGGCCGCGAACAACGCACCTGCCATCGCCGGGCTCGCGGCCGAAGCGAGACTGCGCGGAACGGATGTGAAGCTTGCGGCAGCAGGCCGTTCGGCCTCGGTCACCACGGCCATCACGTAGGACGAGCGGGTTGGCACGTCCATCTGCGAGAGCGCGGCGCGCACCAACAGAAGCGCCAACGCCAGCCCAAGCGTGGGCGCCAGCGCCGCCAGGATCAGCGCGACGCTGGAAGGGATATGCGTGAACACCATCGTGTTGACCAGTCCGAAGCGCCGCGACAGGCGTGCCGCCACGGGATACGACAGTGCTGCCAGCAAACTTGCGCAGAAAAAGAACACGCCGGCCGCAGCCAGCGAAAGATGAAACCGCTGGAACAACCACAATGCCAGCAGCGACTGCACCACGAAGCCGCCCGCGAACGCATCCAGGCTGAACAGAGCGGCCAGCCTGATCACGATGGCGCGCGACGGCCCGAGTGCCGTTGAAGGCGCGGTGTTGGCGGGGACCGATCGTTGCGGCAGGCGTGCGTAGAGGAAGCGTTCCGCCACGCCGAGCAACCCATACAGCACGAACATCCCGCGCATCGCGCCTAACTGGTCGAGCCCGAGTGGCGCCACCAGCTCGGGCGCCCCCGCAACCAGCGCACCCACCGCTGCGGCCAATGCCCCGGCCAGGCTGTAACGCGCAAACATCCTGGTGCGGTCCTGGTCACCCGCTTCGTGCGCCAGCGCTGCGTGTTCCAAGGGCACGAACACACTGACGTTGCCGGCGGAAGGATTGATCGTGCCCGCGAACGCGATCACCAGCAGCACCGCATAGTCCCGGGAGGCGGCAAACGCGAGTCCGGAAACCGCCATCAGCCCGGCCGCGATCAGCAGCAGCCGGCGATAGCCGTAGCGTGCTCCAAGCAGTCCCGCGCCGATCGTCAGGCAGGCCGACCCCGACAGCGACACGGTGGCGAGCACACCGACCGCCAGCGGCGTGAAGCCCAATGCCAGCAGGTAAGCCGGCAACAGGATCGCGACGAAGCTGTCGCCGAAATCGCGCAATGCGCGCGCGGCAAACAGGCAGTTCAGCGGATTGAGCGCCCGTCCGGGCGCCCCGGCTACTTCGTTCATCGAAGCACCCATGGGTCTATAGCAACCATGACTTTGGTGTAGCATACGCTACATGGAAGTAAAGACCTCCACTTGGCTGATGCTGGTGGTGTCGCTGCCGGGACGCAGCCAGACGCCTCGCATGCGGCTATGGCGAGCGCTCAAGGGCGCCGGCGCGGCGATGCTGCGCGATGGCGTGTACGTGCTGCCCGAAAGCGATGCAGCATGGGCGCTTTTCAAGGCCCAGGTTGACGAGGCGGACCACGCCGGCGGCAGCACGCACGTGGTGCCGTTCACCTCGACCGACCCCAAGCAGGAAGCCGAGCTGCGCGGCGCCTTCGATCGTACCCAGGCTTATGCGCAAGGGCTCGAACGCCTGGTGGTCTTGCGCCGTGCATTGCGGCAACTCGTCGAAGCCGAGGCGCGCAAGCGACTCACCGCATCCAGGCGCGAGCTGGAAGCGATTGCCGCGATCGACTTCTTTCCGGGCGCGGCACGGGCGCAGGTGGAGGCCGCGCTCGCCGACGCCGAGCACGCCCTCAACGCGCGGTTCGCGCCCGACGAACCGCATGGAAAGAAAACGGCGATTCCACATCGCAGCCTGCAGGACTACCGCGGCCGGGTGTGGGCCACGCGTCGGCACTTGTGGATCGACCGTGCCGCTTCGGCCTGGCTGATCCGCCGCTTCATCGATCCACGCGCGCAATTCCGTTGGCTGAAGAAACCGGCCGACTGCCCCAAGCGCGCTGTGGGGTTCGATTTCGATGGCGCCGAGTTCAGCCACGTCGGTGCGCGCGTGACCTTCGAAGTCCTGGCCGCGAGCTTTGGCCTCGATCGCGATCCGCGCCTGGCGCGGTTGGGACGCCTGATCGGCTATCTCGACATCGGCGGTGTACCCGTGGCCGATGCCGCCGGCTTCGCCAGCATCATGGCGGGTGCGCGTGCCCGCCACGGCGAGGACGACCACGCGCTGCTCAAGGACATGTCGACCGTCCTCGACTGCCTGCACGCGGCGTATTCCGAAACGGAAGGAGGCTCATCATGAACGCTCGTTTTTCAACTACATGGGCGCGCTCGTCCCGGGTGCTGTTCGCGATCGTCGGCATGGCCTTGGCATGTGGTCCCGCGGTTGCCGCTTCGCTCAATGCCTCTGCGATCGGCAAGGCCGCAGGCGTCGCGGCGAAAACCCAGCCCGATGGCGTGGTGAAAATCGGCTGGAGCCGCAGCGACGTGCCGGTCACGGTGGACGGCATGCGGCTGCCGCCGGCCGCGGGCTTGGGTTCCTGGGCCGCATTCACGCCAATGGGCAACCAGGCAATGGTGATGGGCGATACGGTGGTGTTCCAGGATGAAGTGGATGCGGCGATGGACGCCGCCTTCGCGCATGGCCTCCACGTCACCGGTTTGCACAATCACTTCTTCTACGACCAGCCCAAGGTGTACTTCATGCACATCGAGGGCGAGGACTCCGCGACTGCACTCGCTTTCGACGTCAAGGCCGTATGGGATGCGATCAAGGCGGTGCGCGCGGCACGGCCGCAACCGGCGGACGGCTTCGGTGGCCCCATGCCGACACCGGGCAAGATCGATACACAGATGCTCGCCAAGATCGTGGGGCATCCGGCGGAGGCCAACAACGGCTCACCTAAGATCACCATCGGCGCCACGGGCCGTATGCACGACCAATCCATCGGCGCCTCGATGGGTCTGACCACTTGGGCCGCCTTCAGCGGCAGCGACCAGCTCGCGGCGATGGATGGCGACTTCATCATGCGCGCCGATGAGGTGCAGCCGGTATTGCGTGCGTTGCGCAAGGCGGGCATCCATATCGTCGCCTTGCACAACCACATGATCGGCACGCAGCCGGACTTCTATTTCACCCACTTCTGGGGCAAGGGCAAAGCCGCCGATCTGGCACGCGGATTTCGCGCCGCGCTGGACGCACAAGCCGCCATGGCGAAGCCTTGATATCGTTGGCCGATGTTGCTCGCCGTGACCCTCGCATCGGCCCTCGCTGCATCGACGCCGGCGGCCGCATCCGCGCCGCCGGCGCAGGTTCAATCGGTGCAGGTCCCGCAGGGCGCCCTCGTGCTCGATGGCGTCCTGGATGAAGCGGCGTGGCGGCAGGCGCCGGTATTGACGCTGACCCAGCAGGATCCGCATCCGGGCCAGCCCACGCCGTACGTCACCATGGTGCGCGTACTGCGAGACAGTACCCATCTTTATTTCGGCGTGATCTGCACGGATCCGGACTCCGCAAACCTGGCGGTGCATTCGCTGGAGCGCGACAGCGATGAGAAGCACGACGACCACGTCACGATCGTGCTCGACACACTCGATACCCATCACCTGGGCTACGTGTTCCAGGTCAATGTCGGCGGCGCACGCACGGACGGGCTGATGTCGCCTGCTTCGAGTGATCCCAATTATGACTGGGACGGCATCTGGAATGCCAAGGTGCGCCACACCGCGACCGGCTGGACGGCCGAAATCGCAATCGACGTGCGCAGCCTGCAAATCAGGAAAGGAGCTGATACCTGGGGGCTCAACATCCAGCGCTACGTGCCACGCGACCAGCTCAGTCTGCAATGGACCGGCATCAGCCTGGATGCCTCGATCTTCGATTTGACGCGCACGGGATCGCTCGCAAGAGTCGGTGATTTTCAACAAGGTCGCGGTGTCGAAATCGCCCCTTACGCGCTGGTGCGTCACGACAGTGTCGGCAATCGCAGCGCAGGCCAGGTCGGCGGCGATGTGCGTTACCACCTGACACCCGGCATCACCGCCACGCTCACGTTCAATCCAGATTTCGCCGAAGCCGAGGCCGACACCCAGCAGGTCAACCTGACGCGCTTCTCGCTGTTCTTTCCCGAAAAGCGGCGGTTCTTTTCGGAAGGCGCCAACATCTTCACCTTCGGCGCTGGTCTGGTCGACAACGATACGTTCATTCCGTATTACTCGCGTCGCGTCGGGCTGGTCGACGGCGAAACGGTGCGGGTCGACGCCGGCGCCAAGGTCCTGGGCAGTGACGGGCCCTGGACGATCGGCGCGCTGGGCGTGCACATGGGCCGTTCGGATGTGAGCAATCCGACCGATCTGTTCGTCGGCCGCCTGACCTACGACGTGAACTCGCATTTGCGCATCGGTACCTTGTTGACCCACGGTGACCCGACCGGAGCGACCAACAACAGCTTCACCGGCGTGGATGCGGTATGGCACACGGCGACGTTCCGTGGCGACAAGAATCTGATCCTGTCGGGCTGGGCTGCGCATTCCAGCGATCCGCTGCCTGGGAATCATGCCGGCTGGGGCGTCTTCGCGAACTACCCCAACGACCTCTGGAGCGGCTACTTCAGCTTCAACCAGTTCGGCGATGCGCTGGATCCTGCGCTCGGATTCCTGCCCCGGCCGGGGACGCGCCAGTACGACGCCTATGTCGAATATGCGCCGCGTCCCACCAGTGATTGGCTGCGCTGGACGCGACAATTCTTTTACCAGCTGGAACTATTCCAGGTGGACGATCTACACGGCACCACGCAGACGCGACGCATCTTCACCGCCCCGTTCAACGTGGACACCGCCTCGGACGCGCACTTGGAGTTCGACTGGATCCCCGATTACGAAGCCTTGAGCGAACCGTTCGAGATCGGCAAGGGCGTCACCTTGCCGGTCGGCCGCTACCACTTCTACCGTTATCGCTTCGAGACGCAATCGTCCTACGCACGGCAGTGGCAGGTCGGCAACGTGCTGGAAATGGGCAGTTTCTACGACGGTCACCTGACCCAGATTCAGCCGTTCGTGAACTGGACCACACCGAACGGCAAGCTGAGTTTTCAACTCCAGAACGAAACCGATTTCGGCTATCTGCGCGAAGGCAATTTCATCCAGCGTCTGTACGTGCTCAAGGTCGCTTATTCCTTCAGTCCCGACCTGACCGTCTCGACGCTCGCGCAATACGATTCAACGATCGGGCACACGGGGGTCAACCTGCGCCTGCACTGGATCCTCTCGCCCGGCCGCGATTTCTTCCTGGTGTTCAACCACGGCATCGAAGTCTCCGTGACCGATCCGAACGCGCGGATGCAGCCGATCTCCAACGCGGTGATCGCCAAGCTGAGTTGGGATTTCATCCAATGATCGCGCAGGCTTCCGGTCTTCCTGTCGATGCGGCGCTGCCGGTTTCGCTGCGCCAGGCCACGCGCGTCTGGGCCAAGGTGGGCCTGATGAGTTTCGGCGGCCCGGCGGGCCAGATCGCCGTGATGCATCGCGAACTGGTGGAAACACGCCGCTGGATCAGCGATGCGCGTTTCCTGCACGCGCTGAACTACTGCATGTTGCTGCCCGGTCCCGAAGCGACACAACTTGCGATCTACATCGGCTGGATGCTGAACCGGACTGCGGGCGGACTGATTGCCGGCATCCTGTTCGTGCTGCCCGGGTTCGTCACCATCCTCGCGCTCAGCATCGTCTACGCGTTATACGGGCAGGTTCCGTGGATCGTGGCAATCTTCTTCGGTCTCAAAGCCGCCGTGCTCGCGGTGGTGGTCGAGGCGGTGCTGCGCATTGGGCGCAAGGCGATCAAGAACCGCATCATGCTTGCGATCGCGGTGCTCGCCTTCGTGGCAATCTTCTTCTTCCGGGTGCCGTTCCCGTTGATCGTGCTGGGCGCCGGTTTGATTGGCCTGCTGGGGCGCTGGTGGATGCCGCACAGTTTTCCGGCGCCGAGTTCGGCGGCCACGGACGCCTCGTCGGACTACCTGATCGATCGCCTGCTCGGGCGTGGCCAACTGCGTCATACCAAACCCTCCACCGCGCGCGCCTTGCGCGTATTGGTGGTTTGGCTCGCGATCTGGTGGCTGCCGGTGCTGGCGATCATCGGAATTTTCGGCGCGCAGAGCGTGCTGGCGCGCGAAGGCATCTTCTTCAGCCAGGCCGCGATGGTCACGTTCGGGGGCGCCTACGCGGTGCTGGCCTATATCGCGCAACGCGCGGTCGAAGGATTCCACTGGGTGGCACCGGGGCAAATGCTGGACGGCTTGGCCTTGGCCGAAACCACACCGGGTCCGCTGATCATGGTGGTGCAGTTCGTCGCTTTTCTCGGGGCGTATTTCCACCAGACTGGCTTGTCACCGATGACCGCGGGGGTGATCGGTTCGATCCTCACCACCTGGGTCACGTTCGCGCCGTGTTTTCTGTGGATATTCCTCGGCGCGCCCTACATCGAAGCCTTGCGCCGCAATCGCGCGCTGCATGCGGCGCTGTCCGGCGTGACGGCGGCCGTGGTCGGCGTGGTGTTGAACTTGTCAGTATGGTTTGCGTTGCATACGCTGTTCGGCCGGACGCAAGCCGTGCACTACGGCTGGCTGGCATTCGATTGGCCGCAGTGGCAGACGATCCATCTTGCCGCAGCCGTGCTGGTGATCGCGGCGCTGCTGGCGATGCTGCGATTCAGGATCGGGATGGGCTGGACCTTGCTCGGCAGTGCGGCCGCCGGCGCAGCGAGCTTCGCGCTGCGCATTGCTTGAAAACCACGGTGCCTCGATCGCAACTCACTCGTGCCGGTGCTGGTGATGGATGTCCGGGTAATGCGGATGGCTGTGGGTCAGCGGCGCGTGGGTGTGCTCGTGGGTGTGCGGTTCGCGGCCATCCCAGTCGAAATCGTGCACGTGCTGGTGGTGTTCGTCGTGCACGTGGCGGTGCGTATGGGTGATCGGCGCATGGGTGTGCAGGTGCTCGTGCCGTTCGGTCAGGTGCAGCCACACGCCCGCACCCATCAGCGCTGCGGCCAACCAGAACATCCACGAGGCGTGTTCGCCGAAGGCCAGGATCGCAATCGCCGCGCCAATGAACGGCGCGATGGAGAAATACGCACCCGTGCGCGCCGAACCCAGTCCCCGCAAGGCGAGCACGAATAGCACCAGGCTGATGCCGTAGCCGAGCAATCCGACCGCCAATGCCATGCCGACGACGGGCATCGCGGGCAGCCGCGCCCCCAGCATCAACGCGATCAAGACGTTGACGATGCCCGCGGCCAGTCCTTTCGATCCCGCAATGAACAACGCATCGGAGGCCGACACCTTGCGGGTGAAGTTGTTGTCCAGCGCCCAGCACAGGCACGCGGTGGTGATCAGCAACGCGCCCCAGCTCAGGTGCGCGCCTTGCGACGAACCGGGCAAGGCCAGCAGCACCGCACCGGTCACGATCAGCAGCATCCCGAGCACGATCCGGCGATCGGTGTTCTCGCGAAACACCACCCATGCCAGCACTGCGGTCAATACCGCTTCGAGGTTCAGCAGCAGCGACGCCGTGGCCGCGGGCGTGCGCGTCAAGCCCAGCATCAGCGCCAACGGTCCGAGCACGCCGCCGAAGCCGATCGCGAGCAACAGCCAGAACCACTCCCTTCCGGCCATCGGTGGAACGTGCCAGCCACGATCCCGAGTGATACGAACCAATCCCAAGCCGATGCCGCTGCCCAAATACAGCAGTCCCGCCAGCAAGACCGGCGACAGATCGCGCAACAGCGCCTTGGCCAAGGGCGTGCTGGCGCCGAACAGCGCCGCCGCGGCCAGGGCGGCGGCAATGGAAGAAGAAAATGCGATGCGGCGCATTCGCATGGCCCATCGGTTCGGGGGAAATACGGCGTGTAACGCAACAGGTGAATTGGGTGTTAATGCCGATCGAAAATCTGCGCCCGCTCCTCATGGTCAGCGTAGAGTAATTTGCCCGGAAGCAGAAGGAGCTTGACCATGGATGCGGCAACGATGCTGCTGACCTGTTTCGTCCTGTTCGCGATCACCGCGTTCCTCGGCCTGAGCATGGCCGCCATCCGCGAATCCACCCGTCACAACCCACCGGCGTGGCTCACCATGTCCCACGGCTTGCCAGCCGCAGCCGGGCTGACCCTGCTGCTGTACGCGGCTTGCGCGCTCGGGGTCTCGCGGTTGGCGATCGCCGCGCTGATCCTGTTCGTGATCGCAGCGGGCGGTGGCGCGATCCTCAACCTCGTCTATCAACAGCGGCAACGCCTGCTGCCACGCTGGCTGATGTATCTGCACCTGTTGCTGGCCGTGAGCGGATTCATCCTGCTGGGAATCGACGTGTTCGCCTGAACGTTTTGGCGCCGCGATTCAGACCAGAGCCTGCGATCGATCCGCTGATGCTTCACAAACGCCTACAAGGAAGTGCGCCGATGAAACCGTTTGCGCCCACTTTGTTTTTTGTGTCAATGCTGGTGCTGTCCGGCTGTGGCGGCGTCAAGCTGCTGCTCGCACCCGCGACGCCACCCCCATCGAAGGGCGCGAGCAGGACGGTGCACGGCCCCGCCTACGCGCCCGCGCAGGTTGCACGCGGCGCGCCGGATCCCGCAACCGACTGGGGCGCGTACAACAAGACGCGCTCAGGCGATCGCTGGTCGCCGCTGGCGCAGATCACCACGGCGAACGTTGGCGATTTGCGGCAGGTCTGCACGTTCCAGCTTGACAAGCCCGTGAACATGCAAAGCGCGCTGATCAAGATCGGCGGCACCCTGTACTTCACCACGCTGGAAGACACTTATGCGGTGGATGCGAGCACCTGCGCGTTGCGCTGGCGGCACACCTACCAATTGGCACGCAAGCCGCCGTTCGATCCCAACAAGGTCAATCGCGGTGTGGGCTGGTTGGACGGGAAACTGTTCCGAGGTTCCAACGATGGACGCCTGTATGCACTCGATGCAGGCACGGGCCAGGAACTGTGGAACGTTCCGATTGGTGATCCGGCCATTGGCGAAACTTTTCCCGCCGCACCGGTCGCGTGGAATGGCCTCGTCTACATAGGCAATGCCGGCGGCGACAATTTCGGTGTCACCGGCCGCATGATGGCCTTCGACGCGAACACCGGCGGAAAACTTTGGAGTGCCGATTTGGTTCCGACTTCCGGACCGGCGAGCCGGACCTGGCCGCCAGCCACGCCGGAGCATCCGAAAGCGGGCGCGGCAACATGGACGTCCTACACGCTCGACACGCAACGCAGCCTGTTGTGGGTGCCCACGGGCAATGCCGCACCTGACTTCCTGAAATCGCTGCGTCCCGGCCGAAACCTGTACACCTATTCGGTGGTGGCACTGGATACGAAGACCGGCGCGTTGAAAGCCGCGAAGCAGTTGGTCACTGAAGACGATTTCCACGACTGGGACATCGCCGCACCGCCGGAGCTGATCGACACGTCGGATGGCCATCATCTGCTCGTCGCCGCCGGCAAGAACGGTTATCTCTACGCGTTCGATCGCGACACCTTGCAGGTGCTCTACAAGACGCCAGTCACGCGCATGGAGAACGTCAGCGCGCCTCTGACAGCGCAAGGCACCCACTTTTGTCCCGGCATTGACGGCGGCGTGGAGTGGAACGGGCCGGCCTATTCGCCGCACACGAACGCGTTCTACGTGAATGCAATCGACTGGTGCATCACCGTCGCCACGCGCGCACCGGAGAAACTGGAGGGCCGCAAGGGGCTGCCGTGGACGGGCGCAAAAGACCGCAGCAGTCCCTTCGGCGTGCAGGACAAGCAGCGCAGCGGCTGGGTGACCGCGGTGAATGCGAAGGACGGTTTGATCCTCTGGCAATACCACGCGCGCGCGCCACTGGTTTCCGGCATCACTGCCACCGCCGGCGACGTGGTGTTCACCGCCGACATCGCCGGCGACTTCATGGCCTTCGACGCGCGCAGCGGCAAGCTGCTGTGGCAACGCAACCTCGGCCAGCCGATCGGCGGCGGTGTGATTTCCTATTCGATCGGCGGCAAGCAGTACATCGCGGTCGCCGCAGGCATGGATTCGCCGCTGGGATGGCAAGTGCACAGCACGCCCGCACGGGTGGTGGTATTTGCATTGCAGTAACCGGTCCGAGCCAAGGTATGGGGTTCGCCATCTCGGCACGCTGGCCCATCTCGCCCGTTTTCGTCGCTCTGACGCTCGTGGCGACGCCGAAGTCAGCTCGCACATCGCTCGCTGGCGTTATGCCGAGCCACGCGCGCGCGATTGCCGCAAATCGCGCCCGAGCACCAGCGGCGCCGACGGTTGCGCGCCACGAAGACCAACCTGCAGGCTGGATGGGCGCATTTGCGTAGCAGCCCTGCCTGCGGCCCAGTCAGGATCTCCAGCGCGTCCAACGCCAGTGCGCGGACCAGGGTGCCGCGCTGCGCGCTTGCGGCAGGCGGCGACTTGCGCGGACCCGCTGCAGTCCATTCAAGGCGTGTTCGGGCCGAGGGAGCGGCCAACGCGCGATTGAAGCGTTGCACCACGGCATGCGGGACCGAGGCGCGCTCCAAGCGCGCACGCAACAGTGCATCCGTCGCATCGCGTAATGCTCGAACGGCAGCGAGATCCGCGGCATCAACGGGTCCGCGCCAAGCGATGCGCCCGCGCTCCGCACGCAACCATGCTGCCAACGCCGCAGGCCGGTCGAGCAGGTCGATGTGACTGCCACGCTGCAGCACGTGCGTGTTGACGAGATCGAGCGCGAGCGGCTCGCCAAGGAGCGGGAAGCGAGATTGGGTTGTCATGGTGGGTTTCGGCATGCGTCGGTGGACAGCTGTCTAATGTGAATATACATTAGATATCGCACCGTACACGCGGATGGATGAACGCGAACGACGGGCTCGCGCGGTGACGTTCACCGCATGGGTGTGGTGCGCTGCAGCCGGCGCGAAGGAGTGAGGCATGAGCAAGCGATTGGGTATCTATGTATTTGATGGCGTCGAGGTGATCGATTTCACGGCGCCGTTCGGGGTGTTCGCGGTGGCCCAGCGGATGGATCCGGAACTGGATGTCTTCCTGGTGGGCGAGGCCGCGGGTTCGATCGAAGCGACCGCGGGGCTCAAGGTGAAACCCCGCTACGCCTTCCACCATCACCCGGACATGGACGCGTTCCTGATCCCGGGCGGCATCGGCACGCGGCGCGAGATGCACAACAAGCGCCTGCGCGAGTTTGTCGGCAGCCTGCCGCGGGACACGCTTCTGGTGAGTGTTTGCACGGGTGCGTGGATTTACGGGGCTTGCGGAATCCTTGACGGGATCAAGGCGACGAGTCGCAAAAATGGCGACCCGTCGGAGAAGCTCGTGCCGATCGACCGCCTCGCGCAGATTGCGCCGAAGTGCCACATCGATCGCCACCGCGTCGTCGACACCGGACGCGTGATCACCGCGGGCGGCATCTCTTCTGGTCTCGAGACCGGGCTTTACCTGCTCTCGCGCTTCGGCAAGGACGACGCATTCGTCGACTCGGTCGCAAGGATTATGGAGTACGAGAAGCAGTGGGCCCTGATGAAAGCGGACCGGCTTGTCGTCGCGTGAGGGAGATGCCTACCGTTTGATTGCCGGCATGTGAGTCCCACAACGTGGTGCAGCAAGCGGTCGACCGCATCGTGATCGCCAAAAGCGCCTCGTTCGTCTCATCGCCATGGGCACCCACGACGATGCGCGCGATGATTCTGCTTGTCGCACCGCTTCTGGTGCCGACTTGGCAAGCTTCGGTACCTGACGTAACGATCGAGGTGGCGCGACCGTTCGATGCGCGCCGGTGACGTGTGGCGCCTGCCACTTGCGCCGCAGCCGTGACCACCGGGTTGGCGCCGGGCTCGTATCGCGCTTATGTGTGTAGTGGTCGGCGCAGCATCACACGCACGCATTCGACAGGGCATGGGCCGGGCTGGGATCTTCACTTGAAAGGCATCCGTAATGGTAAGTTGGGTTTTGCCGTCGACTGAAACGGCGGCCCCGCGATGGATGCTGCCCACGCTTTGTGGGGCGGCCTTCATGGTGTTCCTGCAGACGTTCATGGTGGCGCCGCTGATCCCGCGACTGGCGGCCATGTTCGGTAGCAGCGTCGGGTGGGTTGGTTTTGCGGTGCCCGCGTACGTTGTACCGGAAGCCATCGCTACGCTATGGGTCGGTCCCCTCTCGGATCGCCTCGGGCGGCGCAGGGTCATCACGGGCTCGCTGCTGGTCTTCATCGTTCTGACCGCGGCCACGGCGACGGCTGACCATGTGGGATCGTTCATCGCGTGGCGCATCGCGACCGGCTTGAGTGCAGCGGGAATCGTGCCGATCTGCCTCACCCTGATTGGCGACGTCGTGCCATTCAATCGTCGTGGCCGTGCGGTGGGGTGGTTTTTCGGCGCCATCGCGGGCGGGACGGCGACCGGCGCCGCGGTGGGCGCGTTGCTTGAGCCGCTGGTTGGCTGGCGAGCCCTGTTCCTGATCGTCGCCGGGCTCGCAGCCGTACTGCTGGTGCTGATGCGGAGCACGAACGCACTACCAAATATCGCGGCAAGCGCAGCGCCATGGTCCGCCGTGGCTGCCGGTTACCGGCGGCTCCTTGCATCCGCGCGCGGGCGCCGTACCTACGCCTATGTATTGTTGAACGCGGTGCTGCAGTCGGGTGTGTTTACCTGGCTCGGCGTATACCTGCACCAGCGCTTCGGACTGGGTGAAACGGGCATTGGCCTTGTGCTGCTCGGCTATGGGGTACCCGGTCTACTCTTCGGCCCGATGATCGGGAAGCTTGCCGATCGTTTTGGGCGCTCGCTGATCATCCCGTCAGGCGTTGCCCTCACTGGAGTCTGTGCCCTATTGCTGGCCGTACCGCTGCCGCTGCCCGGCGTTCGCATTGCGATCATTCTGCTTTCGCTCGGCTTTGACCTGACGCATCCCCAGCTTGCGGCGATCACCACTGATCTTGGCGGTGGCCGCGGACAAGCCGTCGCAGTCATGGCGTTCTCGCTGTTTGGCGGGTTCGGGCTTGGAAGCCTGCTGTTCCAAACGGCACTCGCATTGGGATTCACGGATGCGCTGTTGTTGTTTGGCGTCGTCGCGTTCATCGCGGCCGCGCTCGCATACGGATTGTTTCGCGGTGAACTGCCACAGGCACGGCGGGCACATGTGGCTGCTGGCGATCATTGACGGTCCTGCTTCGTTGGGTCTCGGCAGGACCGGACGCTACAAGCTCGACACGTAATCGGCGAGTGCACGCATGTCTGTTTCGCTGAGATTGCGCGCGGCACCTTGCATCACCTTGTCATTGCTGGTGCCGATTCGGGTGCCGTCGTGGTAGGCCTTCAACTGCGCCAGCACGTATTGGGCATTCTGGCCGGCGAGAACCGGGAACGTCGACCACGTCGGCTGCGGTGCGGTGCTGGCGGGATCGGGGTGCGGCCCCTTGCCATCGACGCCGTGGCAGCCTTGGCAGGGCGGCACGCCTTGCGCGGCGTCGCCATCGTGAAACAGGACCGCACCGCGCGGAGAGACCTGCGTCGCGCGTGCTGCGGACTTGCCGGGCAGCGAAGCGAAATGCGCGGCGAGGTTGCGCATGTCCTGATCGTTCAGTGCCTTCGCCAGTGGCTGCATCACTGCATTGACGCGCGCGCCGTCCTTGAACGCGCGCAGTTGCACGTACAAATAGGTTTCCGATTGGCCGGCAAGATTCGGAAAGGTCGGCGCGACCGCAATACCTTTCGGGCCGTGGCAAGCCGCGCAGGCGGCAGCCTTGGCGGCCCCGGCCGCCGCATCGCCGTGTATCGGCGTCTGGTTGCGCAAATCGTCGAACTGCGGAGGTGCAGCCAGCGCCACGCCGATGGCCATTATCAATGTGCTCGAGGCAACGATTGCGGCGCGGGTTGTGAAGATCACGACGACGTCCTCACAGTTTTACGTTGAGCATCACGCCGACCAGGTTGGCGCTGTAGTGTGGCTGCGGCCCGAGGTCGGTGTAGATCCTGTGGTCGATCACCAGGTTGTTCTGCAGACCGAGGTAGTGCCAATCGGCAAAGCTGCCGGTCTCGAAAATGTCGAACACCCGCATCCCCAATATTCGTGAGAAGGCAATGTCGAAACCAAGCTGCAGCGTGTTGATGTGATAGTGGTTGTCCGGGAAGGCATTGCCGGCGGCGTCGACGAAGGGTTGCTGCGTGATGGGCAGTGCGCCGGGCGAGGCGAACACGTAGCCGATCTTGCCCAGCGCGTAGGTGTAGGTGTAACTCAAGTCCGCGTGCACGCGCCCGAAATCATGGCGGAGCGTGAGGCCGGCGTTGTAATCGCGCTCGTGGTCGAGGCTCTGCCACTGGTTCGCGATCGGGAACAACCGTCCGCCCAACGACGGATCGTCACGGCCCGCCTCACCAGTGGTGTTCTCGTTGTCGCCGACATTCGAGAAATTCAGGCTCGAGTCGTCGCGCCCCAGGTTGGCGCTGATGCTGGTCAGCGGCGAGGGTTGCCAGTCCCACGACAGGTCGAAGCCATGGTTGCGCGTGGCCTGCCGACCGATCGCGGCGCCGTAGTCGTCGCGGGTCGCGTACGCGACGGCCGATAACGTTGCGGTGTCACCGATCGGGTAGATCAGGGTCGCGTGCAACTTGTGTTCGATGCGGTTGCTCAGGTCGTACTTGCGCATCGCGTCGGTGGTGAAGGCGACGTTGCCGAGCGGCGGCGTCACGAAGCCGGGCAGCGCCGTCGAATAGAACGGTTCGTAGGGGTTGTAGTTGTAAGGGCCGCCGTTGCGATATGCGAATTCGTAGTCGACACGCAGCGTGCCCTTGCCAAGCGCGCGGTCCACCCATGACAGTTTCACGCGTTGCTCGTTGACCAGTTTGCGTTCGCGGTATTTCGGCTGGTCGCGATCGAAGCTCCAGGTCAGGTTCAGGGTGTTGTTCTCGCTGACGCGCCAGTCGATGCCGGTATCGAACACGGTGTCGGTGTAGCCGAACGGGATCGCACGCACCTGGGTCACGTACGACGCGTACAGCGGATTGCGCGGATCGAAGATGCCGATCTGGCCGGGAATGATGCTGCCCTGCGAACCGTTC
Source organism: Rhodanobacteraceae bacterium (assembly GCA_035249175.1). Lineage (GTDB taxonomy): Bacteria > Pseudomonadota > Gammaproteobacteria > Xanthomonadales > Rhodanobacteraceae > 66-474. The sequence continues at coordinate 23,725 of DATFGT010000035.1, forward strand.
TCGGCGATGTAGCCGTACTGCCCGGTCAGCGGATTGAAAGCGAGATAGTTGGTCTTGTTGTCCTCGCGATACCAGCGCAGGCCCGCGTGCCAACCGAGTCTCGGGGAAGGATGCAGCGTGATCTTCGCATCGAGCAGGCCGGTGTCGATGCGCGCGTTCGCGGTCTGCTGCGACAGCGCCGCACTGGTGTTCCAGTTGGCGCAGTTGAAGGTATAGTCGGCCGACGGCGAAATGAAGATGCCTCCAGTGCCGGTGCAGGTGACCGGTGGCAGCAGCGGATCATTCTGGCGCATCGTGCCCCACGCCGCGGCCAGCGAGAGTTGGCCGTTCCATTTCAGGCTGCGGGAAAGTTCCGCGCGCAGGTTGTGATAGTCGTTGTCGGGTTCCAGCGAAAACTGGCCTTGGTAGATATTGGCAACCTGCGGTACACCGACGACATTGCGCAGTGCGAACGGGCTCTGGTAATCCAGTTCGTCCTTGTGGTCGCGAAAGAACGAACCGGTGTAGTTCAACTGGAACTGCCAGACCTTGCCGACATCGCGCAAGCCCATGCTGATGTCGGTGGTGGTGAAGTCAATCGGGCGCACCGTTTCCAGCGCGCCGCCGTTGTCCTGGAGGATGTAGTTGAGATACATCGGACCGCCCCACAACCGGTCGCCCGTGCGCTTCTCGTTGACGATCGAGACGTAGCCGGTCCAGTCGCGATAGAAGTTGTCTTCGAAGCTGAGGCCTTCGCGCCGACGCGTGAGTCCGATCGTTTGCCGCGGGCGCGTGTTCGCCATGGCGGCGACTTCGGCGGGCGTACTGCCGCCGGGAACCAGTGGCGCGGGCAGCGTCAGGCTGGTGCTGCCGACGCCGTTCCACAGCGGATACGCGCTGGTGGTGACGTCGTGCGGAATGTCGCGGTAGAACGCCTCGATCTTGTAGACGCCGTATTGGCCGGCGCGCAAGCGGTAGTACTGGTCGTCGCCACTCAACCTGCTGCCGCGGAACTCGACGTACTGGCCGGTCTTCGGATTGTCCGCGTACAGCGCGAACAGGCCGAGCGCGATGCCGTCCTTCCAGCCGGCGTACTGGCGGAAGAATTCGGCGTGGGTGTCGCCACCCAAGTGCAGGTAGCCTACTTGCAAAAAGCCCGAGTAGATCCAGTCGCTGTCCTTGTACAGCGGCGAGCTTTGCTCATCACGCTGCGGAGGGTAGGGATACAGCACACCGCTGGGCGTGCGCATCATGCCCGCGTGCAACCACGAGAATCCGCGCGGATCGGGCCGTGAAAGCGGCGCCCAGCCGGTAGGGTCGAGCGCATTGCCGTACTGGATGTCGCCCACGGGCGCGCTGTCGCCGGAGTCGGCCCACGCCTGCGCACCCACGAAGGACGCGGCGATGGCGACGGCCAGCGATGTGACGAGCATTTTGCGCATGCACTATGCCGCTGCGCCGAGACGGCGCTACTTGTGGAACCTCGAACCGGATGGATTGTTGGAACCATGGATATTGGTGTGGCAAGTCAGGCAGGCACGGCCGATCAGCCGTTCGTCCGGTGCGGGTCCGGTCGCGAGCCCTGCCGCCGTCAGCACGTCGTTGGGGTGCCCTGTCATGGTGTGGCACTGCTGACACAGCATCGGCACGGGCAGCGTGAGCAATGCCTGTTGGTTGGAACCGTGCGGGTCGTGGCAGGTCAGGCAGTTCTCGCGCACTGGCGCGTGTTCGAACAGGAACGGCCCGCGTTTCTCGGCGTGGCAGGTGTAGCAGGTCTCGTTGACTGTATCGGTCTTGATCAGGTCCGAGCTCAAGGTGCCGTGCGGGTTGTGGCAGTCCACGCAGGACATCTGTCCTTCCGGCAACGGCATGTGCGAGCGGCGGTTGAACTTGTCACGGATGTCCTGGTGGCAGGTCGCGCACACCTGGTTGATGGAGTTGTCGGCCAGCACGCCTTCCGGTGAGAGCCGCGCCATCGGGTTGTGGCAATCGGTGCAGGAAAGTTCGTGTTGCTGGTGCACCGAACCGATCCAGTCCTGCCGTGCGCCACCCTTGTGGCAGGCAAGACACACGCCGGCCTGCGTGTCGATCGGCGTCTTGGCGTCGCGGGTGAACGCGATGATCAAACCCGGCTTGGTCGGATCCTTGGCGTGCGCCGAACCGGGACCGTGGCAGGATTCACACGCCGCCGCGGCGCCCGTTCCGGCGGCGCCGGCGCGGAAGGCCTGGACATGCAGCGAGTGCGAGGCTTGCACGTTTTCCAGCGCGTGGCAGGCAACGCAGGATTTGGCGCCGATCGCGATCGCGTCGGGCGCCAGCGGATTCTTCGCGATCGGTGCGCCATCGAAGGAGGTGGCGGCACCGCTGTCGAGGAAGGCGTGCGCATGCGGATGCGCGTTCGCATCCTCGTCGCTGCGCATGTCGGTGCGCGGCAACATCCGTTTGAAGTCTTCGGTGGTCAATGAACTTGCCGGCAACGGGGCAGTGTGTGGATTGCCATCGTTGGTATTCGCTGCGGTTTGCGCAGTGATCGTCGGCAGGATGCGGCTGAAATCCTGTTCGGTCAGCGCGCTCGGGGTGCTGGCGGGATGGACAACTTGCGCAGCAGCATGTCGGGCGACCAGCAAAGCCCCTGCGATGGCAAACAGGCTGAGCAGCGCGACGACCGGTTGCAGACCCACACTGCGCACTGTTCGCTCAGATGAAGCCATGATCGGTATCGATGGCATGTCCGGACCCCGGAAGATTCCGGCCCACCTGCGCCACGGCGTCGTGCGGATGCAGGCTTTCCTGGTGTTCGACGCGTACGTGGAACGCTGCGATGTCATCGTCGGCGTCGAGCGCGCGCCGGATGCGACGGGCCGCGTCTTCGCAGAACATGGGGTTTTCGGCGTTGGCCTGCGCGAACGCCTGTTCGTCCTCACGCTTCACGGCCGTCTGCACCGCGGTCTGGAGTGAATGCTCGACTCGATCGATCAGGGCGATCAGATTGAGTGGTGCAGCGTGGACGAAACGCGCCCGTACGTGCGCGATGCTGCGCTGTGCGTGCGGCGTGGCGGCCATGCCGCGCGCGCTGCCCAGCCACGCAAACAGGTCGGCGTGGCTCAGCGGTTCGTCCACTCGGAAATCCGCAGCGAACCGTTGCTGGACAAGCTGGCGCGACAGCGCGGCGGACGCAGGGCAGGTCGAGGAATACACGATCTGCGTACGGAGGTCGAGGTGAAAGGCATCGCCGATCAGGGCCGCTTCGATGGCAACCGGATAAGCACGCCAGCCGTGGTGATTGCTGCGCAATGCCTTCCTGCGTACCAGATGCTCGAAACGGATGCCGATGCGTGCGCGGTCGGCCAGGTCATGGTGCGATTGCAGGAACGCGCGCAGCAACGATTCCAGCATTCCCGCATCGATGGGTTCTGCGCCGAGATGTTGATTCGCCAGCAGGTAGAGGCGCGACATGTGGATGCCGCGCCGGTCCGGACGCATCAGGTTCACGTAGGCATCCACCTTGGCGTGACAGCGCTGCGGATGGCCATCGCCGGCGTCGAACAGGATCGGCATCTCGATCCCTTGCATGCCCACCCAGTCGATTGCATCGTCGCGAAGCGGCAGTGTTTCTGCCGCGACATCGGGCGCTGCGATGGCTGTGCCGCTGGATTTTTCCGCATCGTGACGCCATGCAGGCCGGGACGCCTCGACCGCACGATGTCGGTCCATCGCCGGCTCCGTCGAACAGGGCGTAGCTGCGAACACTGCGTCCGTCCTGGTCATGGCGGGGATCGCGCCGCATGGCGTAGCGCGGCCACCGCGGCGGCCGCGTTCACCTGGCGATCGCCATTGACGAACTTGCCGGTGCGCGCCAGCAGGTCGCGGATCGCGCGTTCGTCCAGACCCGGATCCAGCGACACCAGCAGCGCGGCGATGCCGCTGACCTGCGCGGCGGCCATGGATGATCCGGAACTGAAGTCGTAACCGCCGTCGGGCTGCGTCGTCAGGATGTCGTTGCCGGGGGCGTTCAGCACGCCGGGCAGGTCCGCGGCGTTTCCGCTCGGACTCACCACAATCACACCCGGCACGTCGGCCGGGAATCCGTCGAGGCTATCGTCAGGTGGCAACGCGGCGATCACCACATGGCGCTCCAGCATGCGTTGCAGCAGTCGGGACAGCAGCGGGTCCGCCGGGCCGCCCAGGCTCAGGTTCACGATGCGGGCATTCGTATCCGTCACGGCGGCCAGCGCCTTGGCGAGGGTGAAGGAATTGCAGCGTGCGCCGGCATCGGAATCCGACGGATACCAGCACGCCTTGTAAACACTGAGCCTGGCCTTGGGCGCCATCCCCACGATGCCGATGTGGTTGTCGGCGACCGCGCCGATGATGCCGGCGACCTCGGTGCCGTGGTGATCGCGGTCGAAGGTCGACGCGTCGTCATCCACCAGGTTGTGCACGTCGCGGATCTGACCCCGAAGGTCGGGGTGCCTCACGTCCGCACCGGTGTCCACGATCGCGACGTCGACACCCGCGCCTTGGGTGACGGCTTGCGCGAGGCCGGCATCGGTCTCGACGAAACCACGCTGGAGGGCGGCATATGGATCGTTGTATTCGCGCGTATCCTGCCGGCGGCTGGCATAGACCGAAAAATCCTGAAGCGGCTCGGCAAGCTGCACCCGCTTGTCGCGTCCGAGCGCCGCGAGCAACGTGTCCCGGCTGGTGCCGGCAGCCGGTTGCAGCACGATGCAGTACAAATCCAGGCTCTTGATGGGCCAGCCCACGAGCTGACGCCAACCGTAATTCCGTTGCAGCGTGGCAAGGGTGGACGCCGCGCGCTGGCCCGCGCCGTAGTTTCCCGAGGGCGCGTAGCCGAGCAGGCTGGATCCTGCATGGGTGGCGGGCGGGTCGATCGGATTGGCGACGGCCACCACGATGTCGCGCTGGCTGTCCATCGAAGTCACGAGATTGCCGGTTTGCGCGTGCACGCACGCGCCCCACGCCAGGCATGCGACGGCGAAGAGCAGCGCGCCGGGTTTCATGGCGTGTTGTCGACGGGTTCTGCCAGGCGGATGTCGCGATCAGCGCGAAGCCGCCGCAGCACGGATGCCGAAGACGAAGTGGATCCGGCGGGCACGACCGCGTAGGCGCCCACGGCATTGGGGCCGTCGATCACGCGCAGATCGAGGTCGTGCAGCAACTTGTTCCAGTCAGCCAGCTTCATGCCTGTGGCGGGCACGACGCGAAGGGCGCCGGCCGGCTCCAGCAGGGCGGGCTGGCTGAGGGTGCGATAACGCGGGGCCTGATCGGACCACAACCGGACGCCGAGGGCGCCGATCCCGATCGCCTGCACCAGTACCGCGGCGGCCAGCGCCCGGGTCAACCGGCTGCCCGATGACCAAAACCGAATCGGCGTCGCGTCAGGCTCGGGGGCGTCGAGGCGTTCCAGAAGATGTTTCAACCCGCTGTCCGCGTTGACCGGGACATCCGTGGGCAACGACAGGGCGCATCGCAGCCGGCTTTGCTGGGCGAACTCCGCGCTGCACGCCTCGCACTGTGCCAAGTGGTGCATCAGCCATTCGCACTGCTCGCGCGGAGCGGTGGACTGCAGTGCCCACGGCATGATTTCCCAGGCACGTGCACAGTCCTTGCCGAAATTCATCTGAATCGTCATGACAGGTTCTCTTGTTGCGCAGGCGGATCGCCGGCCAGGGTCGGAAGCACGTTGCGCAACTTGATGCGCGCGTGGAACAGGCGAGCCTTCACGGTGCCGACGGGGGCTTGCATGATGGCGGCAACTTCGTCCAGGCTGTTGCCGACCCCGTAAACCAGTTCGACCACGACACGCTGGTCCGCGGACAGGTGCTCGAGCGCCTTGCCCAGCCAGTCGCGCAGTTCGCGATCCTCGTCCGGGTCGTGGGACGGACCGCGTCCTTCGCGCAACGCGTAATCGTCCACGGGTTCGTCGCCGCGCTGCCGCAGCGCCTTCAATCCGCAGCGATAGGCGATGCCCATGATCCAGGTCGAAACACGCGAGTCGCCCTGGAAACTGCCCGCCTTGCGCCACGCGATCCAGAAGCAGTCGTTGACGATCTCATCGATCAGATCGGCGCGCCGTGTCAGGCGCGACAGGAAGCGGCAAAGTCCGCCGTGGTAGGCGCGATAAAGCGTCTCGAGCGCCGCGCGATCGCCTGTCGCCATGCGCTGGATCAGCATGCGATCGCGGGAATCGACATCGCCTGTGGCTTCATTCATCGCTGCGCGGGAACGACCGGTCTGCAGGGTGGGTGCCAGTTCGGGGTGTGAAGGTTGTCCGGCGAGACCGGGATGGCCTCAGAAGGATCGGGAAAGGGTGACGAGCCATGGCGAGGCGGCAAGGTGGCGCAAGTAACGGCGTGAACCCGGGTCGATGGCAACGCGATCGAACTCGACGTGCCAAGCGCCGTGGCTCCAAAGCAATCCCGCTTCGCCGTAACGGTAATAGCCCATGTGATAGCGCTCGTCGGGGTATCCGTAAGGCACGGCATAGCGCGCAATGCCGAGCCCGCCGGAAATAAAGAAGCCCCCGGCCAGCGGCCAGTGAAAATTCAGATCGGCGGCCGGGTGCAGCCGGTGCTCGTCTGCACTGGCGACATAGACGCCCGACAGGCCGAAGGTGAGGACGTCACGGTACACCCAGTAAACGCCCGGCTCGTAAACATTGGCATGGAGACGGCCGGCGTAATGGTAATAAACCATGTCGACCTGCATCCGCCAATTCTCGGAAACCGTCCATGTGCGCGCGACCCGGGCCACGCTTTCGGCGACGTGACCTGGCGAACGCAGGCCTACCCCGCCGGACAGGCCCAGCGACCAACCCGACGACGTCGTCCATGCCACGCCACCCTGCAGGGCCGGGGTTGCTGAGGTGATCGCGAGGCCCCGATCCACCAACTGGGAAGCAAGTGACACCGTGCCGCCCAGATCCCCGGCGCGGGCCTGAACGGGAACGAGCAGGTACGCGGCAATGATCGCGGCGACGAAGACTCGAACCACCGGGCCAAACGGCACGCCCCCGATGGAACGATTCCGGTGCCGGCATGGGGCGTTTCCCCACCGCGGTCCGGATTGGGCGCGGAGGCGGTGGGCGGGATTTCCACCGTCATGCGTCATGTGCCGGCGCTCCGACAATCGACGACGACTCCCGGCGAGCCGTGGTGCGGAGGGTACCCACACACGCAAGTGTCTCGCCATGAAGCGCCATCGGCATTTTCGGTCGGCCCTGATCCCCGCCAGCCACGCGATCCAATCATCACGACCGGCAAAATGAATCCCGGATTACAGTCGGAGTGCCGTTTCCCGTCGTCGGATGCAGTCGAGCGCATGACGGCCGGCCTCCGGCCCCGTCGATGGTGGGCAGATTCCACTGCCGCGCCGGTGATCGTGTCAAGTCGGGATGGTTCGCGGGACCGGGCGACGGCCACCCCGGCTTGCAAACGGGGGGCGCATTCGATTCGCCGTTCAACCAAAGCGCATCGTGGAGACACCCACACCACGGATCTGACAAGGGCTTCCGGTGCGTCATGACTCTGCACGCCATGCTCGAACGAAGTACGCCAGCGGTCGAATCGCAACTTCTCGACACGCGTCGTGCTTTCGACAGCGTAGCTGTCGATTACGATGGTCCACGCGGCAACAACGTGCTGATCCAGCGCATGCGGCGGGCGATGTGGAACGCCGTGCGTGATGAGCTTCCGCCCGGTTCAAGGCTGCTGGATCTCGGGTGCGGCACCGGCATCGATGCCGCCGAATTCGCGCGATGCGGCTACCGCGTCACCGCCACCGACTGGTCGCCGCGGATGGTGGAACGCACGCAAGCGCTCGCCGCGCACGCTGCAACATGTTCCCGGATCGACGTCCGGCACGTCGGGATCCATCAGCTCGACCGGATCGAAGGCGAATTCGATGGCGTCTATTCGGACCTGGGACCGCTGAATTGCGTGCCCGATCTCGAAGCAGCGGCGGCGGAGTGCGCACGTCTGCTCCGGCCCGGCGGCAAGCTGGTGTGTTCGGTGATCGGCCGGATCTGTCCCTGGGAGATCGGCCACTACGCGTTGCGCGGTCGCTTCGGGCGCGCATGGGTTCGGGCCGCGCGTGGGCTGACCCCGGTTGGCATGAACCGCCACACGATCTGGACGCGTTATTACCTGCCACGCGAGTTCTATCGGGCCTTTGCCGAGCATTTCTCGCTATGCGGCTATCGCGCGCTCGGGCTGTTCATGCCGCCGCCGTACCTCGTGGATTACTACCGTCGCCATCAGCGCTGGTGCGATTGGCTGGGTCGGCTCGACGATCGCCTGGGCGCGGTGCCGCTGCTGCGCGGCATGGGCGACCACTTCCTGATCGTGATGAGCGCGCGGTCGCGGTCATGACTTCTCTCGGCATCAGTTTGTGCGGCGCCCGGACGATCACCTTCGACGGCGAATCGCGCGCGCCGTTGTCGATCGCCGGCGGCAAGATCAGCACCTCTTTGCCGGGGCGCGCGTATCGGATCGACATGCGCGATCACGTGATCGCGCCCGGCCTGATCAACGCACACGAACACCTTCACCTCAATGCGGTACCGCCGTTGGCGACCGGCGCACCTTTCCCGAACAGCTACGCATGGATCGCGGCATTCCAGGCACATTTCCGGAATCCCGCCGTCGTTGCCGCGCTTGCCACCCCGAAAACATTGCGGCTGCGACACGGCGCGCTGAAAAATCTGCTCGCGGGCACGACCTGTGTAGCGCACCACGATCCATGGCACCCGGCGCTCGACGCGGCGAGTTTCCCGGTCGCGCTGCTGTGCGATTATGGTTGGAGTTACGCGTTGGGCTGGCCCGGGTACGGACCACCGGTGTGGCAGAGTTTCGATGCCACGCCGACCGAGCGGCCATGGATGATCCATCTGGCCGAAGGCACCGATGCAACCGCGCGGGCGGAACTGGCGCAACTGGATGCGCTTGGTTGTCTTGCTTCGAACAGCGTGCTGGTGCACGGCGTCGGCCTGCGAGAACACGACATCGACCGTGTGATCGAAAGCGGCGCCGCGGTGGTCTGGTGTCCGACCAGCAACCGCAACCTGCTCGGGCGCACGCTCGATCCACGCCGCCTGCAAGCAGCCGGACGGTTGGCACTGGGCAGCGATTCGCGGCTCAGCGGCGCGCGCGACCTGCTCGAGGAACTACGCGTCTGCGTCGATACAGGCGCGCTTGGTGCGCGTGAGGCGCTGGCGCTGGCGACGACCGACGCTGCGCGCATCCTGCGACTGCCGCAACGTGGCCTCCTCGCGGCGGGCGCCCCTGCGGACCTCCTGATCGTCGCCGATCGTGGTGGTGACGCGGCGCGCAGCGTGGTTGGTACCCGGCGCAGCCGAATCCGTGCCGTGGTGCGTGATGGCATGCCGCGCATCGCCGATCCGGATTTTGCCGGCTGGTTCGAGGCAGCCGGTGTGGAAACGGTGCCGGTGAAGCTGGATGGCCGGCCGAAACTGCTCGCCAAGGCGCTGGCCGATCCGGCGCTGCTCGCGCTGGAACCCGGGCTCGAACTTGCTTCGCGCATGGACCGGCCGGCGCGCGAACCCGCTCTCGCGGAAGGATGTCGCTGATGTCGCGCGTCGAGATACTCGAGCCGCGTGATGCCTACGCGTTGTGGGCCGCGAGCTATCCACCGCACGCGCACAACCCGGTGATGCACGCGGAAGAGCGCGCGATGCTGACGCTGATGCCGGCGGACCTGCGCGGGCAAGCCGTGCTCGACACCGGTTGCGGCAGCGGACGCTACATGCTGCATGCGCTGGACCGCGGTGCGGTGTGCGCGACGGGCGTCGACCTCTCCGCCGAGATGCTGGAACGCGCGAGCGAGGAACTGGGCGCATGCCGCCATGGCGGCGAGATCGAACTGGTGCAGGGCGACCTGGAGAGTCTGCCGGTGCCCGATGCGTTCGCAGACCTGACGATCTGCGGACTGACGATCGGACACCTGGATCATCTGGAGCCCGCGCTGGCGGAATTGCGTCGCGTGACGCGACCCGGCGGCACCATCCTGTGCAGCGACGTGCATCCGATTGGGCATGTGCTCGGTTGGCTGCGTGATTTCAAATCCGATGGCCGGCATTGCGCCGTGCGACACACCCCGCACTTCTACAGCCGTTGGCATGCGACCTGCGCGGCGTTGGGGCTGGAAATCGCGCGGGTGCTGGAACCGATGCTCGATCCTGCCGACGTCCCGGACGACGCGCACTTCGACAGGCGCGCGCTCGAAGTACCCGTCGCGCTGGTGTTCCAGTTGCGGCGTCCATTCTGATCGCGCGTATTTCTTTCCCGCCATGACACCGTCACCCAACACGTTGCTGATCAACCCTCCCGTCACGTCACGCCACAGCGCGCGCTTCCCGCTGTCGCTGCTGAATCTTTCCGCGGCGCTGGATGGAACCGGAAGCAGCCGGATCATCGACGGAAACCTCGACCGTGATGTCGTCGGCGAAACGCTGGGCGCGCTGGAGCGCGAGCGCTTCGATGCGGTGGGTGTCAGCGTGATGGGCGGTCCGCACGTTGCGCCGGCAGTGGCCGTTTCCCGGGCCGTCCGCGAACGCTTTCCACGCCTGCCGATCATCTGGGGCGGCTACTTCCCGACGCTGAACACGGACGCGGTACTGGCCGCACCTTACGTCGATTACGCGATACGGGGGCAAGGCGAACAGACCTTGTCGGAACTGATCGCGTCGCTGGGCGGGAACGGGCCGCGGCTGCACGAAATTGCGGGGCTGTCGTGGAAGGGCGTGCATGGCGTGACGCACAATCCTGGACGGCCGTTTTCGCGCGGCAAGCTTTCGTCGCTGCTGCCCTACGAAAAACTCGGCGACCCGCGCCGCTACCTTGCTCGCACCTATCTCGGCTCGCGCACCGTCGCGCACCAGGCGGCGCTCGGCTGCCGCTTCCGCTGCACCTTCTGTGGCGTGGCGGCGATGTTCGGTGGCGCGACCGCGCTGCCGCCCGTCGCGCGCTTCGAGCGCGAGCTCGATTACCTGCACAGGCTGGGCGCCGACTCGGTGCAGTACTTCGACCACAATTTCTTCGACCGCGAAGCGGACATGGTCCCGATGCTCGAGGTCATGGCGCGCCACGAACTGCCGTGGTGGTGCTTCGCGCGCTCGGACGCGCTGCTCAATCTTTCCGAAGACACCTGGCGGCTCGTGCGCAAGAGCCGGCTGCGCATGGCCTACATCGGCGCGGAGTCGCCGAGCGCGTCGATGCTGAAGGTGATCCGCAAGGGCACGCGTCCCGACCAGACCATGGAAGTCGTCGAACTGTGCCGGCGCAACGGCGTGATCCCGGAACTGTCTTTCATGGTCGCCCCGCCCGAGAACACCGAGGAGGAGACGGAACACACGTTCGAGTTCATCCGCGAATTGAAGCGCGTCAATCCTGCCTGCGAAATCGTGATCTACGTCTACACGCCGTTGCCCGAACACAGCCGGCACGAACAGGATCGCCGCAAGCGCCCGCTGCCGCCGCTGCTGGACGCCGACGGCGAGCCCATCGTCTTTCCGGCGACCGCGGAAGAGTGGACGCAACCGCATTGGGTCGCGTATGCCTGCCACATGGATGCGCCCTGGCTCACCGACCGGTTGCGCCGCCGCATCGCCGATTTCGTGACGGTGCTGCGTTGCCGCTATCCCACGGTGCAGGACCTGCGCTCGCCGCGCTGGGCCAAGCGCGGCCTGAGCGCCATGGCATCGTGGCGCTACCGGTGGCGCCGGTACGGTCGCCCCTGGGAGCTGGATCTCGCGAACCGCCTGGTGCGGCTGCGCGTGCCGCAAGTCTCCGGGTTGTAGGAGGCGCGCTTGCGAGTCGCGCACATCAACTTCCTTCCCGCCCCTGCCGGCATGGACATCGCGCAGCTGCTGGTGCGCTGGCCTTCGCTCGCGGACATCGCCGAGCTGGTGTCGACCGCCGGCATCGAAGTATCGGTGCTGCAGGCTGCGAGGCATCCGGAGCACCTGACGCGCAACGGCGTGGATTACCGGTTCGTGGACGTGGGCGGGGCACGCGTGGCGCGCTGGCGCGGCCGGTGTTTCGCGCGCGTCCTGCGGGATCTCGAGGTCGATGTGCTGCACGCGCACGGCCTGGCCTTCGCGGAGGACGCGTTCGCGATTTCGCAATGCCTGTCGCCGTCGCCGCCCGTGGTCTTCCAGGATCACGCGGATGCCTTGCCGCGCTGGTGGCGCAGGACGAGGCTGCGCCGGAGCTTTGCCGTCGCCTCGGGTGTTGCGTTCACGTCGCAGGCGCAGGCGAGGCCGTTCACTGCGGCCGGGCTGATCGCGCCGCACACGCGCGTGTTCGCGATACCGGAGTCGAGCAGCCGGTTCACGCCTGGGGATCGCGACGCCGCGCGCGCGGCCACCGGATTGCATGGCGATCCCTGCGTGTCGTGGGTGGGACACCTGGATCGCAACAAGGATCCGCTGACGGTGCTCGATGGCGTTGCACGGGCAACGCAACGGCTGCCCGGCCTGCAGCTGTGGTGCGCCCATGGTTCGGCGCCGTTGCTCGCGGCCGTGCGTGCGCGCATCGACGGCGACCCGCGCCTGCGCGGGCGCGTGCACCTGCTCGGGAAAGTGCCGCACGCGCGCGTCGAGCAACTGCTTCGTGCGTCGGACCTGTTCGTGTCGGGCAGCCACGCCGAAGGCAGCGGTTACGCGGCGACCGAAGCGGTTGCTTGCGGCGTGACGCCGGTCCTCACCGACATCGCCGCATTCCCTGCGCTGACCGACAACGGGCGCATCGGGCACCTGTATCCCCGCGGCGATCCGGTGCGGCTGGCCGATACGCTGGTCGTCGCCGCGACAAACAGGACACCACGCGAACGCGTGCGCGCGCACTTCGATGCTTCGCTGTCGTTCGCGGCGGTGGGCCGCAAGTGGGCCGACGCGTATGCGCAGGTGCTGGAAGACCGGTGGCGGAGGGCGGCGTGAAACTCGCGCTGGTCGTTCCGGGTGGCGTGGACCGCAGCGGCGAACACCGCGTGATCCCTGCGCTCGTGAGCCTGATCGAGCGCCTGTCGCGCACCAACGAAGTGCACGTCTTCGCGCTGCACCAGGAACCGGTCGCCGGCGATTGGAGGCTGGCCGGAGCCGCCGTGCACAACATCGGCGAAGGCTGGACGCAGACCCGCGCGCTGGCCGCGATCCGCTCCGAACACCGGCGCGCGCCGTTCGACCTGTTCCAGGCCATCTTCTCCGGTCCGTGCGGGCTGATCTCCGTATTGGCAGCGAAACTCCTGCACCGGCCTGCGCTGGTGCACGTCGCCGGGGTCGAATTGATCGCGCTGCACGGCATCGGCTGCGGCGGACGCCGCACCTGGAAGGGCCGGTTGCGCGAATGGTTCGTGCTGCATCACGCCGATGCGGTCACCGCGGCGAGCGCGTCGATGATCGATGCCTTGCATGCATTGGGGATTTCCGCGCAACGCGTACCGCTGGGCGTCGACCTGAAGAAGTGGCCTTCGCTGGCGCCACGCGAACGCCGGAAGGCGCCGGCGCGGCTGATCCATGTCGCAAGCCTGAATCCCGTCAAGGACCAGGCGACCTTGCTGCATGCGTTGGCAGCGGTGGCCAGGACCGGCCTGGATTTCCACATGGATATCGTCGGAGTTGACACGCTGGAAGGACAGATGCAGCGACTCGCGCAATCGCTGGGACTCGGACAGCAAGTGCGTTTCCACGGTTTCAAGACGCAATCGGAATTGCGACCGATGATGGAGGCGGCCGACCTGCTGGTGATCTCGTCGCGGCACGAAGCAGGGCCGCTGGTGGTGCTGGAAGCGGCGGTCGCCGGCGTGCCCACGGTGGGCACGGCGGTGGGGCACATCGGCGAGTGGGCGCCGTCGGCGGCGCTCGCGGTTCCCGTCGCGAACCCGGCGCTGCTCGCGCACGCGATCTGCCTGGTGCTTTCGAACGAGGATTGCAGGTTGTACCTGGCGCGCGCGGCGCAGGGCAGGGCTTTGCTGGAGGACGCCGACTTCACCGCGCGCACGTTCGAATCGCTGCACATGCAACGGGTGCGCGCACGAAATGAATCGACCGCTGCCACGCTCGTGCACTGAACCCGCGGCCGGCCCGCTGGGCGACACCGCGCGGCGCGACTATGCGCGCAAGCTGAAACTGTTCAACGCGTTCGCGCGGCCCGAATTGAATGCGGCCATTGCGGACCTGCGGTTGTCGCCCGCTTCCCGCGTGCTCGATGCGGGCTGCGGCACCGGCGAAGCGCTCGGATGGTTGCAGGAAGCAATCGGCGACGACGGCGTGGTGGTCGGGATGGATCTCGCGACGGCGCATCTGTGCGCCGCGCGCGACATCGCACCGCTCGCCGCTCCGATCGTGCAGGCCGACATGCAACGGCCGCCTTTCGCGGACCGCTCGTTCGACCTGGTCTGGGCGGTCAACGCGATCAACCACCTTCGCGATCCGGTCGCTGGCATCCAGATGATGTCGAAATTGTTGCGCCCGGGCGGGCGCATCGCGATCGGACAGAGTTCCTTTCTGCCGGACATGTACTTCGCCTGGGATGCGCGGCTGGAAAGGGTCGTCAACGAAGCGGTGCGCGCGTACTACCGTGCACGTTATGGGCGCAGCGAACGCGAGTTCGGCGCGGTGCGGGGCCTCGCCGGCTGGCTGCAGCGCGCGGGCCTGCGCGGGGTGGACGTGCGCACGAGGGTGATCGAGAGAACGCATCCGCTTTCACGGGTCGACGAAGAATACCTGCTCGAGGCGATCTTCCGCGGAACCTGGGGAGAAAGGCTGCGCGGCTACATGGATCGGGAGGATTTCGAGGAGCTGTCGCGACTGTGCGATCCGGACGACGAGCGCTATGCGCTGCGCCGGCCTGATTTCCATTTCCTTCAAACCTTCACGCTCGCTGTGGCCACGCGACGGTTCGGGTGAGCTTCCGCGTCGCCGCGCGTGGGCCGTGCCTCCATCGCCGCCCGGACGACGTACATCGCATCCATGCGCGGCACGCGCCGGATGAGCGCCGTGAGCACGCGCCGCCAGTGCGATGCCGCCGCCCAATCCTGCTGCTGCAGCCAGAGCTGCGTGCGCACCATGTCGTCACGCTCCCTGATCTTCTCCGCCGGCGGCCTGATGCGTTGCTTCAGGTAACGCGCGGCTTCGATGGGCGAGCGCGACCATTCGATTCCAGGCAACCTCTGCAGCCACAGGCGCGAGCAGGAAACCCGCGTCAGCGTCTGGCGTTTCGAGACCGCGTTCAACACCGTCGGGCAGGCGCGCGCGAACCTGTCGATCGCCGTGGCCGGAATCGCGTTTCGGTAGTAGCGCGCGACCATGCGCAGCGGCGGCAACGCCCACCAGCACGCGCCCGCGGATTCGAACGGGCAGAGCCCTTCCCAGTCCGCCGCGGTCATGCGTTTCGACAGCAGTGCGATGTCGTGCAGGTGCAGCAGCCGCAGGGTTCGGGCGCATATGTTGCCGGCCGCGTGCAGCAACAGGTGACTCATCAACGAGCCGTTGGAAGGATAAGGGTTCAGGCCCGGGGGCGAATCGCGCGGGAAGATCCGCTCGGTAACGTCGATTGGCGCCACCGGCAGCTTCTCCCCGACATGCGTGTGCAATTCGATGTTGATCGGCGTATCGCGGTGTTCGCCGAGGCAGCGCGGCGCTTCGCCCGCGGCCGGCCTGAAGACCCGGTGCCGCCAGTGGTCGAACGAATGCACGTAGCCGAGGTCCTGCAGCAACCGTGTAGCGGCGTCGAGATCGTCCTCTCGCACCAGCAGGTCGATGTCGGCCATCGGCCGTTGGCCGGGCACGTACACGCCCAGCGCATGCAGCGCGGCGCCTTTGAGGGGAACGAAGGCGAGCCCGGCGATGCGCGCTTCCGCGTCGATGCGTTCCAGCAATGCGCCGATGCGACGATGCCGCGCCTCGACATGCCCGCGCTGTTCGCGAAGAAATTCCCGCCAGTGAAGATCGCCGTTCCAGCCCTGCAGTTCGCCCAGCAGCGGCGACACACCATGCGCGGCGGCCGCCGCCATGGCCAAACGCCAGTCCAGGTCGTTCCACGTCGGCACGTCGAACGGGATCTCGCCCGTTGCGAGCGTCGCTGCCAGCGCCTCGGTGGCGCGGCGCAAGCCGGCTTCAATTTCCCGCAGCGAGGGCTGCATGCAGCGGCTCCGCACCCGCTTCGGCGGCGGAGGTCGCATCCGCATTGCGGTGTGCACGCTCGCTGGCGATCAGTGCATTCCATTTTTCGTCGAGCGCAGCCATGGTCTCCGCGCCGGATTGCTGCAGAGTCACCTGCTCGTGCAGCAGGTCGCGCGCGCGCCGGTAGAACTCCGAGTCGTAGGCGCCCCGGAACATCATCGCGAGGTCGCCGCTGTCGCGCCAATGCGTTTTCAGGCCGAACTGCGTCTTCACTTCCTCGTAGAACCGCGTGCCCGGCAACGGATAAGCCACGCTGACGCCGATATCGTCGGGTTGCGCGCGCGCGATCAGTTCGCGCGTCGCGAGCAGGTCGTCGAGTTGCTCGCCGAGATATCCGAGCTGGATGAAGAAGCCGACGCGGATGCCGTGGCGTCCGAGCCGCTCGCGCGCGGCGATCAGGGCGTCGACGGTGGTGCCCTTGTTCATGCGGTCGAGCACGCGCTGGCTGCCGCTTTCCGCGCCGATCCAGGCTTCCGCGCAGCCGGCCTGCGCCAGCGCCGCGGACATGCGTTCGCTGCAGAGATCGGCGCGCGTCTGGATCATGAAGGGCACCGAGCCGTTTCCCTCGCTCAGGCATTCGGCGAATTCCGTCACCCAGTCGACGTGGAAGCCGAAGATGTCGTCGGCGAACCAGATATGGTCGGGCTGGTAGGTCTCTTTCAGCCACTTCAGCTCGGCGACGACGTTCTGCGGGCTGCGCGCGTTGTAGCGCTGGCCCCAGATCGGCTTAGCGCACCAGTTGCAGTGGTAGG
>DATFGT010000036.1:0-2292 GCA_035249175.1 Rhodanobacteraceae bacterium
TTCGACATCCAGGCCGTCGGCGCGCGCTTTTACACCTATCTCTACACAATGGCGGATGCGATGAAGGCCGCGGCGGCGGCGCACATCCCGATCCTCGTGCTGGATCGACCGAATCCGATCGGCGGCACCAAGGTGCAGGGACCGGTGCTCGATCCAAAGTTTGCTTCGTTCGTGGGCGAGTATCCGATCCCGCTGCGCTATGGGATGACGATCGGCGAAATGGCCAAGCTCTTCAACAGTGAGTTCCATATCGGTGCCGACCTGACGGTGGTGAAGATGCGGGGCTGGAAGCGGTCGATGTATTACGACGAAACGCCGCTGCAATTCGTGATGCCATCACCCAACATGCCGACCGAAACCACCGCACTCGTGTACCCGGGAATGGGCCTGGTGGAGGGCACCAACGTGTCCGAAGGCCGTGGCACGACGCGCCCGTTCGAGCTGATCGGTGCGCCATGGATCGATGCCGAAAAATTGTCGCGCGTCCTCAACGACAAGCACTTGGCCGGGGTGCGATTCCGGCCGGTCCATTTCACGCCGACGTTTTCAAAATACGAGGGCAAGGCGTGCAACGGCATCGAGGTGCATGTGATGGACCGCGACGTGTTCAACCCGGTGCTCGTCGGGCTCACCGTGATTGCGACCATCCACGATCTCTATCAGCGCGAGTTCGCCTTCAATGCCTCCGATTTCGATCGCCTGATCGGCAACGACTGGGTACGACAGGATATCGAGAAAGACATTCCCGTCTCCGAGATGCAGCGGCGCTGGCAGGCCGGCCTGTCGCAGTTCGAAAAGGTTCGGCGGAAATACCTCTTGTACAAGTGAGTCTCAGCTGCCTGCGAGACTCGGGTCGTCCAGCAATTCGATCCAGTGATGGACCGGCATCGCCGATTCGCTGCCCAGATGCAATTGGCAGCCGATGTTGGCGGTGGCGATGACAGCCGGACGGCCCTCCTGGAGGGCGTCGAGCTTGTTGTGGAGCAACGGGTCCGAAAGTTTCTTCTGCAGCAGCGAATAGGTACCGGCCGAGCCGCAGCATAGATGGCTGTCGCGCACCGGTGTGAGTTCAAATCCCGCCGTTCGCAAGATCTGCTCCACCACGCCGACGACTTTCTGACCGTGCTGCAATGTGCAGGGAGAATGCCAGGCGATACGGCGACCGTGGCCGATGCCTGCGAAGGCTTGCAGGTTTTCGCGCGCCAATACCTCGCTCAAATCCCGCGTCAACGCCGAAATCCGTGCCGCCTTCGCCGCGTAGTCGGGGTCATCGCGCAACAGATGGCCGTACTCGCGCACCATGGCGCCACAGCCGCTGGCGGTCATCACCAGGGCTTCCGCGCCGGCTTCGATGTGCGGCCACCACGCGTCGATGTTGCGGCGCATGAATGCCATGGCTTTTTCGGATGCCGTCAGGTGATGGCTGATGGCGCCGCAGCAGCCGGCGCCTTCGGCGCGCACGAGCTCGATACCGAGTTTTGCCAGCACGCGTGCCGCCGCCGCGTTGGTGGCGGGAGCAGCGACCGGCTGCACGCAGCCATCGAGCACCAGCATCTTGCGTTCAAGACCTTGGTTGGGCGGCCAGGATGCGGCTTGCGGGCGCCGTGGTGTCTTGCACATGCCGCCTGACCAGCTTTGCGGCGCAATGCGGCCCAGCCGGTACAAGATGCCGAAGCGTTTCGGGTACGGCACGATGGCGCGCAGCACGCGGCGCATGATGCGCTCGCCGAGCGGGCGTCGCACCCTTGCGTCCACCGCGGCGCGGCCGATATCCACCAGCCGTCCGTACTGGACGCCGGATGGACACGTGGTCTCGCAGGCGCGGCAGGTCAGGCAGCGGTCGAGGTGCAGTTGCGTCTTGCGGCTTGGCGCTTCGCCTTCGAGCACCATCTTCATCAGGTAGATGCGGCCGCGCGGTCCGTCCAGTTCGTCACCCAGGATCTGATACGTCGGACAGGTCGCCGTGCAAAAACCGCAATGCACGCAGGCGCGCAGTATTTCCTCGGCCTCGCGGCCTTCAGCGGTGTTCTTGAACGGTGCGGCAATATTGGTCTGCATGAAAAATGGGGATGGGTTTGTCGAAGGAAATTTTCAGCGCGTTCAAAACTCCGCGTACATGCGCCCCCGATTGAAAATGCCGTGTGGATCCATCGCCGCCTTGATGCGCTTGTGAAGTTGCATCAGCGGTTCGGGCAGCGGGTGATAGGGATCGGATAATCGAACGGAACTTCGAAACAGCATCGCATGACCGCCGTGTTTTGCCGCGGCGGAGCGGATCATCATTACGGGAGC
>DATFGT010000037.1:0-62992 GCA_035249175.1 Rhodanobacteraceae bacterium
CTAAAAAATATCGTACGCAGGCGCCTGGTTCTGCTGCTGTTTGGCCTGTTCGCGCAAGCGATCCAGATCCTCGATCTTGAACATCTCGCTCATGGTATTGGTGTCGCCGGACGGTGCCGGCAAGCCGGTCGTGCGGTCGATGGTCGCGGTGACGATGCCGGGCGGCATCGGCAGCAACGCTTCCGGCGTGCCTTGCAGCGCCGGGCCCATGAACGCCATCCAGATCGGCAGCGCCGTTTTTGCGCCGAACTCGCCGTGGCCGAGCGAACGGTAGTCGTCGAAGCCCACCCAGACCGTGGCCACGAGATCGCTGTTGAAGCCGCAGAACCAGCCATCGTGATGATCGTTGGTGGAGCCGGTCTTGCCTGCGAGATCGTCGCGGCCGAGTTGCATCGCAGCCGCGGCGCCGGTACCGCCTCCGTAGATCACGCTTCGCATCAACGACACCATCAGGTAGTCGTTGCGCGGATCGATCACGCGCGGCGCCAGCAATGGCTTGTTCGATTCGCCCTGGTTCAACGCGTTGGCGGTATCGGCCAGCGCACCGGGGTCACCGGCGGCGGCCGCGGGCTGCGCAGGTGCGGCGGTGGTCTTGCCCTCGTCCAGCAGGCGCGCTTCGCACGTTCGGCAGGCCTGCAGCGGATTGGCCTTGTAGACGGCCGTGCCCTCGCGGTTGTCGATTTCCGCGATGTAGTACGGATTGATCAGGAAGCCGCCATTGGCGAACACGGCGTAGGCCCGCGCCATCGCCATCGGCGATACCGAGGCGGTACCCAGCGCCATCGACAGGTTGCCCGGAATCGCGTCCAGCGGAAAACCGAAACGCGTCGCGTACTCGCGTACGTAGCGCACGCCAACGGCGTCCAGCAACCGGATCGCGACCAGGTTCACCGATTGCGCGAGCGCCTCACGCAGGCGCATGGGTCCCCGGAATTTGTTGTCGTCGTTTTGTGGCGTCCACAATCCACCAGGCTTGGATGGATCGGGCAGCGCGATCGGCGCGTCGTTGATGATCGACGATGGCGTGTAGCCCCGGCTGAACGCTGCGGAATAGATGAAAGGCTTGAAACTCGATCCCGGTTGACGCTGGGTTTGCACCGCGCGATTGAACTTGCTCAGCTGGAAATTGAAACCGCCGACCAGCGCCTTGACCGCGCCATCATCCGGCGACAACACCACCATCGCGGACTGCGCCGCGGGAATCTGTTCGAGTTCCCAATGTTTCTTGTCGCCGGTGGCGGCTTTCTCATCCTTCGCAGGTTTGGCGGGCACCGCGGACGGAGTTTCCGCGTCGGCGACTTCACGCACGCGGACGATGTCGCCCGGCCGTAGGATCGACGCCACGCCCTTGCCGCCGGTCTTGGCCTTGCGTGCAAAGCCCATCGCCCATTTCATGTCGGCGGCGGACAACGCGATGGTCCCGCCATCTTGCACGTAGACCTTGGCCTCGTTTTCGGCGGCTTCGGTGACGATTGCGGGATACAGACCACTGAAGTCGTTGTAACCCGAAAGGGCCTTCTGCAGCGCGGCCGGCGTGGCGGGCTGCGGCAGCGCGACGTGCGCTTCCGGGCCCCGGTAGCCGTGGCGATGATCGTAATCCTCGAGCCGGCTGCGCAGTGCATGGTTTGCCAGCGCCTGCATGCGACTGTCGAGGGTGGTGCGGATCACGTAACCATCGGTTTGCGCCTGGTTGCCGAGTTTCTGCAGTGCCTGCTGGCGCACCATTTCGGCGAGATAGGGCGCGTCCACCTCGATCGGCGGTTCGTGCGGTGCGGCGTCATCGGGCGCGGCGATCGCTTGATCGTATTCGGCCTTGTTGATGAAACGGTGCGTGAGCATCTGCCCCAGCACCCAGTTGCGGCGCGCGATCAAGCGTGGTTTGTGGTCGATGGGATTGACCACCGAAGGCGACTGGAACGACGACGCGATCGCGGCGCACTGCGCCAGCGTCAACTGGTCGGTGGTTTTGCCGTAGTAGTACTGCGCCGCCGCGGCCACGCCGTAGGAGCGGTGGCCGAGGAACATCTTGTTGAGATAAAGCTGCAGGATCTGGTCCTTGGAAAGCTCGCGCTCGATCCGGAATGCGGTGAGCATTTCGGTGAGCTTGCGCGTGTAGGTTTTCTGCGGGCTCAGGAAGAAGTTGCGCGCCACCTGCTGGGTGATCGTCGAGCCGCCCTGCACCTTCTCGCCGTGGTGCAGCGCGACTTCAAGGGCCGCGCGAAACGTGGAGGTGATGTCGATGCCGGAGTGGTGGTAGAAGTCGGCGTCTTCGGCCGCCAGCACCGCGTTCTTGAGGTACGCCGGGACGTTTTCGACTTGCACCGGGATACGTCGGGTTTCACCGAACTCGGCGATCAGTTTGCCGTCCGCGCTCAACACCCGCAGCGGCACCTGCATCTGCACGTCCTTCAGCGATGCCACCGAGGGTACGCGCGGTTCGATCAGCCACCAGGTGATGCCGCCCGCGATGACGCCCAGTACCAGCAGACACGCCACACCAATCAGTGCAATCAGCGCCAGTCGTTTGAAGATTCTCATGCAGTTTCCGGATCAGGCGCAGTGCACGGCGTGGACGGCGCCGCAGAGGGCGAGCGGCCTAGGCCAAGACGGCTGGAGAGTATAGATGCTCGCTCCGGACGCAGGTTCCGTGATGATCGACAAAGTTCGTTTTTGCAGAAAGCGTATTCTCCGCCGCGCGGGCACGGCTTTTGCTTGCACGTGCATCGCGGGGCTTTTACGCATCGAAAACAGCCGGGAAGCGCCGGGTTTGCGGGAGGGGACGCAGATCGGGCGGGCAACAAGTCAGCTCGCGGATTTGTGACGCACGTCCGCCGGAAACATGCAAGCAACGAGGATGATTTCACATTGAAAGCGCAGAAACATCATAAGCTTGTGCGCACTTTGCAAGGTTATTGATATTTCGTTAACTTTCGTATCTAATTCAGTCGCGCCACGTTTTTCTGCAAGCGGGCACGGGGAAGGGGAATTCCAGTGGGATTACTGACAACCAATGCTGCGCCGCTGATCGGCGTCGATATCAGTTCGACTGCGGTGAAGTTGCTGCAGTTGACCCAGGCCGGTTCGCGTTATCGCGTGGAGCATTACGCGGTCGAACCCTTGCCGCCCAATGCGGTGGTCGAGAAGAACATTGTCGAGGTGGAAGCGGTCGGTGATGCGATCCGACGTGCGATGCAGCGCTCCGGCGCGCGCACCAAGTATGCATCGGCTGCGGTCGCGGGTTCGGCGGTGATCACCAAGGTGATCCCCATGCCGGCCGATCTTTCCGATGACGATCTCGAAGGCCAGGTGCAGGTCGAGGCCAATCAATACATCCCGTACCCGATCGAGGAAGTCAGCCTCGACTTCGAACCGATCGGACCGGTGAAGGACAACCCGGAGATGCAGCAGATCCTGCTCGCTGCATCGCGTACCGAGAACGTGGACATGCGGGTTGCGGCGCTCGACCTCGGCGGACTCACGGCGCGCGTGATCGATGTCGAAGTGTTCGCGATGGAGAACGCTTTCCGGCTCGTGGCCGATCAACTGTCGGTGCCGCGCGACGCGCTGGTCGCGCTGGTCGACGTGGGCGCCACCATGATCACGCTCTCTGTTCTCAAGAATCAGCGCACCATCTATTCGCGCGAGCAGGTGTTCGGCGGCAAGCAGCTCACCGACGAGGTGATGCGCCGCTACGGCATGTCGTACGAGGAAGCCGGGCTGGCCAAGCGCCAGGGTGGCCTGCCCGAGTCCTACGAAATCGAAGTGCTGGAGCCGTTCAAGGAAGCGATGGTGCAGCAGGTCAGTCGCCTGTTGCAGTTCTTCTTCGCGGGCAGCGAATTCGGCAAGGTCGACCAAGTCGTGCTGGCCGGCGGTTGCGCGTCGATCCCCGGCGTCGCCGACATGGTGGTCGAGCAACTCGGCGTGCCATGCGTGGTGGCCAATCCGCTGGCCAGCATGTCGTTGTCGCCGCGCCTGCAGGCGCAGACGCTGGCGCAGGATGCGCCCGCGCTGATGATCGCGGCTGGGCTGGCCTTGAGGAGTTTCGACTGATGGCCAAGATCAATCTACTGCCTTGGCGCGCGGAGCGGCGTGAGCGCCGCAAACGCGAATTCTTCACGCACCTGGCCGTCGCTTTCGTTGCCGCGCTGGTGCTGGTCTTGTTGTGGGGTTTCTGGGTGAGCCTGCGCATCGGCAACCAGAACGACCGCAACGAATACCTCAAGGGCCAGATCGCCCAGCTCGACGCCAAGATCACCGAGATCCAGAACCTGCAAAAGGTCAAGGATCATCTGCTGGCGCGCAAGCGGATCGTCGAGAAACTGCAATCCAGCCGCTCGCAAATGGTGCACCTGTTCGATCAGATCGTGCAGACCATTCCCGCCGGCGCGCGCGTGACCGGCCTGAAGCAGCAGGGCGACAAACTCACCCTCGATGGTGTTGCGCAATCCAACGCGACGGTCGCCGAATACATGCGCAACATCGAAGCCTCGCCGTGGATGGGACCGACCACGCTGGTCAGTACGACCAATGTTCACAACGCTACGAATACGCCTTACGAATTCGAGTTGGTCGTGGCGCTGACCACGCCGAAGACGGACGACAACGGCGCGCCGGCTTCGGGTTCGTCCGTGGCGCCGGCGGCGGCATCGACGACAACGCTTGCGGCGGCTGGTGCGTCCAGCACGGTTCCGATGGCGGCGTCGGCGGCATCGATCCAGTCGCCCGCGTCGGCGGCGGTTGACCCGGCCGCGACATCGGCTCCGGTGGCTTCGTCCACGCGGGCAGCAAAGGCGCCTCAAGCGCCCGCTGCGTCCACGAGCAAGGGAGGGGCCAGGCGATGAAATTGCTGGATGACCTTCGCAATCTCGACCGCAACAACATCGGCGGCTGGCCGAAATCCGTCAAAGGCTTTTTCATCGGCCTGGTGATCGTCGTGGTCCTGTTCCTCGGCTGGTACTTCTACATCAGCGGCCAGCAGGACACGCTCGCTTCCGGGCAGCAGCAGGAAGTGAAGCTGAAACAGGAATTCGAGGACAAACAAGCCAAGGTCGTGAATCTCGATGCGCTGAAAGCCCAGCTTGCGCAAATGAACGAGATGCTGAGCCAGATGCTGCGCGAGTTGCCCAGCAAGACGGAGATGCCGGCGCTGCTGGTCAATATCTCGCAAACCGCGCAGGCGGCCGGCATCGAGACCGAGCTGTTCAAGCCGCAGCCCGAGATTCCGAAAGAGTTCTACGCGATCCAGCCGATCGCACTGAAGATGCAGGGAACCTACCATCAGTTCGGTACCTTCATCAGCAGCGTCGCCTCGCTGCCGCGGGTGGTGATCCTCACCATGCACGATGTTTCCCTCAAGGCCGCCGGTCCGGGCGGTGCCAAGGATGCGCCCCCGCCAGGCGGCGAGCTGACCCTGGAAGGCACGGTGCAGACCTATCGCTATCTCGGCGACGAAGAAGCCAAGAACGGCAGTGCGCCGGCCAAGAAGGGAGGGAAGTGATCATGCGACCCACCCGCATTGCCATCGCGGTTGCGACGCTCGCCATGATGTCCGGTCTCGCCGCGTGCAGCGGCCAGGGCGACCTGAATGACTGGGTTGCCCAGGTGAAGGCGCGCAAGGGTGCGCCGTTGCCCGCGCTGCCGGTCGTCAAGACGTTCGAGACCTTCATCTATCAGGACCAGGACCGGCGCGATCCGTTCGAGCCGGCGCCGCCTCAGGCCACCGCGCAGAATGCGGCCGGCCCGCACCCTGACCAGAACCGCCCGCGCGAGCCGCTGGAAGCCTTCCCGCTCGACAGTCTGAAGATGGTCGGCACGATCGGTGCAAAAGGCAATGTCGAAGCGTTGATCAAGGATCCGCAAGGCGTGATCCATCAGGTTCATGTCGGCGACTACATGGGCCAGAGCTACGGGCACGTCCTCCAGGTGACGCCGAGGGAAGTGGATCTGGTGGAACTGGTGCCGAATGGTTCGGGCGGCTGGATGGAACGCGACGCGAGCGTCGCATTGGGCGACAAATGACGATTCATCGGGGGTTACGTTCATGATGATCAAACCTGCTCACTACCTCCGTCGCTGCAGTGGCGGCCACGTCCGATCGGTACGCGGATGGATGGCGTTGCTGGCGATGTCGGTGATGACGATATGCCTGCTGGTGGCGGGACCGGCCATGGCCGCCAACACCTTGCAGAACGTCAGCGCCACGCCGCTGCCCGGTGGCAAGGTCCAGGTGACCCTGACCTTCTCGGGTCCTGCCGCCACGCCGCAGGCGTTCAGCACCAACACGCCACCGCGCATCGCAATGGATTTTGCCGATACCAGCAATGGGCTTGCGCAGCGCAATTACCCGGTCAACCAGGGCACGGCGCAGGGCGTCAGCGCGGTCGAGGCCAATGGCCGCACCCGCGTCGTGGTTGCGTTGTCGCAACCCTCGCCCTACGTGACCAACGTTGAAGGCAACCAGGTCGTCTTGACCATCGGCGACGGCATGTCCAGTGCTGCGGCCGCCGCTGCACCCGATACGGACGCACAAGCGCCGGCGCTGGCGACCGCGCCGCCGCCGCCGCAGTCACCACGCTCCTTGTCGGTGGCTACGACCAACCCCGACAAGGCTGCCGCGATGGCTGGCAGCAACGTGATCACGGGCGTCGATTTCCAGCGCGGTGATCATGGTGGCGGCAAGCTGGTGATCGATTTCAGCCAGCCCGGTGCCGCGACCAGCATGCACAACAACGGCGATACCACCGTGATCGAAGTCGCCGGCGCCAACCTCGCGGCCTCGCAGGCGCGCCGCCTGGACGTCACCAGTTACGGAACGCCGGTCCGCGCCGTCAATACCCATGCGGTGGCGGGCGGCGCGCGGATCGACGTGGATACCCGCGGCGTGGTGCAGACCGCGTCCTATCAAACGGGCAATCAGTACGTCGTCGAATTCTCGCGGCCGACGTCCAGCGAATCGAGCCTGCTGGGCGCGCCCAAGCCCGTCGTGTACAGGGGCAGCCGCGTCACATTCAACTTCCAGGACATCCCGGTGCGTTCGGTGCTGCAGCTTCTCGCCGACGTGTCCAACCTCAATATCGTGGCGGCCGACAGCGTGCAGGGCAACGTGACCCTGCGGTTGGTCAACGTGCCGTGGGACCAGGCGCTGGACGTGATCCTGCGCGCCAAGGGTCTGGCCAAGCGCCAGAACGGCAACGTGGTCTGGGTCGCGCCGCAGACCGAGATCGCGAAGTATGAGGAAGACATCGCCAATGCGCGCGAGAAGCAACTCAACAGCTCGCAGCTTGTCACCGATTACATCCCGATCAACTACGGCAGCGCCAAGCAGATTGCCGACCTGCTGACGTCGGGTGCCAAGGCCGGCAATGTCGGCGGCGGCGGTGGCTCGACCAGTTCCGAACGCGGGTTCCTGTCGCCGCGTGGCAGCGTGTCCTTCGATGAGCGCACCAACACCCTGCTGGTCAACGACACGCCGGAAAAGGTGCAGGAAATCCGGCAACTGGTGTCGGTGCTCGATCGCCCCGTCAAGCAGGTGCTGATCGAATCGCGGCTGGTGATCGCGACCGACAACTTCACCCGTGAACTGGGCGCCAAGCTGGGCGTCGGCATGTTCCACATCAATCCCAGCGGCCAGACACTGTTGACCAACAATACGGCGGAGAACGTTGTCACGACCGGGAACAATGTCGCCAATGCGTTGTTCAAGGAAGGAACCACCGGACAGCCGCAGCAGATCACGATTCCGGCGGGCCTCAACGTCAATCTGCCCTCGACCACGACCGGCACCAGCAGCATTGCATTCGGTATCCTGGGCAGCGACTACATGTTGAATCTGGAATTGAGCGCCGCGCAGCAGGAAGGCCGCAGCGAAACCATTTCGCAACCCAAGGTCGTGACCGCCAACAACCAGGAAGCCTCGATCGTGCAGGGTACGCAGATCGGCTATGTGACCTTCCAGAACGCGGGTGCAGGCGGCGCGGGTACCGCGACTGTGCAGTTCAAGAACGCCGCATTGGAACTGCACGTCACACCGACGATTACCTCGGACAACCGCGTGTTCATGAAGCTGCAGATTCTCAAGGACGCGGTCAGCAGTTTTGTGCCGAACCCGGGCGGCGGTCTCGTACCGCAGATCGACCATCGCGAGGTCGACACCTCGGTGCTGGTCGGCAATGGCCAAACCGTGGTGCTGGGTGGTGTGTACGAGTTCACCAACGAGCACGACGTCACCAAGGTACCGTTCCTCGGCGACATTCCGATCCTGGGCGCGTTGTTCCGCAACAAGCTGGACAAGAACACCAAGGCGGAATTGCTGGTGTTCATCACGCCGCACATCCTGGGTCAGGAAACCACCGTGGAGTGATTTCTCAAGCCGGTTGAAGGAACCAACGGCGCGGGCACCCGCGCCGTTGGTTTTTCGGGGGGCGGACGCTGGCTCGGACAAAACTTTCACGCCCGGCTGTGGTCTACTTGGCGCATGCAAGCCGACAGCTACCCTACGCCGGAATCCGCCGGGCCCTCCGGTGCGGCAGCCGGTGATGTGAAGTCATCATCGCTGCACGCCCGCTTCGTCGGCCTGCGCGATACGCTTCAGAACGAGGTCATCGGCCAGCCCGCGCTGATCGATCGCCTGCTGATCGCGCTGCTGGCCGATGGTCACCTGCTGGTCGAGGGTGCGCCCGGCCTGGCCAAGACTACGGCAGTCAAGGCTTTGGCCGCGCGCATCGAGGCCGATTTCCATCGCGTGCAATTCACGCCCGACCTGCTGCCGGCCGACCTCACCGGCACCGACGTGCTGCGCCCGCAGACGGGGATGTTCGAATTCGAGCCCGGGCCGTTGTTCCACAACCTGGTACTGGCCGACGAAATCAACCGTGCCCCGGCCAAGGTGCAATCCGCGCTGCTGGAAGCGATGGCCGAACGCCAGGTCACCATCGGCCGCCGCTCGTGGCCATTGCCGAACCTGTTCCTGGTGATGGCGACGCAGAATCCCATCGAGCAGGAGGGCACGTTTCCATTGCCCGAGGCGCAGCTCGACCGCTTCCTGTTGCACGTGCCGGTGCGCTATCCCGCGGCGGGCGCCGAACGCCAGATCATGCAGCTTGCGCATCGCCGCGCGCGCGAGGAACTGGCGCCGCATGCCGAGCCCGTTCGGCAACTCAGCCAGTCCGACATCTTCATCGCGCGCGAACAGGTGCTGGACCTGCACATGGCCGACGGGCTCGAGGAATACATCGTGCAATTGGTGCTTGCAACGCGTGATCCGCGGCCGTGGGCGCCGAACCTGCGCGAGCGCATTGCCTGGGGCGCGAGTCCGCGCGCCAGCATCGCGCTGGAACGCTGCGCACGCGCGGCTGCGTGGCTGGCGGGCCGCGACTATGTATTGCCGGAAGATATCCAGGCGCTCGCCCCCGATGTACTGCGCCATCGCGTGCTGCTGGGTTACGAAGCCGAAGCGGAAGGCTTGCGGGTAGACGACGTGGTGCGGCAGTTGCTGGAAAAAGTACCTTTGCCTTGAGAGTCGGAGCCCGGGCTCCGAGATCCGGATCCGTGATTCGGCATGTCACCCATTCTCGTCGTTCCGGGGCCGTTTCCCCGCTCCATGGGAAACGAAACCCGACTGCGTTTGCGGGACGCAAACGCGAACGCCGAAGGTGGCCCGAGGGGCGAGTGCCATGGATGGTGCGAGTCAATCCAGAGCCCTTTGCTTCGACAAAGTCGCTGGATTCCCGTTTTCGCGGGAATGACGATTATCCGTTTCCTACATCGAGTATGGCTGCAACGTGACGGGCACCTCGTCCAACAAGGTATTTGGTCGAACCGCCGACGGCGTCACCCGCGTCGATCTGGCGGAGTTGATCGCGATGCGCGGGCGTGCGGGCAAGACCGGGTTTGCGCGCGTGCAGCCGCGCACGGCGCTGGCTGGCGGTCATGTGTCGGCGCTGCGGGGGCGCGGCATGGACTACGCGGAGTCGCGCATCTATCAGGCCGGCGACGATGCCCGCAATATCGATTGGCGGCGCACCGCCCGCAGCGGCAAGTGGCACACGAAATTGTTCGAGGCGGAGCGTGAACAAAGCCTGCTGTTGCTGATCGACACCCATGCGACGATGCGCTTCGGCACGCGCATGCGCTACAAGTCCGTGGCCACGGCGCGCGCGGCGGCATGGCTAGCCTGGACTTGCGTGCGCGGCGGCGATCGTGTCGGCGCGTTGGCATTCGGCGCGACGCGCGATGCCGTCGATCCGCACGCCGGCACCCGCGGTGCATTGAACACGCTGGGCGCGCTGGCGCGGTGGGACGCGCTGGCCGGTGCAGGCGGCGATATGGATGAGCCGCTGTCCAGCGCGATCGGTCGCGCGCAGCGGCTCGTTGCATCGGGGACTCGCATCTGCCTGTTTTCGGATGGCTGGTGCACGGACCCGTCTGCGGCCGCTGCCCTGGCGCGCGTGGCGCGACACGTCGACCTGCGCGTCGTGATCGTGGTCGACCCGATCGAACGCGAGTTGGCGCCCAAGGGCTCTTACGTATTCGAAGCGGGCGCTGACAGGCGAAAGATGGATCTGGCGAGCGCGCGGGTGCGCGCGCAATTTCGCGACGACCTCGCCCGGGGCTGGCGGATGCTGGCCGAGGCATGCGATGCCACCGGTGTGGCCCGGACGACGTATACGACCCGCGATGAACCGGACGCGGTACTGGCTTCGTTCCTGCGCGTGCGAGGCCGGCGGTCGTGAACGGCGAAGGACCGGTCCTGCGCGATATCCATCTGCCGCCGGCTGCCTGGTGGCCGCCTGCGCCGGGTTGGTGGCTGCTTGCGGCGCTTGTGATCGCAATCGGAATCGGTGCAGCGTGGTGGATGCGGGAACGCGCGAGAAGGGGCCCCTTGCGCGCCGCACTGAAAGAAATCGACGCCATCGAGTCCGCATACGTGATCACCCGCGACAATGCGTGGCTGGCCGACCAATGCTCGCGGCTGCTCCGGCGTATCGCCCGCCATATCGATGCCGGCACTGCGTCGCGTACCGGCGTTGCGTGGCATGTGTTCCTGCGCCGTTACGCGCGAGACGCCGCAACTTGGCAAGCGTTGGAGGCATTGACCATAGTCCGTTTCAATGTGCATCCTGCGCTGGACGCGCAAGCCCTTCTGACGGCATTGCGGGGATGGAGCCGCGATGCGTTGCGCGGGAAAATCGTGCGCCACGCCGAAATGCCTGCGGCGGCGCGAGGCATCGCATCGCCATGACGTTCGCATGGCCATGGATGTTCGTGCTGCTTCCACTGCCGTGGCTGGTCTGGAAGTTCCTGCCTCCCGCCGCACCCGGTGCGGCGTTGCGACTGCCGCAGCGCATTTCGCTTGCACAAGTCGGAAGCGCAACACGCGCCGCGCGCTGGCGCATCGCGGTGGCGGCGGTGGCCTGGCTTTCGCTGGTCTGCGCTGCCGCGCGCCCGCAGCAACCGGCGCCGCCGCAGGCGCTCGCCCATACCGGGCGCGCGCTGATGCTCGCCGTCGATTGCTCGGGCAGCATGGCGATCGAGGACATGCGCTTCGGCGACTTGGCGGTGAGCCGGTTCGCGGCCGTGAAGGCGATCGCACAGCACTTCATCGAGAAACGTTCCGGCGACGACGTGGGGCTGGTTCTGTTCGGCACGCAAGCCTTTCTGCTGACGCCGATGACCTTTGACGTGAATGCCGTGGCGAAACAGATGGCCGGGGCGGCCATCGGACTCGCCGGCCGCGAGACCGCGATCGGCGATGCGATCGTGCTGGCGGCGAAGCACCTTGATGCACTGCCGGCGCGCGCGCGGGTGCTGGTGCTGCTTACCGATGGCGTCAACACCGCGGGCAATGTCGCGCCGCTGGACGCGGCGAAACTTGCGAAGGCCGCGGGAGTGCGCATCTACACGATCGGGGTCGGCTCCGATGCACAAACGCTCAGCATGTTCGGCATGCAGTTGCCGGCAGCGCAAAGCGAACTCGACGTGCAGGCACTGACACGGATCGCAGATGAAACCGGTGGGCGTTTCTTCCGTGCAGCGGATGGCGATCAACTCGCCGCGGCCTATCGCACCATCGACGCGCTGGAACCGCTGGCACGCGGCGAATCTATGCTGCGCCCGGATCGTGAATGGTATCCATGGCCGTTGGGGCTGGCGTTGTTGCTGGGTTGCGCGCTGTTGCCTTGGCGCCACCTATCGGCGGGCAAGGCGGTGGTCGCGTGACTATCGCCGACTTCCCGCTGCATTTCCTGCGCCCGTGGTGGTGGCTCGCGCTCGCGCCTTTGCCGTTGATGCTTTGGTTGCTCACGCGCAGTGATGGTCGTGCGGCATTGGGGCGACTGGCGGATGCCATGTTGCTGCCGCACCTGGTTCACGGCGGCGGTGCGCACAGGCATGTCGCGTTGGCGCTGTTTGCGGTGGCGTGGCTGCTCGCGGTTACGGCCTTGGCCGGGCCCGCATGGCAAAAGGTGGCAATGCCGCTGTACGTGAACGGCGCGGCGCGCGTGGTGGCGCTGTCGTTGTCGGACGACATGCTTGCCCAGGATCTGAAACCCGACCGCATGACCCGTGCCCGCTTCGCGGTGCGCGATCTGCTGGATGCCGCGGGCGACGCGCGTACCGCGCTGGTCGCCTATGCCGGGGCAGCGTTCACGGTCGCGCCCTTGACCGACGACAAACAGACCGTCCTGAACTTGCTGCGCGCGCTGCAGCCCGACGTGATGCCGGTGCCGGGCAACAATGCCGCGGCGGGTATCCGGCGCAGCGTCGAGCTGCTCCGGCAGTCGCAGGTCAAGGGTGGCGAACTCGTGCTGGTCACCGACACCGCCGACAGTGCCGCCGTCGCGGAAGCGAAAGCCGCGCACGCCAAAGGCATTCGTGTGGACGTGCTTGGCCTCGGCACCCCGCAAGGCGCGCCCGTGCCGCAACGCGGAGGCGGTTTCGCGAACGGCGCCAGCGGTCCCTTGATGGCGCGTCGTGACGACGCGGCGTTGCGCGCTGTCGCGCACGCGGGCGGTGGTCGGTACGCGGTGCTGCAACCAGACGGTGCCGGGGCGACGACGCTGGCAACGCCGACAACCGAAGCAGGGCAGGCCAGTCATGGCGAACGCGCGCAATTGTGGCGTGACGGCGGCGTGTGGCTGCTGCCGGTTCTGCTGGTCCTCGCGGCGCTCGCCTTTCGGCGCGGATGGCTGGTGGTACTCGCGATTTTCCTGTGGCCCATCGGCATGCCGGTGGCGCATGCCGCGACATGGCAATCACTCTTTGCCAATCGCGACCAGCGCGCGATGCAGGCGCTGCAAAATGGCGATTCCAGGCAGGCGCAGAAGCTGGCCACGACGCCCGGCGTGCGCGGCGCGGCGGACTACCGCGCGGGCGACTATGCCGAAGCCGCGAAGGCCTTTGCGCAGGGCGACGATGCACCTTCGCGTTACAACCTCGGCAATGCGCTCGCAAAGCAGGGCAACTACGCGAAGGCGATCGCAGCCTACAAGTCGGCCTTGCAGCGCGATCCGGAATTCGCCGACGCACGCGCGAATCTCGAGGCGGTCGAAGATTGGTTGAAGCAGCACCCCAAGCCCCCGCCGCAACAAGGGCAGGGCGGCAAGAGTGCGAATGACAACCCGCAGAACCGGGAGTCTTCCTCGCCCGGCTCGAGCTCGACTTCTGGTGCGAACAAGGGACAACAGGCTTCGCAGCCCGGCGCACAGCAACACCCGGCGTCATCCGCAAATCCTCGATCGCAGCAGGCCGGCCAGACAGGCGTTGCGCCCGGTCAAAACGCGCGGCAGCAAGGCGGCACTCACGGTGCGGCGCCATCCGACCGCGACGGCGCTTCATCCAGTGAAGACGCCAGGCAGCGCGGCCAGACCCGGCAGGCTGCGCAAGGGTTGTCGCGCGAATTGCAACGTGCCAAGGAGAATGCCGCGCATGCCGGAACCCAGGCATTCGCATTGGGCCAGGAAGAGGCGAAGGGGGATGACCGCTTCGATGCCGAGCAACGCGCGATGCTGCATGCCGTGCCGGACGATCCCGGCGCGTTGCTGCGGCGCAAGTTTCAGTTGGAATGGGAGCAGCGCAACGGCCAGCGACAGGAGGACCAACAGTGATGATGCGGCGATGGTGGATCTTTTTGCTGGTGCTGCTGGCGCCGGTTACGCAGGCGGCAAGCGTGCACGCGTTCCTCGATCGCAATCATGTCAGCCTTGGCGACACCGTCACCCTCAACATCCAGTCCAGCGGCTCCATCGGCACGCCGGATTTGTCGTCACTGCAACAGGATTTCCAGGTGCTTGGCGCATCGCGCTCCAGCGGCATGCAGGTCATCAACGGCCACGCCACCCATACTTCGCAATTCGGGATCGCATTGAAGCCGCTGCACGCCGGGACGCTCACGATCCCGCCGCTCGACGTGGGCGGCGCGAAAACGCAGTCATTGACGGTGCAGGTGGCTGCAGCGCCATCGGGCGGTACCGGCAAGGTGGGCGATCCCGTGTTCATGGAAGCCGACGTGCTGTCGAGCTCGCCGTGGGTGGACCAGCAAACCGTGTACACCGTGCGGTTGTTCTATTTGCCTGGTGTCGATGGTGCGCTGGGCGACCCGAGCGCCGACGGCGCCCGCCTCCTCAAACTCGATCGCGATCATCGCTACATCACCGAGCGCAATGGCTACACCTACAAGGTCATCGAGCGCAGTTGGGCACTGATTCCACAACGCAGCGGCGCCATCACGGTGCAGGGTCCGGAGTTTCATGGCCAGAGCCTGTCGATAGGCAATCCGGGGGCTCTGTTCAACAATCCAAACGCACTGCTGAACCCGATGCAGGGCTTCGGAAAACCGGTCGACGCGATGGCGCCGGTGGTGCGCATCGACGCACGGGCAGCGCCGGCGAATGCAGGCAAGCCGTGGTTGCCCGCGCGTTCCGCGCAACTGAAGCTGGCCGGACTGCCGTCGACCGGCGAAATGAGTGCGGGCGTGCCGCTGACGCTCACGCTCAGCATCAACGCCAGCGGGCAACCCGCGGATGCGTTGCCGGAACCCGAATTGCCGCCAATCGCAGGCGCGCAGACCTATCCCGACCAGACACAGGATGCCACCGATGACAGCGGCCAATGGCTGCAAGGCCGCCGCACGCGCAGTTTCGCGGTCGTGCCGCAGCGCAACGGCGCGCTCACGATTCCCGCGATCACGTTGAACTGGTGGAATATCGAGCGTGGACGCGCCGAGCAGGCGAGCTTGCCTGCCCGCACGCTGCGGGTCATCGGCACCGCGGCGTCCACCGCGGCGAGCACTCCCGCGCCGCCGAGCGCCAGCATTGCGACGAGCCGAAATGTCACACCGCCCGCAGCGTCAGGCACCACGCACGTGGCAGGCGTGGCGCAGTTCTGGCGTGTCGCCGCATTGGCGAGTTTTGCGCTTTGGCTGCTCGCGGCCGTGGCGTTCGGTACGTGGTGGTGGCTGCGAAGACGCGCCGCGGGGGAATCGCATGACATTGCACCGCCGGACGGTGCATCGTTGCTTCCGGCAGCGAGTGCGGCTGCACCACCGCCCGGCGATGGCGGCACGACGCCGACTGCCCAGAATGCGCACGCACTGCAAAGGCGCGCGCTGGATGCCGCGGGCTCTGGCGATCCGGCCGCCTGCGAGCGTGCGCTGCTGGATTGGGCGCGTGCAACGCACCCGCAAATTTCGCATATTCACGCGTTGCGCGATGCCCTTTCCGATGCCCGGCAACGCGACGCGCTGGAGGCGTTGCAGCGCGCGCGCTGGCAGGGGGGTGATTCACCGCCCGCCTGTGCCGCGGTGGCGGACGCGTTCGCGCGAGGCTTCGCCTGGCGTGGGGATCGCAAACCGCCACGCGGCCGCGATCCGGATTTGCCACCGCTTTATCCGTCTTCCTGA
The DNA here is from genome assembly GCA_035249175.1 of Rhodanobacteraceae bacterium. Lineage (GTDB taxonomy): Bacteria > Pseudomonadota > Gammaproteobacteria > Xanthomonadales > Rhodanobacteraceae > 66-474. Next base: position 15,896 of record DATFGT010000037.1, read on the forward strand.
CGAAACGGAATGCGCGCTGAGTTTCGCATCCGCTCAGCCCGATCTAATCCGCGATTTCGACATGCAGCCTTATTGCCGCGCGTCGCCACGCGCCGGCCATGCCGCGGTCGAACGCGCACAACACGATGCGATGTGGCGTGCGCGTGCGGTGCTGTTCCTCGGCCAATACAGCCAACGCTATCGCCGCTGCGGCATCGCGCGGATAGCCATACACGCCGCAACTGATTGCGGGAAACGCGATGCTGTCGATCGCATGTTCGCGCGCCAGCGCCAGCGCGTTGCGATGGCTTGCCGAAAGCAGGCCGGGTTCTCCGCGCTCGCCGCCGTGCCACACCGGACCGACGGTGTGGATCACGTGTTGCGCCGGCAAGTCGAATCCGGGAGTGACGCGCGCTTCGCCGGTCGGACAGCGCACGCCGGCACGCACTTCCGGAATCGCGCGGCAGGCCGCAAGGAGACGCGGCCCCGCGGCGCGGTGGATTGCGCCATCGACTCCCCCACCACCCAAAAGACTCTCGTTCGCGGCATTGACGATGGCGTCAACGTGCAGCGTGGTGATGTCGGTCTCGACAATCTCGATGGCCACGGCAGCGGCAGCGAGGACAAGCCTCCCCTTCAAGGGGAGGGTTGGGTGGGGATGGGCCGGATTCCGCTCACGTCAATGCGACTGCTGCCTCAGCAGGTCGCGGATTTCGGTCAGCAGCACCACCTCGGGTGGCGGCGCAGCCGGCGCGGCTTCCTTCTTCGGCATCACGCGCTCCAGCGCCTTGATCACGATGAAGATCGCCAGCGCGATGATCAGGAACGCGATGATGGTGTCGACGAACGCGCCATAGGTGATCGCCACTTCCTTCGTGGTGCCGGAAGCGGGCTGGATGATCACCTTCATCCTGGAGAAATCGATGCCGCCGGTGAGCACGCCCAGCGGCGGCATGATGATGTCGCTGACCAGCGATGAGACGACCTTTCCGAATGCGCCGCCGATCACCACTGCGACCGCCAGGTCGACCACGTTGCCGCGCATGATGAAAGCCTTGAAGTCTTTCGCGAAGCTCATAGCGTTCTCCTTTCGTGGAGTGACCGGATCGCCCCTGCCCTATCGGGGCCCGTCCATTTAGGCACTCTCGGGCGCCATGCGCAAGCAGCCGCGCGTTCACACGATGCGTCCTTCGAGTACCGCAATCCCCTGCAGGTCCGCGCGGAAGTGGTCGCCGCGCGATAAGGGTCCGACGCCTGCCGGCGTGCCGGTGAAGATCAGGTCTCCGGGCTTCAATTCGAACAATTTCGAAAGCTCCGCGATGATCTCGGCGACAGGGAAAATCATGTCCGCGATGTCCGTGTCCTGGCGGGTTTCGCCGTTGACGGCAAGCGACAGGCGAGCATGCGTCGGGTGTCCGATCTCGCTCGCAGCACGCAGCGCCGAAACGGGTGCCGAAGCGTCGAAGCCCTTTGCCACGTCCCACGGCAGGCCCTTGGCCTTCATCGCGGCCTGCAGATCGCGGCGGGTCAAATCCAGGCCCACGCCGTAACCGAACACGCATTCGAGTGCGCGTGCGGCGCCGATGTCGCGTCCGCCGCGGGCCAGCGCGACTACCATTTCCACCTCGTGGTGCAGTTCTTGCGTCACCGACGGATAAGGCACGTTCCCGCCTTCGGGCACGATCGCGTCCGCAGGCTTCATGAAGAACACCGGATTCGCGCGACTCACGGTTTGCGCACCCATTTCCTTCGCGTGATCGGCGTAGTTGCGGCCGATGCAGTAAATGCGGCGCACGGGAAATCGCGCGTCGCTGCCCTGCACGGACAGCGCCGGAATGGCGGGAGCATCGAACAGGAAAGGCATCGGCTTCATCTCGCGGCGGGATGCGGGATTGTAGGCGGGACCCGCGCCACGCGCCGGGCCGGTCCAGACGGGTGACATCTGTCAGCCGCAATGCTTGATTCGGGCGAGTGGTCCGGTCGCGAATCGCCTGCCAAGCTGTGGCAGACTTGCGCGACCGCTGACGCGTACGGGGACCCGAGGGTGAGCGACGAACGATCCGGCGATGATCTTCTGCACCAACTGCGCATCGATCGCGCCCAGCGCGACGATGACGAATCGCATCCGCGTTGGCCGTGGATCGTCGGCATCGTCGTCGTGGTGCTGGCCATTGCGGGCGTGGCCGCGGCGTTCGCGCTGCGTGGGCAGGCCACGACCGTCGAGACATCGATGGCAGTGGCGACCGCATCCAGCGGTGATGCGGCGGTACTGCAGGCGACCGGTTACGTGGTCGCGCGCCGGCAAGCCACGATTTCGGCGCAGATCATTGGCACGCTGACGCAGGTTTCGGTCGACGAGGGCGCGCACGTCAAGCAGGGGCAGGTCATGGCAAGGCTCGACCCCACGGCCTACCAAGCCCAGCTCGATTCGACGCAGGCGCAGTACGCCGCCGCGCAGGCGTCCGTCGTGAAGGCGCGTGCGATGCTGAAGCAGGATCGCGCGAATGCTGCGCGCATGAATGACGTGGTCGACCGCGGTTACGTGTCGAAGCAGGCCGCCGAACAGGCCAACACCCAGGTCGCGACCGACGCGGCCGCACTCGATGTCTCGATCACGCAGGCGAAGGCGGCGAAGGACCTGATGCGCGCTGCCCAGGTCAATCTGGATTTCACGGTGATCCGCGCGCCGTTTGCGGGCGTGGTGACCGCCAAGGGCGCGGAAGTCGGCGAAATCGTGTCGCCGTACACCGCGGGCGGCGGCGGCATCGCGGGCGGACTTGCGACCATCGTGGACATGAACTCGCTGGAAGTGGACGTGGATGTCAACGAGGCCTACATCAGCCGCGTGAAACCCGGCATGCCCGTCGAAGCGATCCTGGATGCGTATCCCGACTGGAAGATTCCCGCGCACGTGATCGCGATCATTCCCAGTGCCGACCGCAGCAAGGCCACGGTGAAAGTGCGCATTGCGCTGGACAAGAAGGATCCGCGCATCCTGCCCGAAATGGGCGTGCGGGTGTCTTTCCTCGAAAAAAGCGGCGAGAACCACGAGCCGTTGCCCGGCGTGCTGGTGCCGAAGTCGGCGGTGGTGAAGCGCGATGGCAAGAATGTGGTGTTCGTGGTGAAGGACGGTCACGCGCAACAAACGTCAATCACCGCGGGTGCGGATTTCTCCGGCATGAAGCAGGTTCTGCAAGGGCTGGACGCGGGCACGGAGGTGGTCACCGCGCCGTCCGCGGATTTGAAGGATGGCGAGAAGGTGCAGGTGAAGACCGCGAGCGGACAGTAAATGGCTCGTCATTCCGGGGCCGGCCGCAGGCCGGAACCCGGAATCGGTCTGGCCGGTATCGAAACCGATTCCGGGTTCTGCGCTTCGCGCAGTCCCGGAATGACCAAGGCAACACACTCTTTGCGAGGCAATGACGATGAACGCAGCAGTTGCGGAAATGCAGGACGGCAACCAGACCGGAGGTGACAAGCAGACGCTGGTCGAGATACGCGGCCTGTCCAAAACCTACACGCGTGGCAAGCAAAAGCTCGAGGTGCTGCACCACATCGACCTCGATATCGCGCGCGGGGATTTCTTCGCGCTGATGGGACCGTCGGGGTCCGGCAAGACCACGTTGCTGAACCTGATCGGCGGGCTCGATTCGCCGTCCGACGGCAGCCTGACCGTGGATGGCAAGCGCATCGACAAGATGGGCGAAGGCCAGCTCGCGCGCTGGCGCGCCGGCAACGTCGGCTTCGTGTTCCAGTTCTACAACCTGATGCCGGCGCTGGCCGCGCAGAAGAATGTCGAGCTGCCGTTGCTGCTGACCAAGTTGTCGGCCGCACAACGCAAGAAGAATGCGGGCATCGCGCTGCAACTGGTGGGACTGGCCGATCGCGCCTCACACAAGCCGGGCGAACTCTCGGGCGGCCAGCAGCAGCGCGTCGCGATCGCGCGCGCGATTGTGTCCGATCCGACCTTGCTGGTATGCGACGAGCCGACCGGTGACCTCGATCGGCAATCGGCGGAAGAAGTGTTGACCTTGCTGCAGCGCCTCAACCGCGAGCACGGCAAGACCATCGTCATGGTCACCCACGATCCCAAGGCCGCCGAGTACGCCTCGCACACTCTGCACCTCGACAAGGGCACGCTGGTTGAACAGTCGATGCCAGCGTGAATGAACCCCTCTCCCGTCGGGAGAGGCGGCCGTAGGCCGCGCGCGCAGCGCGGGGGTGAGGGTCCGAAACCGGCGCAGTATTCAAGCTTGCGCGAACCCGAATCCTCATCCGGCGCTTCGCGCCACCTTCTCCCGGAGGGAGAAGGAAACAGCAATGGATTGGGGCTGGGAGAACGCCATGAAATACTTCCATCTGGTCTGGGGCGCGCTGTTCCGGCGCAAGACGCGGACCATCTTCACGCTGATCTCGATCCTCGCCGCGTTCCTGTTGTTCGGCCTCTTGAATGCGGTGCGCGTGGCCTTCACCAGCGGCAGCAACAGCCTCGCCGGCAACGAGCGGCTGGTCGTCGCCTCGCGGTTTTCGATCATGACGGGCCTGCCGGAGAGCCTGAAGGCGCGCATCGCGGCCATCCCGGGCGTGCAAGGCATCGGCCACGAGAACTGGTTCGGCGGCGTTTATCAGGATCCGAAAAACTTCGTCTTCAGTTTCGCGGTGGACGAGGACTACCTGGGCACCAACCCCGACATCCTGTTGACGCCCGAGCAACGCCAGGCGTTTGCACAAACCCAGGACGGCGCGCTGGTGGGCGAGGCACTGGCGAAGCGCTACAACTGGAAAGTGGGCCAGAAGATTCCGTTGCAGTCCACGATCTTCCCGCGCAAGAACGGCGACAAGACCTGGCCGTTCACCATCGTCGGCATCTACAAGACCGCCAAGGATGCGCCCAACGGCATCGACCAGATGTTCTTCCTGCATTGGAAGTACTTCGACGAGGCCAACATGTACAGCAGCCATGAGGTCGGCTGGTACGTCGTCAAGCTGGAGAGTCCGAAGGATGCCGACAAGGTGGCACACGCGATCGACGCGCTGTCGGCGAATTCCGACCACGAAACCAAGACCCAGACCGCCAACGCCTTCAACGCCTCTTTCGCCAAGCAGATCGGCAATATCGGCCTGATCGTCGAGGCGATCATGGCGGCGGTATTCTTCACGCTGATCCTCCTGACCGGCAACACGATGGCGCAGGCGGTGCGTGAACGCATCCCGGAACTCGCGGTGTTGAAGACGATCGGGTTCTCCAATCGCAGCGTGCTTGGGCTGGTGCTGGCCGAAGCGATCCTGTTGCTGGTGATCGGCGGCGTGATCGGCATGGCGATCGCCAGCGTGCTGGCGCCGGCGCTCGCCAAGGGCAGCGGCGGGATGATCCAGTTGCCGCCGATCGGCGCGGTCAGTTGGATCGAAGGCATCGTGTTGATGATCGTGATTGGCGTCGTGGTCGGCGTGCTGCCCGCCTTGCGTGGCATGCGACTGAGAATCGTCGATGCATTGGCTGGCCGCTAAACCTTCGCGCAAGCTGCTGCGCTCGGCAGCTTGCGCGCCGGCGGTGCTCGGACTGCGAAGGCAGGATGCCGGAGCGAACATTCGCGAAGCGAATGGCCCGGAGGGCGAGCCGCGGATGCGGCGAGTAATGCTCACGTACTGGCGTGTACGCTCCGCTTCCTGCGCTCCGGCGTCACGCAATCTGCCTTCGCTCGCGACGCTTGCACGAAGGTTTTTCGAGGAGGCGTCATGAAAAAGTTTCTGTTCGGTCTTGGCCTCGCGGCGATCGTGGTCGCATGGCTGGTCGTGTGGACGGCATTGCCGTGGTTCGTGGTGCTGGCATTGGCGATCCTGCTGGCGCTGTGGCTGCTGGCCGCGCGTACCGGCCGGCGCACCTTGTCGGTCACGCGGGTGGGTTTGAGCACGCTCACCGAACGCCTCGGCTCCACCGCGGTGATCGTGGTCGGCATCGCCGGCGTGGTCGGCGTGCTGGTGGCGCTGCTGGCGATGGGCGACGGCCTGACCGCCACCCTGCAGCAGACCGGCAGCAGCGACACCGCGATCGTGCTCCGCGGCGGTTCGGGTGCGGAGAGCAATTCCGTGCTGACGCGCGACGACATCGACGTGATCGAGCAGGCACCCGGCATCGCACGGGACGCGCAGGGCAAGCCGATCGCGTCGGCGGAGCTGGTGGTGGTCGCGAACGTGCCGAAGAAGAGCGATCCCGCGACGGACGCCAACGTCGCAATCCGCGGCGTCGGCGACGAAGCATGGACGGTTTGGCCGAACGTCAAGATGGTCAAGGGACGAAAATTCAAACCCGGCATGCGCGAACTCGACGTCGGCGAGGGCGCGGAACGCCAGTTCGCCGGGCTGGGCGTGGGCAAGACGCTGCGCCTCGGCGGCCAGGACTGGACCATCGTCGGCGTGTTCGCATCAAACGACGCGCACGGATCGGAGCTTTGGGGCGATTCCAAATCGGTCGCCTCGGCCTACAGGCGCGGCAGCAGCGCGGAATCGGTGACCGCGCGGTTGACCTCACCGAAGGCCTTCGACCCATTCAAGGCCTCACTGACGGGCGACCCGCGGCTGAAGGTGGACGTCAGCACCACGCGCGACTACTTCGACAAGCAGTCCGAAGGGCTCAGCAAGGTGATCCGTGTGGTCGGCATCACCATCGGCGTGATCATGGCGATCGGCGCGATCTTCGGCGCACTCAACACCATGTACGCCGCGGTCGCCACGCGCGCGCGCGAAATTGCGACGTTGCGCGCGATCGGATTCCGCGGCCTGCCGGTCGTGATCTCGGTATTGCTGGAAACCATGCTGCTGGCGCTGCTCGGCGGCATCATCGGTGCCGTGATCGTGTGGCTGGTCTTCAACGGCTACACCGCATCCACCGTGGGCGGCAACTTCAGCCAGGTCGTGTTCCAGTTCCGCGTGACGCCGGAACTGTTGTGGACCGGCATCAAATGGGCCCTCGCGATCGGCTTCATCGGCGGCTTGTTCCCCGCCGTGCGCGCTGCACGCTTGCCGGTGACAGCGGCGTTGCGGGAGTTGTGAGGCTCACGCAGCCCGTGCACCGTTACACTGACATTTGTCCCTGCGAAATCCATAGCGTCCCACCGTGACCGATAACCCGGTGGAGCTGCCTGAACCTGGCAATGGCGGGCAGCGGCAAATGGCTTACTGCGCGTCGCGCAGCGCGCGATACTCGGCGTATCGCCCCATCGAGGGGCCGAATTGCTGTTAGCGATCAGGGAAACAACATGGAAGGTCGAGATCTCGTCTGGGACCACTTCAAGTTCAACGCGGAGCAGCGCCTGAAGGGCTTCAACTTCTTTGTGCTCCTTTCCATCTTCGCCGATGGGGGCGTTTTCACCGCAATCGAGCAGGGTGTCAATTCAAGGCTGCTGTTACTGCTCGGCTTGTTCACCGCGCTCTTGGCTATCGTGTTTTGGCTCATTGACAGCCGCAGTCGGCGGCTCATCCTGCTTACAATTCCAGCGCTCAAAGAAATCGAGTCGGCCTTCCCAGAGTCTTATCGCCTCTTCGCAATCGATGCGATGAAACAAGGTTCAATTGTCCGCTACACAGTTGCCATCCGCGTTTTACTCGCCGCACAATTTTGCTTTGGCATAGGCGTAAGTTTGTACGGAGTGTGCCGCTGGTGAGCCCTAACTACTCATTCCAGCGGACGCGATAGTTCCTACGCTTTGGTGGACACCCCGAACGCCGAAAGTCACAACATCCGCCACGGCACGAAGATCGCGGCGAGGATCGCGGCGAAGATCGTCCACTTGGTGGCGTAGTAGAGCTTGCGGTTGCGCCGCTTCAGCTTCTTGCCGACGTGGCGGATCGCGTAGGCGTACTTGAAGATCTTGTTGACGCCACCGGTGCGGTCGCCTTCCTGATTGGGCGATGAACCCGCGGCGAGCAGGGTGCGCGCGACGGCATGGTTGAGTGCCGTTGCCCAGCGGTATTTCATCGGGCGCTCGAGGTCGCAGAACAGGATGATGCGGTCCTGGTCGGTCTCGTTCGCCGCCCAGTGGATGTAGGTTTCATCGAACACCACGCCTTCGCCGTCGCGCCAACTGTACGGTTTGCCGTCCACGCGAATCCAGCAGCGATCGTCGTTGGGCGTGATCAATCCCAGGTGGTAGCGCAATGAACCGGCGAACGGGTCACGGTGCTTGCCGAGCTGGCTGCCGGGGGGCAACTGGGTGAACGCGGCGGCCTTGATGTGCGGCGAACCCTTCAGGATTTCCACGGTGCGCGGGCACAGTTGCAGCGCAGAAGGGTGCGGCGCGTCGTCGTACCACTTCAGGTAGAACCGCTTCCAGCCGGTGCGGAAGAAGGAATGAAAGCCGGCATCGTTGTATTGATCGGACGCCTTGATATGGCTGGCCTTGGCCAGCGCGATGGCTTCGTCGCGGATGGTTTGCCAGTTGCTGCGCAGGTTTTCGAGCTCGGGGAAATCGGCGGGCGTGAGGTACGGCGTCGCGGGCACGCGCGAGAACGCGTACATCAACACGTTGATCGGCGCCATGAACGTCGAGTGGTCGGTGATCTGGCGCAGGAACTTGTGGCGCACCTTGCCGCGGAAGTGCACGTACAGCGCGCACGCGACGAGAACGGCAAGGACGATCCACTTGACCATGGCGGCAAATGCTTATCGAACGGACACGGATTTTACTCCGCGCTGGCTGGGCGCCGCCTGCCGCGTCCCGCGTGCGCCAGCGTGATGACCGCGACGCCGACCAGGATCACGACCATGCCGCCGATCTCGGAGTTGCCCACCTGCTCGCCCGCGATCAGCGCGCCCAGCAGCACCGCGACCGGTGGATTCACGTAGGCATAACTCGCGGTCAGCGCCGGACGCGCGTGCTTGATCAGGAACAGGTACGCGGAAAACGCGATGATCGACCCGAACACGGCCAGGTACGCAATCGCCAGGATCGACGCCGCCGGCGGATGCGCGGGCAACCGTTCGCCCGTCAGCCACGCGGTCAATGCCAGCGCGGGTGCCGCGCACAGCATCTGGGCGGCTACGTTCATCGGTCCTTCCGGCATATCCTGGTGGCGACTCCAGATCGAGCCGAACGCCCACGCCAGGGTCGCCACCAGCAGCGCCACGGCGGCCCACGGTGCTGCGCGCATCGCGCCGCCGCTGTTCAGGACGATTACGCCGAAAAATCCAATCACCAGCCCTGCGATTTCGCCGCGGCTCGGGCGCTCGCGATAGGCGAACAGGAACAGCGCGATGAACAGTGGCTCGCTCGCGATGGCAACCGCGGCGATGCCCGAAGTCACGCTTTGCTCGGCGAAACAGACCAGGCCGTTGCCGAGCAACAGCAGCAGGACGCCCGTGATCGCCGCGTTGCGCCATTGCCGCCGCGTCGGCGGCTTCACGCCGCGCAGACGCAGCCACGCGTACATCGCGATGCCGGCTGCAAAAAAGCGCAAGGCGGCCATCGTGAACGGCGGAAATCCGGTCAGCCCGATGCGGATGCCGAGATAGGTCGAACCCCAGATCACGTACACCGAAACCAGCGCCAGCGGAATAAGCCAGCGGCGTTGGGGCGTGGCGCCTGCGGCAGCAGACAGGGCGATGTCGTTCATGTTGAATCGGCCATTGCGCCGAATGGGCGCAGGAAGGAAAGAAAGACGCCTCCTGCGAGGGGAGGCGTGACGACATTCTAATTCGGGTGGTTTCGCGAAGGAGTCCGCGTCGTCATGAAAGTTTCGCCATGCAGCGTTGAATCAAACTCAACGCACGCGATTGCGGCGTTCCCGTTCCAGCAGGGTTTGCTTGCGCGCCGCGCCCCAACGCCAGCCGCCCGGCGTGCCGTCGGCGCGCACGACGCGATGGCAGGGCACGATCAGCGCCAGCTTGTTGGCGCCGCAGGCGCGTCCCACCGCGCGCGCGGCGTGGGGTTCGCCCACCGCGCGGGCAATCTCGGCGTAGCTGCGGGTTTCGCCCGTGGGGATGCGGGTCAGCGCTTCCCATACGCGCCACTGGAACGCGGTGGCGGTGATGTCCAGCGGCGGCAATGCCGGCGCAGGGGCCGCGCCGGTGCTCCCGTTGAACTGCCGCGCGACGCGCGCGACCACGGCCGCCAGCCATTCATCCCGTCCCGCATCGACACGCGCCAGTTCGGCCTGCGGAAATTCCCGGCGCAATGCACCCACCAAGGCATCGTCGTCGTCGCCCAGGGTCACCGCACACAAGCCGCGCGCGGTGGCCGCAACCAACACGCGGCCGAGCGGCGAGGCCACCGTGGTGTAGCGAATCGCAATGCCCGCGCCGCCGTCGCGGTAACGTGCAGGAGGCATGCCCAGCAGCCGATCGGAATGCTCGTACACGCGGCTGCCGGAACCGAAGCCCGCTGCATACACCGCATCGGTGACGTCCGAGCCCTGGCGCAGCGCCTGCTTGAGTTCATCGAAACGGCGTGCCCTGGCGTATTCCGCGGGCGACACGCCGAAGCGTTTGCGAAAGCTGCGTTGCAACCAGGCGGGGGAAAGCCCCACTTCGCGCGCCAGCGCATCGAGCGTGGGCGCGTGTTCGCTGTGATCCAGGAGGTCGCGAGCATGGTCCAGCGGGTCGCGGCGGCTTTCGGCGAGGGCAGGTTTGGCGTTCATGCGCACAGCATGCGCGCGTTGTCGCATGCCTACCATCCGGTTCTTGTCGTGGAGGTGTCGCCGGCAGGAGGCAGTGCGGCTCCCGGCCCCGGCGGTATCACGGTGAATTCGCCTTCGATCACGTCGGCATCCGCGCGCCGGCGGCTGCGTCCGTTCAGCCAGCGGCGCACCAGCATCGTCAGTGCCGCGGCGATGATTACGGCTGCACCGATCAACAGGCCCATCGCCAGAAACCCGATCAGCAATAGGATGCCCGCAAACAGCACCACACCCCGCAGCAGCGGATGGCGGGGGAGGTAGATGAAGGATTTGTCGAAACGCATTGGCGGCCTGCGTGGCACAATGACCTTCTTACCATGCGGGCGCGCAAGCGCCGCCACAAGTGCCCGCAGGCAGTGCCTGCAGGTACGGGCCATGGATGGCCCGCCGCGAATCAAGCGGTAGCTTGATTCATCGAGGCCGAGTCCGGGCGTGAACCGGACTCGGCACGTTGAAAAAGTGCAGGATTGCACTTTTTCAACAAACCATCAGGAGTCGTGCATGGACATGACCGCCCCCCACGCGATTCTGTGCCGCCTCGATGACATTCCCGACGGCGGCGTGCTCGGCGTCGATCCGCCTGATCCGGAAGGCGAGCCGCTGCTGTTGGCGCGGCGTGGCAATTCGGTGCAGGCGTGGCTGAACATCTGTCCCCACGCCGGTCGGCGCATGGACTACGCGCCGGGTTTGTTCCTCGTAAAGGACGACAAGCTGACTTGCGCGGTGCACGGGGCCACCTTCGCGCTGCGTGAAGCCGGCTTGTGCGTGCAGGGGCCATGTCGTGGCCAGTCGCTGGTCGTGGTGCGGGTGCAGGTGCGCGACGGGCTTGTAATGCGGGCGTAGGCGCCCGGGCAGGAGTTCTGCTCGTAGCGGCTGTTGTGGAAAGTCAGGACAGGAAGTCCGTTCTGGTCTCCACGATGCGAGGACACTTGTCGCCGGCGCAGCCTTCGGAATGCAGCGATCACGGACGATCGCACATCATAAGCTCACGAACGCCCCCAGCGGATCGTGCGCGCGCGCCACGCTGATGATGAACAGGAACACGACCATCGCTGCCGCGAAGCATGCCGCCCGGATCGCGCGGGTACGCCCGCGTCGCAACGCAAACACCCCCAGCACGATATAGACCACCAGCAGGATCACCTTGACGGTGAGCCATGCCTGCACAAATGGATACTGGTGGATGATGAGGGTCAGCGCGATGGCCGCCACCAGCAACAGCGAATCTATCACGACCGAGATGCGGCGCAGTGCCACGTGATTGGCGGTCGGCAGGCCAGCAAGCATCATGCAACCACGCGTGAAGAACAGGCTGCCCGACGCGATCACGCAGCCGATGTGGGTCCACAGGATTTGCAGATACCAGGCGGCCATGGCTGATGTGGGAAGCGGGTGCGGAAAGTATGCGGTGAGACGGCCAGTTGCGCGTTGATCACGGTCAGATGCGGCATCTCCACTGGAATCGCGCCTTTCACCCCGTTCGTCCTGAGCGTAGGCCCGCAGGGCCGAAGTCGAAGGACAGCGGCGCTTCGACTTCACTCACTTCGTGAGTTACGCTCAGCGCGAACGGCCAACCACAGCGCCTCAAGCGTTCAGCACGCAACGCGCCAGTTCGCGCAAGCGCGGCGGGTCGAGCAATTCCACCTTGCGGCCATCGATCGCGATGAGCTTCTGCTCGCGGAAACGGCCGAGCACGCGGCTGACGGTTTCCGCGGCAAGGCGCAGGTAGTTGGCGATATCGGCCCGCGCCATGCTGAGGCGGAATTCGGTGCCGGACAAGCCGCGTGATGCGTATCGGTCGCCCAGGTCGACGAGAAATGCCGCGAGCCGTTCGTCCGCTGAATGATCGCCCGCCAGCAACGTCGCCGAGCCGAGTTCCTTGCTGAGCAGGCGGAACAGGTGCTGCTGGATCTTGGGCTGGCGCGCGGCCAGCGCGCTCATCGCGGGAAACGAGAAGCGGCAGCACTCGGTGGTTTCCAGCGCGATCGCGTCGCATGGATAGTGTTCGGGGTAGATCGCATCCAGGCCGACCAGTTCGCCCGGCAGGTAGAAGCCCAGTACCTGCTCGCGGCCTTCGGCGTCCACCAGGGTGGTCTTGATCATGCCGGTGCGCACCGCGAACAGCGCGCGAAACGCGTCGCCGGCACGGAAGATGCGTTGTCCCGGTTCGAAAGGCCCGATGTGCTCGACGAGGCAGTGCAGGTCGTTGAGTTCGGGTATGCCGTAGCCCGCGACGGAACACGCTTCCGCAAACGCGCAACTCGAGCAGAAATGCGCGGCGTCGCCGTCGTTGCTGGGTATGCCGGTACTCCGCGCGGGCGCGCCGGATTGTGACGAGTGCGGGTCCATGAGGATGTCCGGCGCACGCAGGCGCCGCGGCCGTCGGTGAAGGGACAAGTTTAGCGCACAGATTGTTTGTATCGGCTCAAGCGGAGCCGCTGTTGTGGAAAATCAGGCTAGGGAAGGCCGTTCTGGAATAGCAAATCGGTGTGTGGAATGGGTTGCCAGTGATTGGCGTGATGCGGCGATCACGGATGATCGCAAGGTTCGATCCCTTGCTCGATCGCGCCGAAGATCGAATTGCCGTCGATGTCGTACATGTCGATCTTCACGCTGTCGCCGTATTTCAGGAACGGCGTGGCTGCTTCGCCGTCGCGCAGTTTCTCCACGGTCCGCTGTTCGGCCAGGCAGGACGCGCCGCGCGAGGTGTCCTGGTTGGCGATCGTGCCGGAACCCACGATGGTGCCGGCCGCGAGCGGGCGGGTTTTCGCCGCGTGCGCGATCAATTTTGCAAAGTCGAATTGCATATCTTCGCCGGCCTCGACTTCACCGAACCACTGGCCGTTGATCCAGGTGCGCATAGGCAGATGCACCTTGTCGTCCTTCCAGGCGTCGCGCAATTCGTCCGGCGTCGCGAAGACCGGCGACAACGCCGAGCGCGGCTTGGATTGCAGGAACCCGAAACCCTTGGCCAGTTCCCCCGGAATCAGATTGCGCAGGCTGACGTCGTTGACCAGTCCGACCAACTGGATGTGGTGCGTAGCCTGTTCGGGCGTCACCGCCATCGGCACGTCGTCGGTCACCACCACGACCTCGGCTTCGAGGTCGATGCCGTAACCCTCGCTCGGCACGCGTACCGGATCGCGCGGACCCAGAAAGCCGGCGCTGGTCGCCTGGTACATCAAGGGATCGGTGTAGAAGGTCTCCGGCACCGTCGCGCCGCGCGCCTTGCGCACGCGCTCGACGTGCGGCAGGTACGCGCTGCCGTCCACGAATTCGTAGGCGCGGGGCAGGGGTGCGGCCAGCGCTTCGAAGTCCAGTTCGAACGCATTCTCAACGGCCTTGTGGCGATGCATGCACAGCGCGTCGTATAGCGCGTGCAGGCGCGGTGCGGTGTTCTGCCAGTCGTCCAGCGCGGCCTGCAGTGTCAGGGCGATGTCGGTGGCGCGCACGCCGTGCGCGAGATCGCGGCTGACGACGATCAATGTCCCGTCCCTGCCGCCTTCTTTGAGTGTTGCAAGTTTCATGGGGCACCTTGGTGCTCAGCGTTGCGACGGGTCGAAGTGCTTCCGCAGTCCCTGCCAGCAATCCTGATAGTCGCGCTGTCGGTGCGGCGCGTCCAGCGCCTGTCGGGTCGGGTGGATCACGCAGCGCGTTTCGAACATGAAAGCCATGGTATCGACGACGTGCTGCGGTGTGCCCGTATCCGTCGCCAATGCCTTCGCGTAGCTCGCGGCATCCGGGCCGTGCCCGCTCATGCAATTGTGCAGCGATGCGCCGCCCGGCACGAAACCGCCGCCCGCGCCGGCATCCTTGGCGTCGTATTCGCCGTGGATCAGGCCCATGAATTCGCTGGCGATGTTGCGGTGGAACCACGGCGGCCGGAAGGTATGTTCGGCCACCAGCCAGCGTGGCGGGAAGATCGCGAAATCCACGTTGGCAGTGCCGGGCGTGTCGCTGGGCGAGGTCAGCACCGTGAAGATCGACGGGTCAGGATGGTCGTAGCTGATCGAGCCGATGGTGTTGAAGCGGCGCAGGTCGTAGCGATACGGAACATGCGTGCCGTGCCACGCCACTACGTCCAGCGGCGAATGATCGATGGCCGCACGCCACAGGTTGCCCTGGAACTTCGCGACCAACTCAAAATCGCCTTCGACGTCTTCGTACTCAGCGGCCGGCGCCTCGAAATCGCGCGCGTTGGCGAGGCAGTTGGAACCGAGGAGCCCCAATTCCGGCAGGCGCAACGGTGCGCCGAAGTTCTCGCACGCGTAGCCGCGCGCGGTACCGTCCGGCAGGTCCACGCGAAAACGCACGCCGCGTGGAATCAGCGCAATCTGCTGCGGTTCGATGTCCAGCACGCCAAGTTCGGTCGCGATCCGCAAACGGCCCTGCTGCGGCACGATCACCAGTTCGCCGTCGGCGTCGTAGAAGAAGCGCCCCTGCATGGGCTTGTTGCAGGCGTAAAGGTGGATGCCGACGCCTGTTTGCGAAGCCGCCGAACCGTTGCCGCCCATTGCGAACAGGCCGTCCACGAAATCCGTCGGCGCGTCGGGCAGCGGAAACGGGCTCCAGCGCATCTGGTCAGGCGGGGTCGGCGCTTCGTCGAAACGGTTGTGGAAACGCGGCTGCGGATACGCCGTGAATGCGCCGTGCAGCGCGGCTGGCCGAATGCGATATAACCAGCTTCGCCGATTGGCGTGCCGCGGCGCCGTGAACGCGGTGCCGGAAAGCTGCTCCGCGTACAGGCCATACGGTACCTTTTGCGGCGAGTTCTGCCCGACCGGCAACGCGCCTGGCAACGTTTCGCTCGCGTGTTCGTTGCCGAAGCCGGTGAGGTAGCGGGGTTGTGTAGTCACTCGTTTGCCTGCGTTCTCGAAGTCGAGATGAACATATCCTTGCACTTCGGTCCGTCGTTATTTAAAGCCGTAACCTGCGTTGGGGCGGAACGGTACCGGGCAGCAGTGTTATCCGTTCTCGCTGAGCGCAGCTTGCGAAGCAAGCGAAGTCGAAGCGCATCATGATCCACGTTGATGCTGGTGTTTTCCCTTGGCCAGCTTTCCAATTGTGTTCCAGTCACCGGCGATGTAGGCGAGCTTCTTTGCCCGACTCCAGCCCTTCAATTTGCGCTCCATCATCAATGCGTCGTAGCGCGTCTCGAACTCCTCGACGTGGAGGAGCTTCAGTGGGTGTCGCTTTGCCGTGTAGGCGTCGGCCTTTCCCGCGCTGTGCTGCCGCAACCTTTCATCTAGATTGTCCATATGCCCGATGTACAAGGTTCCATCGGCGCATTCCACGATGTAGAGGCTGAACGCCACAGTTGGGCCCTTCGACCTCGGCCTTCGGCCTACGCTCAGGGCGAACGGAGGCCGAGGTGTCCGTTGATCATAAAACCCCGCGCCGCATCTGGTCGCGTTCGATCGATTCGAACAGCGCCTGGAAGTTGCCTTCGCCGAAACCTTCGTTGCCCTTGCGCTGGATGATCTCGAAGAAGATCGGACCGATGCAGTTCTGGGTGAAGATCTGCAGCAGCAATTTCTTTTTCGTTTCCATGTCGGCGTCGATCAGGATCTTGTTCTTCGCGAGCCGCGGCACGTCCTCGCCGTGGTTCGGCATGCGCACGTCGATCACCTCGAAATAGGTGTCGGGCGTATCGAGGAACTCGACGCCGGCGCCGCGCATCTTCTCCACCGTCGCGTAGATGTTGTCGGTGAAGAGGGCAATGTGCTGGATGCCCTCGCCCTTGTACTCGTCGAGGTATTCGTTGATCTGCGACTTCGGGTCGCTGGATTCGTTGAGCGGAATGCGCACCATGCCGTCCGGCGCGGTCATGGCCTTGGAAACCAGCCCCGTCTTGGCGCCCTTGATGTCGAAATACCTGATCTCGCGGAAGTTGAACAGGCGCTCGTAGTAATCCGCCCACTTCGCCATCTCGCCGAAATTCACGTTGTGGGTCAGGTGGTCGATGAAAGTGAGGCCGAAACCTTTCGGATTGCGCTGCGCCTCCGGCACCAGCCACTCGTAATCGTCGAACACGCTGCGCTTGTCGCCGTAACGATCGACGAGGTACAGCATGCAGCCGCCGATGCCTTCGATGACCGGTGCGTCCACCGCGCGTGTATCGGCCTTGTGCACGATCACCTTCGCGCCGTTTTTCAACGTGGCCTGCAGCACCTCGGATGCCGGGTGCGAAAAACGGATCGCGAAACCACACGCGCAGGGTCCATGCTTTTTCGCGAAATCGGCCGCGAACGAATCCGGCTGCTCGTTCACCAGCAGGTTGCAAGCGCCCTGGCGGTACAACGTGATCGCCTTGTTCTTGTGCTTGGCGACGGGCGTGAACCCGAGGCGCCGGAACAGGGCGTGCAGCTGTGTCGGATCCGGCGCCGCGAATTCGACGAACTCGAAGCCATCCACGCCCATCGGATTTTCGAAGGTGGTCGGCCGCATGCCGGTGTTGGGTTGTGCGCTCATGGTCTTCTCCGGAAATCAGGGCAGGAAGCCCGTTCTGGTGTTGGTGGGCCGAGAGGCGCTTGGGCCACTTGCCACTTGAACTACGCGGCGATCGATGGAGGATCGCAAAAAGATTCTGATAGGGCGGCGTTCATGGACGACCGCACGGGTAATGTCTAAGATAGTTTCATGTGAAACCATTTGCAAGCCGCGACGCAGATGCCCAGGCACGCTCCGATCGAGCTCGAAAAATTCATTCCGTACCAGCTTTCGATCGTGTCCAACACGGTCAGCCAGGCCATCGCGGACGAATACCAGCAGCGCTTCGACCTCGGCACCACCGAATGGCGCGTGATGGCGGTGCTGGCGCGTTACGACGGCGAGGGTTTGTCGGCACGGCAGGTCGCGCGGCTGACCGCGACGGACAAGGTGGCGATCAGCCGTGCGCTGGCGCGACTGGTCGAAAAAGGGCGCGTGTTGCGCCGCGTGCACGCCGGCGACAAACGTCGATCGGTACTGCGGTTGTCGGCGGCCGGCTGGCGCATCCATGACGCGGTGGCGCCGCTCGCACGCCGCCACGAGCGCGAGTTTCTGGAACGGCTGTCCACCGAAGAAAGGCGCTGGCTGACCGGCATCCTCGACAAATTGATGCCGGTGGAACCCTAGCGAATCCCGTGCATCAGCCGGTTCACCAGCGGCGAAATCAAAAGCAGCAGCACGCCCGCGCCCAGCAGCAGCCAGAACCCGAACGTGAATCCCGACAGCGCGGAAGCGACGGTCATCCCGCCGCTGCCGGCGACACGGCTGGCAAAAAGTCCAGAGAGATTGCCGCCCACCGCCAGCGACAGGAACCAGCCGCCCATCGCGAAGCCGACCAGCCGCGGCGGCGCGAGCTTGGTCACCATCGACAATCCGATCGGCGACAGGCACAACTCGCCCCACGTCTGCAACACGTAACACAGCACCAGCGGCCACAGCGGAATCAGGCCGTTCGCGCCGAGCAACTTCCACAGCGCGAACATCAGCACCAGGAAACCGAGGCCGTTGAAGATCAACCCGAACCCGAACTTGCGCGGGATCGACGGTTCCATCCGGCGGCGATCCAGCGCGGCCCAAACCAGCGTCACCAATGGCGCGAACACGATGATCGAGAGCGGGCTCACCGACTGGAACCAGCCCACCGGGAACACCCAGCCGCCCGGCATCACGCGATCCACGATGTTCTCGGCGAGAAAATTGAACGACGTCCCGAACTGGTAATAGAACATCCAGAACAGCACGTTGAAGGCGAAGATGATCAGCATCGCGATCACGCGGTGCACTTGCACGCGGTCGTGGCGCGCGGCTTCCGCCAGCAGCATCGCCGCCACCACGACGAACAACGATCCGAGCAGCCACTGCAGGCCGCCCGCGCCGATCTTCGACAGCAGCAGATACACCAGCGGCACGGCGATCACGACGCCGAGCGCCACCCATGCCACGCGCGACAGGCCTTCCGCGCCTGGTGCCGGGCGGCCGACCTGCTTCAACTGCCGGCGACCGAACCAGAACCACACGAGGCTGATCAGCATGCCAACGCCGGCGGCCGCGAAAACCAGCCGGAAATTCTGCTGTGTCGGCGTGGCGGTGAAATACGCCGCCAGCCAACCGGTCAGCAGCGGCGCGATCAACGCCCCGGCATTGATGCCCATGTAGAACAGCGTGAAACCGCGATCGCGGCGCGGATCGTCGCGCCCGTAAAGCTGCCCGACCATCGTCGAGATGTTGGGCTTGAAAAGCCCGTCGCCGACGATCACCAGCGCCAGGCCCAGCAGCAGCATCGCGCGCGACGGCAGCATCAGCACGAACAGGCCCACCGCCATCACCAGCGCGCCCATCAGGATCGTGCGCTGGTAGCCGATCACGCGATCCGCGACCCAGCCGCCGAAGAGGCAAGTGCCGTAGATCAGCGCAGTGTATGCGCCGAAGACGCCGCTGGCCCACGCCTGTCCGGATGGATCGCCGTGGTAGAACTGCTGCACGATGTACAACGCCAGCGCCCAGCTCACGCTGTAAAACGCAAAGCGTTCCCAGAATTCCGTCATGAACAGCATCCACAACGGCTTCGGATGGCCGAGCCGTTGCGGGAAGTCCGGTGCGTCCGGCAAGGTCGCGTTGTCGACGGCTTCGATCATGGGTGGCCCTTGGGAAGATGCCCGGCTGAGCGGACGGAGCCGGGCATTGAATCCGAACCTTCGCTCCTGTCCATCGGCGGCCTTCGCGGCGGTTGGCCGGCCCGGCCCGTGCGGACCTTAAACCGGCACGAGCCGCGGCGGCAAGGTACAGACGGCTCAGGCGGGCTTGATCTCGGTGCGCACTTCCAGCAGCTCCGGGAAGAAGGTGAGTTCGAGCGCCTTCTTGAGGAATCCGACGCCCGATGAGCCGCCGGTGCCTTGCCGGTACCCGATGATGCGCTCGACGGCCTTCATGTGGCGGAAGCGCCACATCTGGAAATTTTCCTCTACATCGACCAACGTTTCGCAGAGCGCGTATTCCGACCAGTATGTTTCCGGCGCCTCGTAGATGCGCTTGAATACCGGCAGCAGCGATGACTGGCGCTGCCAGCCTTCGCGCACGTCGCGGTCAAGGATGGCTTGCGGTATCGCGTGGCCGCGCCGCGCCAGCCAGCGCAGCACCGCGTCGTACAGGCTCGGCGCCTCCAGCGTCGCGTGCAATTGTTCGGTCGCCGCGGCGTCGTGCGCGAACACGTCCAACATGCCGGAATGCTTGTTGCCGAGCAGGAATTCCACTGTGCGGTATTGCAGCGACTGGAAGCCCGACGACGGGCCCAGTGCGTCGCGGAATTTCAGGTATTCGTGCGGGGTCATCGTCTCCAGTACGGCCCATTCGTTGAACAACTGATCCTGGATGCGCTTGATCCGCGCGAGCTTCTTCATTGCAGGGTCGGAGCGGTCGGCGTCTAGGTCAACGAGGGTCCCGCGCAGTTCGTGGATCATCAGCTTCAGCCACAACTCGGCCACGTGGTGCTGCACGATGAACAGCATTTCGTCGTGGTAGGCGGGATCGGACACCGGTCGCTGCGCCGAAAGCAGCGTGTCGAGCTGCAGATAACTCGCGTACGTCATGCGCCCCGAAAGGTCGCGCTGGATGCCGGCTTCGAGTTCGCGCCGGTTGCTGTCGGTCATGAAGTGGTTTCCATTCGGAGAAGCTTTGGTG
Source organism: Rhodanobacteraceae bacterium (assembly GCA_035249175.1). Taxonomy (GTDB): domain Bacteria; phylum Pseudomonadota; class Gammaproteobacteria; order Xanthomonadales; family Rhodanobacteraceae; genus 66-474. The sequence continues at coordinate 36,212 of DATFGT010000037.1, forward strand.
AAAAGTCAGGCCCTGGAAGGCCGTTGTGGTGCCCCTGATGCGAGAGCGGCAAGGCGATATGTTGGAGGGCCGAAGCAGCGATCAGGGATGACCGCGGAAACGTTGTGGAAAGCCGGGCCTTGAAAGGCCGTTCTGGTCTTCGTGGCTCGGCGACGGGTTCGAAGATCGCCCAGTTTAGCGAAGCGGCGCTCTCGGACGAACGCGAAGGAAAACGTGCAAGCCCGCAAATCATCGCGGCCTGCGCATCGGCGCGTGATGATCGCCGTCAAACCACCGGAGGTTGCGTGCTGCGTTGCAGCATGTCCATAACCTGCGGATAGGGATACATGCATGCGATAATAGGCGGCCCGCTTGCGCTGAAATGTCGGTTGCGAGCGGTCGCGACGCCGCGCGGTGCGCGGGTCCAATCGAATCCGAACCGACCGGGAGCATTCCGTGCCCATCGCTGCCAAGTTTGAAATCGAATACTTGCAATACCTCGACGCCGACGGCAAGCAGGTACGCAAGGACCTGCCCGACTTCGCGCAGGACATCGACCAGATGGTCGAGTTGTACAAGCTGATGGTGTCCACGCGCGTGTTCGACACCAAGTCGATCGCGTTGCAGCGCACCGGCAAGCTCGGCACCTACGCATCGTGCCTCGGCCACGAAGCGACCCACGTCGGCATCGGCAGCGCGCTGAAGCCGGAAGACGTGTTCGCGCCCAGCTACCGCGAATACGGCGCGCAGCTGTACCGCGGCGTGCGCCCGCGCGACGTGTACATGTACTGGGGTGGCGACGAGCGCGGCAACGATTACCAGAACGAACCCGCGAAGCATGATTTCGCGTGGTCGGTGCCGATCGGCACGCAATGCCTGCACGCGGCGGGCTCCGCGTTGGCGTTCAAGATCCGCAAGGAGAAGCGCGTCGCCGTGTGCACCATCGGCGACGGCGGTTCGTCCAAGGCCGACTTCTACGGCGCGATCAACGTCGCCGGCGCGCGCGACCTGCCGCTGGTCGCGGCGATCGTCAACAACCAGTGGGCGATCTCGGTGCCGCGAAAGATCCAGTCTGGCGCCAAGACCTTGGCGCAGAAGGGCATCGCGGCGGGCCTCTACTGCATCCAGGTCGACGGCAACGACATCATCGCGGTCAAGAAGGCGATGACGGATGCAGTCGAACGCGCGCGCGCCGGCAAGGGCGGCAGCGTGGTCGAGTGCGTCACGTACCGGCTCGGCGACCACACCACCGCCGACGACGCGCGCCGCTACCGCGGCAAGGACGAGGTCGAGGACGCGTGGACCAAGGACCCGGTCAAACGCTTGCGCACATGGCTGGAAGCCAAGAAGGCCTGGAACAAGAAGAAGGAAGAAAAACTGCAGGCCGAATGCGACGAGTGGATGGACAATGAAGTGAATGCGTATCTCGAAACCAAGGCTCAGCCGGTGACCGCGATGTTCGATTACACCTTCGCCGAATTGCCGGCGGACCTTGTGAAGCAGCGCGATGAAGCGATCGCGCTGGAACAGGGGAGCCACTGACATGGCGGCGATTACCCTGATCGAGGCCGTCACCCAGGCGCTTGCTTACGAGATGAAGCACGACAAATCGGTGGTCGTGCTGGGCGAAGACGTCGGCGTCAACGGTGGCGTGTTCCGCGCGACGCAAGGCCTTTCGGACAAGTTCGGCGAATGGCGCGTGTTCGATACGCCACTGGATGAAACCACGATCGCCGGCGTCACCGTCGGTCTCGCCGCGCAAGGCATGAAGCCCGTGTGCGAGGCGCAGTTCGAGGGCTTCATCTATCCGATGATGGAGCAGATCTGCTGCCACGCCGCGCGCATGCGCAACCGCACGCGCGGGCGCATCACGTGCCCGGCCGTGTTTCGCGCGCCGTGGGGCGGCGGCATCCATGCGCCCGAGCACCATTCGGAAGCCAACGAACACCTGTTCACCAACGTGCCGGGTCTGCGCGTGGTGCTGCCGTCTTCGCCCGCGCGCGCGTATGGATTGTTGCTGGCCGCGATCCGCGATCCCGACCCGGTAGTGTTTTACGAACCCAAGCGCATCTACCGCCAGTACAAGGAAGAAGTGCCGGACGACGGCGAGGCGCTGCCGCTGGACGTGTGCTTCGTGCTGCGGGACGGCACCGACATCACGCTGGTGACCTGGGGCGCGGAAGTGAAGGAAACGCTGGAAGCCGCCGACGCGCTCGCGAAGGACGGCATCAGCGCCGAGGTGATCGACGTCGCCACGCTGACGCCGCTCGACTTCGACACTATCGCAGAGTCGGTGCAGAAAACCGGCCGCTGCGTGATCGTGCAGGAAGCGCCCAAGACCGCCGGTTTCGGCGCCGAGATCGCCGCGCGCGTCGCCGAGGAGTGCATCTTCGATTTGCTGGCGCCGGTTGCGCGGGTCAGCGGCTGGGACGTGCACACGCCGCTGTATCGCCTCGAAATGAAACAGTTGCCCGGCACCGCGCGCATCGTGGATGCGGCGAAGCGGGTGCTGGCAGCAGGCTGAGTTTTGCTTTTCCTCTCCTTCGGGAGAAGGGCGCAACGCGCTGCCGTTGCTTTTGCGCAAAGCGCCGGATGAGGGTCCGGTGCAGCGATGAACCTCGACGCGGTACCCGAACCCTCACCCCCGCCCCTCTCCCGATTGGGAGAGGGGTTCAACGGACAAGGTGACCAGATCATGGCCGACAAGAAAACATTCCATCTCCCCGACCTCGGCGAAGGCCTGCCCGACGCCACCATCGTCGAATGGCTGGTGAAGGAAGGCGACAGCGTCAAGCTGGACGCGCCGCTGGTCTCGATGGAAACCGCGAAGGCCGTGGTGGAAGTGCCTTCGCCGTTCACCGGCAAGCTGCTCAAGCAGCACGGCGCCGCGGGCGACGTGATCGTGACCGGCGCGGCGCTGGCCGAGTTCGAACTCGATCCGAACGCCAAGCAGCGTGCGGAAAACGCGGCGGGCGGCCATCACCACGCGCCTGCGGAGCCCGCGAAAGGCGCCGGTGCCCCCGCGCCCGTCAACGGCGACAAGGTGATCGCCTCGGACGAAGGTGGCGAAATCAAGAAGGGTGGCAGCGCCGATCGCGAAGACGAAGGCACGGTGGTCGGCGCGGTATCGAGCAGCAACGAGGTGCGCACGGAACAGGCAGGCAGCGTGGGCGGCGTCAAGGCCGTGCCGGCGGTGCGCGCAATGGCACGAAAACTGAAAGTCGATCTCGCGCGCGTGCAGGCCACGGGTGCGGGCGGCGTGGTCACGATGCAGGACGTCAAGAACGCCGCGGCGAACGGCACCGCCCAGCTCGGCGCAGCGTCTGCTGCACCGGCCGCGGCGCGCAGTGCGCCCGCAGCGGTGGCAGCGTCGCAACGCAGCACGGTCTCGCAATCCGGCAAGCCGATGCGCACCACGCCGCCTTCGGTCAGTGTCACCGGCCAGCCCGAGCAGTTGAAGGGTGTGCGCCGCAACATGGCGCGGGTGATGGCGCAGGCTCATGCAGAAGTCGTGCAGACCACCATCGTTGATGACGCCGACCTGCACCAGTGGCTCGGCAAGCAGGACATCACCGGGCGCACGATCCGCGCGATCGTCGTGGCCTGCAAGACCGAGCCGGCGCTGAATGCGTGGTTCGACGGCCAGAATCTCATGCTCACCAAACATCCGCACGTCGACCTCGGCGTCGCGGTGGACACGCCGGACGGCCTGTTCGTGCCGGCGCTGCGCAATGCGGACATGCTGGACGCGCGTGGCTTGCGGGAAGGCGTCAACCGCCTGCGCGCGCAGGTGGAGGATCGCTCGATCCCGGCCTCGGAACTCACGGGCTACACCATCAGCCTGTCCAACTTCGGCATGTTCGCCGGCCGCTACGGCACGGTCGTGGTGGTGCCGCCTTGCGTCGCGATCGTCGGCGTCGGCAAGCTTTCGCACGACGTGGTCGCGGTGATAGGTGGCATCGAGGTGCACCGGCGCTTGCCGATTTCGCTCACCTTCGATCACCGCGCCTGCACCGGTGGCGAAGCCGCGCGGTTCCTGAAGGCCATACTCGACGACCTCGCGTTGCCAGAGTGAATCACTGAGTAGCCAATCGTACTGGTCGCCACATCCATGGCTCGCCCTGCGGGCCACCCGCGGCGTCCGAACCGCCAGCCTTGCCGATTTTGTCGCGGCGGCTCAGCGGTTCAATACCTGGTGGCCGACTTCGACCCATGAGGCTAGCGCCGCGCGCTTGCGCCCGACCGCGGCATCGCGCACGTTGGTGCGCGATTACGCGCGGCTGCGCCGGTGCGCCAGCCAGTGCCTCAGCAGGCCGACCAGCAACACCACGTTGAAACCCGCATAGGCGGCCAACGCTGCAGCGACTTGCTTCCAGATTGCGCCACCGTGGCCAAGCGCGGCGTCGTACCCGGCCGCGGTACAGCCTATGGTGGCCACGGCCGCAATGACCAGTACCGCAGCGTCGAAACGTGCCGACACGCCATTCGCGACCCGGCGACGGACGTACATCCAGTACAGCCAGCCCAGCACCACGAGCCAGGGGCCGATCAGCAGCAGCGCGATGAAACGTGCCATCCGCTCAGTCCGTCGCTTCGCGCAATGAACCCAGCGCGGCTCGGGTGCGGTCGAGCGCGGCATCGCGCGCGGTCAGTTCCGCGAATTCCGCGCTGGTCGCGAGTGTTTCGTCATCTTGGATGAAAACAAAGCGCGAGGCATCGATCGGTTTCAGTGCATCGCCGGCGTTACCGGCGGAAAACGCGCGCGCCGCTTGTCCCGCGGTTTTCGGATCGGCGAACGCACGCGACAGCAGCAGTTCCTCGCCGTCTGCGCCTACCAGCCGGAAACGGAAATCTTCGCCATCGCGAAAGCTGACGATCCGCGCGCGCTTGTCGGTTTTCTTCGCGACCTTCGTTTTGCCCGCGGGCGCCGCCAGCGTGCCAAGGCCGACCGCCCGCCGCATGATTTCGAGCCGCGGTGCCGCGATGGCGTGCGCCTTCTTGGCGCCTTCGCGCAGCGCATCCTCGATGTCGTCGGGATGCGCCATCAGCGTGTCGTAGTGTTCGCGCAGCGGCGCGGTTTCCGCATCGATGCGCTCGAACAATTTCTGCTTGGCGTCGCCCCATCCCATGCCGGCCTCGAGCTCGTGGCGGAACGCCGCGCTCTCGGTGTCGCCCGCGAAGGCGCGGTAGATCGCGTACAGGCTGGATGAATCGGGGTCCTTCGGCTCGCCGGGTTCGCGCGAGTCGGTGACGATTTTCGCGATGGCTTCGCGCGTCGCCTTAGGCCCGCCCTCGAACAACGGCACGGTGTTGTCGTAGCTCTTCGACATCTTGCGGCCGTCGAGGCCGGGCAGGGTGGCGACCGATTCCTCGATCGCGACTTCCGGCAGTACGAACGGTTCGCCTTCGCCACCCGCCGCGCGCCAGTGCTTGCCGTGGAGGTGGTTGAAACGCTGCCCGATGTCGCGGGTCATTTCGACGTGCTGCACTTGGTCGCGTCCGACCGGCACCTTGTCGGCGTTGAAAATCAGGATGTCCGCGGCCATCAGCACCGGATACATGTAGAGGCCCGCGGTGATCGCCGCGTCCGGGTCTTCGCCCTTCGCGGTGTTCTGATCGACCGCGGCCTTGTACGCGTGCGCGCGATTGAGCAGGCCCTTGGCCGTCACGCAGGTCAGCATCCACGTCAGTTCCGGTATCTCGGGAATGTCCGATTGCCGGTAGAACGTGACGCGTTCCGGGTCGAGGCCGCACGCCAGCCACGTGGCCGCGATTTCCAGCCGCGAACGCGCGATGCGCGCAGGATCGTCGCTCTTGATCAGCGCATGGTAATCGGCGAGGAAGAAGAACGCGTCGTTGCCATCGCGTCGGCTGGCCGCGATCGCGGGGCGGATCGCGCCGACGTAATTGCCGAGGTGCGGCGTGCCGGTAGTCGTGATGCCGGTGAGGTAGCGGGTGGTCATGGCATATTCGCGCAAACGCAACCTGCGAGTTTACGCGGTGTGTACTGCTTCCACCAAGACCCGCACATTCTCCGGATCGACGTCCGGCGTGATCCCGTGGCCCAGATTGAATACATGGCCGGGGCCACGACCGAAGTCCTGTTTGGAGCGCTGCACCTCACGTCGGATCACCTCGGGCGAAGCGAGCAGCGTCGCGGGGTCGAGATTGCCCTGCAGCGCCACACGGTCGCCGACGCGGCGGCGTGCTTCTTCCAGCGTAATCGTCCAGTCCACGCCAAGCGCCGCGCAGCCGGTATCGGCGAGGACTTCAAGACTGGCATTCGCACCCTTGGAAAAGAGGATCAGCGGCACGTCACGCGCCGCCGGATCGTCGCGCAAGAGTGAGGCAATCTGCGCGAGATATCGCTGCGAAAATTCCAGGAACATCGCCGGCGCCAGCATGCCGCCCCAACTGTCGAACACCATCAAGGCTTGTGCGCCCGCCGCGGCTTGCGCGGCCAGATACGCCGCGACCGCGCGTGTATTGAGAGCCAGCAGCGCGTGCATTGCGGTGGGTTCGTTCAAGGCGAATGCCTTCACCCGCGCGAAGTCGCGAGAACCTTCGCCTTCGATCATGTAGCACGCGAGCGTCCACGGGCTGCCTGCGAAGCCGATCAGCGGAACGCGCCCGCGCAACTCGCGACGGATCAGGCGCACCGCATCCATCACGTAGCGCAGCGACGATTCCGGGTCGGGCAGGCCGAGTTTCGCGATATCCGCCGCACTGCGCAGCGGGTGATGGAACTTCGGGCCTTCGCCTTCGACGAAATGCAATCCAAGCCCCATCGCGTCGGGCACCGTGAGGATGTCGGAGAACAGGATCGCGGCGTCCAGTTCGTATCGTTCGATGGGCTGCAGCGTGACTTCGCAGGCCAACTCCGGTGTCTGCGCCAGCGCGAGGAAACTGCCGGCGCGTTCGCGGGTTGCCCGGTATTCCGGCAGGTAACGACCGGCCTGGCGCATGATCCACACGGGCGTCGCATCGACGGGTTGGCGGCGCAGCGCGCGCAGGAAGCGGTTGCCGCGATGTGTTGCTTCAGCCATGCGGGTTTTCCATGCCCTGCGTGATCATCACCTTGAAACCGCGCCTAAGTTGCGCGTCGCGCGCCTGCTCGAAAGCCGTGAGCGCCGCATCGCGGTCGAGGTACACCTCACGCTTCAACGTCGCGCGCCCGCCCTCGGTGCCGGATTCGCGGTACAGCGTCCAGCCACCGAGCAGGTCCTGCTCGAGCGCGATGCGGCAATAGCGCGGCGCGGCGCCGCTGCCAGGCGGGGTTTGCATGTAGAGATGCATTGCAGTGCGCGTGCCAATGCGGCGGAAGCGCGATTGTAACGTGGGCTTCAGCGCTGCATCACGGCGTGCACTGCACCAGCGTCGACGTCTTCGACGATTTGCGCGCGCCCGATCCCGCGCCACAGGATCAGTCGCAGCGTGCCGGCCCGGTTCTTCTTGTCAAGTCGCATGCGCGCAAGCAGCGTGTCGGCGTCCACGTCGTGTGGCATTGCGGCGGGGAGGCCGATGCGCCGCAACAGTGCGTGCAAACGCTGCGAATCGGAGTCGCTGGCCATGCCAAGGCGTGCGGACAGGCGTGCCGCGAGCATCATTCCGACCGCGACCGCTTCGCCGTGCAGCAGCGTCCCGTAGCCTTTTTCGGCTTCCAGCGCGTGGCCGAAGGTATGGCCGAAATTGAGCAGCGCGCGCTCGCCCGTCTCGCGCTCGTCGCGTTCCACCACGCCAGCCTTGAATCGACAGCAAGTGACGATCGCGTGCGTCAGTGAGCCGGCCTCCCGTGCCAGCAATGCCTCCGCGTTTGCCTCCAGCCAAGCGAAAAAAACTGCGTCACCGGTGCACGCGGTCTTGACGACTTCGGCAAGTCCGGCACGCAGTTCGCGATCGGGCAGGGTCGCGAGCGTGTCGAGATCAGCGATCACCGCGCGTGGCTGATGGAACGCGCCGATCAGGTTCTTGCCGGCCGCGTGATCGACACCGGTCTTCCCGCCCACCGCGGAATCCACCATCGCCAGCAGCGTGGTCGGGAATTGCAGGAAGTCGATGCCGCGCATCCAGCATGCGGCCGCGAAACCCGCGATGTCGCCGACCACGCCGCCGCCCAGTGCCAGAACGCAGGCGTCGCGGGTGGCGCCGAGCTGTGCCAGCGAATCCAATACATTGGAGACAGCGTCGAGATTCTTGTGCGCCTCGCCCGCCGGCAGCACCAGCGTTTCGTAACGAACCGGCGCGCCGGGCGCGCGCGCGAACGCGTCGCACAGTTGCTGCGCGTACCGTGGTGCGACGTTGCTGTCGCTGACAATCAGTGCGTGCCCGCCGCGGATCGCATCCCGCCAGTTTTCCGGGTCTTCGAGCAAATCGACGCCGACCCTGATCGGGTAGGTCCGCGTGGCGAGCCCGACTTCCAGCGTGGTCGTCATGCGGTTGCCTTGGTCGCCGGTGCGCGCTGCCAGTGCCGTTCCAGCAGCGCGGCGATGCGTGTCGCGGCGTGCTGGCAGGATTCATCGGTGCTGCCGACCGCAAGGTCGGCGAGGTCGCGATAGAGCGGATCGCGTACGTGCGCCAACTGTTCCAGCCGCTCGCGGCGGTCCGGGGTGTCGAGCAACGGGCGCTGGCGATCGCGCACGAGGCGTTGCAGTTGTTGCTCGACCGACGTTTGCAGCCAAACCACAAAGCCGCGTTCGCGCAGCAGCAGACGATTTTCGGGCACCAGCACCGCCCCGCCGCCGGTGGCGAGTACGATGCCGCTCCGGGCCGACAGCTCGGCCAGAAGATCGGATTCGCGGCGGCGGAACCCCGCCTCGCCCTCGATCTCGAAGATCGTCGCCACGCTTGCGCCCGTGCGTTCCTCGACCGCGGCATCGAGATCGATGCACGGCATCCCGAAGTGCTCGGCCAGCCGGCGCCCGATGCTGGACTTGCCGGCACCCATCGGGCCGATCAGGAACAGGTTGGGCGAAGGGTTCATCGCCTCAAGGTACACGGAAACGATGTGGCCCGGTGTGGACCGTTACAGGGGTTCCAGCCAACTCCATTTGTCTTGCGTGCGTCCGTCGAACAGCCCGAAGAAGAGATCCTGGATCCTGCGGGTCACCGGGCCGCCCTCGCCGTTGCCGACCTGCTTGCCGTCCACCGAACGAATCGGCGTGACCTCGGCGGCGGTGCCACACATGAAGATTTCGTCGGCGAGGTAGAGGTATTCGCGCGGCAGGTCGCGTTCGACCACGGGGATGCCGTTGTCGCGCGCCAGCGTGATGATCGAATCGCGGGTAATGCCGTTCAGAAGCGCGGCGCTGACCGGCGCAGTATGCAGCGCGCCGTCGAACACCAGGAACACGTTTTCGCCCGCGCCTTCGCTCAGGAGCCCGGTGGACGCAAGTGCGATGCCTTCACCAAAACCACGCAGGCGCGCTTCGCGCGCGATCAATTGGCCGGAAAGATAATTGCCGGCCGCCTTGGCGCCTGCGGGAATCGTGTTGGGTGCGAAGCGCTGCCAACTGGACACGCAGGCGGTGATGCCGTTCTTCAGCGCCTCTGGACCGAGGTATGGGCCCATCGGCCAGCCGGCGATCGTGATCTGCACCGGCGTGTCGGCCGAAATGCCGAAGCCGCCAAGACCGCGGAACGCACACGGGCGGAGATAGGCCTGTTCGAATCCGTTCTTCTTCAGCACCTCGTGGCAGGCCGCCGTGGTCTGCTCGATGGTGAAAGGCATCGGCATGTCGTAGATGCGCGCCGAGTTGTACAGACGTTTCATGTGCGCCGCCAGCCGAAAAATCGCGCCGCCCTTCGGGGTCTTGTAGCAGCGGATGCCTTCGAAGATTGCCGAACCGTACTGCAGGCTGTGCGACATTACGTGCACGGTGGCTTCGTGCCACGGCACGATCTTGCCGTTGTGCCACACCCACTCGGGATACTTCTGTTCGGCCATGTCCCGGCTCCGCTCAAAAGCGGAATGATAGCGTGTCGGGCACCGGGTGACGGCAGTTCGAAGCGGCTGTGGTGAAAGTCAGTCCATGGACGGCCGTTCTGGTCTCTCACAACTGCGATCAACAGCACGGGCCAATTTTCTTTCCCCAAGCAGCGATCACGGATGATCGCAAAAACTAAGCCCGCGGGTGGTGTTGTGAATGCAGCCGCTTGAGCCCTTCACGGGCGACCAGCGTGTAAATTTGCGTAGTCGAAAGATTGCTGTGGCCCAGCAGCATCTGCAGCGCGCGCAGATCGGCGCCGTGGTTCAGAAGATGCGTGGCGAACGAATGCCGCAACACGTGGGGTGAAATGCGCTTGGCCGCGATGCCGGCCGCCAGCGCATGCTTCTTCACGATCGTCCACGCCATCTGCCGGGTCATGCCTGCCGCACGATTGGACAGGAACAGTGCCGGCGTTTCCCGAGCCTTCGCGAGCGCGGGACGCGCATCGCGGAGATAACGCGTCAGCCAGTCCACGCAGGTTTCGCCGATCGGCACCAGGCGTTCCTTGCCGCCCTTGCCGACGACACGCAGCACGCCCTGCCGCAAGTTCAACCCCGCGAGCGGCAGCGTCACCAGTTCGCTGACGCGCAGTCCGCAGGCGTACATCAATTCCAGCATCGCGCGATCGCGCAGACCGATCGGCGTGACGATGTCGGGCGCTTCCAGCAGCCCTTCGATCTCGCGTTCTGCCAGCGCCTTGGGCAGGGTGCGCGGCAGTTTCGGCGCATCGAGCAGCAGGGTTGGATCTTCGAATGCCGGATTGTGACGCACCTGCTCGCCGTAGAAGCGGCGCAGCGCGGTAAGCTCGCGCGCATTGGTGCGCGCGCCGATGCCAGCCGCGTTGCGCGCGGCGAGATAGCGGAACAGGTCTTCGCGGCTCGCATCGAGCAAACCGTGCGCATTCCCCGCCAGCCATGCCGCGCAGCGTTCCAGGTCACCGCGATAATCGGCGAGCGTCAGGTCGGCCAGGCCGTCGCGCGACCATACGCCTTCGAGGAAGGCATCGATGGCGGCACGATCACGCGGGTCGATGTCGGTCGCGGAATCCGTCATCATTCGATGCTGGCGCGCATGCCCTCTTCCCGCAAGCCCTCATGTCTTCAACTTCCGCTTCCATCGCCGCCGTCAAGCCGGCTCCGCTGTGGCGGCGCTTCGCCAGCATGATGTATGACCTGTTTCCGTTGGTCGGCTTGTGGATCGTCGCTGCGGGCCTGTGGGTGCTGGTATTCCACAACGTTTACGATCCGCAACATCCGCAACCGGTGCTGCGCGTGCTGCTCGGCGTGTGGCTGCTGGCCGTGGCCGGCGCCTACTTCGTGGTGTCGTGGACGCGCATCGGCGCGACCATCGGCATGCGCGCGTGGAAACTGAAGCTCGTCCGCGACGCCGGCGCGCGTATCGGCGCACGCACTGCGACATTGCGCTACGTGCTGGCGCTGGTGTCGCTGGCCGCGTTCGGTTGCGGATTCTGGGTCGCGTGGTTCGATGCCGATCGGCGGGCATGGCACGATCGCGTGTGCCGGACGCGCATGACGCGGCTTTGATGGGATGATCGTGGCGCCGCGTTGTTGTCGGTCATCCTTCTTCCATAGGTTGGCTGATCGGGCTTCATCCGGGAAGCCCAACGTGGGGCTTCGCTGCGCTCAGCCCAACTACGGACGGGCAGGCCGAGGCGGCCGTCTATGCCCGCCGGTAATACCAAACCGAAATCGCCAATAGCAGCAGCGCCGGGATCAGGTTGACAATGAATGGCGGCGCGCCGAACACGGTGCCGGTGCTGATGATGGCGCGCTGGATGAAGTACCACGCGATCGCGACGATCACGCCGAGGAACAGGCGTTTGCCGAGGCCGCCCGACCGCAGCGTGCCGAACGCGAACGGTAGCGCGGCGAGCACCAGCAGCAACGTGTTGATGGGGTAGAACGTGCGGGTCCAGTAGGCGTTCAAGTACACGCTGGGGTTTTGCCGGTTGCCGCGCAGATAGGCGATGTTGCGCGAAAGGTCGCGTAGCGACAGATACTCCGGGTGTACCACCGAGGCTTCCAGCACGTCGGGGTCGAGCGAGGTTTCCCATGCTTGCGAGACATGCATCGTGCTGACGGCGCCCGACGGCGAAACGCGGGTATCGCGCACGTCGTGCAACGTCCACGCCTTGCCTTGCTGCGTCGCAAGTTTCGCATGACGAAACGAAGTGAGCTCGCCTGCATCGTCGAAGCCAAACACGCGCACATCCGCAAGTTCGACCTGGGGCTGCCCGCGCACCAGATGCGCGAGCGCCGCCTTTGCGTTGATGATGTTGTTGCCATCGCGCTCCCACAGGCCGCTGGCCTGATGGGTCAGGCTGCCCGCGGTGCGTTGCATCTGGATCGCCTGCGCGCGCTGGTCGCCGGCGGGCGCCGCGGTTTCGCCGAGGACGAATACGGCCACCAGCAAAAGGATGACCAGCCCCGTCACCGACAAGCTGATCCTGAGTTTGGACATGCCGGCGGCACGCAGCGCGGTGAGTTCGCCGGACGCTGCCAATGCGCCGATGCCGATCAATCCGCCGATCAAGGCCGCGAACACGAACCACTGGTAGGCGCGGCGCGGTAACGTCAGCAGGATGTACGCAGCGGCGTTGCCCAGGGTGTAGCCGTTGTGGCCGATGTTGCCGATCTGGGTGGCGAACTGGGTGAAGGCGTCGAGGCCGGTCAGCACCAGCCAAGTCAGCAGCAGCCCGCCCAGCACCGTCGTTGCGATCAGCAGGTCCGCACGCTTGATCCGCAAGCGCTGCGAAATCCCGAGGCTCATGCGTTGGCTCCGGCGGCGGCGCGTGGCTTGCGCACGGCATATTGTTTCGCGAACACCCAGCCCGCACCGGCGAACACCGGCACCAGCACCCACCACATTCCGATGGGGGCCGCCAGCTTGCCGCTCGCAATGAAGGTGCGCGCCAGCGTCATGAGGTTCATGATGATGAGGCAGGCCAGCACCGCAATCAGGATGCGGCCGACCGGCGACGAACGCGGTGCCTGCCGGGCCATCGGCAGCGCCAGCATCGCGAGTACCAGCGGCCCGAACGGAATCGCGATGCGCCATTGCAGTTCGGCCCGCGCGGCGAGATCGCGATCGCCGACCAGCGAGGCCGTGGTGCGCAGGCTTTCCGGATCGGTCTGGTCGGAATCGTCGGACGGCGGCGACAGCGCGATATCGTTGCGCTGGAATTGCACCAGCCGCCAATTGTCCTGACCCAGATGGAAGTCGTAGCGGTAACCGTCGTGCAGCGCGATGAAGCGGTTGTCTTCCTGGCCTTCATGGAACAGGTCGCCGTGGTCGGCGGTGACCACGCTGATATCCACCACGCCGTCCTTGCCGGCGCGCTCGCTTTCGAAAAACAGCTTGCCGAGCCGGGTGCCATCCGGACTCACGGTGTTCGCGAAAAGAGTGCCGCCGCGCCCTGCGAGGCTGGTGAAACGGCCGGCTTCCAGCCCTGCCGCGATCACTGAACGGTTGGCTTGTTCCACTTCCGCGTTCGACGCGCGCGCGGCCAGCGGCCCCAGCCACAGGGCGACCAGCGCCACCACGATGCCCGCGCCAATGCCGAAGATCGCGGACGGCTTCAGCAGGCCTTGAGGACCGAAGCCGGATGCAGACAGCACATGCATCTCGCTGTCGCGATACATGCGGCCCAGCGCCAGCAGCATGCCGAGGAACATTCCCATCGGCAGCAGCGCCTGCAAGGTATTGACCAGGTTCAGGCCCAGCACCGTGAACATCACGGCGCCCGGCAGGCGCCCCGTTGCAACCTTGTTCGCCACGTCCGCGAACGTGCTGCCGGTGAAGATCACCAGCAACACCACGATGGCAGCGAGGCTGCCGAACAGGAATTCGCGCAGGATGTAGCGGTCGAGGATCGAAAGACGCGGCATCGGCTAGACTTTATCGCTTTGCGACCAGGAAACCTCTGAATAACCTGCTGCGCTCGGCAGCGTGCGCACCGGCGATGCTCGCCAATGCTCACGGACTGGCGTGTACGCTCCGCTTGCTGCGCTGACTCGCCACACATCCATGCGGCTCGCACCGCGGGCCGCCTGCGGCGTTCAAATCGGCAATCCTGCCGATTTAGTCGGCGTCACGCAATCTGCCTTCGCTCGCGACGGTTCTTGAGAGGTTTTGCCAGTGTAGTGGCGTGCACGCATTGGCCCGACATTCCAGGAGTGTTTGTGATGCTTGAATTCAGCCGCAGTTCCGCCGTTGCCGCTGACGCGGCGGACACGCCATGTGCCGTGGTGGGTGTTTTCGAAGGCGCGCTGTCCGCCGCCGCGGCGACGATCGACGCGGCCAGCGGCGGTGTGCTGACGCGGCTCGTCGAGTCGGGCGACTTCACCGTCAAATCGGGTGCAACGCTGGTGCTGCATGGTCTTTCTGGAGTCAAGGCGCCGCGGGTGCTGCTGGTCGGGCTGGGTCGGCGCGATGGCATCGATGCCCGCACGTTCGAGCACGCCTGCACCGATGCCGGCAAGGTGCTGAAGGCGCTTCCGGTGACCAGCGCAATCGCATGGCTGCCGCAAAGCGAAGTGAAGGACCGCGATGCGAATTGGTGCGCGCGCACCTGCGCGCTGGCGATCGATCACGCTTGCTTTCTTTACACCGCGACATTGAAACCATCGAACGGCGATACGCCGCGGCTCAAGCGATTGGAGCTGGTCGTGGACACCGATGCCGAGCGTGGTCTCGTCGAGGCGCGCGCCATCGCACGCGGCGTTGCGTTCGCGCGAGAACTTGGCTGCCTGCCGCCGAACCTCTGCACGCCGGCGCATATCGCCGCGCAGGCGAAAACCATCGCCGACGAGCACGCGGATTCGGTGACGCTGGAGGTGCTGGAACGCGCGGACATGGAAAAACTCGGCATGGGCGCGCTGCTCGCGGTGTCGTCGGGTTCCCTGACGCCGCCCAAGCTGATCGTGCTCGAATACAAGGGCGCGGGTGATGCCAGGCCTTACGCGCTGGTCGGCAAGGGCGTCACCTTCGACACCGGCGGCATGAACCTCAAGCCCACCGGTTCGATGGAGGAGATGAAATACGACATGTGCGGCGCGGCCGGCGTGCTGGGCGCGTTCCTGTCGGCGGTCGAGTTGAAACTCCCAATCAACCTCGTGTGCGTGGTGCCGTCGGTCGAGAACATGCCCGACGGCGGCGGTTACCGGCCGAGCGACGTGCTGCGCACCCACGCCGGCCTCACCGTGGAAGTGCTGAATACCGACGCCGAGGGTCGATTGATCCTGTGCGATGCGTTGTCATACACCTGCAAGCGTTTCTCGCCGCAGGCCCTGGTCGATGCCGCGACCCTGACCGGCGCCTGCGTGATCGCGCTGGGTGCACATGCCTCCGGGCTGTTCAGCGCCGACGACAACTTGGCCGATGAACTGCTGGCTGCCAGTCGTGCATCGCTGGATCGCGCGTGGCGATTGCCGTTGTGGGACGACTACCGCAACCAACTCGAATCGGCGTTCGCCGACATCGCCAACGTGGGTGGCAAGAGCGCCGGTGCAGTCACCGCAGCGCTATTCCTGTCGCGCTTCACCGAGGGCACGCGCTGGGCGCATCTGGACGTTGCGGGCACGGCGTGGGTGCCGGGCCGCAAGGGTTACGCGACCGGACGGCCGGTGCCGTTGCTCACGCAGTGGCTTATCAATAAGGCTGACGCGAAGTAGGGATCGGGGCGTCGATCACGCCGACACGTGCATCGCGCCTTCCAGCGTTTCGCGAAGCTCCTTCGGCAGCACCGGTTTGCGCAGGAACGCGTTCATGCCCGCGGCCAAGGCACGTTGTTCTTCGTCGCCGTGGGCACTGGCTGTCAGCGCGACGATGGGCGTGGCGATGCCGCGCTGGCGCAGCAATTTCGCCAGTTCGCAACCGTCCATGCCGGGCAGGTCGAAGTCGCACACGATCAGATCGAAACCGTCGCCCGCGTCGATTTCCGACAATGCCGCAAGCGCCTGGGGCGCCAACGTCACGGCGTAACCGAAGCTTTCGGTCAGGCCGGCGATGGCTTGGCCCGCGACCGGGTCGTCTTCGACCAGCAGCACGCGAGGTGGTGGCGTGCCAGCAGAAACTGCGCGCGATGCAGCGGTGATCGACGGAGCGAAGGTGCGCGGCGCTGTTTGCGCGGGGCCTGCAGGCAGCGCCACGCCAGCCAACGGAAGCTGCACGCTGAAAGTGCTGCCGCGTCCCGGCACCGACTGCACGCCGATGCGACCGCCCATCAGGTTCACCAGTTCGCGGCTGATCGCAAGGCCAAGTCCGCTGCCGGGCTGCAGCCGCCCGTGGTCGGCTTGCTCGAAACGCCGGAAGATCCGCGCGCATTCTTCGGCAGTCATGCCCGGACCATTGTCGATCACGTGATACGCGATGCCATCCCCGTCGCGTTCCAGTTTGAGGGTGATGCCGCCGTGGGTGGTGAACTTCAGCGCGTTGTGGGTGAGGTTGAACAGGATCTGTTGCACGCGCAGCGCATCCCCCCGCACGGCGCACGGCGCATCGGACGCAACCAGCACGTCGATCGTGAGGTTTTTCTGCGCGGCGAGCCCGGTATCCGCATTGGCAATTTCGCGCAGGATTGCCGCGGGATCGAACGGTGCGCTGTTGAGTTCCAGTCGACCGGCTTCTATGCGGGCCACATCCAGTGCATCGTTGACGTGGCGCAGCAGCAGCGCGCCGGAACGCCGGATCGCGTCCGCGTATTGGTGCTGGCGATCGTTGAGCCGGGTTTTCAGCAGCAACTCGGTCATGCCCAGCACGCCTGTGAGCGGCGTGCGGATTTCGTGCGCCATGTTGGCGAGGAAGCGCGACTTCGCCGTGTTGGCTTGCTCGGCGATGTGCTGGCGTTCCTCGCTGAGCGCGAGACGATGCTGTTGTTGCAGGCGCCGGCGCAGCGCCCACACGGCCCACGCAAGCAACGCGATGACCGCAATCAAGTACAGCGCCCATGCCCAGGTCGTGTTCCAGGGCGCCGCCGCCACGTGTAGCGAGAGCACGCCCAACGGGGCGCTCCACGGGCCATCGCCGGTGCGGCCGCTGACGAGCAGGCGATAACTGCCGGGCTCCAGCACCGACAATTCCCGGACGTTGCGATCGCCGGTATCCACCCAGCCCGGATCGAAACCCTGCAGGCGAAAGCGATACTGGTTGCGCGCGGGATCGACGAACGACAGCACCTGCGCCGTGACGGTGAGTTCCCGGTCGCGCCAGTCGAGGTCGATGGGCTGGCCTGGGTCGAGGTTCACGAGCTTGCCGTTGCGACGCGCGCTCACCGATTCCAGCGCGATCTTTGGTGTCGCGAGCAGCCACGGAAGCTCGGCGGTGCGGATGCCGACCACGCCCGCGAGGCTGCCGGCGAACAGCTGTCCGTGGCCGGTGGCCAGCAGCGCGTCGCCGGTGAAATCGGTCGTGGCCAGCCCTTCCGCGGTGGCGAATGCGTGCAATTGACGGTTGTGCGGATCGAACACCAGCAGGTTGCGGGTGCCGAGTGCGAACACGCGGCCCCGTTCGCCGACCTGCAGCCCGAGCACGCTCGTGTCCGGCCAACCTTGTGCGGCATCGACGGTGGTGGCGAGGGTGGCGCGGGAATGGTCGAGGCGATAGCCTTGCAGGCTGGCCGTGCGCGCGACCCACAATCCATCACCGGGTCCGAACGCGAAGGCATGGATGTCGTTGCGGGCGACGCCCGGCACGAATGCGAATGCGGTGGCGCCCGGTGCAAGCCGTGCAAGACCGGCGTGACTCGCGGCCCAGATCGATCCGTCCGCCGCTTCGCGCATTTGCACGATTTCCTTGGCGCCTTCGTCTGCGTCCGGCGGCGCGAGCGCCTGGACGGCAAACGTCTGCGGGTCGACACGGAACACGCCGGCCCCGACGCCGGCGACATAGATTGCGCCGTCGCGCGCGGCCAGCATTCGCCACACGCCGTGCTTCAATGCAGGATCGCCTGCGGCGATGGCTTGCAGGCGCTTGCCGTCCCACACGAAACAAGCCTTGTGGCTGCCGATCCACAAGCGTCCCGAGGCGTCTTCGGCCAGTGCCGAGATCGACATGCGATTCAGATCGGGAACCGCAGCATGTTCGACCTTGCCGCTGATCGGATCGACGCGATCGAGCATGCCCATGCCGCCCACCCACAGCGTGCCGTCGCGCGACAGCGCCAAGGCGCGCACGCGATTGCGCGCGAGACTGGCCGCGTCGCCCGGCACATGCCGGTACATGCTGAAGGCGCGCCATTGCGGAGGCAGGTAGGCGAGGCCGCCGTCCATCATCGCCACCCACAGGCCACCCTCGTGATCGCGGAACAAGCTGTCCGGAAGATGGCCGGGCAGGCTGCCGGCCACCCCCGGCGTGGGTTGTTCGAATCGCGTGGCACCGTCGGCGTCGATCCGGGCGAGGCCGCCGCGTTGGGCGATCCACACGCTGCCGTCATCGTCGCGCAAGCTGGCCAGCGCTTCGCGTGCCGCGCCGATCAGCTTCGCACTTCCGTTCGTATCGACATGAAACAACCCGGCGCCGGTGGAGGCATCCACGCCGCCGGGTGCGACGCGCAGTTGCCAGACGGTGGGGGGATTCGCGAGGACGGGCAGCGTGACGTGACGAATGTGCCCCTGCGGGTCCATCCGGTCCAGCCCGGCGTCGGTGCCGATCCAAATGCCGCCATCGTCAGCGGGTGCCAGCGCGGTGACATTGTCCGAAGCGATGCTTGCGGGATCGTCCTTCTGGTGGCGCCAATGCGCGAACCCGTGGCCGTCGGCGTTCAACCGGTTCAAACCGCCGGCGTAAACCCCGACCCAGATCGCGCCGGACTTGTCCTGCGCGATCGCCATCACGTCGTTGGCCGACAAGCTGTCAGGGTGCGCGGCGCCGTGCAGCCAGTGTCGGAAACCACCTGTCGCAGGCTGGTACAGATTGAGGCCGGTGCCTTCGCCACCTGCCCACACGTGGCCGGCGCGGTCGACCATCACGGCCGACACGTCGTTGGCGGGCAGCGAACCCGGTTGCGCGGGATCGTGCCGGAATACGTGGAACTCGCGGCTGTCGTAGCGCACCAGTCCGGCGTGGGTGCCAATCCACAGATAACCCGCCTCGTCCTGCGTGACCGTATACACCTCGATCGATGACAGACCCTCGGCGACGCCGTAACTGCGGAAGATCGGCGTGGGCGGCACGAACGGTGCGGCGCGCGTCGGCGGCGCTGATGGCGCGGCAGCGGCGAGCGCACTCGCCATCAGCAGCGTTGCGAACATGGAGCCCCCTCGCGAATCGCCTGAACGGCGATGATGCCGCAAATTTGCCCGACGTGCGCGCGATGACGGCGGAATTCCGCCGGTCTCCGTGTATGCTGGCTACCAAAACGGATCTCCGAATGCACCGACTGCTGATCCCCATCGCGGCTGTGGCATTGTGCGTGGCGGGCGTCGCGCAGGCGCACCCACTGGATTACCGCATCGACACCGTGCATTCGCAGGTGCTGTTCAGTGCCGACCACGATGGCTATTCCAAACCGGTCGGAAGGCTGGCGATCGCGCGCGGCTGGTTGCGATTCGATCCGGACGACTGGGGCGCATCGAAAATCGTGGCCGACATCGACCTTGCTTCCGCCGATCTTGGCGACAAGGGATGGAATGCGGCGGTAACGGGCAAGAATTTCCTGGCTGCCGCGCAATTTCCGCTGGCGCATTTCGAAAGCGGCACCGTGGCCAAAACCGGTGAGCACACCGGTACGCTCGACGGCACGCTGACGCTGCGTGGCGTCACCGTGCCGGTAAAGATTGATTTCATCGTCAATCGGGTGGGCACAACCCTGTTCGGGTTCGAAACGATCGCGGGCTTTTCGGGTCACGCGAAACTCGATCGCACGCGCTTCGGCATGACCGCGTTTCCGAAGGCGGTCGGCACCGAAGTGACGATCCGGCTCGAAATCGAAGCCAAACTCGATCGCCGCGCGGAGTACGACTACCAGCAGGCTGCGGAGAAGGCGCGTGCCGCTGCGCAGCACTGAACAAGGCTGGGGCGCCCTGGTCCGCGTGTTCCACTGGCTCGTCGCACTGTTGATCATTGCCCAGGGCACGATCGGCTTGACGATGGTGCAGATGGGACTCACGCCTGCGAAGGTGCGGGTGTTCGCGTTGCACAAGTCGATCGGGATGACCATCCTGGCGCTGGTGTTGCTGCGCATCGGTTGGCGGCTCACCGAAAGGCGACCTGCCGATCCGCCGGCGATGCCGCGCTGGCAGCGGCACGCGGCGCACGCGCTGCACCTGGCGTTGTACGGGCTGATCCTCGCGATCCCGCTCAGCGGCTGGTGGTTCAATTCGGCCGCCAACGCGCCGCTGGTATGGTTCGGCTGGTTCGATCTGCCGAGTTTGACGGGCGGGTTCGACCCGGTATGGAAACCACGCGCGCTGCTGCTGCACCAGACATTGTTCTGGATTCTGGTCGCGCTGCTGGTGGCGCACGTCGGCGCGGCCTTGTGGCATCACTTCAGGGAGCGCGACGACGTGTTGTGGCGCATGACGATTGGACCGCGGAGGAAGAGTGGAGAAGTACGGTGATGAAACGTTTGGGATGGTTGTGCACCGCGACGGCGCTTGCATTGGCCGCACCCGCGCTGGGGCAAACCTGGCAGGTTGACGCCACGCACAGCACGCTCGGCTTTGCCAATACTTATCAGAATGTCGAATACACGGGTCAGTTCCGGCGCTTCGATGCTGCAATCGACTTCGACCCGAACGACCTCGCACGCGCGAAGTTCGATGTGACCGTCGACATCACCAGCCTCGATAGCCAGAACAGCGAGCGCGACCACACCGCGTTGGGCGCCGACTTTTTCGACGCGTCGAAATTCCCGAAGGCGCATTTCGTCACCACTGCGTTTCGCAAAGGCGCCGACGGCAAGGTGGTCGCCGACGGCGTGCTCACGCTGCGCGGCGCCAGCAAGCCAGTCGCCCTGACCGTCGCGTTCACGCCGCACGGCAATGCCGCAACCCTCGACGTTACCGCGCAGTTGAAACGGCTCGATTTCGGGATCGGCACGGGGCAATGGGCCGATCTTTCGATGATCGGCAACGAGGTGACGGTGCGCGGGCACTTGCTGTTGCATAAAGCGAACCCGTAGGGCGGGTCTTGACCCGCCGAAATGCAAAGGCGGGTTGAAACCTGCCCTGCACCGGCTTCGTAGGGCGGGTCTTGACCCGCCACCCGTGCCGGGCAATCGAAAATTCAGCCGGTCGTGGTTAGGATGATCGTTCCACCTTCACGGAAGAACGGTGATGGATTTCCTTCACGACATCCTCGCGCAACCGTGGGCGCGGGTGGCGCTGGTGCTGATTGCCGCGCTGATCATCGCGATCGTGATCGTCAACGTGCTGCGTTTCGCGGCACGGCGCATGCTGCGTCCCGACGCGGTGCTGGTGCTCGTGTTGCAGCGCTGCGAGCGGCCTTTCGAAACGGTGCTGCCACTGCTGGTCCTGCAGTTCGCGTTGATGAGCGCCAGCCTCGGGTTGCCGAAGACGGTGTGGTTCAAGGCGCTGCACCACGCGGTGAGCGTGGCGGTACTCGCCGCGCTGACTTGGCTGGCGATACGGGCGGTGTCCGGCCTGGAGCAGGCGATCAATTTGCGCCATCCCGTGAACGTCGAAGACAACCTGCACGCGCGCCAGGTGCAGACGCAGGCGAAAGTGCTGTCGCGTTCGGCGATGCTGTTGATCGGGGCGCTGGGCATGGCCACGATCCTGATGACATTTCCCAAGGTGCAGGCATTCGGCGCCAGCATCCTCGCGTCGGCGGGCGTTGCCGGCCTCGTGATCGGGCTTGCGGCCAAGCCCGTGCTGGGGAATCTGCTGGCCGGCCTGCAAATCGCGCTGGCGCAGCCGATCCGCCTCGATGACGTGCTGGTCATCGAAAACGAATGGGGGCGGGTCGAGGAAATCACCGGTACGTTCGTGGTCCTGAAGATCTGGGATGAGCGACGGCTGGTGATTCCGCTGCAATGGCTCATCGAGAATCCGTTCCAGAACTGGACCCGAACCAGCTCTCAAATTCTCGGCACGGTGTTCCTGTACGTGGACTACGGGCTGCCGGTAGCGCCGGTACGCGCCGAACTGGAGCGTCTGGTGCGCGGGGCGCCGGAGTGGGACAAGCGGGTGTTCGTGCTGCAGGTGACCGACGCGGACCGGCGCACGATGCAGTTGCGCATCCTGGTGAGCAGCAGGAATTCGGGCTTGAACTTCGACCTGCGCTGCCGCGTGCGCGAGGGTCTGATCGATTTCCTCCAGCGCAATTATCCGCAGCACTTGCCACGCCTGCGTGTGGACACCGGGCCATGCGACGAGCCGACCGG
Source organism: Rhodanobacteraceae bacterium (assembly GCA_035249175.1). Taxonomy (GTDB): domain Bacteria; phylum Pseudomonadota; class Gammaproteobacteria; order Xanthomonadales; family Rhodanobacteraceae; genus 66-474. Next base: position 58,541 of record DATFGT010000037.1, read on the forward strand.
TGCGCCCGTGCACGCCGTGCAACCGCTGGGCGGCGGGGGATCGCCTTCGCCCGAGAAATCCTCGCAGCGTTGAATACGGCGATGTGCCGCTGCGGCCTGCTCGAGGCGGCGGCCGTGCAATCCGCCAGGAGATCTACATCGCGAGGAATGCCTGCAAGTCACCTGCATCGAACGGCCAACCCAATTCCCGGTTGGAGTCGGCATCGCGCAGCACCGGTACGCGTTCGCCGTAGCGTGCTTCCAGGTCCGCATCATCGTCGATCCACACGCTTTCGAAATCCGGCGCGCGCACTCGTGCCAGCAGCGCGACCGCTTCGTCGCACAGCTTGCAGTCGTCGCGTTGGTAGAGCGTCAGGCGCATCCGGGGTCAAGTCGCTCGGGTGTCGCATACAATAGTGCCGGTTGGCAATCGCATGAACCCTCTGGCGACAGCGTTCAGCGCCATCGCCTTCAATGTCCGCTGGAACTCAGTCGCCATCGAGTAGGCTACGAACTGCAATGTCCGTCAGTGTCTTCGACATCTTCAAGATCGGCATCGGCCCGTCGTCCTCGCACACGATCGGGCCGATGCGTGCGGCGGCGCGTTTCGTCGAGCGCTGGCTTGCCGAAACAGGGGACTTGGATCGCGTCGCGCGGGTGACAGTGGAACTGTACGGTTCGCTGGCAATGACCGGGCGGGGCCACGGCACCGACAAGGCGGTGATCTGCGGGCTGGAAGGCAACTGGCCGGATCGGATCGATCCCGACGCCATTCCGCCGCTATTGGAACGCGTGCGGCGCGGCCAGCGCATCCGATTGCACGACGCGCACGAAATCCGGTTTGACGAAAAGACCGATCTCGTCTGGAACAAGCGCCAGAAGTTGCCGTACCACGTCAATGGCATGCGCTACAGCGCGTTCGATGCGGCCGACGCGTTGATCGTCACGCGCGATTACTACTCGGTGGGCGGTGGCTTCGTGGTCAACGCCGACGAAGCCGCTGCCGACCGTATCGTGGCCGACACCACGCCGCTGCCACATCCATTCCACTCCGGCGACGAATTGATGGCGCTGTGCGAGCAGCACGGCATGACGATTTCGCGCGTGATGCTGGAAAACGAGAAGGTCTGGCGAAGCGAATCGGAAATACGCTCGGGTTTGCTGGCGATCTGGAACACCATGCAGGACTGTGTCGCGCGCGGGCTGCGCTCGCCGGGCGAATTGCCGGGCAGCCTGCACGTCAAGCGTCGCGCGCCGGCCATGTATTCGGAACTCCGCGACAGGCCGGAAGCTGCGCTGAAAGATCCGCTGACGATCCTCGACTGGGTGAACCTGTACGCGCTTGCAGTGAACGAGGAAAACGCCGCGGGCGGCCGTGTGGTGACGGCGCCCACCAATGGCGCGGCCGGCATCGTGCCCGCGGTCCTGCATTACTACGACCGCTTCTGCCCGATGTCGAACGAGCAGGGCGTGATCGATTTTCTTTTGACCGCAGGCGCGATCGGCATCCTCTACAAGGAGAACGCGTCGATCAGCGGCGCGGAAGTCGGCTGCCAGGGCGAGGTTGGCGTGGCCTGTTCGATGGCCGCCGGCGCCCTCACTGCGGCGCTGGGCGGCAGCGTGCTTCAAATCGAAAATGCCGCCGAGATCGGCATGGAACACAACCTCGGCCTCACCTGTGATCCAATCGGCGGACTGGTGCAGATTCCCTGCATCGAGCGCAACGCGATGGGGTCGGTGAAGGCGATCAACGCCCAACGGATGGCGATGCGCAGCGACGGCAAGCACCGCGTGTCGCTGGACAAGGTCATCAAGACCATGCGCGACACCGGCCGCGACATGAAGGACAAATACAAGGAGACGTCGCGCGGCGGGTTGGCGGTGAATGTGGTCGAGTGCTGAGTTGTCTTCCCGAACAAGCGGCTGCACTTGGCAATTCCGGCGGCACTCCTGCTTTTTGCATTTCTTTAACTCGAGGCTGAGTCGCCGCTGACTTGCTTGTTCAGGCCTGCTGAATGCCGATGCGGGAATGCCTTGACCCGGGGGCGTGCGCGGCGTGAAGTGGGAAGGCCACCCAAATCGGTGGCTTTCGGTTCGCACCAGGTTGCGAACCGGACCAGGGACTCTCACGCAAGGAGGTTTTCATGAAACGCATGCATTCGATATCGAGCATTGCCGCGGCCATCGCGTTGGCCTGCGCCGCGCCCATTGCGCTGACCCAGACGGCGCCGCAACATCCGCAGTCGGGTTCGATGACGCACACGCCGCCCTTCCAGAACACGCCGACCAGCCAGGCCAATCAGGAACTGCCGCCGCGCATCCCTCAGGCTTCTCAGTCCATGGATGTCATGGGCCAGCACGATATGGCCGGCACGGTGCGCTCCGTCAGCAGCAACGGCATCGTCGAGGTCCGCACCGATGACGGCACCCTGAAGGTGCATTTCCCCGATGCCAGCCAGCATCTGAAGAGGGGCGACAAGATCACCCTGCACCTCTCCTACTCGATGGCGCCGTCCTCATCGGCTTCGATGTAGCGCAGCGAGGGTTTGAGCGAAACCCCCGGCGGTCCACCGGCGGTTTTGTTGCGGGGAGCCTTGTGCACGGCCACGGCACCGACCGCGCCGGGCGGTGACCCGGCCTTGAATGGACGTTGTCGTGCGGCTCGCATTGGCCGGGCGGGTGTGCTACCAATGGCGCCGTGGTGGACAGTCGAGCATGAGAAACCTGTGATGTCGGCAGTCGTGCAGCCGGGCGCGGAGCAGCCTCGGCCCGTGGAGGACGTGGCCGGGGCGAGTGCGTGCGCATTGCTGGTCGAACGCGGGCGGCTGAAGCAGGACGACCTCGCGCGCGCCGAACGTTTGCTGGCAGAGGCGCCAGAAACGCGCCTGACCGCGTTGCTGGCGCGATTGGGGCTGGTATCGGAGCGCGATCTGGCGGAAGCCTGGGCGGAAACGCTGAAGCTGCCGCTGCTGTCCGCCAAGGACGCGCCCGATACGCCACCGGAAACCACCCTTTCCGTGCGCTTCATGAAGCAATATCACGCGGTGCCGGTGGGCGAATCCGGGCCCGCGTTGCAGCTTGCGACGGCCGACCCCGGTGACCCGTACGTCGCGCACGCGGTGCGGTTGGCGTGCGGGCGGCCCGTGAGCCTGATGGTCGCGGTGCGTTCGGAAATCGACGACCTGATCGAGCGCTGGTTCGGCGCAGGCCGCAGCGCGCTCGGCACCATCGTCGAAGGGCTGGGCGAAGGTGGCGAAAGCGCATCCGGTGACGACGACATCGAGCACCTGCGCGACCTTGCCTCCGAAGCGCCGGTGATCCGGCTGGTGAACCTGCTGATCCAGCGCGCGGTGGAAGCGCGCGCCTCGGACATCCACATCGAGCCGTTCGAGAATCGCCTGAAGGTGCGCTACCGGATCGACGGCGTATTGCACGAGGTGGAGGCCCCGCCGGCATCCAGTACCGCCGCAATGATCTCGCGCATCAAGATCATGGCGCGCATGAATATTGCCGAGCGCCGCCTGCCACAGGACGGCCGCATCATGCTGCGCGTACAGGGCAAGGAACTGGACCTGCGCGTGTCGTGCATTCCCACCAGCTTCGGCGAATCGGTGGTGATGCGCATCCTCGATCGCGGCAACGTGGTCCTGGATTTCGATTCATTGGGCTTCGACGAACACACGCTGCCGCCTTTCCTGCGCGTGCTGGAGCAACCGAACGGAATCCTGCTGGTCACCGGTCCCACGGGTTCAGGCAAGACCACCACGCTGTACACCGCGCTGTCGAAGATCAATACGCCCGATCGCAAGATCATCACGGTCGAGGATCCGGTCGAGTACCAGCTCGAAGGCATCAACCAGATGCAGGTGAAGCCGCAGATCGGGTTGGATTTTGCAGGCGCCTTGCGTTCGATCGTCCGCCAGGATCCGGACGTGATCATGATCGGGGAAATGCGCGATCTGGAAACCTGCAAGATCGCGATCCAGTCGGCGCTCACCGGCCACCTGGTGCTGTCCACGTTGCACACCAATTCCGCCGCGGGCGGCTTGACGCGCCTGCTGGACATGGGGGTCGAGGATTACCTGTTGGCCTCGACCGTGAACGCGATCGTTGCGCAACGGCTGGTGCGCTGCCTCGATCCCGATGCCACCGAAGCCTACGAGCCGCTGCCGGAGATGGTCGCGGAACTCGGCCTCGACAAGCTCACCGATGAACGTCCGCTGCGCCTGTACCGGCCGCGGCCCACGCCCGAGAATCCCAGCGGCTTCTATGGGCGGTTGGCGATCATCGAGCAGTTGACGATGAACGACACGCTGCGAAGATTACTCATGCAACACGCCGATGCGTCCGACATCGAACGCGCGGCACGTGCGAGCGGCATGCGCACGATGTACGAGGACGGGTTGCGCAAGGCATTGGCGGGCCTCACGACCATCGAGGAAGTCCTTCGTGTCACGCAGGAAGCCTGACGAA
>DATFGT010000038.1:0-64742 GCA_035249175.1 Rhodanobacteraceae bacterium
CGAAGGTCAGCCGCTGCGGCCAGCGCACATGGCTGTGTTCGACTTCGCGTGCGTCGACGTAAAGCCGGTAATCCCTGGCTTGCCGGCTCAGATAGAGGTAAAGGTGCGCCGGCAAATGTGCGGGCAGGCGTACCTGCGTGCGATACCACGCGATGCCCGCGTAACTGCCGTAGCCCTGTTGCGCCGGTGGCGCGTCGGTGCGGATGGGTTTCCAGTCGACCGCGCCGGCATCGGGGGCGTACCAGTGCTCGCGGATGCCGGTGTCATGCGGATCGGTCGCGAACGTCCAATGGTCGGACAGGTCCAGATCGAACGAAGGCTTCGGCGGCAATGGCTCTCGTAGCGCCTTCAGCACGGCCGGCGCGTGGCTGTCGTCCTGCGACAGGATGTTTTCCTCGGTGTTCACGTAACCGGGGTGGTCGTTCAGGGAAACCTTGATGCCGCGGGAGTGCATCCATTCCAGGAACCGGTTCGGGTGCGGGATCAGCGGGCTCCAGTCGTAGCCACCCTGCCAGCCGTAGTTGTGCCACGCGAAATCCAGCACCAGCGTGTCCAGGGGAATCCGGTTCTGCCGGAAGCGCGTGACCTCGTTCTCGAGGTGTTGTTCCCCGTAGCGTTGAAACGCTGGCGTCCGGACTTCGGGATCGCCGGGGAAATATTCGAAATTGAGGTCCGTGATCATCGGCCCCAGCACGTAGCGGGGGATCATCGGGATCGGCCCGCACAATTGGGCGTAATCATTCAGGACCTTTGCGTAATCGTCGCGATCGTAGGTGAACAGGTACCAGTCCTGCCCCTTGTCGAACTTGCGCGGTTCGATCCACTGCGCCTTCGCATTCCATAGCGGTGTCGTGCTGTCGTCAACGAACGCGAAACCATTGCGGCTCAGCAGGCCCGGCTCGGCTTTCGGCAGCAACACGTCGATGCCGGGGATGATGTCGTTGACGGGGCTGGCCATATCCTTTCCGTCCGCGGGCAGGTTCTTCGCGCTGACGTTGTCCAGCGAATACGTGAGTCCGCCGAGGTTGCCGTCGTCGACCTGGCCGGGATGCCAGGCGTGCGCACTGCCGTCGGCTTTCCATTGCACCCGCAGATTGGCCGCGGAAAACGCGCCGGATTGCAATCGGTAACGCAGTGTCATCGCACTGGTGCTCACGACCAGCCAGCCGTTCTCCGTCTTGTGGCTGACATCGACGTGCGGCCAGTCGCGCTTCACGACCACGGCGGTCGCGGCATCCGTGAAATGAGCGGACGGCGAATACTCCATCCTGACCAGCGAAGGCGTGAGGAATTCGAAACGCGCATGGCCCGCGACCACCGTCGTGGTGCCCTGCGGTGCGGCGAGCGCAAAGAGCGGCAAGCCGATCCCTGCGATCAGCAGCCACCGGCATGCAACACCAACAATATGATGACGAACGGCCATGCGATACCTCCGATATCTCGGAAAACGCCGTACGCAGCCTCCGCTTCGAGCCATTGATGCGGGCGTGTTGCGTCCGGTTTCCTGCTGTTTACGATTTCGGCAGGGCGTTGAAGGCGATCACGACGCGTGGTTCATCGCTTTCGTGCGGTTCCACGTAGTGCTCCATCCAGCACGGAAACAGCACCAGCAGCCCGGTTTCCGGGGTGAGCTGGATGTCGCTGTAACCGTTCGGCACGGCGCCCTTCACGTAGCCGTGGATCACGCCGGGGCGCGGATCGCGAAACACGAATTTGCCGGAACCCGGTGGCACCTTCAGGTAAAACGAGCCGGACAGCAGGCAACCTTCGTGCACGTGCAGGAAGTTGAAGCCGCCGCGATCGTGCAGGTTCACCCAGGATTGCAGGTCGAACGGAATTCCCGCGACGCCCATTTCGCGCAGCGCACCGGCGCAGCCCGCGCGCACCGCTTCGCGAAGCGGCGCGAACACCGGCCGATCCAGAACCGCCATATCGCCGCTGTTCCAGCCGCCGCGATTGGTGCGTCCGGCGGGCTGCGGGCTGGCGGCGCGGATGCGCATTACCTCCGCGACCCACCCGTCGAGATTTCCGCGCAGCGCGCCCAGGCGCGCCTGCCAAATCCGCGTCGCAAACAAGTCATAGGGCTGCAAGGCGGGCGCCGCGCCGAACGGCTGCATCGCTACCCTTTCATCGTCGGCGCTTGTCACGGGGCCTCCCGAAGTCCAGCATGGCTGGCGGTTTGCATTGCCGGAGAACGAAGATGCGGAAGCTCGACCGCGGATGCGGCTGGCTGATCGGTTGCCTGTTGCTGGTGATCGCGCATGCCGCGCTCGCGCTCCCGCCGCCGCCGCAGTCGTGGCAGCACGACATCGACCGGCTGGTCGCCGATGATAGTGCGCATCCGCCGCCGCGGCATGGCGTCCTGTTCGTGGGCAGCTCGTCGATCCGGATGTGGGCCACGCTGGCCGCGGATTTCCCCGGCGTGCCGGTGATCGATCGCGGTTTCGGCGGTTCCGCGATCGCCGACGCCACGTATTTCGCGGATCGCATCGTCGTTCCCTATCACCCGCGCCTGATGGTGATGTACGCCGGCGACAACGACATCGCCGAAGGAGACACGTCGCAACAGGTGCTGGATGAATTCAAGGCTTTCGCCACGCGCGTGCGCCGCGAATTGCCGGATGTCGCCATCGCGTACATCTCGATCAAACCGAGCATCGCGCGTTTCGCGATGTGGCCGCGGATGCGTGAAGCCAACCGCCTGATTGCCGACTGGATGCAAACACGAAGCCGCATGAGTTTCGTCGATGTGTCGGCAGGCATGCTGGGCGAAAACGGCAAGCCGCGCGCGGCGTTGTTTCGTGCGGACGGGCTGCACATGACCGCTGCCGGTTATGCGGTGTGGGTGCGGGCGCTGAAACCGGTGCTGGCGCGTTACGGTTTCGCGGGGCGCTGACCATCATCGCGGCGGCGGCGTCGCAACTGCCGAGACAAGGCCACCTATGCTGGGGTGATGCAAATCATGCCCCCCGCACGCATCAAGGGTCGTGGCGCCGCCTCGAACCCGGAGGGACGCTTCGAGACCGTGCGCCATCAAGCCGAGGACGATGGCTGGCAAAGCGCGCTGCTGGACGAAGCCGCGCCGCGTCCGCGCACCGAGGTGAGCGAAGAGTGCGCACGCAGCGTGATCACCCGCAACGACTCGCCCGACATCGCCTTCGAGCAGGCGATGAACCCCTATCGGGGCTGCGAGCACGGGTGCATCTATTGCTTCGCACGGCCGTCGCACGGCTACCTCAATCTGTCGCCGGGACTGGATTTCGAGACCAGGCTGCGCGCAAAGACCAATCTTGCCGAGGTGCTGCGCGCGGAACTCGGCAAACCCGGCTATGTGCCGAAGCCGATCAACATCGGCAGCAACACCGATCCGTACCAGCCGGTCGAGAAAAAATGGCGGCTGACGCGCGCAGCGCTGGAAGTGCTGGCCGAATGCCGCCATCCCTGCACCATTGTCACCAAGAACGCGCTGGTGGAACGCGATCTCGATCTGCTCAGGCCGATGGCGCGGGGAAAACTGGTGCAGGTGTTCGTCTCGGTGAATTCGCTGGACAATCGGCTGGCATCCAAGCTCGAACCGCGCGCATCCGCACCGCACCGGCGTTTGCAAGCAGTGCAGGCACTGACGCAAGCGGGCGTGCCGACCGGCGTATTGGTGGCGCCGATCATTCCGGCCTTGAACGATCGCGACCTGGAAGCGGTGCTGGAGCGCGCCGCCGAGGCCGGAGCCAACATGGCCGGCTACACCGTGCTGCGCCTGCCGTGGGAATTGAAAATCCTGTTCCGCGAATGGTTGGCGATCCACGTGCCGCAACGCGCCGAACACGTGATGAGCCTGGTGCGCCAAATGAATGGTGGCCGGGATTACGATTCGGATTTCCGCACCCGCATGCGCGGCCAAGGCCCATTCGCCGACCTCTTGCGGCGACGCTTCGAAGTGGCCTGCCGCAAGCACGGTTTTGCCCGCGCGCGCGCATTGCAACTGGATTGCACGCGCTTCACGCCGCCACGCAAGATTTCACCGCAGGGCGAACTGTTCTGATGCAGGTTGCTGCGCTCGTCAGTTCGCGGGCGCAGCCGACAAGTATTTCCCGAACCAGTCCAGCGACCGACGCATGATGTCTTCCAGGTCAGAGTCACTGGCGATGTGGTGACCCTGGTTGGCGTACACGACCAGCGTCGTCGGTACGCCCAGCGTCTTCAGCGCGTGCCAGTATTCGAACGATTGCGGCGCCGGACATTCCTCGTCGCGCTCACCCACCACGATCAGTGCCGGTGTCTTCGTGCGCTTGATGAAATTGATCGCCGAGCTTTTCGCGTACGCGGCGGGATCGTCGTACAGCGACGCGCCGAAGAAGGGGATCATCCACTGGTCGATCTGGTTCTGGCCGTAGTAGCTCTGCCAGTCGGACAACCCCGCGCCCGCCACCACCGCCTTGAAGCGATTGGTGCGGGTGGGCGCGAACATGCTCATGAAGCCGCCGTAGCTCCAGCCGGTCATGCCCAGGCGGTTATTGTCGATGGGCGCGATTTTCTCGACCTTGTCCACGCCCGCGAGGATGTCATCGAGATCCCCGTAGCCCATCTGGTTGCGGATGGCCTGCGCGAATTTTTCGCCTTCGCCGAAACTGCCGCGCGGGTTGGGCATCAGCACGAAATAACCGAATTCGGAGTACGCGCTCGCGTTGTTGCCCCACCTCGGCAGGTGGGCCGATGAAGGACCGCCGTGCACGTAAACGATCATCGGATACGTCTTGTGCGGATCATAATCGGCGGGATACATCAGCCAGCCCTGCACGTGCATGCCGCCGTGGTTCCATTCCACCGATTGCGCCTTGCCCCAGTCGTGCGCAAGCCCGACATTGATCGATGTAACCGCCGGCGGTGGTGCAGTGGTGAGTTGGCCCGAGTGAACCTCGGGCGGATGGTCGAACGACTCCGCCGCGTAGGCGATCCGCCGCGGCGACTTGCCGGACAACGACACCGAAAGCGCGGCACGACCATCGCCGATCACGCCAGGCGCCGTGAACCACATGCGAGCCTGTCGCGCGTGGTTGCCCGAGAGCGTGTATTCGGTAACTTCCACCTTGCCTTGGGCAATCTGGTTCACGAGCAGTGAACGACCGTCCAGGAACGTGAACCACGAAGGTGTCACCTTTGCGCCTTCGGTCAGGTTCACAGGCGCGCCGCCCGGCGCCGGCACGCTGTAGATGTCGCCACCGGTCGCACCGCGATCGCTCATCAGGCCGCCGATGAAAAGAATGCGCGCGTCATCCGGCGACCAGCGCGGCAGCGCGATCTGCAGGCCGTGCAGCGAACCTTTCACCGAACCGGGGTCGACGATTTCCTTCGGCGCGGCACCAGCCTTGGCGTCCTGCACGTACAGCTTCGCCGTCCACCAATTGTTGTCGCCCGGCGGTGGCGCAGCCGTATAGGCGATCCGGTTGCCGGTGGATGATGCGCGGAATTCGTACACATACAAGCCCTTCGGCGTCAGCAATTCGGGCGTGCCGCCCGTCACCGCGACGCTGGCGACGTATTGCACCTGCATGTCGCCGGCTCCGCCGATCACGCCGACGCGCGGATTGCCGGAAGCCGTCGCCTCGGGCAGGCGCGTCGCCCCCGGCACGAACAGGAACGCGATCCGTTTGCCATCGCGGCTCCACTGCATGCCCTCGGCGAAGCCCTCGAGGTCCGCGAGCTTGCGCGGCGGCTTGCCGGCATTCACGTCGATCAGCCAGATCGCCCCACGCATCGGCTTGGTGTTGGAAGGATCGATCTTGCAGCGCGTCAGCACCGCCAGTTCGTTCCAGCGCGGCGCCCAGCGGAGGCCTTCTTCGCGGCAGTCGCCGGGAATCGTCACCGCGTGCGCGTTCTGTCCGTTCCACGAGCCCAGCATCAGTTCGGTCGCATCATCGTGCGACACCACCCATGCGAGGTGCTGGCCATCGTAGGACAAGGCGACGGCCGGTACCCGCTTCACCTTCGCGTGCTGGGCGAGGATGTGCTCGATCCGGGCATTTTCCGATTGCGTCGGCTGTGGAGCGTCCGCATGCGCAAGCGGCACGAACATCAGACTTGCAGCCAGCAGTGCGAGGGCGCGCGTGTATGCGGACATGGCGAGACTCCGGCGGGGCGAACCCGCAAAACCTACACCCATACCCGTCACGGCGGAAGTGGCAAAAGCCTCCGACGATCGAAGGACATACCAAGGTCCGCCGGCAGCGCCAGCGAACCCCTCGCGTGGACATCAGCCGCCGCGCAGAAGCTTGCGCACGGCCACGAGGTTGCGGCGGCTCACTTCGGGCGCGGCGTCGCTTCCGGCGATCAGCGCACGCACCGTTCCGTCGGCCTCTCGCCGCAGGCCCAGCAAGCGTTCGACCGGTATCAGGCAGCCGCGATGGACGCGCACGAAGCGCTCGGGCATGGTTTCCTCGATTGCCTTGAGCGATTGTTCGATCAATACCTCGCCGACATCGCGATGCACCGTGACGTACTTGTCGTCGGCGGTCAGGTACAGCACTTCCGCCAGCGGAACCCTGATCGGCGCACCGTGCACTTGCGCCAGCAACGTAGGAGTCGCTGCCGACGCACGGCGCCGCAATGCTTCGGCGCGCGCCAAGGCTTCGCGCAGGCGCTCGATGCGCACCGGTTTCAGCAAATAGTCGGCCGCGCGCAATTCATAGGCCTCCAGTGCGTGCTGCTCGTAAGCCGTGCAGAACACCAGTTGCGGCGGATCGCGCAACGCTGCCAGCCGCCGCGCCACGCCCACGCCGTCGAGCCCCGGCATTGCGATGTCCAGCAGCAGCAGTTCGGGTCGGAACTGCGCACAAGCCGCGAGCGCGGCATCGCCGTCGCCGACGCTGGCGACGACCTCGACCCCTTCGCAATCGCGCAGGAGCGCGGCCAAGCGCATGCGTGCAAGAGGCTCGTCATCCACGATGACTATTCGCATGATCGGATCACCGGCTGTAAACGATCTTCGCGGGCATCTTTCCACTTCCCATCGCCGTCCGCTTCACGTGCGGCGATAGCTCCCTTGACTCAAGGGGGCGGCGCGTCCGGCAACCTCACGCGCACGCGAAACTCGCCGCCTTCATTTCGTATTTCCAGACGCCCCCGTTCCCCGAAGTGATAGGCGATTCGGCGGCGCACGTTGTCCAGTCCGTGGCCGCTGCGCGGCGCCGATGCGGTGTCGGGCAGCGGGTTCGAGATTTCGATTTCGATGCCGCCGCCGACACGATGGCCCGCGATCCGCAGTGTGCCGCCCTCGCGGCGCGGCTGGATGCCATGGTAAACGGCGTTTTCGACCAGCGGCTGCAGCAACAATGCCGGCATTTCCAGATCGGCAGGCAAATCGGCAAGCTCGCGTTGCACCTTCAGCCGCTTGCCGAGCCGCAGTTGCTCGATTGCGAGATAGCGATCGATCAACGCGAGTTCCGCGCCCAGCGTGCTCGGCTTGTCGCCTGCGCCCAGCGATGCGCGGAACAGTTCACTCAGGTCTTCCACCGTGCGCTCCGCAGCGTCGGGATCGACGCGTACAAGCGCCGCGACCGTGTTCATGCTGTTGTAGAGAAAGTGTGGACGGATGCGCGCCTGCAGCGCGTCGAATTGCGCACGCGCCACCGCGGCGAGACGGGCACGCCACTCCGCCAGCACGTAGAAGTAACGCAGCAACGCCGCGCCCAGCAGCGCCGCCAGCACCATGTTGCCGATCACGAAGTGCGGCCAGGACGCGGGCGTCAGATCCGTTCCGAGCGCGCGATCCAGCCATGCGACTCCTGCACTCGTCGCCGTCACCAGCGCCACCAGTGCAACCCACGCAAGCGTCCACGCAATCGCACGCGGCCAGCGGACCAGCAGCGGCGTCAGGCGGCACAATAACAACGAAGCCAGCAACGCCAGCCAGACCACGAACAAAGTCGCGGTCGAAAACCCACGCCAATCCGTGCGTGCGTCCGGCGCCAGCGCGTCGATCACCACCACCAGTTCCGCCACCACGACCAGCGTGAACACCGAAGCCAGCGAACAGAAATCCGGAAGTGCGATTTTGTTGCGATCGTCCGTGATCGCTGCATCGTTGGATCGATTGACAAGCATGGCCTTTCCCAACCGCAAGAGACCAAAAAGGCCTTCCCTGGATCGGGTTCCCATCACAACCGCTCGGCGCGGAGTACGCGGCATTCCTCAGGCGTCCTTGAGAATGGCAGTCATGAACGCGGCGAGATCCTCGATTTCGAGCGGGCACACCTGGTGCGCCATCGGATAACTGTGCCAGTCCACGGCAAAACCCCACGCACGCAACTGGTCGCGGGAGCGTTCGCCCAGCACCTGCGGCACCACCGGATCGAACGCACCGTGGGCCATGAAAATCGGCGTCGCCGCGTTCGCCGCATGGCGTTCGCCGGTGGTGCGATCAGCGATCGGCAGATACGTGGACAGCGCGACGATGCCGGCAAGTTTTTGCGCGTGACGAAGCCCCGCCGCCAGCGCGACCGCGCCGCCCTGCGAGAAGCCGATCAGCACGATGTTCGACGGCGGCACCCCGCGCTGGACTTCGCCCGCGATCAATGCATCGACCGCGCCGATCGACGTGCGGATGCCGGGTTCGTCCTGCCTTTGCGCCAGGTCGAAACCCGCGATGTCGTACCACGCCCGCATTGGCAGGCCATTGTTGAGGGTGATCGGACGCACCGGCGCATGTGGGAACAGGAAGCGCAACGGCGGCCATTCCGGACGCACCAGTTGCGGCACGATCGGCTCGAAGTCGTGGCCGTCCGCGCCGAGCCCGTGCAGCCAGATCACCGCGTTGCGCGGATTCGGCGCGGTCTCGATCTCCACGCCCTCCAGCGTCACTGCGCCGATTCCATGTTCGAGTCCAAACCCAATTCTTCGGCGAAGAACCCCATCGCCGCCGCGGCGTTGCCGACCCGCTGGCTGAAAGAAGCAGTGACGCCGTGGCCTTCGTTCATGCGGGTCAGCAGCAGGATCGGATTCTTCGACGTGTTGGCGGCCTGCAGCGCCGCCGCGAACTTGCGCGACTGCCACGGAGCGACACGCGGATCGTTGACGCCGGTGATCAGCAGTACCGCCGGATAGGGAGTGCCGGGCTTCACGTTCTGAAGCGGCGAATACGCACGCAGCCAGTCGAAATCGGATTTCTTCGTGACGGTGCCGTACTCGCTGATGTTGTACTGGCCATTCGGCCAAAGCTCGACGCGCAGCATGTCGTAGATGCCGACCAGCGATACCACCGCGCGGTATTCGGAAGGATGCTGCGTCAGCGCCGCGCCCATCAGCAACCCGCCGTTGGAACCGCCCATGATGCCGAGGCGCGCGGGAACAGTCCAACGTTGTTGCACCAAAGCCTGCGCCGCGGCATGGAAATCATCGAACACGTTTTGTTTCTTGCCGAGCATGCCGGCTTCGTGCCAACCTTCGCCGAGCTCGCCGCCGCCACGGATGTTCGCGACCGCATACACGCCCCCGCGTTCGAGCCATGCCAGCATTGAGCCCAGGAAGCGCGGTGCGGTGTTGATTCCGAAGCCGCCGTAGCCATAGAGAATCGTGGGTCGCGCACCGTTCGGCGTCACGCCTTGCATCGCGATCACGGTGACGGGCACTTTGGTGCCGTCCTTCGAGGTCGCGTCCATCCGGTGCGCCACGACCTTCGAATAATCCGCCGCCGGTTGCACCTCGAACACGGCCTTCAAGGTGCCGCCCGCCGCGTTGTATTCCATCCAACGCGTGGGAATCGTCCAGCCGGAACAAGTGATCAGCGCCCGATCGGAACGAGTGCTGCTGGCGATCGTGCCAATGGCGATGCCGGTTTTCGGCAGCGGCACGGTGCGCACGAACTTTCCGTTTGCGTCGTACTGCTGCACCCGCCAATCCGGTCCGCGTACTTCGGTAATCAGGAAGCCGCCCTTGACCGGCGTCACCGAATGCATCGCCCAGTTGTTTTGCACCTGCGGCACCAGCACCTTCGACTTGCCGTTTGCCTCCAGCGCCAGCAGCTTGCCGCGTGGCGCATGCTGGTACGCGATCACCATCAGGCGATCGCCATCCCACGCCGCGCCCTGGTTGATCTCCGACGCGGCACGCACGTTGGCCTCGGTGCCCAGTGCCAGTTTCCACCGGCCGCTGCCGCTGCGCAGATACACGGCATCCGGCGCGCCATCTCCCGCGTGCACCAGCGCGGCGGCATGCTGGCCATCGGCCGACCCGAGCAGCGTGTACTCGGCAACCTTCGACAAGCCCTGGCCGAATTCCAGCGTGTCGGTTTTGGCATCGCCGCCGAGCGCGTGGTGATACAACGCCGCATTGAATTGCGATTGATCGGCCGACACGCCCGAAGGCAAACGCACGTAGGTAACGCCCTTGCCCCCGGCATCCCACACCAGCGCCTGCGGCGTGGTGCCGCCGCCCGCGTGCGGCAGCGCGTCGCGCAAGGCGTTGCCGGTCGCGACATCGATGAAACGGATCGTGGTTTCCTCGTTGCCGCCTTCGGCGGTGCCGTAGGCCACATACCTGCCATCGGGCGACGGCCAATAACCCGTGATCGCAGTGCTGCCGTGCGCGGCATTCGGATCGACCAGCACGCGCGCCTTCCCGCCCGGCCACGCTTGCGCCACCAGTACCGCCTGCGGTTGCGGCGGCGTCTGGCGCATGTAGAACAAGGTGCCGCCCGCGATTTCCGGATCGAATTGCTGGGTGGACGTGAGTGCCAGTTCGCCCACGCGTTTCGCGATGGTCTTGGCGTCCCTGAAGCCGTCCATCACCTTTTCGGTGTAGGCGTTCTGCGCCGCGATCCACTGTTCCACCGCGGGCGCGTCGGCGTCTTCCAGCCAGCGATACGGGTCGTGCACCGTGGTGCCGAAGTAGGTATCGACGACGTCGTGTTTCGCGGTCATGGGAGCCATGGACGGCACCGTGTGTTGCGTATCGATCAACGAGGTGTCTCGCACATAACTGGTCGGAGGGGGCTGCGCAATCGCGACACCCGACAAAAGGCCGAACCCGAAGCCGGCAAGCACGCGGAGGGTACGCATGGTTTGACTCCCGAACGCGGTGGCGACCCGCGCAGGTTAGCGCCACGCCGCGTGCTTCGCACACCATTCGATACTTCCGGCGCTTGCGTGCCCGTGCAGCGCGTGGCTAGGCTCCGGTCTTTTGCGTGGGGACCAGCTCATGAATCGCATCGCCGTCGCCGGTCTGGTTTGTCTCCTGGTCAGCGCGGGCACGTTCGCCGCCGCGCCGCAGGACGCATCACCCGCGACCGCGTCGGGCACGACCCACAAGCTCAGCCTCGAACAGATCATGGCCGACCCGGACTGGATCGGCCCGCCGGTCGAGGAGGCCTACTGGAGCGTGGACGACCGCAGCATCTACTTCAAGCTGAAGCGCAAGGGTTCGTCGATCCGCGACCTTTATCGCGTCGCCGCCGATGGCGGTACGCCTGAAAAATTGAGCGATGCCGAACTTGCGAACGCCGATGGTCCCGCCGTGTTCGACCGCGCTCGCGCCCGCGCCGCGTTCTTGCGCCACGGTGACGTATTCGTGCGCGAGGTGGCGAGCGGCACCACCCGCCAGCTCACTCGCGACAACGAGAGCAAGTCCGGCTTGCAGATTTCCGCGGACGGCACTCTGGTGAGCTGGAACCAGGGCGAAGGGTGGTACGTCTGGAATGCGGCGACCGGTGTGGTTGCGCCCGCCGCGACGCTGAAGACCGAAGACAATCCGGCAGATGCGAAGCCCGACCAGATGGAGCGCCTGCAACTCAACCTGTTCTCAACGTTGCGCGCGGACAAGGCTGACAAGGACGCGGTGCGCGAACACGACGACAAACTCGACGCGGAAAATCCCGCGCGGTCGCCGGCGCCGTTTTACCTGGGCGACAAGGTGCACGTGGCGATGACTTCGCTGTCGCCGAACGCGCGCTGGATGCTGGTGGTGACGCGGCCGGAAGGCCATCAACGCGGCAAGCGTCCAGTGGTGGTGCACTACGTCAACGATTCCGGCTATCCCGAAACCGAACCCGCGCGCACCTACGTCGGCCACAACAATCCGGCGCCGCAATCATTGCTGCTGCTGGACCTGCAGCACCACAAGCAGTATCCGTTGTCGCTGGATGACTTGCCCGGCATCCACGACGATCCGCTGCACGACCTGCGCACCCAGCGCATCGCGCAGTTGAAAAAGGAAGGTCATGCCGACGAGGCGGCCGCGCTGGCTGCGCCGAAGACGCGGTCCGTGTCGATCAATTTCGTCGCGGTGGGTGAGTCGGGTTTCCCTGCGATCGCGTGGAGTCCGGACGGCAGCCGGCTCGCGGTGGAACTGGTCGCGAACGACCACAAGGACCGCTGGATCACGTCGGTCGATCTTGCTGGCCACAAGCTGGTGACCCAAGACCGCCTCACCGATCCCGCGTGGATCAACTGGAGTTTCAACGCGCTCGGCTGGCTGCCCGACAACCGGACGCTTTGGTTCGAGTCGGAAGCATCCGGTTACGCG
The DNA here is from genome assembly GCA_035249175.1 of Rhodanobacteraceae bacterium. Classification (GTDB taxonomy): domain Bacteria; phylum Pseudomonadota; class Gammaproteobacteria; order Xanthomonadales; family Rhodanobacteraceae; genus 66-474. The sequence continues at coordinate 12,511 of DATFGT010000038.1, forward strand.
CAGTTGTTCGTGAAACCCCTGGACGGCAAGGCGCGTGCGCTGACCGGCACGGGTTACGAGGTTTCGATGCCGCTGCTGTCGCCCGATGGCAAGTGGTTCTATGTGCGCTCCAACAAGCAGGCGCCCTACGCCTATGACGTGTACCGCGTGCCGGTCGCGGGTGGCACGTTGCAACGGGTGACGCACGTTGAAGGTCTGGATGATTTCCAACTTTCCCCCGACGGCAGCAAGCTCGCCGTGCTGCATTCCAGCGCCTACATTCCGCCGCAGCTCGCGGTGGTGAAGGTGGATGGCAGCGATGCGCGCGAACTCACCGACACCCGCACCCCCGGATACAAGGCGCTCGCCTCGACATGGGTGCAACCGCAGTTCGTGAAAATTCCGAGCAGCCACGGCAACTTCGGCATCTGGGCCAAGTTCTACAAGCCGACCAACCATGACACTTCGCACGCGCACCCTGCGGTGTTCTTCGTGCACGGCGCGGGTTACCTGCAGGACGTTTCGAAGAACTGGTCGTACTACTTCCGCGAGCAGATGTTCAACAATCTGTTGACGCAGGAAGGCTATGTGGTGCTGGACATGGATTACCGCGGCTCGGCCGGCTACGGTCGTGACTGGCGTGATGCGATCTACCGGCGCATGGGCCATCCGGAACTGGAAGACCTGCTGGATGGCAAGGCTTGGCTGGTGAAGAACCACCACGTCGATCCGAATCGCGTCGGGATCTACGGCGGTTCCTACGGCGGCTTCATGACCGAGATGGCACTCCTGCGTGCACCGGGCGAATTCGCGGCCGGCGCGGCGCAACGCGCCGTATCGGACTGGACCAGTTACAACGATGGCTACACGTCCGACATCCTCAACACGCCGCAACTCGATCCCGAGGCATACCGGATTTCTTCGCCGATCGAATACGCGAAGAACCTTCAGGATCCGTTGCTGATGAATCACGGCCTGATCGACAACAACGTCATGCCGGGAGACACCATTCGGCTATACCAGCGTTTCGTCGAGTTGCACAAGAAGGACTTCTGGATTTCGCTGTATCCGACCGAACGCCACGCCTTCGAACACGCCGATGCGTGGTACGACGAGTACCGGCGCATCCATGAGCTGTTCACGCGGTTCGTGAAGGACAAGCCGTGAAGTGCAAAGGGGTGCCGCCGCGCGGCGCCCGTTTATTTCACGTACCCAGGAACTTCGCGGGAGCGTGGGCTGGGTCACCGTTTGCGACGCTTGCGGCCTGTTCCAAGGGTGAGCCATCGAGGTCGCCGTCGGCAGCCGGACCTTGCGCGATCCGCGCCAAGTCCGGCTGCAGGAGCATTACGGATTGCGCTGGATGTAGTACTGCGCCGCCGCGGTCGCATTGAGGGCGCTGGTCAGCGGCAGCAACTGGGTCATGAAGCGGTTCCAGCGCGTGATGCCGGCCGCCGATGCGAACACCACGTCGCCCGGCCGCACCTCGAACTGGGCCCCGAGCGCGAACGCAACCGCCGATTGGGCGTCCAGCTCGTAAACCGTCGCCTTGGGATCGTTCTTGCTCGACGTATTGCGAATCACGTAGATCTTGCCCTGCGACGTGACCTGGTTCAGCCCGCCGGCCGCGCCGATCGCTTCCGTCAGCGTGATGTCCCCCGAGCTGAAACGCACCACACGCGGACGATTCACTTCGCCCATCACGTACACCTGCTGATGATCGTTGTACGGCAGGAAGACGCGGTCGCCGGGTTTCAGGTAAACCTGCTTGGCGAGTCCGTCGCGTTCCATGCTGTCGATGTCGAGGTGATAGGCGTGCCCGTCACGCGTCAGCACCACGTCCGAAAGATTGGCGTTGGGATCATCCACCACCGCCTTGCCCATCGCCTCACCCAGCGTCAGTGGCACGCCTGTGATTGGTTGCGGACCGGTCTTGGTGAAAGCGCCTTCCAGCAACACGCGCTGACTGCCGTAGCTGATCACGTTGACATCGATCTGCGGATTCTTGAGATAGGTCCCGAGCTTGCCCGCGAGCGCCTGGCGCAACTGGTCGATGGTCTTGCCGGCCGCCTGCACCTTGCCCGCGAAGGGGTAGAAGATCGTGCCATCCGCCTGCACCACGCGGCCGTTGGCGGCCGCCTCCTGCTGGTTCCCCGCCGGGGATGTCAGCTCCGGATGATTCCACACCGTGATGTAAAGCGTGTCGCCGGGGCCGATCTCGTAAGGCTGCGGCTGATAATCGGCCAGCGCAGGGGGAATGCCCTCGGGCGGATTCGCCGCCTGTTCGGTGGCGATCACCTGCGGCGTGATCGGCACCAGGTGAACGTAGTCGGGATTCGTGTTGGCGGCGCGAACGTCCAGCGACGCGTTCTGGCCGGGTAGGCAGCCCGCCAGCGCTACGCACCCGATGATCGCAAGAAAAACGCGCAGGGCATGGGTGCTGCGTGTTGCAGCCATTGCGCGCGCTGCTTGCACACGGGAAATGGTTCCATCCGGAGTCCGCTGCGAAAGTTCCATGGTCAGATCGCCTTATCGCCTTGTGGGGTTCGGAAACGCACGCGCCACGCATAACGCCGTCGCGCACGATCGAACCGGCACACGACGGATGCGCGATACGCGAGTAGCGCATCGGGATTTTTCATCCGCCGTTGGCGAAGATGCCACGACGGACCTCGCCGATGACGGGAATGCCACGCCGTCAACGCCATCACGCGCCACCCAAAAAAAGCGCGCGGAACCGCGGTCGAATGCACTTTCATCCAGCCACGATGTCGATCGACAGTAGGCCATGCCGATCCGGTGGTGTCCAGCGCATAACGCTGAATGAAAAATCATTTGTTTGCGTCAGGTGGCGGTAATGGCGCGTGAAATGCCTGACAAGTTTTTGTATGCACTTGCATTCTCCGGACATTCAAATGGATGTCTATTTCATGAACGGGTAAATAATTCCGAATTCGTGCGGTGTTCGTGATGGTTTCGTTCAGCACGTGATTGCAAGAATCGTTGATTCGAAACCATCGGCAATCCGTGCGCACGCACGCCCACGCCGGCGCACGCAGATCGCCGCACCTGCGGCGATCTCCTCTTCGAGAAGACACCGGCCGCTGCAAAGGTGTCAGGAACAGCGGCACGGCATCGGCCACGGAGCGACGAAAGGATGAGATCGCAAACGCATGACCGGAACACGCCCGACCCCCCGCAATTTCATCGGCGGCACCCAGCCGCGGCATGCAATGTGCGTCCGGTGTTTGCCTTGAACCACCCGGGCGAGCCTGGAGGTACCCCATGACGCCCACACAACGACTTGAATACTCGCAACCCGCGTTCATCGATGCACGCGCGCTGCCGACCGAACAGAACGGTGACGAGATCGACCTGCGCGCGTTGCTTGGCACGCTGATCGACCACAAGCGGTTCATCCTCACGGTGACCGCGATCTTCTTCGTGCTGGCACTCGCCTACGTGTTTTTGTCGCGGCCGGTTTACCAGGCCACGGCGTTGCTGCAGGTCGAGCAGGCGCCGACGCTGCCCGGGATCACCGCGGTCGAACAGGCCGTGGGTGCGACCAATCCCGGCTCCACCGACGCGGTGTCGATCCTCACCTCCTATTCGGTGGTCAAGCGTGCGGTCGATGCGCTCAACCTCAACATCGTGGTTTCGCCCGACCGGGTGCCGCTGATCGGAGCCCTCGCCGCACAGTTCTATACGCCCGCCAAGCCGGGTGACGTCGCCAGTGCATGGCCCGGCTTTTCAAGCTACGACTGGGGCGGCTCGCAACTGGATGTCCAGCAACTCGACGTGCCCACCAGTCTGCTCGGAAAAGAAATGACGCTGGTGGCGGGCAAGGATGGCGCATACGCGCTGCACGCGGACAGCCTGATGCCTTTCATGAACGGCAAGGTGCTGCTGCGCGGGAAAGTCGGGCAGACCGTGAAGCAGGACGGCATCACGATGCACGTCTCGAAAATGGATGCCAACCCCGGCACGAACTTCAGCGTCACGCGCAACAACGAGGCGACCACCATCTCCGGACTGCAGGCATCGATCAATGCCCAGCCGGCACAGCAGGGCTCCAACGTGATCGCGCTGACGCTCGACAGCACCAGTCCGCACCTGGCCGTGCAGATTCTCGACTACGTCACCCAGGCGTTCCTGTCGCAGAACGTGGGCCGCAACTCGGCGCAGTCCGGCAACAGCCTGAAATTCGTCGAGAAGCAACTGCCGATCGTGAAGAGTCGTCTCGAGGAAGCGCAGGCGGCGCTCAACGCGTATCAATTGAAGGCGCATTCGGTGGACGTGCCGATGCAGACCCAGAGCCTGCTCACCCAGATCGACGACATCGACAACAACCTGCGCCAACTCGAAACGCAGCGGCTGGAAGCAGCGCGCCTGTACACGCCGCAGCACCCGGCCTACAAGGCCATCGTAAGCGAGATCGGCATGCTGAATTCGCGCAAGGCCAGCATGCAGAAGCAGATGAACACGCTGCCCGACACGCAGCGTCAGTTGCTGCGGTTGAATGGCAACGTACAGGTGCTGGACAGCACCTACAACGGCCTGCTCAACGAGCAACAACAACTGGAAATTTCGCAGGCCGGCGCGGTGGGCACCGCGCGCATCGTGGACGAGCCGACGGTCGACATCACCAGCCCCGCGAAGCCGAAGAAACTGATCACCGTGCTGGGCAGCACCGTCGCGGGCGGCGTGTTCGCGCTGGCGTTCGTGTTCCTGCGCCAGTTCATGAAGCGCGGCATGGAAGACCCGGCGGAGATCGAACAGCTCGGCCTGCCTGTCTACACGGCGATTCCGCTGAGCGAACAGCAACTCGCGCTGTCCGAGTACGGCCGGCCGCGATTGTTCTCGAGACGCCGGCAACGCCTGCTGGCGCTGGCGGCGCCGGAGGATCTCGCGGCCGAGGCTTTGCGGAGCCTGCGCACCAGCCTGTACTTCACCGCGCCGGATGCCGCGAACAACCGCATCATGATTTGCGGCTCGAGTCCGAACGCCGGCAAGACGTTCGTGTCCGCCAACCTCGCCGCAATCAATGCGCAGGCTGGTCAGCGCGTATTGCTGATCGATGCCAACATGCGCGACGGCAAACTGCACACCATCCTCGGCGGCCGTCCGGACAATGGGCTTTCCGAGTTGCTCGCGGACCGCATCATCGTCGAGGAGGCGATCCGTTCGGTCGAGGACGTCGAGAACCTGCATTTCATCCCGGCCGGCAGAAAGCCGTCCAATCCTTCCGAGCTGCTGATGCGGCCGCGCTTCGCGGCGCTGCTGCACTCGCTGTCGCCGCAGTACGACCTGATCGTGATCGACAGTCCGCCGATTCTTTCGGTGACCGACGCCACGATCATCGGCCACCACGTCGCTACCAGCCTGCTGGTGGTGCGCTTTGGCCTCAACCAGTCGCGCGAGGTCGAAATGGCGATGCAGCGATTCCACCAGAGCGGCGTCGACATCAAGGGCGTCGTGTTCAACGGCATGGAACGCCGCAGCGGCGGCTTCAACGCCTACGGTTATCACGCGGATGGACTGGCCGAATGATGCGCATCGCAATCATCGTGAAACCTGCGCCGTCGGGGAAGCGGGACGATGTCGGCTGAAGCCGCCGAGGCCGCACGCGCGCCTGGCAATGCCGCGCGGGGCGCGGTTGAATTTGCCGCGACCTCGCGCCTGCTTCGGCGCGGCGCATCCGGCGCGCTGCTGGTGCAGGTGGGTGGCGCGGCTTTCAGCCTGATCGTCAACGTGCTGTTGGCGCGGTTGGTCGGCAAATCGCAATACGGCATCTATGCCTATGCGATGTCATGGGTAAGCGTGTTGGTGGTGCTGGCATTGCTCGGCCAGAGCAGCAGCGTGGTGCGCTTCGTGCCGGTTTATCTGCATCGCGGCGAATGGGGCGCGCTGCGCGGATTGCGCCGTGGCGCCAGCGGCATTGTGCTGGCGGGAAGCATCGCGATCATGCTGGCGGGCGCCGCGCTGGTACTCGCGCTGCACGATCGGATGGGCAGCGCGACGCTGCAGACGATGCTGGCCAGCTTCCTGTTGCTGCCGCTGCTGGCGCAACTCGGACTGAACGGCGGCTTCTTCCGCGGCTACAAGCGGGCCGTAAGCTCGGGGGCATACAACAGCCTGGTACGTCCGATCTTCTTGATTGCGCTGGTGCTGGTACTTGCCCTGCCGCTGGGCCTGCGGCTGGATGCACCGGGCATCATGCTGGCCAATGTCGTCGCGGCGTTGGCGGCGGTGGGATGTTCCGAATGGCACCTGTCGCGCGCGTGGCCGGCTGCGGCGAAGCACATCAAGCCGAGCTACGATCCGCGGGCCTGGTTCAAGCTGGGCCGCCAGTTGTTCTTGCTGGCGGCGATCGGGATCGTTTCCAATCGCGTGGACGTCCTGATCCTTGGCGGCTTCGCCGGCGCGGATGAAGTGGGACCGTATTACGCGGCGGTGCGGCTGGCGGCGATCGCGGCGTATGGCCTCACCGCGGTCAACACCATCCTCGCGCCGATGATTGCCGAGAGCTACGCAGCCGACGACCACGCGACCATGGCGAGGCTGGTGCATCACGCGGCCAAGCTGACGTTCATCGTCACCGCGGCGGTCGCGATCGCGATCGCGGTCGCCGGCTACTGGGTGCTCGGCCTGTTCGGCAAGGGTTTCGCGGAAGCCGCCTACATCCCCCTGCTCATCATCCTTGCCGGCCAGTGCGTTGCCGCGATGAGCGGCCCCACCGGCTTCCTGATGACGATGACCCGCTACGAGCGCCAGGCATCGTGGTTCATGGCGCTGGCGGCCGCGCTGAACGTGGGGTTCAGCGTGGCGTTGATTCCGCTGTTCGGACTGATTGGCGCCGCGCTCGCGACCGCCTTCGGGAGCGTGGCATGGAACGTCTCCGGTCTGGCGTTCGTCCGCTCGCGGCTCGGGGTCAACCCGACCGTCCTGCCACTTGGGGAAAAGCGATGACCGCGCCGAATTTCATTCTTGCGGGTGCGCCCAAGTGCGGCACCACCGCGCTGGCGACTTACCTGCGCGCGCATCCGCGTGTCTTCATGTGCATGCCCAAGGAGCCCGGTTACTTTGCCTCCGACCTTCCGGCGCACCGCTATGTGTCGACGTGGAACGATTACGAGGCGCTGTTTGCGGGTGCCACGGATGCACACCTCGCGATCGGCGAAGCGTCGATCTTTTACATGTACTCCGACTCGGCCATTTCCGAGATTCGCCGCAAGCTGCCGGGTGCACGGCTGCTGGTGATGTTGCGCAATCCGGTCGAGCTCGCGGTTTCGATGCACGCGCAGGCGCTGAGCTCGCGCGACGAGAACGTGATCGATTTCGCGACCGCTTGGGCGCTGTGCCCAGATCGCCGCGCCGGCAGGCGGGTTCCGCCGCGCGGGCGCGACCACAAGATCCTGCTCTACGACACGCTGCCGCTGCTCGGCCTCCAGTTGCAACGACTGCTCGATGTCTTCCCGGAACCGCAGGTGCGCTGGTGGTTCTATGACGACTTCGCGAAAGACCCCGCGCGGATTTATCGCGAAGTCTTGTCCTTCCTCGAAGTTGCATTCGACGGCCGCGAGGAGTTTCCGCCCGTCAATCAGCGCAAGCACGCCCGCTCGCAGGCATTGGCGCAGTTCACGCAGAAGACGCCCAAGCCGCTGGTCCGCGCCGCGATGTACGTCAAGCAGCGCGCCGGCATCGATCGACTGGGGGTTCTCAATGCGCTGCGCAGCGTCAACTTCGTGCCTGGCAAGCAGGCCGTCGCGCCCTCCCTGCTGGATGAAATGCGGGCGCATTTCACGCCGGACATCCGGCTGCTGGAATCGATTACCGGAAAGAACCTGTCCCACTGGCGGGGTGCCGCCGCATGAAACTGGTGCTGGTCATTCCTTCGTTGGGCGGCGGGGGCGCGGAACGCGTGATGACCGCGCTTGCCAATGCCTGGGTGAACAGTGGCCATGAAGTGACGCTGGTCACGCTGGCCACCGGTCGCGGCGACAAGTATCCGCTGGACGCGATAGTCCGCCGCGTCGCGTTGGGCGTGACGGGTCGCTCGTCGAATGCCGTGGATGCGATCGGCCACAACCTGATGCGGGTTCGCGCCCTGCGGCGTGAAATCAACCTGGTCCACCCCGACGTGGTGATCAGCTTCATCACGCGCACCAATATCCTGGTGCTGCTCGCGGCCGGGAAAACGCGTGCGCGCGTGATCGTTTCCGAACGCAGTGCGCCCGGCCCACACTGGGTGGGCGGCGTCTGGCGTGCGCTCGGGCGTCCGTTGTACCGACGCGCCGCCGCCGTGGTGGCGCAGACCCGTCGCTGCGCCAACCAGTTGGAAGCGATCCTCGGCTGCGCGGTGGAGGTCATTCCCAATCCGGTCGCGCCTGGGTTCGGTGGCGCGCCCGATGCGGAGCTGTCGGCATCGGCACCACGGTACTCACGGAACCGCGGCGGCAAGACCGTGCTGGCCGTGGGTCGGCTGGTGCCGAAGAAAGGATTCGACCTGCTGATCGCCGCATTCGCAAACGTCGCGGAACGCCACCCGGATTGGAACCTCGAGATTGTCGGCGAAGGCCGGATGCGCAACGCCCTGACCCGCTCCGTCGCCGCACACGGGCTTGTCGATCGCATCACCCTGCCGGGTTTCGACAAACACGTGCGTGGGGCGATGCGACGCGCCGACATGTTCGTGCTGCCATCGCTGGTGGAAGGATTTCCGAACGCGTTGCTGGAGGCGATGGCGGAAGGCATGGCGTGCGTGAGCTTCGATTGTGAAACCGGCCCGCGTGAACTGATCACGCACGGCGAAAACGGCTGGCTGGTGCCGACGGGCGACATCCGCAGTCTCACGGTGGCGCTCGAAACCTTGATGCAGGACGATGCGCTGCGGGCGGAACTCGGCGCGCGCGCGCGCGAAGTGTGCGACCTGTATTCGATGGCCGAAGTCATCGGCAAATGGAATGCGTTGCTGTCCGTGGTCACGGCGGCACGCAGCGATCGGCCAGCGGCGGCGGCGGGGCAAGCGGGATGAGCGTGTCCGGCTCCAATGTCGTCACGGAAATGCGCAGCGTCGTGGCTGACGTGATGATGGACGCGGGCCAACGCAATCCGCGCGTCCTGTTCCTGATCCGTTCGTTCGGACGCGGCGGCGCGCAGCGGCAATTGGTGGCGCTGGCGACGGCGCTGCGACGGGCCGGATGGGATGTTTCCGCCGCGTGTTTTTACGCGGGCGATGCCTTCCAGCACGAGCTGGAACGGGCGGGCGTGCCGGTGATCGACCTGCGCAAGCGCGGACGCCGGGACATCGCGGGGTTCCTGTGGCGGCTCTGGCGCACGTACCGCGCGACCGATGCGGATATCGTCCATGGCTATCTCACGGTCGGCAACCTGCTGGCGCTGCTGGCGAAGCTGGCGCACCACCGCACACGCGTCGTGTGGGGCGTGCGCTCGGCCTACATGGATCGCGCCCGCTACGACTGGATGTCGCGCCTGACCTTTCGCATCAGTTGCACGCTCGCCCACATGGCCGATCTCGTGATCGTCAATTCCGATGCCGGCGCGGCGCATCACGCGGCGCTCGGTTACCCGCGCGCGCGGATGCGGGTGATTCCGAACGGCATCGACACCCAACGCTTTCGTTTCGACGCCGAAGCGCGGGCACGGCTGCGCGGCGAATGGCAGATTCCGGACGACGCCCTGCTGGTCGGTCTGGTTGGTCGTCTCGATTGGATGAAGGATCATCCGACGTTCCTGAAAGCTGCCGCGCGCCTTGCGGTGCGCGATGTGCGCTGGCATTTCGTGTGCGTCGGCGAAGGCATGCCCGGATACGCGGCGATGCTCGAGTCGCAAGCCGATGCTTGGGGCCTGGGCGGGCGCCTCGTCTGGGCGGGACCGCGCGGCGACATGCCGGCGGTCTACAGCGCGCTGGATGTGCTCGCGTCGACGTCCTATGGCGAAAGCTTTCCCAACGCGATCGCCGAGGCCATGGCCTGCGGACGGCCTTGCGTCGTGACAGACGTCGGCGATTCCGCGCGCATCGTCGGCACGTACGGCGCGGTGGTCGAGGCACGCAACCCGGACGCCTTTGCCGCGGCGCTCGAAGGCCTGCTGCCGGTGCTGACCCATGCGAGCGCGGCGCGCGCGGTGCAGCAGGCCGCGCGCGCGCGTATCGTCGAATCGTATTCGCTGGAAACGCTGCTGGGAAATTCCCGCGCTGCGCTGAAGGCGGTTTGCGCCGGCCGCAGGACCGCCTGACTGCCATGCAACCTTTTCCGATCAGCCAACTCATCTGGCCGGCCATCGCGATCCTCGTGCTCGGATTCCTGGTGTCGCTCGCCTTCACCCGGCGTGCCGGCCTCAGCCTGTTCGTGGCGGCGTTGAAGTCGGGATTGTTCCTGGTCTATTTCGGGTTCATCTTCGACGGCACCTACACGTTCCTCGACGACTGGAAATACCTGCGCTTCGGCAAGGAACTGGTGCAGAACGGCGTCGGCATCTTCAACCTGATGCACAACTACGACTACGTGCGCAGCACCGTCAAGAGCGCAAACCTTTTCTACTACGTGTACAACGCTTCCGCGTTGGTGATTTTTGGTCAAGGCTATTTCGCACCGGTGGCCATGAACGTCATCCTGACCTTCATCGCCGCCGGACTGCTGATGAAGGCGGCGCGGCTCGGTCTGGGCATGAGCCGCCGCAGCAGCATCGGGCTGTTCGTGTTCCTGGTGCTCAGCCCTTCGCTGCTCGCGTGGTCCACCGTGGCCAACCTGAAGGACATCCTGGTCGCCACTGGCACGGCGGGCGTGGTCTACGCCGTGGCGCTGGTCGAAACCGGAAAGATCAAGCGCGCCGTCGTGGTCACGATCATCTGCGGCCTGGTGCTGGCGCTCACGCGTTTCTATGTGCCGTTGATGCTGGGCGCGGCGTTCGGCATCGGCCTGCTCGCGTCGCGGCGCGGACGGCGCAGCCCGTGGTTGTGGATGGGGGCGCTCCTCGCACTGGCCGTCGTCGTCCACGAACTCGGCCACGGCAGCATCAGCGGCGCGCTGCACCAACTCCGCTCGCGCCTCTCCGATCCGGTGATCGGCGTCGCGCGTTTCATCGTCACGCCGATTCCTTTCCACACCCAGCCGCAGTACGCGTTTCTCAACCTGCCCCAGTTGTTCTTCTGGGCGCTGCTGCCGTTGCAGGTTTACGGGATGTTCGCGGTGTGGCGAACGAAGAAGATGACGGCGCGCTTCGTGATCATTTATTTCCTGCTGATGACGCTGCTGTACGGTGCGTTTCCGACGTTGCAGGGGCCGCGCCATCGCATCCAGATCGATGGCCTGATCGTGATTTTCCAGTACATGGGGATTCTCGCGCTGCTGCGGGGGCGCTTCAGGAAAAAACACCGCTACTTCCTCGCGAGGGTGCGCCCGATGCACACGGACCATGTGATGCACGAAGGCACTTTTCCCGCGGCCTGAGAGGAATCGATGACGATGCCACACGACAACGCCCGTCGTTGCTTCGGCAATCCATTCGAAGCGACAACCCGGGTTCGCGGCGCATTCGTCAGCGAGCACGGATGGAACATGCTGGCATGAAGATCTGCCACATCATTACGGGACTCGGCACCGGCGGCGCGCAGGCGGCACTGCACCGGCTCGTGCAAACGCTGCGGCCGCCGGAATTCCAGCACGTGGTGATTGCGCTGGGCTCGGAAGGCAGCATGAGTGCGATCGTCGCGGAATCGGCCGAATTGCATCACCTTGGCATGCATCCCGGTCGATTGCTGCCGCACGAAGTGTTGCGTCTGCGGCGCATGCTGCGCCTGGGCCAATACGACGTGATCCAGAGTTGGATGTACCACGCCAACCTGATGGCCGCGATGGCCGGTTGGGGCCACGCCGTGCCGGTCGTCTGGAACATCCGCCACTCCGTGCATGCGCTGGCGCTCGAAAAACGCGCCACGCGCTGGGTGATCGGGGCAGGCGCGCGGCTTTCGCGCCGGCCCGCGCGGATCATCTTCAATGCAGCCGTGAGCCGTGCACAGCACGTCGCGCTCGGTTATGACGGTTCCCGTTCGGTGGTGATCCCGAACGGCTTCGACACCGCGGCGTTCGCGCCGCGTCCAGCCGAACGCGCGCGGGTGCGCGCCGAACTCGACATTGCGCCGGACGCGCTCGCGGTCGGGCTGGTGGCGCGCGTGCATCCCATGAAGGACCACGGCAACTTCCTGCGCGCCGCGAAGCGGCTCACCGAAACATGTCCGCGCTCCGTGTTCGTGATGGTGGGCGAAGGCGCCGACGCGCAGAACCGCGAACTGCGCGCGTTGATCGACGAACTGGGCTTGCGCGAACGCGTGCGGCTGTGCGGCCGCCGCGCTGATGTTGCGGCGATCGACAATGCGCTGGACATTGGTGCTTCTTCCTCCGCATGGGGTGAGGCATTTCCCAATGCCACCGCGGAAGCGATGGCGTGCGGCGTGCCGTGCGTGGTGACGGATGTCGGCGATGCGGCGGCGATCGTGGACGACACGGGGATCGTCGTACCGCCGCGCGATGCCGCGGCGCTGGGCGATGCGTGGGCGAAGCTGGCCGCGCTGGACGCGGACGGGCGGCGCGCAATCGGCTTGCGCGCGCGGCGGCGCGTGATCGACCACTACGCCATCGACGCTGGCGCGCGCAGATATGCCGACCTGTACGAGCAAGTCACGAGGACGTCATGCGCAGCCCGCTGAGACCCAATCGCGCCATCTGGCCGGCCGCTTTGCGCAAGCTGCAGCACGGCGTGAGTGGGTGCAGGGTCGGGCATCCGCGATTTGGTCGCAGGTTCGCGATGGACACTGACGCTGAAATGGGCACGCGTGCGCCCGCGGACGAAAGGAGAAATACATCGTGTGCGGAATAACCGGCTTCTGGGACAGCGCCCATCAATTGCGCACGGATGATGCCGCCGCCGTGCTGCGATGCATGACGCATGCGATTCGCCATCGCGGACCGGACGATGAAGGCTATTTCCAGGACGCGGCTGCCGGCATTGCGCTGGGGCATCGCCGCCTGTCGGTGATCGACCTGTCACCGGAAGGCCACCAGCCGATGATTTCGGCCAGCGGCCGTTTCGTGATGGTCTACAACGGCGAGGTTTACAACCACCGGTCGCTGCGCCAGGAACTTGCCAAGGCCGGCGCGGCGTTCCGCGGACATTCCGACACCGAAGCGATGCTGGCCGCGATCGAGTACTGGGGCCTCGACGCAGCGTTGCAGCGTTTCATCGGCATGTTCGCCTTCGCGCTGTGGGATCGCCGTGAACACACGCTGTCGCTGGTCCGCGATCGGCTCGGCATCAAGCCGCTGTATTACGGCTGGGTGGGCCGGCGCTTCGTGTTCGCATCGGAACTGAAAGCCGTGACGGCGATGCCGGGCTTCGACAATGCGATCGACCGCGATGCGCTGTGCCTGCTGCTGCGCCACAACTACATCGCCGCGCCTCACTCGATTTACCGTGGCCTGCGCAAACTTGAACCCGGCACGGTGCTCACGCTCGGCACGGCGGACATGAGCCGGGCGTCCGCAGACGCAGCCGCGCTGAGCGCGAACACGCGCGCGTTCTGGTCGGCGCGCGATGTCGCGGCGGCGGGTTTGGCCGATCGCTTGCGCTTGTCCGATCGCGAAGCCGTCGATGAACTCGATCGCCTGTTGCGCGATGCAGTGGCGCTGCGGATGGAAGCGGACGTCCCGCTGGGCGCGTTTCTTTCCGGCGGGATCGATTCGTCGCTGGTGGTCGCCTTGATGCAGGCGCAATCCCGGCGCCCGGTGCAGACCTTTTCCATCGGCTTCCGCGAAAAGGGTTATGACGAGGCGATGCATGCCCGCGCGGTCGCGAAACACCTCGGCACCGACCACCACGAGTTGTACGTCACCGCGCAGGATGCGCTGGACGTCGTGCCCAGGCTGCCCGGAATGTTCGATGAGCCTTTTTCCGATTCGTCGCAGATCCCGACCTTCCTGGTGGCGCAGATGGCGCGCCGCAACGTCACGGTCAGTCTTTCCGGCGACGGCGGCGATGAATTGTTCGGCGGCTATCGACGCTACTTCGCGGGCCGGAAGATCGAGCGTGCGCTGGGCGGCATGCCGCTTGCCCTCCAACACGGAGCGGCGCGCTCGCTGTCGCGCCGCCCCGGCTTCTATGAATCCATGCTCGCGGGCGCCAATGCCTGCCTGCCGTCACGATTGAAGATGCGCCGGCCGCGCGCGAAGGTCGCGGTGCTGGCGCGCATGCTGGAGGCCGGCTCGCAGGATGAACGCTACCGGCTGATGATGTCGCACAACCGGCACCCGATGGAAGTGGTGCTGAAAGCCAGTGAACCTCCGTGGTTGATCGGCAATCCGGTGAATGCCTTGCATGCCGGTGGAGTCATCGAGCGCATGATGTTCAACGACCTGGTCACGTATTTGCCGGGCGACATTCTTGCCAAGGTCGATCGCGCCAGCATGGGAGTGAGCCTGGAAGCGCGGGTGCCGCTGCTGGATCATCGGGTCGTGGAGTTTTCCTGGCGCGTGCCCATCGAGCAAAAGGTGCGCAACGGCAGGGGTAAATGGCTGTTGCGGCAAGTGCTGGACCGGTACGTGCCGCGGCGCTTGATGGAGCGCCCCAAGCAGGGGTTCGGCGTGCCCATCGGTGCATGGTTGCGCGGCCCCCTGCGCGATTGGGCGGAAACACTGCTGGACGAGCGGCGACTGCGCGAAGAAGGCTATTTCGAACCCGGGCATGTCCGGCAACTGCTGGACAGCCATCTTTCCGGCAATGCGAACGAAGGCGCGCGGCTGTGGGACGTGCTGATGTTCCAGGCATGGCTCGCGGAAGCCGCGCGCAACCGGATGCCGGTGCGCGATGTGGTGGCGGCATGAACGTACGGGCTGCAGCGCGAAGGGAGCCCCGACCGTCGTCCCACGATGCGGGATGGATCAAGACGCTTGCGTTCGTGGAACGCAAGGAGTCCTGGGTAGCCGCATCCGGCGACGACTTCTACAAGATCTTCCGCAGCAGCGGCGATCCGAGCCGCGACTGGCTCGACCGCGCGTGTGGCGACGGTGCGCGACGCGAATTCGACGACATGCAATTGCTGCATCGCCTCGGTGAACGCGCCTGCGCTCCGCTGCGGCTGGACCACGCCTGCGTCGTGTACCCATGGCTGTCGGGACCGGATATGCGGGAGCTGCTTCTTCGCCGTGACGCCGGCGCCGCGGAAAGCTCGGCCGCGCTGCGCGAGGCGGTGTCGTTGCTGGCGCAACTGCACGCCGCGACGACCGACGCGATCTCGCATTATCCGCTGAGAAATTATCTGGTCGACGGATTCCTGAATCCGGACGTGGACGTGCTGCGGCGCATCGGCGAACGTGACCGCACGTTGTGCATCTCGGGTTTCGAGGTCCGCAACTTCAGGTACGACCAACGTCGCGGCGCCTGGATTTTCTTCGATCCACAGGTCGTGTCGCGCGGCGCGCCGGAAAATGATCTCGCGCGTTTCATCGTCTCGCTGTTGATGGTTAACTGGGGTAAAGGCGGGTCGTCCAGAATATGGAGGAAATTCGACATTGGCGATTTGATATCGACATATGAGCGCGCCGCTTCGCGATCCATTGATCCGGTATTGCTGAATTATTTTCTGCACGAATCGATCGCAATGAGGCGGCATTTTGCGGAAAGGGCTTTGCGGGCGCTCCACGGTGTGTCGCGGGTCTTCGGACGGCCGTATCTGGCCGCCCATTTCCGGCAACTCGAGAAATGGGCGAAGAACCATGAATTTTGATTACGAGCGCGACACCCGGACGTTTTATCAGGACGACGCCACCGCGCAGCGTTACCACGACATGTTCATGTCGCGCACGGGCTGGCGCAATCTGCCTTCGCGCGTCGTGGCACACCGGGAACGGCTGGTGATGAAAAGCATGCTGGCGCGGGTGCCGCATCGCAGTGCGCTCGACATTCCGGCCGGGACGGGCAAGCTCGCGGGCGTGTTCGCCTCGCTTGGCACACGTGTCGTTGCCTCCGACATCTCGGAGAGCATGCTGAGGCAGGCGCAATCGGAATTCGCGAAAGTCGGCTACGGCGATGTCGCTTTCAAGGTCGCCGATGCGGCGGAGCT
Organism: Rhodanobacteraceae bacterium; assembly: GCA_035249175.1. Lineage (GTDB taxonomy): Bacteria > Pseudomonadota > Gammaproteobacteria > Xanthomonadales > Rhodanobacteraceae > 66-474. The sequence goes on from DATFGT010000038.1 coordinate 28,622, forward strand.
CGGCGAGTTCGACACCAGCGCCTTCGACGTGGTGGTATGCCTGCGATTGATGCACCGGGTGCCGTCCGCGTTGCGCGCGCGCATGTTGCGGGAGTTCGCGCGAATCGCGCCCTGGGCGATTGTTTCGTTCGGCATCGAAAACGGTTTTCACAAGGTGCGGCGGAGAACCCGCGCCGCGATCTTCGGTGGGCAGAAGGACACGCTGTGTTTCTGTCGCATCAGCGACGCGCTCGCGGAGCTTCGGCCACACTTCGACGTCGTGGCGAAGACGTGGATCGCCCCCGCGCTTTCACAGGAAATGATTTTCCTGCTGAGGTCGAAGCCGCATCACGCGATCAGCGGCGATTGACTTTCGCTGCCGCGTCCGTATGACTGGCGGCTTCGCAGAATTCCCGTCCTTGCGCGGCCCGCGCGGGGTCATGACCGCCGAGGACCGGCAGAAGGAGTTCGGCATGAACGGAGGAGCGCATCGGTTTTCATTCAAATCCATGGGATTGGCGGCCTTGCTGGTGTTGCTGGCCGGCCCCTGGCACCTGGCCTTGGCCGACTGCCCGAAACTGCTGATGTTCGACGGTGCCGACGTCCGCACGCAAACCAACGCGCAACAGGCCAGTTACTGGGGCAAGACGGTGGGGGTGCAGGGCTTCCTTCTGAACTACGTGATGGATCACTGGCAGAAGGATGTCGGGAGCAACCCCGACAGCAAGGTCTGGCAGGACGTCGCCAGGTTTCAATCCACCTACGCGAGATCCGGCGTGACCGACAACTTCATCAAGGTCGCGCTTTACAAGCAGCACGATTGGAAGAACGCAAAGGAAAACCAGGCGGTCGTTGCGCGTTTCCAGCATGTCGCGAGGCTCGCGAAATACGCCAAGCTCAAGGGGGTCGCGCTGGACCTCGAACCGTACACGCCCACCTGGGGCGGGCCCGTAGGCGGAGCCGAGCTCGCCGTTACGGTCGAGCAGGAAGGCCGCGCGATCGCGCAGGCCATGCACAAGGCATATCCGGGGATGACCTTGTTCGTGCTGCCGGATGTGATGGATCAGACGGAGGCTTACGCGACCCTGCTGCAGCGAATCAAGTCCGGGGTGCACAAATTGAAAGCCGGCAAGAAGATACCGAAGTACGACCGCTACGAATTGGCCGTGCCGTTCATGCGCGGGCTGCTGTCGGTCGGCTGGAGCCGCGTTGCGATCGGCATGGAACAGACCTACAGCCGCTCCGCCCAAGGCATGGCGCCCTCGGTGCAACGGACGCAGGGCGACTTCGCCAGGCTGATGGGGAAAAGCGCAGCCTCGATGCAGCTCTCCGGGGCGCCGGGTTTGTGGCCGCTCGGGCCCACCCGGACCAACAAGTCCCGGCGCGAAACGCCCGCTAAATTCGAGCGGCGCCTGAAAGCCGCGTATGAAGCGGCGAATCAGTACGTCTGGATTTACGGCAAGGGCAGTGCGTGGCAAGCCAATGGCCCCTACGCGCCGGGTTCGGTGACGCCTGACTTCAAGGGATTCACCGGTGCGATCCAGCAGGTGGAGGCAAGCTGCAAGGCGTCGAAATGACAGTATCAGGTGGCCGCATGTCGAAGATCATCCTGTTCGCCAACACCGACTGGTATCTGTACAACTTCCGGCGATCGCTGGCACTGGCGGTGCAGGCCGCGGGCCACGACGTATTGCTGATTTCGCCCTCCGGCGAATATGGCGCGCGCTTGCGCGAACTGGGCCTGCGCTGGATGCCATTGCCTGCCATGGATCGTCGCAGTCTCAATCCGCTGCGCGAGGTTCGCGCACTCGCCGAATTGGTGACGTTGTTCAAGCGCGAGCGGCCGACACTGGTGCACAACTTCACCATCAAGTGCGCGGTATACGGCTCGCTCGCCGCGATGGCGACCGGAGTGCCCGCGCGCATCAATGCAGTCGCGGGTTTGGGCTACGTTTTTGCCAGTAATGACCGGCGCGCGCGCCTGCTGCGCCCTCTGGTGCGCACGTTGATGCGGTTCGCATTACGCGGCCGGCGCTCGCGATTGATCCTGCAGAATCGCGACGATGCCGGGATGTTCGAGCGCCACGGTTTGATCGAGGGTGCACGCGTGCGCGTCATCGCGGGCTCGGGCGTGGATTGCACGAGATTCGTGCCGCGCTCGGAAGAAATGCCGCGCAACGACCCACCATGCGTGCTGCTGGCCGCGCGTCTGCTGTGGGAAAAGGGGCTCGCGGAATACGTGCAGGCGTCGCGCACGCTCCGCGCCCGCGGAAGGCGGGTTCGCTTTCTACTCGCCGGCGCTTCCGATCCCGGCAATCCCGCGGCGGTTCCGGAGGCGACGGTGCGCGGCTGGGTCGACGAAGGCGCGGTCGAGTGGATGGGCCACGTCGACGACACGCCGGCACTGTTCGCATCCACCGACATTTTCGTGTTGCCGAGCTATTACCGGGAAGGATTGCCCAAATCATTGATTGAGGCGGCGGCCTGCGCAACACCCTTGATCACCACCGACATGCCTGGTTGCCGCGACGTGGTCACCGACGGTGTGGATGGCCTGATCGTGCCGCCGAGAAACGCCGATGCGTTGGCCACCGCCATCGGCCGCCTGCTGGATGCACCCGAGTTGGCGAGGAAGCTCGGGCTGGCGGCGCGTGGCAAGGCATTGGCCAAGTTTGATGAGCGCATTGTCATTCGCCGCACGCTGGAGACCTATGGCGAGGTGCTGGAGGGTCCCGACATCGTGTCGGCCCCTACTACCACGGACTGATCGTCAGGGAGTCCGCCGGCTCACGCATCGGTGTGGCCAGGTGCGGATTGCGCGGCAGTGGTCGACGCATCCGCAGCCATTTGCGCAGCCTGCTTGCGCTCGAGATGCGTGGTGAACGCGCCGTACGCCACTGCCACGCTCACAAAGGCCACCAGGTTCACGACGGCGCCCAGTTGCGAGTGGATCACCACGCCCACGAAAGGCAGCACCACGGCAAACGCCAGTAGGTATATCAACGTTCTGCGCGGACCGGACCCGGCATTCATCAGCAGGTGATGGATGTGGGTGCGATCCGGCGTGAACGGCGAGACGCCGCGCTTGAGCCTGCGGTAGATCACCGCGAGCGTATCCATCACCGGCAGCCCCACGCACCACAGCACCAAGCCCGGCGAAATGCGTCTCGGCGAACTCTGGCTGAGTGCGATCAATGTCCATGCGATCACGTAGCCGAGCACCACGCTGCCCGAATCGCCCAGGAACACCTTGGCCTTGCGCCCCAGCATTCCCAGGTTGGCCATCAGGAAGGGATACAGGGCCGCGGCCAGCAACAATACGATGATGGTCAGCGGCGCCGGCATGTCGGGCGCCATCAGCAACGCGATCGCGCCGGTGCTGACCAGCGCAAGGCAGCCCGCCAAGCCATCGATGCCGTCCATCAGGTTGAACGCGTTGATCAAACCGATTACCGCAAGCACGGTGAACGGAATGCCCAGCCAGCCCAGCCTCAATTCGTATCCGTGCAGGACGCCGAGCGAATGGATGTACACGCCGGTGCTGGAAATCACGACCAGGATCGCCGCGATCTGCACGACCACGCGTACGCTGACGCGGAGACCGTAACGATCATCCAGCGCGCCCAGCGCGACCAGCACGCACGCGGTCGCCAGCACGATGTCGTCGAACTTCTGGATCTGTCCCAGCCACAACCAGCCCGCCAACATGCCCGCGAAGATCGACAAGCCACCGACCAGCGGCGTGGCGAATGCGTGCCGCTTGCGGGCATCCGGATGATCGAGCAGACCAACGGGCCTGCTGATCGGAACCAGGACGCACAGTCCTAGTGCAGACGCGCCGATCGAAACGAAACACGCCGATAAAACCGTATGTGCCGCAGAGACCATCCTTGAACGCCTTTGGCTATCGGAAGGTCGAGTATGCCCACCCCGATAAAACCAGCGCTGAACATTTCAATGACTCTTTTTGAATAAACTTGAAATGAACGCATTTATATATTTGAATCACTCGTGAATAAACATGGCACTGAAATTCGATTATAAAAAGATTGGCGTAGCAATCGTCGTTCACGCGCGGCGTTTATCTTCGGCAGGCGCTACGCAGCTGGTCTGAACGTCAGGCGAACTTTGCGAAGCCGCGCACAAGCTGAACAACCGGCTGCTGCACAGGCATGAATGTTGCTTGTATGCTGGGCGCGCAGGATGGGGAGCGGAGAACGGATTCTGCTTGCTCGCCCGACCTGTCGCATTCGCCGTGGGTGAAACCCGGCCGCGAGGTAACCCAAGTGACCACCACTGACATCGGCATCCTGCTCATCGTCCTCTGCATCGTGCTGTGGGCGATCATGGCCGCACTGCACCGGCACACCGTGCAGATGGAAGCGTTGAAGGCCCAGGTGCAGGAATTGCTGAAGGCGCAGCGAGCCAACGCAGCCGCCGAGGTCGCACGTACGCCGCAGCCGCGCGACAACGCCGATGGCCGAACGGCCTACGTGCCGGCCAGCCCGCCGACATTCAAGACCCGGCACACCTTATCTAAATAACGCCGCGTTCGCGGAGCCCTGCAGGCGAGCGAGCGGGCAAGCGCCGATTCACGGACGGTCATCTGGTTTGCATGGGCGGGTGACCCCGGGGCGCTCGATCAAGCAACCCAACCCGCCAGTACGATCAGTGCGACGACGGCGAGCCAGACAATCAGCACCCGCAACATCAGGCTGCGGGCGTCGGCGAGTTCGGCGATCGGGTCATGCGTGTCGAGCGTCAAGCCGTCGCCGGCTTCGATGTCGGCGTTCACGCCGGAACGCGCCACTGCGGCCAGGAAACCCGGATCGAGTTCCCACATCGAGCGGCTCGGCTGCGCGTGCCATGCACGCCAAGCGCTGATCACGGCGTCGAAATTGGAAACCATGGCCATCGCCAGCGTCATCAGATGGGCCGGAATCCAGTCCAGCGCCAGCGCGAAGCGTCGCGCTGCATGGCGGGTGCGCGGATCGACGCGATCGGCATCACTGTCTGCCGTGACCCAAGCCAGACGGTAACCCAGTGCGCCGGCCGGCCCCAGCAGGAAGAACCAGAACAGCACGCCGAAGCGGCGGCGCAACGACGCGGTGACTGCGGCCTCGACCAGTTCCGCGGCGGTAAACGCGCGCGGCGCGCCGTCGGGCAAGCTGCGCAGGTTGGTCGCGGCGGCCACGCGAGCGACCGGATCGTCTTCCTTCAGCACCGCTTCGAAATCGCTCTCGAGTTCGCGCGGACCGAAGGTGTAGAACAGGATCAGCACCGCGAATGCCAGCGCCGCCAGCGCGTAGATCCAGTGCTGGATGAAATGCGCAATCAACGCGCATGCGACCACGGGCAGTACCAGCGCCAAGGCGACGCGACCGCCGCCCTCGGCAAAGTCCAGCACGTCGAGCCATGCGCGATACCAGCCGAATTGACGCAAGCCCGCGACATTGCCGGGCCACAGCAGCAGCACCAGCAACACGATCAGCGCAGCGACGAGTTCGACGGCCATTGAATCTTGACGGGAACGAGCTTCGCGGGGATTGTACCGGCGCGGTTCACTTTGCGCCCGTCAAGTCGTCCAGCTTGACGCCGGCGCGGACGCGCAGCCAGTGCTCGATCAGGCGATAGGAAATCGACAGCGGCGTCGACACGCGCAGCGATTCGTCACGTAGCCCGTCGACGATGTCGCCTGCGGTAAACCAGCGCGCGTCTTCCAGCTCGCCGTCGGCAAGACGGATGTCGCGTCCGGCGGCGGTGGCGGTGAAACCCAGCATCAGCGAGGCGGGGAACGGCCACGGCTGCGAGGAATGGAAATCGCAGTCGATCACTTCGATGCCGGTTTCCTCGCGCACTTCGCGCCGCACCGCGTCGGCCAGCGATTCGCCGGGCTCGACGAAGCCCGCCAGCGTGGAATACTGCCTCGGCTTCCAGAGGGACTGGCGGCCGAGCAGGCAGGCGTCGCCCTGTTCGACGATCACGATGATCGCGGCATCGGTGCGCGGAAAATGCAGCCGGCCGCAACCGGTGCACGAGGCGCGATGGCCGCCGTCGATCAGCAGCAACGGTGCGCCGCAATACGCGCAGTGACGCGTGGCGTCCTGCCAGTTGGCAAGGCCGCGCGCGTAGGCGAACAGGCCGGCGTCGCGGCGTTCGATTTCGGCGGCGGCGGTACGCAGGTCCAGCCATTTCGCTTCCGGGAACACCGTTTGTGCGACCGGCTCGCGCAATGCATAAAGCGGTGCGCAGTCGAGACAACCCAGGAAGTTCGCGGGCGCATCGGGCTCGAAGTTTCCGGCTTGCAGCAGGCACAAGCGGTTGTCCTGCACCGGCGCACGGCCTTGGCTGTCGAACGCCAGCCAGCGCGCACCCGGCGCAGCGCACTGCGTCGCCAGCCACTCGGCATTCGCGCGGTATTCGCCGCAGCGATCCAGCGGCGTTTCGGCAAACGTGTTGAGGCGCGTGCGTTCGGCTGAACTCACGTTGAAAGACCGATCACGCCGTGAACGAACTGCCGCACCCACACGTCGTCTTCGCGTTGGGATTGTGGATTACGAACTGCGCGCCGGAAAGCTCTTCGACGTAATCCACTTCCGCACCTTCCAGGTATTGCATGCTCAACGGATCGACCAGCAGTTCGACACCGCCGCGGTCGAGCACGAAATCGTCGTCTGCGCGCGCCTCGTCGAAGCTGAAACCATACTGAAAACCCGAGCAGCCGCCGCCCTCGATGAACACGCGCAGCTTGATCGCGGGCTTGCCTTCTTCGGCAATCAGTTCGCGCACACGTGCGAGCGCAGCATCGGAAATCCTGAGGGTGGGTTCGAAAACAGGGGTGGGGGCAGTATTCATGGGTGACACCTCTGACGCCATCATGGAGGCGCTTTGCAGGCCGATCAAGGCACGCCGCTGCCGCGTGGGCCGGCGATGGCCTCACTCCAATCGAGCTTGCGGGTGACCACCGCGCCACCCTTCGGTTGCAGGGTGATGACCACGCGATTCGGCACGAAGCCCTTGGGCAGCACGAACGAACCGCGTACCTGCTGGAAGAACTTGAACGCGAACGGCACGCCGTCCTTCGCAGTCGGCCCGGCCAGGTCCGCCCAGTTCAGCGTCGCGAGTCTGCCGCCGCGGACGCCTTCGACTGCGAGCGTGAGGGTGCCGCGCGCGGCGTCCGCGTTCTCGGCGGTGTTGACCAGCGTGGTCACGAAATTCCACGCGTCGGTGCCGGGCACTCGCGTCACCGCGATGCCGTGCACGCCCAGCCCGGAACGATCGCTGTCGATGCCGATCAGTCTGGCGTAGAAGGCCTGTTCCTGCCTGAGCTTTTGCAACTCGCTGTCGCGAGCACCGAGCGATTGTTTCAATGCCGTGAGCGCGGTGGAGGTGGTTTGCTGCTGCTGCTGCAATCCCTGAAGCTGGTCCTGCAGCGCGGCGTTTTGCGCCGTCAGTCGACGCGCGCGCGCTTCAAGGCCGTTCGGGAATCCCAATCCGCGTCCGAACGCCACGCCCAGCCCGAAAATCACCAAGGCGCCGAGTGTCCACAGGCCGCGTTGGATCCAGCGCTGGCGCGAAGGCGGCAGCGCGCGATATTGGTCCAGCCAGTGGTGGAAGATCGTCGAAGCCATGCCTGCCCGAAGAATTTGATCCGCCGCTTATAGCCAGCCGTCGCGCCCCGTGCAAGCCAACGGATGGAAAGCCGCGCGGGCGGCGTGGCCGCGCGGCCTGGTTCTATGACCGCGCGAACTTGCTTCGCGTTCTCGGGCTGTGCTTGAATCGGCCCATGATCGACGTGGACGGCTACCGTCTGAATGTGGGCATCGTGTTGCTGAACGCGAGCGGCCAGGTGTTCTGGGCGCGGCGGGTGCAACGCGACGGCTGGCAGTTTCCGCAGGGTGGCATGAACACCGACGAGACGCCCGACGAGGCGATGTACCGCGAGCTGGAGGAAGAAACCGGCCTGCAGGCGGGGCAGGTCGAAGTGCTGGGCTCTACCCACGGCTGGCTGCGTTATCGCCTGCCGCCGCGCTACGTGCGGCGCGGCCGGCATCCGACCTGCATCGGCCAGAAGCAGGTATGGTTCCTGTTGCGGATGTTGGACCAGGATTCGGCGTTCCGGCTGGACGCGAATGCCAGTCCCGAATTCGACGTGTGGCGCTGGGTGGATTTCTGGTATCCCGCCGAACATGTGGTGGATTTCAAGCGCGAGGTCTACAAACGGGCGTTGCGCTACTTCGCGCCGCTGGTCGAGGCGGCCTGTTCCGTCGAAATCGGGGTTACATCTTGCGGTCGTCCTTGACTGCGGCTTTGGTGGGTGTCCCGTCGCCACATCAACACCTTCGCCTTTGCAGACGCCACTTTTTGACCAAAAGTCCTGTGGCTGGAATGTCTGCATTTGCTGAAGCTACTTGACAATCATTCGCATTCGCGTTCAAATGGCGACCGTCGAGCGATCATCCTCGAGAAGTCCGCCATGTACGTCTGTGTTTGCCAAGCCGTTTCCGATCAGGACATCCGCCGCGCGGTCGCGCGTGGCGCGCGTACGTTCGAAGATGTGCAGACGCGCACCGGCTGCACCACGTGCTGCGGCTGCTGCGAAGGCGAAGCGCGCGAGCTGGTGGCAACCACGCTCGAATCAGAGCGCTGCGCGGCTGCCCTGCCCGTCGCCGCCTGAGGTTTTTGTGGGATCGTCCTGATCGCGGCATTCCCGCGCTCCTCTGCAGCCTCCCCGGTTCCTCGGCAAAACGACATCAGAACGCCCTTCCATGGGCTGACTTCTCACGACGGCCTCGTCGAATGGGGGTTGGCGGTATAGTCGTGGACGCGTGCGTTGCGCGTGCCGTTCCGCTCAAGGAGTCCGACATGAAAGGCGAGGCCAAGGTCATCGAGCACCTCAACAAGGTCCTGGGCAACGAACTGATCGCGATCAACCAGTACTTCCTGCATTACCGGATGTACAACAACTGGGGCTACAAGGAGTTGTCCGAACACGAGCGCGCCGAATCGATCGACGAGATGAAACACGCCGACCGCCTGATCGAGCGCATCCTGTTTCTGGAAGGCCTGCCCAACCTGCAGAAACTCGGCAAGCTGCTGATCGGCCAGGCGCCGAAGGAATGCATCGAGTGCGACTTGAAGCTGGAACGCGCCGCGCTACCCGACCTGCAGGTTGCGATCGCCCATTGCGAGCAGACCGGCGACTACGTCAGCCGCCAGTTGTTCGGCGACATCATGCATTCCGAAGAAGAACACATCGACTGGCTGGAAACCCAGCTCGGCCTGATCGAGCAGGTAGGGCTGGAGAATTATCTGCAGACGCGCATTCGTAGTTAGTCGGCGAATCGGATACTTCGCCCCAATGAGGTAGGCACGGTAAAGCGCGTAGGGCGGGAGTAGCGCAGCGAATCCCGCCGAGTGACGTTCCCGGCCGGCGGGTTGTCACCCGCCCTACAAAGGCAGGCCATGGATGGCGAAGTGGGATTTTTATCGCGCCGTTGCATGACGCTACGGCGCGCAACAGGGAGGCTGGTACGTCACAGCTTCCTTGAGCGATGTCGTTGGGCTTCGAATTGCTCAGCCCAACCCGCACATTGCGCGTGAATGCGAGGGATGGCCCGCGATTCTCGACTTCGTCGCAATCTTCTTCGAGTGCCCGATTACGGCCGCTTGTAGCGCTGCTTCAGCGCCACGGCTGCGTGGGCGTACAACTTCTCCAGCGCCGCGACGCTGTCGGCGGGATTGGCCAGCGTGCCGCTGCGCGCAGCCTCTTCGACCTGCCGCGCGCGGTTGGCCAGCGGAATCGCGCCCAGGTTCGCGCTGGACGATTTCAGCGAGTGCGCAAGCTTGCCGACCTCGATGCTGTCGCCGCGGTTCGCCGCCTCGCGCATGTTGTGCATCCGGGTTTCGCCGTCCCGCAGGTAAGCGTCCACCAGGGTGACCAGTTCGTCGCCCATGATGTCTTCGAGATCAACCAGCGTCGCGGCGTCCAGGGTGTCGGGGGGCAGTGGATTCTGCATGGCGGGCGGTGTGGCCTCCGGCGTGATGGGGGGCAGGGGAACGACAATGGATTCGATGGTTGCCGCCGATGCGGCGGCCGCTGATTTCGGCATCCAGCGCGTCAGCGTCTGTTCCAGCAACTGGCGGTCGAGCGGCTTGGAAAGATAATCGTCCATTCCGGCTTGCAGGCAACGTTCGCGATCGCCGGACATCGCGTGTGCGGTCATCGCGATCACGGGCGTGCGCTTGCCCTGCTCGTTCTCGATCTCGCGCAGGCGGCGGGTGGCGCTGTAACCGTCCAGCACCGGCATCTGGCAGTCCATCAGCACCATCGCGTAGGGCTGTTCGCGGAGTTTGTCCAGCGCCACTTCGCCATTTTCTGCGACATCCACCGTGAGGCCCAGGCGCTCCAGCAATTTCTGGGCGACTTTCTGGTTGACGGGATGGTCTTCCACCAGCAACACCTTGCCGCTAAGGGGTTGGCCGCTGGTGACGGCGACGGGCGTCAATGGCGCGCTCAGCACAGGTTGCGCGCGCGCCGGCGGGGCGACCCCGAACGCACTGCGGACACCTTGGCGCAACGCCGCGTCGTCCGCGCGTGCCGGTGTCAGCACGACGCGTGCATCGGGGGCGTTGTCCAGGCCCAGTGCCAGCACGCGCAGGGAATCGAGTTGGCGGTCGCCCAGGATCCCGCGAAGCAGCCCGGGGACGTCGCCCCTGACGCTGCCGGCGTCCACGATCAGAAGCTCGAAACTGAAGGTCTTGCCGAGCGGCGCACTCTGCCGCAGGCGCGCCAGCGCGGTCACGGCATCCGCGGCCTGGGTAACGTCCAGCTCAAGCGTGGCAAGGATCGGCGTGATGTACTGCGCGCGCTGCGGGCCGGCGGCCAGCAGCACGCGCGAGCCGGCCAGGTTTCTGTGCACGCCGGAAATGTCGCCCGGCGCTTTTTCGAAAGGGATGGTGAACCAGAACACCGAGCCGCGACCGGGCTCCGAGCGTACACCGATGCGTCCCCCCATCAAGTCGACCAGCTTCTTGCAGATCGTCAATCCCAAACCCGTACCGCCGTAGCGTCGCGTCACCGATGCGTCCGCCTGGGTGAACGGCTGGAACAGCCGCGCGGCCGCGTCGGCCGCGAGACCGATGCCGGTGTCGCGCACCGCGAACAGCAATTCGTGTTGGGTCGCGGTGTCGTTGCGCTTGCTGACCCGTACCGATACGCCACCGCGTTGGGTGAACTTGATCGCGTTGCCCATCAGGTTGGTGAGGATCTGGCGGATGCGCATCGGATCACCACGCACCACCGGACGCACGTCGGCATCGACCACCGCGCGCATCGCGAGGCCTTTCGCCTCGGCGGGTTTCTCCAGCAGGCGCTTCACGCTGTCCACCAACTCGCGGATGTTGATGCTGACCGATTCCAGGTCCAGTTTGCCGGCTTCGGCCTTGGAGTAGTCGAGGATGTCATCGACGATCCGCAACAGTTCCTTGGCCGAGGCGTTCGCGGTGATCAGGTATTCGCGTTGCGCGGGTGAAAGGTCGGTGCCCAGCACGATGTCGAGCAGCGGCAGGATGCCGTTCAACGGGGTGCGGATTTCGTGGCTCATGCTGGCGAGGAATTCGCTCTTGGCCAGCATCGCCGCTTCGGCGGCCTGCTTGGCGGCCAGCAGCTCGCGCTGTACGCCGCGCAGCGAAGTCAGTTCCGATTGGGCGGATGCGAGCCGGGTGCGCATCGCGACATCGACGGGATCGTGGACGGGCGGAGGCGAAAGGTTGCGGGCCACGGCGCCCTGCGGCGCGCGCGCCAGCCACAACAGGATCAGTGCGATCAGCAGCAAGCCCCACAATGCGGCGATCTGGGGAAATGCCACCCACAACGCGGCCGCGGCGCCCGCCGCGATCAGCGTGAAGCTGCCCAGCACACGCGGCCATGACATCCGCCCCCCGGTCACGCTGGCCATCGTCAGCCCTCTTGTCCCGGAAACGGGTGATCGAGGGCGGCGGCGGGCGGTTGGAAATGATTGCCTTGCAGCATGTCCACGCTGGCAGCGCGCAGTTGCTCGGCGCGTGCGACGGTCTCGATGCGCGGCGCGATCACGCGCAAGTTGTGCGAGTGCGCATGGCGCACGACTTCTTCCAGTTCTCCATCGGCGAGGTCGGGCGCGAGCTTGATGAAATCGAGCGGCAGGTGTTCGATCCAGCCCGCGTGCACCGCATCCCTGTCCACGCCCGCCAGGCAAAGACGCACGCCGGCCTGTTTCAGCTCCGGTGCCAGATCGACCAGGGCACGAAGACCGTTGCGCATTTCTTCGCAGCGGAATTCGAGTATCAGCGATTCCGGCACCACGCCCGCGGCCGCGAGTCGTGCCCCGAGTTGGCCGCGACGGCCGCGGTCCTCCCACCCCTGCAGCGATTGGCTGGCGAACAGGCATACCGGATCGCCGTCGCGCTGGTGTTGCGCCAGGATTCCGATGCAACGTCCCACCACCCACGCATCAACCGCGGAGATGTAACCGGCGCGGATGGCGGCCGGGATCAGCTCGGCGGCCAGGAATTCGCGCTCGCCGTGCAACAGCCGCAACAGGGCTTGGTAATGCGGGCCTGCCGCACCGCGGATCGGAATGACCGGCTGGAACACGAGATCGAACGAGCCGTGCGCCAGCGCCGCCGAAATGCGCTGGGCAAGCGAGGTCGGATCCGGCCCGAGCATGGAGTGCACCGCGATCCGGTTCGGCTGCGTGCGCGCCGCGATCAGCGTGTGCTGCACCGCCGCCAGCGCCACCGCAGACTCGCTGGTCGCGGCATCGAAGGCACATACCGCGCAATCCAGCCGCACGGCGGTCGCTTGGGCGCCGAAGCGTTCGTCATCCGCCGCGCTCACCAGCTCGGTTGCCATCGCCAGCAGGTCGCGTTCGCTGCGGGCAGCCGAGAAAATCAGGAAACTCGCGTGGCCATGGCGCGCTGTCATGCAACCCGTGCGCGCATGCCGCAGGACGAATTCGCCCAGTTGCGTGAGGACCTGGTCGAAGGCCGCCAGCCCGATGCGGTCGCGCAAGGACATGGCGTCGCGCAACTCCACCGCCAGCAGACCGCCTTGTGCGGTGTAGCCACCGGCCGCGGCGAGGTGTTCGGATATCGCATCCAGCAATTGCGCGCGTTCGTGCAGACCCGTCGTGGCGTCACGGCGGCGCTTGCGCCGGGTGCGCAAGGCGGCTGCGCGCGCGCGCCGCACGCGGTTGGTCACCGCGGCGACCAGATGGGTCGGGCGGATGGGCTTCATCAGGAAATCGTCGCCGCCCGCATCCAGCGCCGCGAATTGACGATCCTCGTCCTGGTCGCCGGAGAGGAATACGATCGGCGTGTTGACGTAACCGTCCCGTTCCCGGATCAGCGCGGTCAGCTCGAAGCCGTCGCAGTCGGGCATGTTGAGGTCGAGCAACAGCAGGTCCGGCTGGAAGCGGTCGAGTTCCTCCAGCACTGCCAGCGATTCGCCCAGTACGCGCGTTTCCATGCCGGCGCGCCGCAGGATCGCCTGCGCGAACAGCGCTTGCGGCGCGTCGTCGTCGACGATCAGGACGCGGTATGGGCTTTCCTCGTCCACCATCGCGAGTTCGAGTGCTGCGCCGACCGTCTCGCCGGGTGTTGCGGGCAGCGCGATGCAGCGGTCGGCACCCGCGCGCAGGGCGCGCAACCTGAGTTCGACATCGGTCTCGCGCAACAGCACCAGCAAGTGAACGCGATGGGCCGGATCGCGCCGTGCTTCGCGCAGGGTCGTGGCGAGCTGTTCCAGCGGGGTGCGCGCATCCGCGATGAGGACGACAAGGTCCGGCGGTGCACCTTGCAACTGTTCCAACAAGCCCTGCACGTGATCGAGCAGCGCCACGTCGCAGCCTTGCTGGTCGAGGCGCAACAGCAGTTCGCTGATGAGCGGATCGTCGTCGTTGACGATCCGCACCCGCGGGCCACGCGGTGGTTCCGGCAGCGCCGGAATTGCTGCGGGCGACGCTGGCGTGTCGTTGGCGGCGGTGGTCACGCCACCGGCATCGGAAATGCCAAGCCGCAGCCAGTAGCCGGGCGGCGGCATCTCGCAGCGCGGAAAGGGAGCTTTCGCCGCGATCGGCGGCGGATCCTGCATCCACGCGGGCAGGCCGGGGCCTCGCGCGGTTTGCTGCAGATGCGGACGCAGGCTGTCCAGCAGCGCGTCGATTTCGGTGGTGGTCCCGGCGTCGGGGACCTGGCCGGCCGCGGCGGCGGGCGCCAGGGCCGATTCAAGCGCCAGCAGGCGCTCTCCGGTTTCCAGCAAACCGTAGCGGCCGCAGGCGCCGGCCAGTTGTGCGATTTCATCGTGCAGCGAATGCAGCACGTTGCAATCCCAACCGGTGCGGCATTGCGCGCGCGTGCGCCGGAGCAGCGTGCGCAGGCGTTGCGGCAAGTGTTGCCGAAATGCCTCCTGCAGCTCCGCATCGGGCTTTTGCTGGGATAACTGCGATGCCATGGAAAACTCCCCCGCGTCGGCAAAACTATATCAAGCCGGCGGGCTTGAAGTGTGTCCGGCGTATCGCTTGCCTCAGGCTGGCAAGGGAGCCGCGTCTGGTCGAAGCTGCTTTTGTGAAAAGTCAGGCCATGGAGGGCCGTTCTGGTCTTGGCGATCCCGAACGCGGGCCGGCACATGGCGGATTCAACGAGGCAGCGATCAGGGATGATCGCACTAGAACGGCTTGACGACGGCCAGGATCACGATCGCCAGCAGCAGCACGCCCGGAACCTCGTTGAACCCACGCAGCTTCCGCGACGACCAGTCGCAACAATCGCGTGCGAAGTTGCGGGTGAGCTTGACCAGCATGGCGTGATAGATCACCAGCAGCAGCACCAGCATGAGCTTCGCGTGCAGCCAGCCGGCGTGCAGGTAGAACGGTTCGGTCGCAAGCGTCGCGATGCCGAACACAATGGCCAGCGCGCCACCGATGTGGGTCATCACCAGCAGGCGCCGTTCCATCACCTTGAACCGATCGCGAATCGCAGCCTCGGTCGCTTCCGCGTGATACACGAACAACCGCGGCAGGTAGAAGAGGCCGGCGAACCAGGTGACCACGCCGATGATGTGGAAGGCTTTCAGCCACAGGGGCAGCATCGAAAACTCCGTTCGGGACGTTCGCATCAGGGCGAGAAGATCGGTTCGCCACGCGAGCCAGGAACAACATCTACGGGCGGTGTCGTGGCCGCCGTGCGTGGGGCGGCTAGTATGCACGTCTTCACAAGCCACACGACGAGTCCATGGAAACGATCAGCTGGAACGACTTTGCCAAGGTCGAGTTGCGCGTGGGCCGCATCACCGACGCCCGGGTATTCGCCGAGGCGCGCAAACCTGCTTACGTATTGCAGGTCGACTTCGGCGCCGAGGTCGGCATCAGGAAATCCAGCGCGCAGATCACGAAGTTGTATGCACCGGAACAACTGGTCGGCAAGCTGGTGGTGGGTATCGTGAATTTCCCGAAGAAGCAGATCGGACCCCTGATGTCCGAATGCCTTGTCACCGGCTTCCACGATTCGAACGGTGATGTCGCCTTGTGCGTGCCCGACAAGGCAGTGCCGTTGGGCGCGAAGCTGGGTTGAACAGCATCATTTTTCACATTGATGGTGCAAAGATCGAACCAATCTGGTGCAAATATCTCGGTACATCTATTGTAAAGCATTGAATTGAAAAGCTACCTTAGCTGGCACGCCGCTTGCACTTTCCAGCCATCCGCCCACTCCAGAGCCCCCATGACCGCTCCCAAAGTTCTCGAAACCATCAAATCCGAAAACGTTGAATTTGTCGACCTGCGCTTCGCCGACCTGCGCGGCGTCGAACATCACGTCAGCTTTCCAGCGCACGCGATTGACGCCGACACTTTCGAAGACGGCAAGATGTTCGACGGCTCGTCGATCTCTGGCTGGAAGGGCATCAACGAGTCGGACATGATCCTGATGCCCGATTTCGCGACCGCGTTCATCGATCCGTTCGCCGCGCACAAGCAGATGAACATCGTTTGCGATGTGCTGGAGCCGTCCACGATGCAGGCGTATGCGCGCGACCCGCGGTCGATCGCGCGCCGTGCGGAAGCATTCCTGAAATCCACGGGCGTTGCCGACACCGCATTCTTCGGACCCGAGCCGGAATTTTTCATTTTCGATTCGGTGCGTTGGCAGAACGACATGGGCCGCGTGTTCTACGAGATCGGCTCCGAGGAAGCTGCATGGTCATCGCGCTACAGGTACGAGGAAGGCAACCACGGCCATCGCCCCGGCGTGAAGGGCGGTTATTTCCCGGTGCCACCGGTCGATTCGCTGCACGACCTGCGCGCGGAAATGTGCACGGTGCTGGAATCGCTGGGCCAGGTGGTCGAAGTGCACCACCACGAAGTCGCCAACGCGGGCCAGTGCGAGATCGGCGTGAAGTTCAACACGCTGCTGCACAAGGCCGATGACCTCCAAACCATGAAGTACGTGATCCGCAACGTCGCGCATGCCCATGGCAAGACTGTCACTTTCATGGCGAAACCCGTTGTTGGCGACAACGGTTCCGGCATGCACGTCCACCAGTCGCTGTCGAAGGACGGCAAGAATCTGTTCGCGGGTGAACTGTACGGTGGACTGTCGCAACTCGCGCTGTGGTACATCGGCGGCATCTTCAGGCATGCGCGTGCGATCAATGCCTTCTCCAACTCGACGACGAATTCGTACAAGCGCCTGGTGCCGGGCTTCGAGGCGCCGGTGATGCTGGCCTACTCCGCGCGCAATCGTTCGGCGTCGTGCCGCATCCCGTATGTATCGAATCCGAAGGGCCGTCGGATCGAAGTGCGTTTCCCCGATCCGATGAATTCGGGCTACCTCACTTTCACCGCGCTGATGATGGCGGGCCTCGACGGCATCCTGAACAAGACCGATCCGGGTCCGGCGATGGACAAGGACCTGTACGACCTGCCGCCGGAAGAGGAGCGCAACATTCCTCAGGTGTGCGCGTCGCTCGACTTGGCGCTGGAAGCGCTGGACCGCGATCGCGATTTCCTGAAGGCAGGCGGCGTGATGAGTGACGACTTCATCGATGCCTACATCGCGCAGAAGATGAAGGAAGTGACTGCGTATCGCGCCTCCACGCATCCACTCGAGTACCAGATGTATTACTCCATCTGAAGGCGAACGACCATGTCCAGGCTTTTCGCCGACGCCTTTCGTTACAAAAGCTGGGCCAACCACGCGTTGCTGGATGATGGCGAGCGCCAATGGGCGGCGCTGCCGGACGAGGATGCGCGTTTCTTCGTGCGCATCCTCAACCACGCGCACGTGGTCGACCGTATCTTCATCGGCCATCTCACCGGCAAACCGCATGGCTTCGATGCCGACAATACCGTGACAACCCCCACCATCGCCGAATTGCGGGCAGCGATCGCGCAAGCCGATGCGTGGTTGGTCGACTACGCGGCCGGTGCGACGGCCGAAGAGCTGGCGCGCGAGATCGAGTTCGAATTTACCGACGGCGACCGCGGCTGCATGCGTGCGGAAGAAATCCTGCTGCACCTGCTCACGCACGGGAATATTCACCGGGGCATGGCGGAACGGGTACTCGCCGTGCACGGCCTCGAGCGTCCCGCAGATACCTTCACGCATTTCCTGCACCTGACGAATCCGTCGCGGCGCAACGGCAAGACGGCGTCGACACCGCCCGCATGACCGCGGCGCGGGTGCGGCCGGGGACGAGCGACGATGCCGCGGCGGTCGCCTCGATTTACAACCATTACGTCACCCACACGATCGTGACTTTCGAGGAACAACCGGTTGCGGCAGCCGAAATGCAGTCGCGCATGATTGCCGTGCTCGCAAAGTTGCCTTGGCTAGTGCTGGAACACAAGGACGGCATCGCAGGTTACGCTTATGCCTCCCCGTGGAAATTGCGCGTCGGCTACCGGTTCGCGGTGGAAAGCTCGATCTACCTGGCGCCCGCGCAGGTCGGGCGCGGCTTCGGTTCCACCTTGTACGAAAACCTGCTCGAACATTTGCGTGCGCGCAACATCCATTGCGTGATCGGCGGCGCCACACTGCCAAATCCCGCCAGCGCCGCCCTCCACGAAAAACTCGGCTTCACGAAAGTTGCGCACTTTCGCGAGAATGGATTCAAGTTCGGCCGCTGGATCGACGTCGCATACTGGCAGCGCCTGTTGTGAGCGCACGCCCATGGTTTAGTTTGTGTTCGCACGATGCAAATCGAAGCGGCGATAATCAAGGCCCCGGCACGACTGATCCGAAATGCCCGCTTCCCTGCCTTTGTTTGAAACGTCGTCGCTGGTTGGCACGTGCGAGGAGCTTGCGCCGGGTGCGTGGGTGTTGCACGGTTTCGGGCTGGATCGTGCCGAAACGTTGCTGCGCGAAATCGCATGCATCTCGGCGACGTCACCCTTCCGGCATCTCGTCACGCCTGGCGGCAAGATCATGTCGGTGGCGATGACGAACTGCGGCCCGGCGGGTTGGTTCAGCGATCGGCGCGGCTATCGCTACACGGCAACTGATCCCGAAACCGGCGCGCCATGGCCGAAGATGCCCGAATCGTTTGCACGGCTCGCGCGCGATGCCGCACTTGAAGCGGGATTCGAGAACTACGCGCCGGACGCATGTCTGATCAACCGTTATGAGGTCGGCACGCGCCTGACGCTGCACCAGGATCAAGACGAACGCGATCGCCGCGCCCCGATCGTATCGGTGTCACTCGGCTTGCCGGCCACGTTCCTGTTTGGCGGCCCTCTGCGTAAAGATCCGCAACGCCGCGTCCACCTCAAGCACGGAGACGTGGTGGTGTGGGGCGGCCCTTCGCGGATGCGCTACCACGGCGTGCTGTCGATCAAGGGTGGCGAACATCCGCTCACCGGTGCGCGGCGTTACAACCTCACGTTCCGCGTTGCGCGCTGAGCTTGTGGGTTGCCGCCGCGTGCACTAGATTGGTGCAATGTTGCGCACCAAGCTGGATACGGCTCTGCTCGACGAACTTGCGACCGGCGTGGCCGGGCTGGACGCCGAGGGCCGCGTCACCTATGCCAATCCGGCTTTCATCGAGCACACCGGCTATGGGTTGTCGCGCCTTCTCGGGCAGACGATCGAGATCCTGAAACCGGATGGTGGCCTCCTGCAAGCCATGGTCCTGCGGTCACGGGCGGAACACGCCACGCTCGGCTTGCCCGGCGTGGCGGTTTGCGCAACACCGGGCAACGAGTTGCGCCTCGATTTCAGCTTCACGCCATCCGAAAACGGCGTGTGGGTCGAAACCCGTCCGGCCGTGACGGCGAAGGGTCCTGCGGGCGTGTCGGAATCGCTGCGCGGTTTCGCGCATGAAATCCGAAATCCACTGGCCGCGATTTCGGGCGCAGCCCAATTGCTGGAGCGGCGCGCGGGCACCACCGGGCAGCGCGAACTCGCGCAACTGATCCGTGGCGAAGCCGTGCGGCTGGCGACGCTGGCCGAACGCCTGTTGGGCGCACGCCACGCGATGGCAACGCGTGCGGTCAACGTGCACGCGATGCTGGAGCGTGCCGCGGAATTGCTGCAGGCCGAACGTGGCGATGTCGCCATCGTGCGTGATTACGATCCCAGCCTGCCCGCCTGGCACGGCGATCCCGACCGCCTGCTGCAGGCGATCCTGAACCTGATACGCAACGCAGTGCAAGCCAATGCGACGCGGATCGTGCTGCGCAGCCGCGCCGAAGCCGGCTGGCGCGATGCGCACGGGCAGCGCGTGCCGGCATTGCGCATCGAGGTGGAAGATGACGGCGACGGCGTGCCCGACGCGATCGCGGCAACGTTGTTCGAGCCGATGGTGTCGGGTCGCGCGGATGGAACGGGCCTTGGGCTTGCCCTTGCGCGCGAAATCGCACGCGAACACGGCGGCGAACTTGCGCTGCAACGGCGGCCATCGGGATCGTGCTTCGTGCTGTTGCTGCCCCGCCACCCGCGCCCGGGAGAAATGCATGAGTGACATCTATATCGTCGACGATGACCGCGCGGTGCGCTTCGTGTTGGCGACGGCGCTGCGCGACGCGGCACACGTGGTCACCGAGTTCGCCGATGCCGAAGCCACGCGACGCGCATTGCAACGCGCGGTTCCGGACCTCTTGATCAGCGACGTGCGCTTGCCCGGCGACGATGGCCTGGCCCTGTTGCGCGAAGCGAAGGCGGCACATCCGAATCTGCCTGTGATCGTGATGAGCGCGTTCACCGATGTCGCGACCACCGCGGCCGCCTATCGCGAAGGCGCGGCGGATTACCTGGCCAAGCCGTTCGATCTCGCTCGGGCGGTGGCCTCCGCGCAACGCGCGGTCGGGGAGGCGGCGCAGGCCGGACAAGCTTCGCGCACAGCGGTTCCGCATCACGCGTTGCTCGGTGAAAGTCCGGCGATGCGCGAGGTGTTCCGCCTGATCGGACGGGTCGCCGCCAGCGATCTCAACGTATTGGTCACCGGTGAAACCGGCACCGGCAAGGAACTGGTCGCGCGCGCACTGCACGAGGAAAGCGCGCGGCGTGCGCGGCCATTCGTCGCGCTCAACACCGCCGCGATCCCCGCGGAGTTGCTGGAATCGGAATTGTTCGGCCACGAGGCCGGCGCGTTCACGGGCGCGCAGCGGCGGATGGCCGGGCGCTTCGAACAGGCCGAAGGGGGCACGCTGTTCCTCGATGAAATCGGCGACATGCCGCTGCCACTGCAGACGCGCCTGCTGCGCGTGTTGGCAGGGGGCGAGTTTTACCGCGTGGGGGGGCGTGAATTGATCCACAGCAACGTGCGCGTGCTGGCGGCGACGCACCAGGATCTGGATGCGAGGGTCGCACGCGGCGCGTTTCGCGCCGACCTGATGCATCGCCTCGACGTGTTGCGCATCCATTTGCCGCCGTTACGCGAACGCCGCACGGACATCCCGCTGCTGGCGAGGCAGTTTCTTGCCTCGGTGGTGCACGAGTTGAAGCTGCCGGAAAAACATTTCGCGCTGACCGCACTGCAGGCACTGGCGAAGATGGAATTTCCCGGCAACGTGCGGCAACTGGAAAATCTGTGTCGACGCCTTGCGGTGGTGGCACCCGGCACAACGATTCGCCGCGAAGACATCGACGATGCCGGAACGCGATTGCCTTTCCGATCCGCGCACCCGGCGCTGCCGTGGGAGTCGGCGCTGCGAACATGGGCCGATGCAGAACTTGCAGGCGATGCGGAAAACCTGCACGCGCGGGCCCGCGAACGCCTGGACAGGGTATTGCTGGATGCCGCACTGGCCGCGCACGATGGACATCGCCAGAATGCCGCGAAGGCATTGGGATTGGGCCGCAATACCTTGACGCGCAAGCTGGGCAGTTCACGCAAGCAACCGAAGGATTCGCGATGAATTCCATGATACGCGTCCGCATTGCCACCACGGCCGACCTGCAGTTTTTGGTGGACTGCAACGCTGCAATGGCGCTGGAAACCGAACACAAGCGACTCGATCGCCAGGTACTGGCACGCGGTACGCGCGCGGTATTCGACGACACGCGCCGAGGTTTTTATTTGGTCGCCGAACGCGACAGCGAGCCGGCCGGCTGCCTGCTCGTCACCTACGAATGGAGCGACTGGCGCAATGGCGATTGGTGGTGGTTCCAGAGCGTGTACGTGACGCCCGCCGCGCGCCGCAGCGGCGTATTTCGCGCGTTGTACGCGGACGTCGAACGCCGCGCGCGCGCCGCCGGCGCGGTTGGGTTGCGCCTGTATGTCGAACGCGACAACGCGCGCGCGCAGCAAACCTACGCGTCGCTCGGAATGCAAGAAGAGGCTTATAAGATGCTGCGGCGCGGGTTCATCGATTTTGGTTGATGGGATGTCTCATGTCGTCCAGTGGCGAAGGGTGGAGGCTGCATCATTGGACATGGCGCGGTTCCGGCTTCCGCCGAAATGGTGATAATGGAGCCATGGCCCGGAGGGCGAAACAATGATTCCGCAAACACGTCGCGTCGCCGTACTCGGCGGCGTGCGCATCCCGTTCTGCAAGCGGGACACCGCCTACGCCGACCTCGGCAACTTCGGGATGTCGGTGGAGGTGCTGGGGGCGCTGGTCGAGAAGTTCGGCCTGCATGGCCTGGAACTGGGCGAAGTTGCGTTTGGCGCGGTGATGAGGCATCCGGCCGACTGGAATCTCGCGCGCGAGGCATTGCAGTCTTCCGGCCTCGCGATGACCACGCCCGGCATCACCACCGCGCGTGCCTGCGGCACTTCGCTCGACAACGCGATCCTGATCGCGCAGAAAATCGCGACCGGCCAGATCGAAGCCGGCATCGGCGGCGGTTCGGATACCACCAGCCAGGTGCCGCTGACCTATTCGAATCGCCTGCAGCAACGGTTGTTGGATTTGAACCGCGCAAAAACATTCGGGCAGAAGCTGCGCGCCGCGACGCACGGGTTTCGCCTGCGCGAATTGCAACCGCAGGTGCCGGGTGTGGTCGAGCCGCGCACCGGTCTCTCGATGGGCCAGCACTGCGAGAAGATGGCGCGCGAATGGAAGATCGGCCGCGCCGAACAGGACCGGTGGGCGCTGGAAAGCCATCGCAAGCTCGCGGCTGCGTACAACAACGGCTTCTTCGATGATCTGGTGATTCCGTTTCGCGGCGTCGCGCGCGACAACCTGTTGCGCCCCGACACCACGCTCGAGAAACTCGCCGCACTCAAACCCGCGTTCGATCGCGCGTCGGGTCAGGGCACGCTCACCGCCGGCAATTCTTCGGCGCTGTCGGATGGGGCAGCGGCGGTGCTGCTGGCCAGCGAAGACTGGGCTGCGGCGCGCAAGCTGCCGGTGTTGGCGTACCTCATCTTCGCGGAGGTCGCCGGCGTCGATTACGTGCATGGCGAGGGCCTGCTGATGGCGCCGACCATCGCGGTGTCGCGGATGCTGCAACGCGCAGGAATGACCTTGCAGGATTTCGACTTCTACGAAATCCACGAAGCCTTCGCCGCGCAGGTGCTGTGCCAGTTGCGCGCGTGGGAGTCGCCGGATTACTGCAGGAACCGGCTCGGCCTGGATGCGCCGCTGGGCTCGATCGACCCCGCGAAGATCAACGTCAACGGGTCGAGCCTCGCCACCGGTCACCCGTTTGCCGCAACCGGCGCGCGTATCGTGGCGACGCTGGCGAAGCTGCTTGTGCAGAGGGGTTCGGGACGCGGGCTGATCTCGATCTGCACCGCGGGCGGGATGGGCGTCGTAGCGATCCTGGAACGGTAGGCTGGGCCGAGGCGCGTGGGTTGGGCTGAATGCAATGAAGCCCAATCGGGCGCATCCGCGCGGTCGTTCGCCGGGCTTCGTTTGCGCTCAGGCCAATCTACCGCTGCAACAGGTGGCGCCGCGGTTTACCCGACCTTGAACAGCGTTGGCTTCCACGCCCCGCTCGCGTAGGACTCGCGGCGGCGGCGGTGCATGCGGGCGATGGCTTCGGCAGCGCGGGCATCGGCCCAATCCGCACGTTGCACCATCAGCTTGGCCGGGTCTTCGCCACGCGCGCGCGCTTCGTCGGTACGCCATGCGCAGAAATCATCGTAGGCTTCGATTTCGAACTGCAGATCCTGGCGGCACAGCTCGATCATGATCGCGTCGTCGAGGAAGCCCAGCACCGGCACCCGGTCGGGAATCGAATCTTCGGGATCGGCCAAGTACGCCAGCGCCGCCAGCACGCGGTGCCGATCCTCCTCGGGCAGGTTGAAGCCCACGTCGCCGGCCATGGAAATCAGCGATTCGACGCTGTCAAGGCGTTCGGCGATGAACGGCGGTGCATGCTGCGCGCCGCGCGTTTCGTCCAGCAGCGCCTGCGCCGCCGTGATGATCTTGTCGGGGCTTTCGCCCTTGATCCCCGTCTCGATGTTGCGCATGCCCTGGACGAAGAACTGCAGGTCGTCGTCGCTCAATTGGATGTTGATGTCCATCGGCATGGCGGAATCCTCGAAACGGGGGAGGCAGAATGCGCCAGCCTACCGAGCGGCTTGTGGGCCGTCAATGACCGGCAGCCGGCGCGGCGGCTTTTGTGAAAAGTCAGGCCGTGGATGGCCGTTCTGATCATCATGGCCAACGAGTTTGATGAGACCCCTGTATTCGGCGAAGCGGCGATCAGGGAGGATCGCATCAAAGTTGCTCACAAAATTCCCTGGATGCCTGCGCCGAAGGCGGTGATGAAGCGCGTGATGATGGCGCTGAGCGACAGGTTGACCTGGGGGAAGTCTCCGACCGGTTCCCAGCATTTCAGGAAATCGGGATCGGTGGCAGGAACCGGTTTGCAGCCCGGCTTCAACTGGTAATCGGTGGCATACGCCCATGGCCAGAGGTCGAAGATCGGCAGCGCGCGCGACACATCGCCGATGGCCTGGCTGACATCGCCGATGATCGGAATGGGATGCCGCGGCGCCACCAGCCAGGCGTTCTGCGGCGCGGCGTCGCGCAGGATCGACGTACGCAGCTGCCGCGCGAACGCGGGATCGTCGACGATCACGCCGTCCTCGGTGTTGTAATGCGCCGAGCGCGGATCGAAATTGTGCGAACCGACCATTGCGATGCGCCCGTCCACCACCAGTGATTTCGCATGCAGGCTGATGCGAGGGCCGGGACTGCCGGGTTCGATGGGCGCGCGGCCGCCGCGGTGTGCCGAGGATTTCTCCGACCCGAAGCCGGAGAGCCGGTAGTAGTCGCCCAGCATGTCGGCGGCGTCGGCGGGATGCGGCATCAATTCGTGGATGCGGAAACCGTAATCCACCAGATATTTCTTGTGGTGCTTGTAGGACAGCGCATACACCCCGATCGCGTCGGTGGACGCCAGCGAGTTGGTGGACACGATCACCTGCACCGGCGGCCGTTTCTTCTGCAGCGACTTGAAGATATCGCCGGCGCGGCGCGTCAGCACCAGGTAAGGCGTTTGCAGCACGATCTGGCCGTGCGCATCCGACAGCATCTTCATCAGGTCGCGCGTCAGCTCGCGCGAATCCGGCCCGTGTACCGCCTGGTCCTTGGAGGGCAGGTCGTAGAAGTAATCCACCAGTCCCACGTCCAGGCTGTGGTCGAGCAGATTGACGGCGAGCCACTCGGGATCTCCCGCCTCGTCGCGGGTGGAGGCCACGCGCTGCGGATCGGCAAAGGCCGGTTCCTGCCATGGCTCCGCGTCGAACGGATGTTTCAGGATGTCGGCGTTGACGTCCTTCAGGTGCGTCAGCGGCACCGAGCGGTTGTTGTGCCAGAAGATGTCGAAACTCTTTTCCATCTGGCGCCCGGCGATGCCTGCGACCAGTACGTCGCGATCCAGGAAATCCATCTGCAGATCCCAGTCGTAATACTCGTTGGCGTAGTTGCGGCCGCCCACGATGCCGACCTTGTCGTCCACCAGGAACAGCTTGTTGTGCATGCGCTGGTTGAATTTGCGGAAACAGCACAGCACGCTTGCGGTGTATTCGACGAAATTGCTGCGGGCGCTGTCGAAGGTCGGGTTGTACAGCTTGATGTGCAGGTTGTCGCTGGCGCGCGCGAGCCGCGACAGCAATTGCGGGTCGTTCAACGAGCCCAGTTGATCGGCCAGGATGCGCACCTGCACGCCGCGCCGCGCGGCCTTCACCAGCTCGTCCAGCACCAGCATCCCGGCGTCGTCCTTGGCCCAGATGTAGGTCTGGATATCGATGGACTTTTGCGCCGCCCGGATCAGGTTGACGCGCGCCACCAAGGCGTTCTGGCCGACGTTGAGCAGCGTGGCGGCATTGCGCGGGTGGTCGGGCGTCGAAGCCGCGATGGCGCGGTCGGCCTGTGCCATGAACGGCGAGGGATCGGCGCAGCGGTCCGGCCTGGCGCAGTCGGTGCGGGTATCGGCCGACATGGCCACGATGCGATCGGCGCGTTCGATGCGTTTGGTCGAGAGCGGCGCGCAACCTGCCAGCACCAGCGCGAAGGCGCACGCGCACCAGCCGAGTTTTGCACGCAGGTTTTTATGCATCGCCCGGATGATACGAGGTGCGTCGATCAATTCATGAGATTGCGGATATTCGGTTCGAAGCGGCTGCGGTGAAAAGCCGGCCACGGATCGCCGTCTCGATGCTCAGAAGGTTGAACTGCCGGGTTCCGGGTCGCTTTCCGGTGAAACGACGTCCATGGATGAACGCAAGGCAATCCGCAAATCCAGTTCCACCCTGTCCGAGAGCACGCCGCGCCACGCGTGCATCCCGAACAGCGAACGTGAAATCGTGCCTTGCACGCGGATCACGCAGGCGAGCGGCTGGCGCGGGCAATCCGAAGCCTGCAATGCTAGCTTCACCGGGTGGCGCTCCCCGTGCAACGTCAGCAAACCGTGCAAGGTGCCGCCGCTCACCAGTTCGTCCAGCGGAAACGGATCGGAATCGAAACGGACAACGGAGAATCGTTCGGCGTCGAAAAAACCGGGGCCGAGCGCACGTGTGCGATCGGCGTCGTCATCCATCTGCAGGCCCCCGACATCGAGGGTCGCGTCGACCTGGACCAGGTCGGCGCCGATGTGGGTGTCGATCCGGCGCAAGGTGCCGGACAAATCGGGGAAAGTGCCGCGAACGTGGACGAACAGGAACTTGCGTACACTGAATTGCGCCTGGGATTTTGCGGCATCGATCGCCCAGGGTTGCGGGCTGGACACCGGTGGCGGGGCCGCCGCCACGAGACCCGGCAACACCAGCAATGCAATGATCAGCGCCGCCCTCACGGCGACCATAGTGCGTGCAGCCGGCCGTGGCCGGGCTCCAGCACATCGTCGGCGAGATCGATCCACGCGATGGTGGCCGGCGACATGCCGCGGCCGCCGGCGGAGCGGCCTTCGGTCAGCAGCGCCAGCAGTTCTTCCATGCCGGGATTGTGGCCGACCAGCAGCACCTGCCGCGCATCCGGCGCATGGTTTTCGATCAACGCAAGCAACTCACCGGGCGTGGCGCGGTAGATGGCGTGCACGAACTGCGGCTTCGGGATCCTCAGCGATTTGGCAATCCCCTCGGCGGTCATCTGGGCGCGCCGCGCAGGCGAGCACAGCACCGCATCCGGTGCGGCATTTTGTTCCGCCAGCCATACGCCTGCTGCGTGCGCCTGAGCCTCGCCGTGCAGGCTCAACGGGCGTTCGGTATCACGGCCGTCCGGGCCGAACGACATCGCCTCCGCATGCCGCAGCAGCAACAACTCACGCACATGGCCGGCCATTCTCACTGACCTGCGGAACCGGCCGAGGCCGGGGCGGGCGCGTCCAGCGGAACCTGGTTGGCGCGCAGCGTCGCCAGCATCAGGCTGAGCTCGGTGCCGCCGTTGCGCGCGGTGGCCAACCATTGCGAGGCCAGCGAGGCGTCGGTGAGTGCGCGCTGCAGCAGGCCCGAATACTGGTGCACCTGCCAGGCGAGGTTCTGACTGGCTTGGTCGTCTTGCGCCTTTTCGACGGGTTTCAAGGTGGTCTGGATGTGCAGACCCACCGCGCGCGCGATCGGGCTCGAGCCCCATTGCAATGTGTGCGCGAGTTTCAGGCAATCGTCCTTGAGATCAGCGTCTTTCGCTGCATCATCGCCGCACAGTTGTTCGAGCGGCCCGAACGCCGGACGAATGTGGTTTTGCGTATTCATCACGGCCACCAGCAGGCGCACCCCTTCGTCGTTGTCGGGCTGGCCGTCGTGCGCGCCTTGCACGGTGTCGGCCAGCGGCGGCAACACCGCAACCGCTTTGGCGACGCCGGCCAGCGCCTTGCCGTAGTAATCGTCATAGGTCTGCGCGGCGGCGGCTTGCTTCAGCGCGGCGCGCTCGGCTTTCCCGTTCTTGTCGCGCGCCGCGACGTCCAGGGCCACCATCCAGACCGCGGCGTTGTCGGCCGCGTGCTTCTTGAGCCACGCAAAGGCTTCCATGTTCGGGCAATCCTTTTCCGTTTTGCAGACATCGAGCCGGGCCCATTCGGCGGGAGCGCCCGCACTCGGTGCCGAGGCCGCGCGCTGGCTGAGCGCGTCGAAATCGAGGCCCTGCGTCTGGTTCTCGAATGGCTTGGCCAGAATCGCGGCGCCCAGCAGGTAGTCGGGGTCGGCGCGCAGCGCGACCACGCTGACCAAGTCGTGCTGGTATTGCTGGATCGCCTGGATGCGCTTGCGGTCGGCCGGCGAAATCTTTTCTTCGTCGGCGGGTGTGGTGCTCGCTGCGGGTGCCGGCGGCATCGATCCCTTCGCGGGATGTTTCGCCGGCGGCGGCTGCGCCAAGGCGGGGCCCGCGATCAGCGACGCGGCGAGTACGGCGGCGGAAATGGCGTGGCGCATGGCAAGTATCGAAAGGGAGTCCGGTGAAGCTATGGGCGGGCGGGTGAATGCGGGCTGGCCGGCGCGGCGGCGGCATCCGCGATCGTGATGCAAAATTCGTGCAGGCGGCAGGCTTCCGGGAGCACGATAATCAGCGGATGCCTATCGCGACAGCGCTTCGTGCATGAACTCCGGCTGCGCAAGCGCTGCACGGTGGATGCCTGCGTTGTAGTAGCGCGTCACGAATGGCTTGGCCGCGGCATCGTGTTCGCGGAAGGCGTCGAGGTTGCCATCCTTGCGCGCCAGGGTGCAGCTCCACCAGCCGGTCGGATAGCACGGTTGCGGAAAGGGCAGGGTGCGGGTCGCGGAGAAGCCGACCTCGCGCATGGCCTCGTGCATGGACTGGATCAGTTCCAGCAGCACCAGCGGCGATTCGGATTGCTGCACCAGGATGCCGCCTTCACGCAACCCGCGGAAGCAGCTTGCGTAGAACGTCGCGTTGAACAGGCCTTCGGCGGGGCCCACCGGGTCGGTGGAATCGACGATCACCACGTCCAGTGAATCGGGCGCGGCATCGGCCATGTACTTGATGCCGTCGTCGAACAGCAGTTTCGCGCGCGCGTCGCCATTGGATTCGCACAATTCCGGGAAATATTTTTCGGCAAGACGCGTCACGCGCTCGTCGATGTCGATCTGGGCGACGCTTTCGACTTCCGGGTGGCGCAGCACCTCGCGCAGCGTGCCGCAATCGCCACCGCCGATGATCGCCACGTTGCGCGGCGACGCATGCGTGAACAGCGCCGGGTGGGTCATCATCTCGTGGTAAAGGAAATTGTCGCGACTGGTCAGCATCGTGCAGCCGTCGATCACCATCAGGTTGCCCCAGTCGGTGGTGCGGTAGATCTCGATGTGCTGAAACGGCGTCTGTTCGTCGGCCAGTTTCTCTTCCACGCGGTAGCCGATGGACGACCCGGAAGCCTCGTGCTTTTCGGTGAACCAGGTGGACGACATGCCGGAGTCCTGTTGGAGAACGCACGATTGTAACGGCCGGCCCGGGCCCGCGCGTTACAATGATCGCAGTCGATCCCGCGGCGTCGGTGGCTTCCGGTCGGCGAACCCGTTGCGTCAAGGCCCGCCGCTGCGACGTTCCATTCCTCGTTATCCGGAGAACCACGATGACGAACGCCTGGAACATCGATGTTGCCCGTTCTACCTATTCCGTTGCTCATTGGAGCGACGGCTACGTCGACATCGACGACGCCGGCCGCGCGGTGATGTGTCCGCGCAGTGATGATGGTCCTGCGATCGCGCTGGATGATGCGGTCACGCGCGCCAGGCAAATGGGCCTGCGCCTGCCGTTGCTGCTGCGCTTCCCGGACATCCTGCTCGACCGTCGCGAGAAACTTCGCGCCGCGTTTGCGGGTGCGATGCGCGCGCACGGTTATTCCGGCGGCTATACCGCGCTGTATCCGATCAAGGTCAATCAGCAGCGCGCGGTCGCGGGCACGCTGTCGCAAGGCGTGCAATCGCCGTGCGCGGCGGGTACGGGGTTTGGCCTGGAGGCGGGTTCCAAGCCGGAGCTGCTGGCGGTGCTCGGGCTGGCGCAGGCGGGATCGCTGGTGGTGTGCAACGGCTACAAGGATGCCGATTACATCCGCATCGCGCTGATCGGCCGCAAGCTCGGCATCGATGTTGTGATCGTGATCGAAAAGCCGTCAGAACTCGAACACGTGATCGCGGAATCGAAGTCACTCGGCGTCGAACCGAAACTCGGCGTGCGCGTGCGGCTGGCGTCGATCGGCGCCGGCAAGTGGCAGAACACCGGCGGCGACAAAAGCAAGTTCGGCCTGACGCCGACTCAACTGCTCGCGCTGGTCGAACGCCTGCGCGACGCGGGCCTGACGCATGCGATGCGCCTGTTGCACTTCCACATGGGTTCGCAGATTTCCAACCTGCGCGATATCGCCAATGGCATGCGCGAGGCGGTCCGCCATTTCGCCGAATTGCGCGCGGCCGGATTGCCGCTGGACCATGTGGATGTCGGCGGCGGCCTCGGCGTGGATTATGAGGGTACGCGTTCGCGCGGCGAGTGCTCGATCAACTACGACCTCGACCAGTACGCCAATGCGGTCGTTGCGCCGTTGGCAGCTGCGTGCACGGAATGGAAGATCGATCCGCCGCGGGTATTGACCGAATCCGGACGCGCGATGACCGCGCACCATGCGGTGCTGGTGGTGAACGTCAGCGAAGTGGAAGCCGCGCCGGATGGCGCGTTGCCGCCCGCAGCCGAGGGCGAATCGCCGGTACTGCGGAGCTTGCGCGATACGCTGGCAGCGCTGGGCCAGCGTCCCGTGGGCGAAGTCTGGCAGGACGCCCAGCAGTATTTGAATGAAGGACAGCTTCTGTACGCACAGGGCGTATTGGATTTGTCCGAGCGCGCGAAACTCGATGCCCTGTTCCACGCGATTGCGCTGGGCGTGCGCAGGCACCTGAAGTCCGACGAGCGTTCGCACCGCGAGATCATCGACGCGCTGGACCTGAAGCTGGTCGACAAGTATTTCTGCAACTTCTCGGTGTTCGAGTCGATCCCGGACGTCTGGGCGATTGACCAGATTTTCCCGATCATGCCGCTGGCGCGCCTGGACGAAAAGCCCACGCGGCGCGGCACGCTGGCCGATCTCACCTGCGACTCCGATGGGCGCGTGGACATGTACGTGGAATCGGGTGATCTCGACGTGAGCCTGCCGCTGCACGAGCTGCGAAAAAACGAACCGTACCGGCTCGGCATTTTCCTGGTGGGCGCGTACCAGGAGACCCTCGGCGACATCCACAACCTGTTCGGGGATACCGATGCGGTCAACGTGCGCATCGACGGTAAGGGTTTCGCGCTGGACGGCGCGCGTCGCGGCGATTCCGCCGACATGCTGCTCGATTACGTCGGCTACAAGCTCGACGACCTGCGCGCTGCATATCGCGAAAAGCTCGCTGCCGCCGGTTTGCAGGGTGACGCCGGAAAGCACTTCGAAGCCGCGCTGGATGCGGGTCTTACCGGCTATACGTACCTGCAGGAAAGCTGAGCGTCACGCATTGCGCGCGACTTGCAGGCCGGCCGCCGACTGGCTGACCGGCATCACTTCGATGCGGTTGACGTTCAAGTGCGCAGGCAGGTTGGCGACCCACCACACCGTGTCGGCGATGTCTTGGGCGGTGATCGGATGTGCGCCCGCGTAGAGCTTGTCGGAAACGGCCTGGTTGCCGCCGGTGCGCACCAGCGTGAACTCGGTTTCCGCCATGCCGGGTTCGATATTGGTCACACGCACGCCGGTGCCGTGCAGGTCAGTGCGCAGGTTCGTGGAAAAATGCGTCACGAAGGCCTTGGTGCCGCCGTACACGTTGCCGCCGGTGTAAGGATAGGTGCCGGAAACCGAACTGATATTGACGATCGCGCCGCGGCGTTCGATCAGCCCGGGCAACAACAGGCGCGTCAGCGTGACCAGCGCGGTGACGTTGGTGTCGATCATTTGCCGCCATTGCGCGAGATCGCAGTCCTGCGCCTTGGCGGTACCCAGCGCGAGGCCGGCGTTGTTGACCAGCACGTCGATATCGCGGAAATGTTCGGGCAGCGCATCCAGAGCGGCGCGCATGGCCGTTTCGTCGCGGATGTCGAATGCGGCGCAGTGCACGTGTTCGGCGCCAAAGCGGTCCACGAGTTGCGCAAGGCGATTGGCGCGGCGTGCGCAGGCAACCACGCGCCAGCCGTTTTCTGCGAACTTTGCCGCGATGGCGGCGCCGAAACCTGCCGACGCACCGGTGACGAGAACGGTGCCCATCATTTCTCCTTCAGAGGAATCCCGTGGATGCCTGCCGCGGAAAGCTGCTTCTGCACGTCCTGCAGTTGCGTGGCCGAGGCGAAAGGCCCGATGCGCACGCGGTTCCAGACCTGTCCGTCGAGCGTCACGGCCTGCACGTGCGCGGTAAAGCCTTGCAGCGCGAGCTTGGCCTTCATCGCGTCGGCGTCGCTGGCGCTGGGAAACGCGCCTACCTGCAACACATAACCGCCTTCGGACGATGAGGTGCCGCCGGCGCTCGCGACTGTCGGCGCCGAGGTGCTGGCATTGTTCGCCGCCGCTGCCTTCTGCTGTTCGGCCTTGGCCATCGCGGAGAGTTCCGTATTCGGAATCACGACTTCTTTTTCAGGCAACACCTTGTAGAAGTCGAATTGCGAGGCGCTGGACGCCGTGCTGCTGCCCGCGATGCCGGGCGCGCTGCCCTTTTCCGCAACGGCGTTCGGATTGGCCTGCGGTTGATCGGTACGGCGCAGGCTGGGCAGGTGCTGGCTCGCGAACGCGAACAGGATCAGGCCGACCACGACGCCGGCCAGGAACAGGGCCCAGCCCGGAATACCGAAGCCGCCATTGCGAACCGCTTGTCGATTGTTGCGAGTTGCCACTGCCAGACCTCGTGTGCATGGGGCCGATGCGACCCGGATGCGGGCCGCGTCGGTCGGATCATCAATGCGGAATTTACATCGACTCGGGTGCCGTGACGCCCAGCATACCGAGTCCGTTGGCGAGCACCTGGCGCGTCGCGTTCGCCAGCGCCACGCGTGCGTTGCGCAGGTCGTCGTCGTCCACCAGGAATTGCTCGGCGTTGTACCAGACGTGGAAGGCGCCAGCCAGTTCGCGCAGGTATTGTGCCAGCAGATGCGGTTCGCGATTGTCTGCCGCGGCTTCGACGATCTCCGGGAAGCGCGAGATTTCCACCATCACGCAGCGCGCGAATTCGCCCCGCAATCGCTCGAGATGCTTCAATGCCTCGTGTTGCTCGAACACGATCGAGCGATCGTGCATCTGGCGATGCACGCTGCAGACCCGGGCGTGGGCGTACTGGATGTAGTAGACCGGATTGTCGTTGGTTTGCGCGCGCGCAAGGTCCACGTCGAACACCAGTTGCGAATCGCTCTTGCGCGCGATCAGGAAATAGCGCGCGGCATCCAGCCCCGCCATCTCGATCAGGTCGCGCAGGGTGACGTAACTGCCGGCGCGCTTGGAAATCTTCACTTCCTCGCCGCCCTTCACTACCGTCACCATCTGGTGCAACACGTATTCGGGCCAGTCCTTCGGAATGCCGATGCCCAGTGCCTGCAGCCCAGCCTTCACCCGTGCCAGCGAGCCATGGTGATCCGCGCCAAGTTCGGTGACCGCGCGCTTGTAGCCGCGCTCCCACTTGGAGAGGTGATAAGCGACATCGGGCACGAAGTAGGTGTACGTGCCGTCGGATTTCCGCATCACGCGGTCCTTGTCGTCGCCGAAATCGGTGGCGCGCAACCACAGCGCGCCGTCGGCTTCGTAGGAATGGCCCTGCTCTGCAATCCGCTCCACCACGCGCCGGACTTCGCCCTCGGTGTAAAGCGACGATTCGAGGAAGTACACGTCGAACTCCACGCCGAACGCGCGCAGATCTTCGTCCTGCTCGCGGCGCAGCCACGCCACGGCGAACTGGCGGATCGCGTCGAGATCGTCCGGATCCTGCTTCGCGGTGACCTGGTAACCTGTGGTTCCTGGAGCCGCCTCGTCGAGGCCGCGCTTCGAAGATTCGCGGACGTACTTGCGCACGTAATCGCCGACGGCGCTTCCGGCCGAGACCGTCTTGCCGCTCAGGTAATCGCTCGCCACGTCGCGGATGTAATCGCCGCGATAGCCGTCGGCGGGCCAGCGAGGATCGTCCGGTTCGATGCCCTTGATGCGCGCCTGCACCGACAGCGCGAGATTCTGTATCTGGCCGCCGGCGTCGTTGTAGTAAAACTCGCGATACACCTTCCAGCCGGTAGCGGAGAACAGCCGCGACAGCGTGTCGCCTGTCGCGGCGGCCCGCGCATGGCCGACGTGCAGTGGGCCGGTCGGATTGGCCGACACGAATTCGACGCCGACGGCTCGACCCGCGCCGGACCTGCTGTGTCCGTATCGCACGCCCTCGCGTAGCGCTCGCCGGATTTCTTCGTGCCAGGCGCGGTCAGTGAGAAAAAAATTAATGAACCCCGGCCCGGCGACCTCCACCCGCTCGACCAGATCGTTGTCGGGCAACGCCGCGACGAGGGTTTCTGCGACCTCGCGCGGCTTCCGGCCGAGTGGCTTGGCCAACAGCATTGCCGCGTTGCAGGCGAAATCACCGTGCTCGCGCGAGCGGGTGCGTTCGATCACCAAATCGGGCGCGGGAGTATCCAGTGCGCCGTTGCGGCGCAGGCTGTCCAGCGCGTGCAGCAACAGATCGCGTAGGGCGGTTTTCACGGAGGGAGCGGGTTCCTTGGCAGTTTGCCATCGTAGCGCAGCGACCCGACGCAACCCAACCTGTACCCTGTGGATAACCCGGTGGATACCAAGGCAAACCCGCGTTTTCGAAAGTTCGTTTTTGCAGGCGTTTTGCAACGAGTCAGACAGAAAAGTATTCTATATCATGTATTTATGATTGCTTTGCCGAAATCGCGCGAGGAGCGCACGGCAAATGCTTGTGATTCGGCGCTGTGCATAACTGAGTACAGGAAACATGCGGGTTGCCGAGCACATGCAATGGGGCGCCGAACAGAAACTCGAAGAGCGGGCATGCAAGCTGCAAGCGCGGCAGGTTGTTTCGACGCTTCCTCAAATCAACCCGCGCGCGGCCATCGAGGTGGGCTCGCCCGCGCCGACCACCAGGTGGTCCAGGACCCGCACGCCGACCAGTTGCAGCGCGTCACGCAATTGATGCGTGATGTTGCGATCGGCGGCCGAGGGTTCGGCGACACCCGATGGGTGGTTGTGCGCCAAGATCACCGCTGCCGCGTTGTGCCTCAGTGACGCGCGCACGACCTCGCGCGGGTGCACCGACGCGCCGTCCAGCGTGCCGCGGAACAACTCCTCGAAGGCCAGCACGCGGTGGCGATTGTCGAGGAACAAGCAGGCGAAGACTTCGTACGGTTTGTGCGCGAGCTGCGCCTTCAGGAACGCGGCGCTGTCGCGCGGGCTGGTCAACGCGGTGCGCGCAGATAGTTCTTCGCCAAGGCAGCGCCGCGCCAATTCCAGTCCCGCGACCAGGCGCGCGCGCTTGGCCGGGCCGAGCCCCGGCACGCCGTCGACGTCTTTGGACAGCAACGCGTTCAAGCTGCCGGCACTGGTCAGCAGGTCGCGGCCCATGTCCAGCGCGCTGCGTCCGCGCACGCCGCTGCCCAGCAATATCGCCACCAGTTCCGCGGCCGTGAGCGCATGGGCGCCGCGCGCCAGCAGTTTTTCGCGCGGACGTTCATCTTCGGGCCAATCGCGAATGCTCATCGTGTGCGTTCCATGGTGGACGCGACGATCATCCGTGGTGACGGCGTTTTCGCCGAGCGGCGCGCGTACGCGATTCCGGTAAGCTAATCCCGGTTTGTCCGTCAGTGGATTCCGACATGGGTGTCAGGGAACATCGTCCCGGCGAATATCGGCATGTTCTGCTCGGGGTGTCGGGAGGCATCGCCGCATACAAGGCGTGCGAAGTGGTGAGGCGCCTGCGCGACACCGGCGCGGAAGTGCGCGTGGTGCTGACGGAAAACGCGGAACGTTTCGTCACGGCGTTGACCTTTCAGGCGCTGTCCGGCCAGCCGGTACGTCACGGCTTGTGGGACGCCGAAGCCGAGATGGGCATGAGCCATCTGGAACTGGCGCGCTGGGCCGATGCGATCCTGATCGCGCCGGCTTCCGCCGACACGCTCGCGAAACTCGCGCACGGCTTCGCCGATGATCTGCTTTGCACCTTGTGCCTTGCCACGACCTCGCCGCTGGCTGTCGCGCCAGCCATGAACCATCGGATGTGGTTGCACCCGGCGACGCAGGCCAATGTCGCCACGTTGCG
>DATFGT010000039.1:0-8831 GCA_035249175.1 Rhodanobacteraceae bacterium
CCCCATGCCATCGTGAAAACCTTGATGACCAAGCCGCTGGCCCAGCATCCCGGCGAGGAGCTGGTGATGATCAGCGTCGAGTATCCGCCCGGGTCGGTCGATCCCGTGCATCGCCACAACGCCAACGCGCTTGTATACGTGATCGATGGTTCGATCGTGATGGGGCTGCGCGGCAGCAAGCCCGTCACGCTGGGCCCCGGGCAGACCTTCTACGAAGGGCCCAGCGATATCCACGAAATCGGGCGCAACGCCAGCAATACCCGGCCGGCGAAATTCATCGTCGTGCTCCTGAAAAAAACCGAGGCCCCGCTTCTCGTCCCGGTGAAGTGATTCGCCAGCATTGCGCTGCCCGCGCATCGCACACGGCCATGCATTGCATGGCCGTTTTTTTGTCTGCTCCGTTGGGTGATTGAAGCCCGGTCTTCGGGAAGTCGAATCGGTGCGCACCGAACAACACGGTGCGCACTTGCGCGGCTCTACTGCACCTCGACGGCAAAGCCTAAGTTGTGTTGCGTCATCCCGATGCTCCCAGCGCGCTGCATGTCGCAACACGGGGGCCAACTCCAGACGCGAATACGACCATGATCCTTCGTCATCGTTTCCATGCTGCCAACGTCCCTGCGCTTGCTCGCATCGGTGTTGCGCTTCTTCTTGTGGCGGTCGCCGGCACATGCATGGCCGCGCCCCGAATCGAATTGCAGTTGGGCCGCAGCTACTCGTCGAGCAGGAGCGCCGCGACTGCCTTTGCCGAGGGCACGTTTTCCGAACAGGGCATCGGATCCACACGGTTTACCTGGGCACCGGATGTCTCCGCCGGCTGGATCGATGGCCGCGACCCACGGCGCCATCGCCACGCCCGCTACTCGGTCACCGACTCGATCTGGCTGGTCGCCGCCGGCGCGCAGTTCCGCTACGGATCTCCCGGCGACTGGTATCACCACCTGTTCTTCAGTTTCCAGCCAGCGCTGCACGCGGGCAGGACGCAGCGCTCAGCAGTGCCTACGAGTTCGTCAGCACGCTCGGCTGGCAGGCCAGACGCTTCAGCATCCAGGTTCGCCACATTTCCAACGGTTCGCTGCATGAGCCCAACTGCGGCGAAACCATGTTGCTGGTGGGTGTGCGGATCGGCCCGTGACCACGGCTAGCCAATCAGCCACCGAACCCTTTTCCTCCAGTGGAGACTGCTGCCATGAACGTCATGCCATCCCGCACCCGGAAGTTCGACTACATCGCAAGCGAGATCACCAAGGCCACCGCCCGGCGCGAAGCCTTGATCCTGGAAGCGTTTGACGTGCTCGAGAACAATCATCCGTCGCTCTCGCAGGCGGTGCTCGTGTATCTCGGCAACAAAAGGCGCGCGTCCCACTGGCTGTGCACGCCCCGCAGTGCGTGGAAGGGCCGGTCTCCCTGCGAATTGCTGGCCGAAGGTGACCAAGACAGCCTTTGGGACCTGCTGCAGGGATACGAGGACAGCGTGACCGGCCAACCTATCCAGGCTTGAACGCCCATCCGGCGGCGCATGGATTGTTGCATCCCGGACAACATCGCGAGGCCATCGGCGGATCTACCGGTGGCCAAGGCCGATACCTAGCATGAGACCTCGATTCGTCACCAGCGCAGCCGCACTACGGAGGTATCTCATGAAAATCGTTGTCATCGGCGGTACGGGGCTCATCGGAAGCAGGACGGTCGCGCGGCTGCGGCAGCAGGGGCACGACGCAATTGCGGCTGCGCCCAATACGGGGGTCAATACGATCACGGGCGAAGGACTCGACGCGGCGATGGTCGGCACGGATGCCGTCGTCGACCTTGCCAATGCGCCGTCCTGGGAAGAACCCGCTGTGCTCGATTTCTTCGAGACCTCGGGGCGCAACCTGTTCGCCGCCGAAAAGAAGGCCGGGGTGAAATACCACGTGGCGCTGTCCGTGGTCGGGGCGGATCGCCTCACCGCGATTCCGTACATGCGCGGCAAGATCCTGCAGGAGAAGCTGATTCGTGCCTCCGGCGTGCCGTACACGATCATCCACTCGACGCAATTCTTCGAGTTCCTCGATGGCATCGCCAAGGACGCATCGGGCGACAAGGAAATCCGCCTGTCGACGGGATTGATCCAGCCGATCGCGGCGGACGACGTCGCCGACGCGGTTTCGCAGCACGCCATGGCGTCCGCCATCAACGGCGTGGTCGAGATCGGCGGTCCGGACAAGTTTCCGCTGGCCGACCTCGTGCGGATGTTCCTGGAGCTCATCGGCGACAAGCGCAAAGTAATCGGTGATCCCAACGCACCGTATTTCGGTGCCGTGTTGAAGACCGATGACTTGGTGGCAGGCCCCGATGCACACCTCGGCAAGCTGAATTTTCACTCCTGGTTTGTCCAGACACAAAAAGCGCGTCACGCCGCCGCGGCGTGACGCATGGTTTGCCATGTGGCTCGAGTGCGGAACCCTGCGTTCCCGGCGACGAGACCCCGTCCGGTTGGTGGTAGGCCGGATGCACACCGCAGGCTGCACTACTCCCCCCTGGGTGCGCCGCATCGTGTGCCGGCCGGGCCGGAACGCCGCATCCGGTCACGTGGCAATTATTCCGGCGGCCTCGCGTCAGGCCGCCACCATTTTTTCGAAGGCGCAGCAATGGAGGCACGCCGATGACACTGCGCACGAATTTCCAGAGCTGGATGAACGAACGTGCCCCGGGCGTCGATCGCATGCTCAAGAAGCACGTGACCGAGTACTACGCGCCGAAGAATTTCAACTTCTGGTACTACTTCGGCACCTGCAGCCTGGTGGTGCTGGTCAACCAGATCGTGACTGGCATTTTCCTCGCCATGAATTTCACCCCGACCGCGGCAGGCGCGTTCGACTCGGTGCAGTACATCATGCGCGACGTCCATTGGGGCTGGCTGATCCGCTACATGCATACGACCGGCGCCTCGTTGTTCTTCGTGGCGGTTTACCTCCACATGTTCCGCGGCGTCATGTACGGCTCGTTCAAGCGTCCCAGGGAACTGGTGTGGCTTCTCGGCATGTTGGTTTTCCTGTTGCTGATGGCCGAGGCATTCATGGGCTACGTGTTGCCCTGGGGCAACATGTCGTACTGGGGCGCCAAGGTGATCATCACGTTGTTCAGCACGATTCCCTTCATCGGGCACGATCTGGTGGTGTGGATCATGGGCGCGCTCGTGCCGGGCGACGCCACCTTGAACCGCTTTTTCGCGTTGCATGTGATTGCGCTGCCGTTGGCGCTGCTTCTGCTGGTGGTATTGCATATCCTCGCGCTGCACGAGGTGGGCTCCAATAATCCGGACGGCATCGAGATCAAGAAGGGTCCGAAGGGCAACCGCTGGAGCAAGTTCAAGCCCGCGGATGGCATTCCGTTCCATCCGTACTACAGCGTCCACGACATTTTTGCCGCGGGCGTCTTCATCACCCTCGGGGCCTTCATCATATTTTTCGCACCCATGGCCGGTGGCTGGTTCCTGGAGCACGACAATTTCGTGGCAGCGAATGCGCTGGTCACGCCTTCGGACATCAAACCGGTGTGGTACTTCACGCCGTTCTACGCAATCCTGCGCATGGTTCCGTCGTTCTGGGGCACCGCGGTCTGGGGCGTGCTTGCCATGGCCATTTCCATCCTGTTGCTGCTGGCGCTGCCGTGGATCGACCGCGGCATCGTTCGTTCGGTTCGCTACCGCGGGTCGGGCTTCCGCATCGCACTCGGCGTTTTCGTGGCGTGCTTCCTGGGCCTCGGACTGGTGGGAGCCGGCGTCATTGCCAATGTCATCCATGCAACTTTCCCGGGTGCCAACGTCGCGATCTGGGAAAGCGTTTTTGGGCGTTTGATGGTTCTCGGCTACTTTGGATTTTTCGTGTTCCTCTGGATCTACACGTATTTCCACGTCGAGCGGACCAAACCCGTTCCCGCGCGCTTGACCTTCGAACATTGATGCGCCGGGCATCCTCTTTCGACCAAAACAGGGTTCAATCATGAGTGACCTGCAGCCACCACCCATCTCGATGCTGGACAAACACCGCGGAATGGAATTCGTGCCGCTCTACACGGGCACGGTGCGCGCCAGCGGCGGCGAAGCCAGGCACGGCCGCGCGTCGGGCGTGGCGCGTTCGGACGACGGTGCACTGGACGTGCAACTGCGCATGCCCAGGGAGTGGGGCGGCCCCGGCGGCGGCACCAACCCGGAGCAACTGTTCGCGGCGGGCTTCGCGTCGTGCTTCCATGGCGCTCTGAGCCTGCTGGCCTCGCGCGCCAAGGTGCCCATTCCCGATGCCGACGTGGTGGCCGCCGTCACGTTCGGCCGCGATCCCGTCGACGGGTACTTCACCTTGAGGGCGGAAATCCACGTGAGCTTGCCGGGTGTCGACCGGGCCGTCGCCGGCGAACTGTTGCGCAACACCGAGCGCATCTGTCCCTACGCCAAGATGGCCAAGGCCGGGATCGAGTGCGTGATTACGCTCGATACGTGATCCGGCGCGGGCACCCGCGCCCCATCGCGCGGGACGGGATGCCCTGGCGCATTGGTGCCCGCCGGACAACGTGACATCTCCCGGTCAGGAGCTACCGCCGGGCGGCATGCCACGCCACCCTTTGCCGTGCCGAAGCCGAAGCGGCCACCGGCAATCTTTTCCACCCGAGCGGAGACGCGGACATGAGTTCGATCATCACCAAAGACGGCACCGAGATCTACTACAAGGACTGGGGCTCAGGCCAACCGATCGTGTTTCATCACGGCTGGCCGCTGTCCGGCGATGACTGGGACGCGCAGATGCTGTACTTTCTGCAGCAGGGTTATCGTGTGATCGCGCACGACCGTCGCGGGCACGGACGTTCGGCCCAGGTGAGTGGTGGGCACGACATGGACCACTACGCTGCCGACGTCGCGGCGGTGGTCGAGCATCTGGATTTGCGGGACACCATCCACGTCGGCCACTCCACCGGCGGGGGCGAAGTCGCGCACTATGCGGCACGTCATGGCGCAGGCCGTGTTGCCAGGCTGGTGCTGGTCAGTGCGGTGCCGCCGTTGATGCTGAAGACAGCCGCCAATCCCGGCGGATTGCCGATCGAGGTGTTCGACGGTCTGCGCGCGGCACTGGCCGCCAATCGCGCCGCGTTCTACCGCGACTTCGCGGCCGGCCCGTTCTACGGTTTCAATCGTCCCGACGCCAAGGTGGTGCCCGCAGTCGTCGACAACTGGTGGCGCCAGGGCATGATGGGTGGCGCCAAGGCGCACTACGACGGCATCAAGGCGTTCTCGGAAACCGATTTCACCGATGACCTGAAGTCCATCGAAGTGCCCACGCTGGTGATGCATGGCGACGACGACCAGGTCGTGCCCATTGCCGACTCGGCGCTGCTTTCGGCGAAGCTGCTGGAACGCGGCACGCTGAAGGTCTACAAGGGCTTCCCGCACGGCATGCTCACGGTCAATGCCGATGTCCTCAACCGCGACCTGCTGGCGTTTTTCCGCGGCTGAGCAGCAACGGGATCGCGGGCAGGGCGCGGATTGCTGCCGGCAGGTCAACACGGCAGCGGTCTGCGCGGGCCTACTGCCGCGGCGTGCGCATTCCTATCCTCGTTGGATGCAACACGCGAAGCATGGGCCATGAACGATAATCACTACGACGTAATCGTGATCGGCTCCGGCCCGGGCGGCGCCAGCCTGGCGCAGCGGCTGGCGCAATCCGGCAAGCGCATCCTGATCCTCGAGCGCGGAGGCTGGCTGCAGCGTGCCGCGGCAAACTGGGATCCGCGCAAGGTGTTCGTCGAGAATGCCTACCGCGCCGACGAAACCTGGTTCGACAAGCACGGCGAGTCATTCCATCCGGGTTTGCATTACTTCGTCGGCGGCAATTCGAAAGTATTCGGTGCAGCGCTGTTTCGGCTGCGCGAGCGTGACTTCGAAACCCTTCAGCACGCCGACGGCGTGTCACCGGAATGGCCGTTGAAGTACGACGTGTTCGAGCCGTATTACGACGAGGCCGAAAGGCTGTTCCACGTCCACGGGGCAGCCGGCGAGGATCCGAACGAACCCCACCGGAACGGACCTTTCCCGCATCCGCCGGTATCGCACGAGCCTCGCATCGGCGAGATCTCCGACATTTTCCTGAAGCGCGGCCTGCATCCCTTCCACATGCCGCTCGGGATCCTGCTGGACGA
This sequence comes from Rhodanobacteraceae bacterium, assembly GCA_035249175.1. Taxonomy (GTDB): domain Bacteria; phylum Pseudomonadota; class Gammaproteobacteria; order Xanthomonadales; family Rhodanobacteraceae; genus 66-474. Next base: position 6,169 of record DATFGT010000039.1, read on the forward strand.
GCAGGACGGCACCGTGTCGCGCCGCAGTCCCTGCATCCGCTGCAATGCGTTCGATGGCTATCCGTGCTTCATGAACGGCAAGGCCGATGCGGAAGTCGTGTGCATTGAGCCCATGCTGGCTGCCCGTCCCAACGTCACCTTGCTGACGGGCGCCAACGTGACGCGGCTCGATACCGATGCCCCGGGACGAAGCGTGAGCGCCGTGCGGGTGGAACGCAATGGCGAACACGAGACCTATGGCGCCGACATCGTGGTGGTCGCGTGCGGCGCGCTGTCATCGGCGTTGTTGCTGTTGCGTTCGGCCAACGACAAGCACCCGCGCGGACTCGCCAATGGCTCCGACCAGGTCGGCCGCAACTACATGCGACACAACCAGTCGGTACTGATGGCGGTCTCGATAGAGCCGAACGAAACGGTATTCCAGAAGACCCTTGGCTTGAGCGATTTCTATTTTGGCGACGGCGAGTGGGGTTACCCAATCGGTCTGATCCAGATGGTGGGCAAGTCGCACCCGGACACGGTTCGCGGCGAGGCGCTGCCGGACTGGCTGGAGTGGCTGCCGGGGGAGCCGTTCGATTACCTGGCTCGGCACTCGCTCGATTTCTGGTTGTCGAGCGAGGACCTGCCGCGGCCGGAAAACCGCATCCGCTACGAGAGCGGTCGCGTCGTCGTGGAACAGACCGACAACAACATGGAAGCGCTGCACCGGTTGCGCGGGAAGCTCGAAATGCTGCTGCGGCCCATGGGTGCGCACCCGCAACTGATCGAGCGCAAGCTCTACCTCGGCAAGGACATTCCGATCGGCGGTACCGCACACCAGGCTGGCACCGCGCGTTTCGGCGTCGATCCGAAAACCTCCGTGCTCGACATCGATTGCAGGGCGCACGAACTCGACAACCTGTATGTTGTCGATGCAAGCTTCTTTCCTTCGATCGGCGCGGTTAACCCGACGCTCACCATCGTCGCGAACGCACTGCGGGTGGCGGACCGTATCGCCGAGCGAATGAACTGAAAAACGCGGTGACGCAATCCGGCGCCCCGGCAGACGGTGAATTCATCCGGTTGAACGGCAATGTTCCGAAAAGCGAACCCTGACGCGACGGAAGTTCCACGCGCCCCATCCGGAACACGATGATGGAGCGATGGTGCCGGTGGGTTCTCCTGCTTTGCACCATTGTCGTGGGTGGCTGCGCGCTGTCGCCGCGCCGTCCACCCTCTCCGGACCTGATCAGCGATGCCGTGCCCGATGGGTTTTCGACCCGGATTCGACTGTACTCGGTTGACCGCCGTCACTTTGCAAGCGAACTGCCGCAAATCCTGATCGATCTGCGGCGTGCGACGAAGACCGCGCCGGCAAAAATCCTGGCGCTATCGGGGGGCGGCGCAACCGCCGCCTTTGGCGCCGGTGCACTGATCGGGTTGACCCAGGCGCACGCACGCCCGAAATTCACGGTCGTGACCGGCGTCAGCGCCGGCGCGCTGATCGCGCCCTTTGCATTCCTCGGGTCTTCCTGGGATCCGCAGTTGCGGCAAGTCTTCGCGAGCGGAAGCATTGAGAGGCTTGGACACGCCGTTTCAAGAATGGCGATTGCCCGAAGGATACTGTTTCCCGGCGTCGCGAGCCCCCATGGTCCCCTGGCCAAGTTGGTGGACCAGAGCTACACGGATGCCATGATCGATGCGATTGGCCGCGAGGCCGGTTCGGGCCGCAAGTTGATTGTCGCAACGACCAACCTGGACAGCCAGGAAACGGTGCTGTGGGACATGACGGCCATCGCTTCACGCGGCGGGACGCCGGCACACGATTTGTTCCGCGAGGTACTGACTGCATCGGCGAGCGTGCCGGGCGTTTTCCCGCCGGTGCTGATCCGCGTACATGAAGGGAACGCTGTATATGACGAGATGCATGTCGACGGCAGCGTCACGACTCCGCTGTTTGTACTGCCCCTGATTGCTCCGACCGTCACCAACCAGGGTTTGCAACTGGAAGGCGGCACGATCTATGTGCTCGTCAATGGGCGGCTTGCGATGACGCCGGTGGAAACGCCGGTCAATACGCTGAAGGAGCTTGCGGAAAGCTTCTCCGCCCAGTTGACCTACAAGACACGGGATGCCGTAGTGCTGGCGCGGGGCCTGGCTTACCGCAGCCACATGCGGTTCCGCGTCAGCTCGATCCCGGTGGGCTATCCGGCCGGCAGCTTCCTGGACTTCCACCAAAAACACATTCGGCAGCTGTTCTCGTATGGCGAATCGTGTGCGGCGCAGGGATTGCTCTGGACCAGCGTCGCGAAATCGATCGAGCGCAACGTCTATCGCCACATTGGAGAGAGGGCGCCCTCGATGGCCTGTCCCGCTTCCCCCTCGTCGGTTCGCTGAACCGCTCCAGCTTTCTTGGAGCACCTTCGTCTCGAGCGAATGACGCTCTCAACAAGCCAGAGAGGTATATGCCGAGCTACTGATGGAGGGTACAAAACGCATTCCGACGCCAGAAGGAGCAATCCCTTGGAGTGGCCACGAAAAACATTCACAGGGCGAGTCAGCGCAGAAGCGGCGCGAGAAACGCTTCTAGTCAAGCGGTCTCAGATCTACCGTCGACCGCAAATTTCCGCAAAACGCCAGAAGCAGTCATTCGGCCAGTCAGATTGACTGGCCGCAACGGGTCG
>DATFGT010000040.1:0-3836 GCA_035249175.1 Rhodanobacteraceae bacterium
CCGCGTCGATCAACTGCACGTCGATCAATACCTGGTCGCCGACCTTCTGCACACTGCCTTCCAGGATCGTGGCCACACCAAGCTGCCGGGCGACGGCCTTGAGGTTATCCGGGCGGCTTGCGTATTTTTCCGTCGAGGTGCGCGAGATCACCTTCAGATCCCCGATACCTGCCAGCTTGGTCAGGATCAAATCCTGAATGCCGTCGGCGAAGTAGGCGTTGCCTTTGTCTTCGCTCAAATTCTCGAACGGAAGCACCGCGATGGATTTGGCGGGGATCGCTGCAATTGGAATCGCTGACGGAGTTGCGCCCGGATTGCGCTGCGCTGCATCCGGGCTGCTACTTGCGACATTTGCGTTGGAATTCGGCGTGACGCGTTCGTATCGCCACAACAACCCGCCGCCGATCGCCAACAGCAACGCGAGGATCACGATCTCGGTGCCGCTGACCTTCTGCGCGCCGCGCTCCCCGTGGTACCAGGCCAGCACGAGCGCGACGACAAAGCCGATGATCAGCACCAATGTGATGCCACGCTGCAATCCGTCCGGCCAGCCGAATTGATGCGCAACCACATCCGTACCCTGCAGCAGTGCAAACGCGAACGCGACGTACGCCAGCGCCCATTGCACCAGCTTGCGTTGTTTCAATCGAGCGATGAATTCAGTCATGCGCCGCTCCGTTCGTGGTTGCCGGAACCGGTGTGGCGGGATGGAATGCACTTGGCGCGATGGCGTTCGCCGTTGCAGGCTTGTACTTCGCGTACTTTTTCAGTAGCGCCTGAAAGCGCGGATCGCGGCGGATCGGATCCCACGATGGATCGAGCCACAACAATGCCGGCGAGGCGGAGATCCAGCTGAAGTTGGTCGCGAATGTCTTGACGAGCAGCGGCACGGCCAGGTCCGCACGTCCTGCCTCGGCATACAACTGGGCGTTGCTCACGATAATGCTGGGAGTGAAGAACCGATCGCCGGAGCGGCTGGCCACCGACTGCGAGGTGGCGATGGCGGCGAACGCGGCGCGGGTCTGGCCCAAACCCAGCTCGGCATCGGCGATGTGATTCCAGACAAAAGCCTGCTTGATCGGGGCGCCGGCCATCGCGGACAGGCGCGCGCGCGATTGCGCCAGGGCTTGCGCGAAAAGCGCACGCGCCTGCGCCGCATCGCCCACCAGGTGGTAGAGCTTGGCTTCCACCAGCGCCTTGGGGCCGACCTGATAATTGAAGCCCGCCGGAGTCTCAGGGATGCTCGTGATCAGCGCCAGCGCCTGCCGGTACTTGCGCTGGTAGGTCAGCAACTGCGCACGCCACACGAGCAATTGCGGGTGTTTGCCTTGCGCCGCAGCCAGCGCGCGTGCCGCATCGCCGCTGCTCATCAGGATACTCGCGGAATTGTCGAACTTCGTTTGCACGTTTTCGGGATCGAGGTCGAGCGCCCGCTGGAACAACGGCGCGGCTTGCGGGTACCGCGACACCGCCGAGAAGGTTTCGCCGAGTGAATTGAGCAAGGAGATGTCGCGCGGGTCGAGGTCAAGCGCACGGGTCAATGCAGCGATCGCCGTCGCAAAATTTCCTTGCCGACGCAACACGAAGCCCTTCCCGCCCAACGCCTCGACATCATTGGGGCGCAAGGCGAGCGCTGCATCGAATGCCTGCAGCGCCTTGGCGAAGTCGCCACGGCCCCAGTAAGCGCTGTAACCGAGCGCCACTTGCGCGGCCACCAGGCGAGGCTGTTGCACCAGCGCCTGCTCGGCCTGCGCCTGGGCGTCAGCGATGAGCCGGCGGATGTCGTTTCCGCCGCTTCCGAACCACACGGCGCCGCTCTCGGCAAAGGAAAGCCGCGCTCGTGCGAGCGCGAAACCGGGATCCTTCGCCAGCGCCTGTTGGTAAATGGGGATCGCGCGGCGGAAGGACGTGGGATCGTAGGTCGTGTTGCCTTGATGGGCAAAATATTCAGCGCGCAGGAACAGATCGTTCGCCGCCGCATCGCCGCTCATTGCGGTGGCAAGCTGCGCGGTTTCTTTCGGCGTCAATTTCGCCTGCAAGGCGTCGGCCACCTTCTGTGCGACCTCACCCTCCACGCCGAAAATGTTGTCCAGCGTCCGGGTGTAACTGTCGGCCCAGATGTGGCTGTCGCTGCTTGCGTTGATCAACTGCACGTTGATCAGCACCTGGTTGCCAGCCTTCTGCACGCTGCCTTCCAGGATCGTCGCGACACCCAGTTGCTGCGCGATGATTTTCAGGTTGTCGGGATGGCTCTGGTATTTCGCGGTCGAGGTGCGCGAGATCACCTTGAGATCGCCAATGTCTGCGAGTTTGGTGAGGATCAGATCCTGCATGCCGTCCGCGAAATAGACGTTGCCTTTGTCTTCGCTCAAATTCTCGAACGGAAGCACCGCGATGGATTTGGCGGGAATGCTGGAGATGTTCGACGCGATCTCGCCTCTCGGCCCGGCACCCTTGTGCCACACGAAGGTGTTGGTCAGCAGCAGCACCACGGCGATCGCCAGCACCGCGATGATCCACTTGTCCAGCTTGCGGCCGGTGGACCGCGCAATCGAATCGTCCGCTGCGATCTCGCTTTCCCGTTTCAGACCCTGCGGCGTCCATTCGTAGAACCACGCGAATGCAATCCAGAACGGAAAACCAATGGCCGCCGCAATCAGGAATGCGCGCGCGATCCATGCGGGCGCATTCAACACCGGCCCGAGTTGGGTAATTACTTGCGCGAGGAGCCACATGGCGCCGGCGTAGAGCACCGCCGCACGCGGCACGTTGCGCCGTTTCAGCTCTCGCCAGAATCCCCGATGTGCCATGCGGCTACGCCAGAATGCGAAAGCGCGTCGTCCCTGCCCGTTCCGCCGGCGCATTCTGGCATGGCGCGGGCGCAGTTTCAGGTCGCGGGGCGGGGAAACGTCCGCCAGGCGCTTCGGGTTCGACATCGCAGTCCCACAGGCTGGCATTGCGATCCCAACGTCCGTGACGCCGTCCCAGCGCCGGGGTTACCAGTCCAGCCTACGTGTGTTTCGGCAACGAACACCGTGCCAACGCATCCTTCACCCCGATCCGTGAAACCGTCCCCGCGTGATAGTCGGTCAACCAGATCGCACCAAAGCCAACACCCAGCGAATCGCCTCCGGGCCCTTTCCACTGGCATAGCAGCGTGTCGCTGGCGGCGTCGACGACGGAGAGCGGAATTTCGCTGACCGTCGTCCAGATCATCCCTTCGCCGAAGGCGATGTCGCCACCTTCACCGGGTGTTCCAAGACGGACGATCCTTGTGGCTTTGGTGCGGGTGTCCACACGAGTGAGGGTTCCGTCGCCCTGATCGAGAGTCCAGACGGCGCCGTTGCCGTCGGTGAGGAAGCGTGGGCCAGGACCAGTGGCGATCGTGACGATCTTCGTGCCGGTGGCGGCGTCGATCCTGGTGATCTCCGACCCGTCGGCCCGCGTTACCCAGATGCGCCCATCGCTGTAGCGGGGATTGTAGGAACCGGGCGGCAGGTGGATCTTCTGCCGGATCGCGCCGGTGATCGGATCGATGCGCGCGAGTGTGCCGCTTTTGTCGATGACCAGCCAGACGCTGTCGGGACTCGTCGCAACGCCACCTTCGGCCGCGGCTGGGCCGACCTTGAAGACCTTGGTCAGCGTGCCGGTCTTGATGTCGACCTTGGCCAACGTGGGCAATTGACCGCACAGTGGAACCCACAGGCTGCCGAAACCCGTCGCCAGCCCGGCACAGGGCGCACCGCCCAGCTTCACGGTGGCTGTCACGGTGTTGGTCTTCGGGTCGATCCTGCTGACCGCATCGGGCCCCGTGCTTCCGACCCAGACTGCGTCGG
>DATFGT010000041.1:0-3563 GCA_035249175.1 Rhodanobacteraceae bacterium
CCGCGTCGATCAACTGCACGTCGATCAATACCTGGTCGCCGACCTTCTGCACACTGCCTTCCAGGATCGTGGCCACACCAAGCTGCCGGGCGACGGCCTTGAGGTTATCCGGGCGGCTTGCATATTTTTCCGTCGAGGTACGCGAGATCACTTTCAGATCCCCGATACCTGCCAGCTTGGTCAGGATCAAATCCTGAATGCCGTCGGCGAAGTAGGCATTGTCCTTGTCCTCGCTCAGGTTTTCGAAGGGAAGCACCGCAATGGACTTGGCGGGAATCGCGGCCGCGACGGATGTCGATGGGCTTTGTGCCGCGGATGGATGCCGGGAAGACACCGAAGGAAATGCTGTTGCGACTGTCTGCTTGTGCGGTTGCGGTACGCGAGCAAACTGCCACAGCAACCCGCCACCGATCGCCAGCAGCAGCGCGAGGATCACGATCTCGGTGCCGCTGACCTTCTGCGCGCCGCGCTCGCCGTGGTACCACGCCAGCACCAGCGCGAGGACAAAGCCGATCGCAAGCGCCAAGATCAGCAGCTTCTCGACCTGGTCCGGCCACCCGAATCTCTGCGCGATGACGTCCAGCACCTGGATCAGCGCGAACGCGAACGCCACATAGGCAATCGCCCACTGCACCAGCTTGCGTTGCCTGAGGCGTGCGATGAACGCGGTCATGGCGAAGTTCCGTTTGTCGCCGCAATCGGGTGCGCGCCGGCATATTTCTTCAGAAGTAGTTGAAAGCGCGGATCACTGCGCAGCGGATCCCAAACCGGATCGAGCTTCAGCCGGGTCACGCTCATCACTTCTCCGGCCGGCAGCGCCAGCAGTTGCCCGATCAATTCGAGCGCTTCGTCCTTGGCGCCGGCATGCGCCTCGACCTCGGCGAGTCCCGCAAGGGGGTACGCACCAAAGTAGGCGTCCTTCGCAACCGACATGACTTTCGACGCGCGACGCGCCGCGGCAATGGCATCCGCATTGTGGCCCAGGCACACATCCACCCAGGCGACCTGCTGCAGGTTGCCGATCACATCGGGACTTTTTGCGAGCTCCGCTTCCAGCGGCGGCTTGAGTTGCGCGCATTCGGATTGAATGGCCGGCTGCCTGCCCGCAATGACCTGGATGGCGACACGCGCGGCGCGGCGGGTGAGCTGCTCCGCATCGGTGTTGACGGGCGCCGAATCCCAGTCGCGCAAGGCCGCGTCGTAATGACGTTCGAATACATCCGGATAGACGATCAGGTTGACCAGGCCGTCCACGTCCCCGGCGTCGCCGACGTTCTCCGCGGCGTCGAATCTCCAGCCGGGCAATGGGACGTACGCGTTCCGGGCGCCCTGTGCATCACCCAACCCGATCAGGCGCGTCTCCCACAATGCATCCTGATTGTTGGTCTTGCCGGGCTCCATGGCCAGCGCACGCATCAGCACCTGCTCCGCCTCCGCATAGCGCCGCATCATGCACAACGTCCAGCCGTATTCGCCCAGCATGTAGGCGTCGCGCGGCGCAATCAGCAACGCGCGTTGCAACGTCGCCAATGCCTGCGGCCACTGCCCTCTTCGACGTTCGATGAATGCAAGCCCGCCGAGCGCCTCGATATTGTTCGGCGCGAGTTGCAGCACGCGCTCGAACTGCTTTGCAGCGTCGGCATAACGGCGATAGCCCCAGTAGTAGTAATAGCCGAGCGCCAGGTGTGCATCGGGAAGATCGGGAGCGATGGCCAAGGCACTGTCGATGGTCGCCTTGACCTTCGCCAACCCGGCCGGCGGCAGCGGCGCAACGAACCAGTGGCTGACCATTTGCCAGTAAGCCAATTGGGCCCGGGCCAGGGCAAACCCGGGATCGAGCGCGATCGCCTTGCGGTAATCGGATTCGGCCAGCTCGAATTCCGCGCCGTCCTGTGCATCGAAGGCCTTGTGGGCCTGGTAATCGGCTTTCAGATACCAGTTGTAGGCGGCGGTGTTCTGGGTCGGGATCGCCGTGACGTTCTGTTGCTCGGTGCTGGTGAGCTTGGCCTGCAACGCATCGGCCACTTTCTGCGCGACTTCGCCTTCCACGCCGAAGATGTTGTCCAGCGTGCGCGTGTACGACTCGGCCCACAGGTGGTTGTCGGAGCGCGCATCAATCAGCTGCACGTTGATCAGTACCTGGTTGCCGGCTTTCTGCACGCTGCCTTCCAGGATCGCCGCTACGCCGAGTTGCTGCGCGATGATTTTCAGGTTGTCGGGATGGCTCTGGTATTTCAGGGTCGAGGTGCGCGAGATCACCTTGAGATCGCCAATGTCCGCGAGTTTGGTGAGGATCAGATCCTGCATGCCGTCGGCGAAATAGGCGTTGCCTTTGTCTTCGCTCAAATTCTCGAACGGCAGTACAGCGATGGATTTGGCGGGGATCGCTGTAATCGGGATCGCTGACGGAGTTGCGCCCGGATTCCGCTGCGCTGCATCCGGGCTGCTACTTGCGACATTTGCGTTGGGATTCGGCGTGACGCGTTCGTATCGCCACAACAATCCGCCACCGATCGCCAGCAGCAGCGCGAGAATCACGATCTCGGTGCCGCTGACCCTCTGCGCGCCACGCTCGCCGTGGTACCAGGCCAGCACCAGCACGACGAGAAAGCCGATCGCGAGCGCCAGGATCAGCAGTTTCTCGACCTGGTCCGGCCAGCCGAACCGCTGCGCGACAATGTCCACCCCCTGCAACAGCGCAAACGCAAATGCGACATAAGCCAGCGCCCATTGCACCAGCTTGCGTTGCTTCAATCGGGCGATGAACTCCGTCACGGCGAAACTCCGCCCGCTGCAACGGGCTGCGCGCCGGCATGCTCCTTCAACAGCGCCTGGAATCGCGGATCACTGCGCAGCGGGTCCCAGACCGGATCGAGCTTGAGGCGCTCGATGGACATCACGTCACCGGCGGGCATCGCCAGCAGCTGACGGATGGTTTTCAAGGCCAGATCGGGCGCATGAGCCCACGCGGCGATCTGCGCAAGGCCGACCAGTTGGTAGATGGCGAAATAGCTGTCTTTGGAAACGGGCAGGGCTGCCACCGCGCGCTGCGCCAGGGCAATGGCTGCGGATTTTTGCCCGAGGCAGACATCCACCCAGCTCAACTGCTGCAACAGCGAGAGTGACTTCGGATCCTGCGCCAAGGCCGATTGCAGGGATGGCGCGAGTTGCTCGCAATCCGGTCGCGCCTGTTGGCTCCGACCGGCGAGCAACTTGATCGCAATCCGTGCCGCCTGTCCGGTGCGCCGCTCTTCCCCGGTATCGGTGGGAGCCGAATCCCAGCCGTGCAAGGCCGCATCGAAGTGGCGCGTGAAAACGTCGGTATAGGTTCGCGCATTGATCAGTTCCATGATGTCCCCGGCAATGACGTTTGTACCGGCGATCCGCCAGCCCGGCAGCGTTTTCTTCGCGTTGCGGGCGGACTCGGCATTGCCAAACCCGAACAGCTGGATCTTCTGCATCACGTCAATCGAAATCGCAAAATTCGGCGCCAGGATCAAGGCGCGCCGCATTTGGGCATCTGCCTCGGCGTAGCGGCGAACCATCGTGAACGTCCGACCGTA
>DATFGT010000042.1:0-51836 GCA_035249175.1 Rhodanobacteraceae bacterium
TGCACTGGAAAGACGTTGGAAAAAACGGGCCTGATGGCCCGTTTTTTTTCATCATCGCCGACCATCATGCCGGTGGTCGCAGGCGGCTTTTGTTGTGGCGATCTTGGGAGGTCATTGACGAATATCGATCTTCCTCGTACCGGCGAAAGCTGGAACCCAGTGACTGCGACTGCGCAACACGAAACGCAAAGGCGCTGGGTCCCGGATATCGCTTTGCCATTCCGGGACGACGAGCAAAAACAGAGCTCCGTTGCCTGTCTGCGCGCCAGCCTGAATCACGTGCCCGACGGCTCTTTCGCTTTTTCGGGAAACGGGTAGACTCCAGCCGACGGGCGACGCCGGCGATCCGGCGCACCCGCGGACGGCAGGAGGCGTGGCGTGCAACCCACCGATATCCGCAATCCGCAGTATTTCCACAAGGTGGTGGACTGCCAGTGGGCGTGCCCCGCGCACACGCGAGTGCCCGAGTACATCCGCCTGATCGCGGCGGGCCGCTACGACGATGCTTACCTCCTGAACTGGGATTCCAATGTGTTTCCCGGCATTTTGGGGCGCACCTGCGACCGTCCCTGCGAACCTGCCTGCCGGCGCGGACGCGTCGAGGAATCGAATGGCGAGAAGCCCGAACCCGTCGCGATCTGCCGCCTGAAGCGCGTCGCCGCGGACAACCGCAGCGCCGGCATCGAAGCGCGGATGCGTTCGCGCCTGCCCGAACGCATTCCCGGTGCAGAAAAATTCCGTGTCGCTTGCGTGGGAGCCGGACCGGCATCGCTGGCACTGGCGCGCGATCTCGCGCCGTTGGGTTACAAGGTCACGATCTTCGAAGCCGATGCCAAGGGCGGCGGCTTCATGCGCACGCAGGTTCCACGGTTTCGTTTGCCCGAGCGCGTGATCGACGAGGAGGTCGGTTACATCCTCGACCTCGGCGTGGAATTGGTCGGCAATCGCCGCATCGATTCGCTGCGCAAATTGCTGGATGAAAATTTCGACGCGGTGTTCATCGGGTGTGGCGCGCCGCGCGGGCGTGACCTGCGCGTTCCCGGGCGCGACGAGAACACCGACAAGATCCACGTCGGCATCGAGTGGCTGGCTTCCGTCTATTTCGGCCACATCAAGCAAGTCGGCAAGCGCGTGATCGTTCTGGGTGGCGGCAACACCGCGATGGATTGCTGTCGCAGCGCACGGCGCCTAGGCGGCGACGACGTCAAGGTGATCGTGCGCTCGGGCTACGAGGAAATGAAGGCCAGCCCGTGGGAGAAGGAAGACGCCGAACACGAAGGCGTCGAAATCCTGAACTGGCTGAACCCGAAATCGTTCGTGCACGAAAACGGCAAACTCACGGGCATGTGGTTCACGCCGATGCGCGAAGAACACGACGCCAACGGCAAGCGCAAGCTGCTGCCGACCGGCGAGCCGGATCGCTTGATCGAATGCGATGAAGTGCTTATCGCGATTGGGCAGGAAAACGCTTTCCCGTGGATTGAGCGCGACCTCGGCATCCAATTCGACGAATGGGGGATGCCGAAGCTCGACAAGCTCGCGATGCAATCGACGAATCCGAAAGTATTCTTCGGCGGCGATGCGGCGTTCGGGCCCAAGAACATCATCTGGGCAGTCGAGCACGGCCACCAGGCCGCGGCGTCGATCCACAATTGCCTGCAAGGTGACGACGTTCGCAAGCGGCCACCGCCATTGACGAACCTCGTTTCACAGAAGATGGGCATCCACGAGTGGAGTTACGACAACGACATTTCGCCGGACGAACGTTTCGTGGTGCCGTGGGCGCCGAAGGAAAAGACGCTCAAGGATATCAAGCAGGAAGTCGAACTCGGCTTCGACGTGCAGACCGCCTGGAAGGAAGCGCAGCGTTGCCTCAACTGCGATGTGCAGACGGTGTTCACCAAGGACGTTTGCATCGAATGCGACGCCTGCGTCGATGTCTGTCCGATGGATTGCATCACCTTCACCGCCAATGGTGGCGAAGCCAATCTGCGCAGGCGTCTCACCGCACCGGCCGAAAACATCGAGCAGGACCTGTACGTGTCGGAACCGGTCAAGACCGGACGCGTGATGGTGAAAGACGAGGATGTGTGCCTGCACTGCGGCCTGTGTGCCGAGCGCTGCCCGACCGGCGCGTGGGACATGCGGCGGTTCCTGTTCGCCGAATCCTACGCGGGGCGCGGCGAGGATTATTCGGCGGTGCCGTCGAAGAAGAAGGTGGCGGCGTGATTTACGTGTGCGACTGTATTGCTAACTCCCTTCCCCCGCTTGCGGGCGAAGGTGCCGAAGGCGGATGGGGGGAAGATGGCGAATACGCGTCGTCACGCAAGTTTTCCCCTCACCCCAGCGCTGCGCGCTCGGGACTCTGCCCCGCCTCTCCCGCAAGCGGGCAGGGGGAGCAACGGCAAGGTGCGGCATGAACCCCATCACCGCCACCAACGACTTCGTCGTCAAGTTCGCCAACATCAATGGTTCCGGCTCGGCGTCCGCCAACGAACTGTTCGCCAAATGCATCCTGCGCATGGGCGTGCCGGTCAGCCCGCGCAACATCTTCCCGTCCAATATCCAGGGCTTGCCGACCTGGTATGAAGTCCGGGTGTCGGAGCAGGGTTGGCTGGGACGGCGCGGCGGCTACGACCTGCTGGTGGCGATGAATCCGCAAACGTGGGACGGGGACGTCAAGGGTCTCGCGCCGGGCGGTTATTTGTTTTACGACAATTCGAAGCCGCTTCCGAAGTTCAAGTTCCGCGAAGATGTCACCACCATCGGTGTGCCGCTGACCGATATCGCCAACCGGACGTGGGACGATCCGCGCCAGCGGCAACTGTTCAAGAACATCATGTACCTCGGCGCGCTGTCGGTACTGCTGGGCATCGAGCGCGAGGTGATCGTCCAGTTGATCGGCGAGCAGTACAAGGGCAAGCAGGCGTTGCTGGAACCCAATGTGCACGCGCTCGATCTCGGGCGCGCATACGCCTCGCAACGCTTGCAACCGATCGGCTTGAAGATCGAGCGCCGCGACAACGTGGGCGATCGCATCTTCGTCGATGGCAACAGCGCCGCCGCGCTCGGCATGGTGTATGGCGGCGCCACGGTGTGCGCGTGGTATCCGATCACGCCATCCTCGTCGCTGGCCGAGGCGTTCCAGAAATATTGCGCGAAGCTGCGCGTGGACAAGGACACCGGCAAGCACAACTACGCCATCGTGCAGGCCGAGGACGAGATCGCCTCGATCGGCATCGTCACGGGCGCCGGCTGGAACGGCGCGCGCGCGTTCACCGCCACGTCCGGGCCGGGCATTTCATTGATGAACGAAATCATCGGGCTTGCGTATTTCGCCGAGATTCCCATAACGCTGGTCGATGTGCAGCGCGGTGGCCCGTCCACGGGCATGCCGACGCGCACCCAGCAGTCGGATGTGATGTTTTGCGCGCACGCCTCGCACGGCGACACCAATCACGTGCTGCTGTTTCCGGAAGACCCCCACGAGTGTTTCGAGTTCGCGGCCAGGGCGCTCGACCTGGCCGATCGGCTGCAGACGCCGGTGTTCGTGTTGAGCGACCTCGACATCGGCATGAACCATCGCCTGTGCAAGCCGTTCGATTGGGACGACGCAAGACGCTACGATCGCGGCAAGATATTGACGGCCGAGGAACTTGAGGCAGGCAAAGCGTTCGGCCGCTACCGCGACGTGGATGGCGACGGCATTCCGTATCGCACCTATCCCGGCACGCATCCGACCCGCGGCAGTTTCTTCACCCGCGGCACCAGCAAGAATGCCGACGCGAAGTATTCGGAAAAGGGCGAGGATTACGTCGAAAACATGCAGCGCCTGCAGCGCAAGCTGGAAACCGCGAAGGCGCTGCTGCCCCAACCGGTTCTGCACGAGGCGCCGCATCCCGCGCGGCACGGGGCGATCTACTTTGGCTCGACTTCGCCGTCGATGGCCGAGGCCATTACCAAACTCGATGCCAACGGCATGCATATCGACGCGCTGCGGGTGCGCGGTTATCCGTTTGCGGATGCGGTGCGCGCGTTCATCGAGGCCCATGAGCAAGTGTTCGTGGTCGAGCAGAATCGCGACGGCCAGTTGCGTTCGCTGCTGATCGAACAGTTCGAGATCAATCCCGCGCGGTTGGTTCCGATCCTGCACTACGACGGCACGCCGATCACCGCGCGTTTCATCGCCCGTGCGATCGGTGAGCGTGTGGGTTCCGCGGAGGTGACGGCGCTGCGGGGTGGCAAGGTGGCGTGACATGACCTATCTTCCCAAACCCAAACTCCACCACCCCTCGCTGCAACGAAACCGCGTCGGCTTCACCCGCCGCGATTACGAAGGCGCGATCTCGACCCTGTGCGCGGGCTGCGGGCACGATTCGATTTCGGCGGCGATCATCCAGGCTTGCTGGGAACTGGACATCGAACCGCATCGCGTCGCCAAGATTTCGGGAATCGGATGTAGCAGCAAGACGCCGACGTATTTCCTGTCGGCTTCGCACGGCTTCAATGCCGTACATGGGCGCATGCCATCGGTGCTGACCGGCGCCAATCTCGCCAATCGGGAATTGCTGTACCTCGGCATCTCGGGCGACGGCGATTCCGCGTCGATCGGCATCGGCCAGTTCGTGCACGCGATCCGCCGTGGCGTGGACATGGTTTACATCGTCGAGAACAACGGCGTGTACGGGTTGACCAAGGGCCAGTTCTCGGCCACCGCGGATCAGGGCAGCAAATCCAAGAAGGGCGCGATCAATACCGATGCGCCGGTGGACATGGTCGGGATGGCGCTGCAATTGGGCGCGAGTTTCGTCGCGCGCAGTTTCTCCGGCGACAAGACCCAACTGGTGCCGATCCTGAAGGCCGCGATGTCGCACAAGGGCGCGTCGTTCGTGGACGTGCTGAGTCCGTGCGTCGCATTCAACAACCACGACGGCAGCACCAAGAGCTACGACTACGTGCGCGAACACAACCATGCGCTGTGCCGGATGGATTTCATATCAAAGCGCGAGGAGATCACGGTCGAATATCCGGCCGGTGAACTACGCGAGGTGCGCCAGCACGACGGCAGCGTATTGCGGCTGCGCAAGCTCCCGGATTCCCACGACACCGGCGACCGGGTAGCGGCGATGAACTACCTGCACGCAGCCCAAGCGCGCGGCGAAATCGTCACCGGGTTGTTGTACGTCGATCCCGACGCTCCGGATTTGCACGCGCACCTCGAAACCTCGCCGGTCGCGTTCAACACGCTGGGCGAAAGGCAACTCTGTCCCGGTGCGGCGACGCTTGCGAAGATCAACGCCGGTCTGCGTTGAACCCGGCATGGCATGAATTCCCTTGGCGGCGCGGCGATCGTTCGTGGCGCCGTCGCCGGTCATTCACGCGCGGGTGAGCAGGGACATGGCACCTTGTAGACGTGACGGACAGAAACAAGCGGCGACTGGATCTTCACCTCGATCGCTGGCAGCGATTGCTTCCGCGTTGGGCGGCTCGCGGCCTGCGCTGGCTGCGCAAGCCATCAGCGCGCTGGCTACGCATTCCGGTCGGGCTGCTGCTGGTGCTGGGTGGATTGTTCGGGTTTCTACCGGTGCTGGGCTTCTGGATGCTGATTCCCGGCTTGTTGCTGCTGTCGCTGGATCTTCCGTTCCTGCGACCGCCGATGCGCGTCATGATCGTGCGAACCCGCGCTTGGCTTCGTCGGCTGCGGCGGCGGTACCGGGCTCGCAGCGGCTGAAGCACAGTCCGCTATGTTGCAGCGCAGCATGACCGCGACTACCATACATCGACCCGAATCCGGAGAAAACCCTCATGGCCAACGGCCCTGACACGACGCGCGCGCAAGAGGACTGGCAGGCGCTTTCGCAGCAGTACTGGAACGCATGGACCGACGCCACGCGCAACGCATTCGGTGCGTCCGCCAATACCACGACCGCGGGCAAGATGCCCTGGCACGAAGGCCTGGAGCAGTGGTCGCGGATGTTCGATGCCGGCAAGGCCCAGGGCGCGCAGAACGAAATCGTCGAGCGGCTGCTGGCCGGTGCCCGCAGTTATTTCGCCTTGCTGCAGTCGCTCGCCGAGAAGGGCGCGAAGGGCGAGGCCGATCCGCAGGCGTGGTCCGATGTGATGCGGCAGTCGTTCAATTTCCCGGGCGCCGATGCCGCGCTGCTCGACAATCCCCTTGCCCGCGCCTTGCGCGAATTGGCGGGGCGGGGCGCCAAGGGCTTCGAGCAGATGATGGAGAACCTGAAGCCCGCGATGACCGAAGCCCGTGCGCTGCTGGACCTTCCGGCATTCGGTTACGCGCGCGAGCATCAGGAACATTACCAGCAGATGGCGAAGGCCTGGCTGGATTACCAGCAGGAAACCAATCGCTACAACGCGCTGATCGCCCGCGCCAGCCGTCGCGCGTTCGAAGTGTTCGAGGACAAGCTGGCCGAGCGTGGAGAACCCGGGCGCCAGATCGATTCCGTGCGCGGCCTGTACGACCTGTGGGTGGATGCGGCCGAGGACGCCTACGCGGAAATCGCGTTGTCGCCGGAGTTCCGCGAAGTCTATGGCGCGCTGGTGAACGCGCAGATGCGGGTGCGCCGGAACGTGCAGCGCGAAGTGGAGCGCGTCGCGACCGATCTCGGCATGCCCACCCGCACCGAAATCGACAGCATGGGCAAGCGCCTGCATGCGCTGCACCGTGACGCCAAGAACCAGGCCGAAGCGCTTCCCGAACTCATGGCCGAAGTCACCGCGCTGCGCGCCGAGGTCGAACGCCTGAAGGCGGGCGGCGCGGCGAAGAAATCCGCGCGCAAGGCGCCCCGCAAATCTACCAAGCCAGCCGCCAAGGAGTAATCGCGATGGAACCCATCCGCATCGATCCCAAGCGCGCGCTGGACGAAGCCATGCGCGCCCAGCAGAAACTCGCCGCCAGCTTCAAGACGCTGCGCGAGGTCGAAGACGTGGACTACGGCGCCACCGAAAAGGAAGCGATTTACAGCGAGGACAAGGTCGTCGTCTATCGCTACAAGGGCAAGACAAAGCCCACCGCGAAAGCACCCATCCTGATCTGTTATGCGCTGGTCAACCGCCCGTACATGGTGGACCTGCAGGACGATCGCTCGCTGGTGAAGAACCTGCTGGCGCTCGGTGAGGATGTCTACATCATCGATTGGGGTTACCCCGACGGCGCCGATCGGTGGTTGACGCTGGACGATTACATCAACGGCTACATCCGCCGCTGCGTCGATGCGGTCGCGAAACATGCTGGCGTCAAGAAGATCAATTTGCTCGGCATCTGCCAGGGCGGTGCGTTTTCGCTGTGCTTCACGTCGCTGCATCAGGACAAGCTCCAGAACCTGATCGCGATGGTGACGCCGGTCGATTTCCATACCAAGGAAAACATGCTGTCGCACTGGACCCGCGACATGGATGTGGACCTGTTCGTCGATACGCTGGGCAACGTGCCGGCGGACCTGATGAACTGGTGCTACCTGACCTTGAAGCCGGTGAGGTTGAACCAGCAGAAGTACGTTGCAATGCTGGACATCCTCGACGACAAGGTGGAACTCGAGAACTTCCTGCGCATGGAAAAGTGGATCTTCGATTCGCCCGACCAGGCCGGCGAAGCCTTCCGTGAATTCATCCGCGACTTCTATCAGGGCAACAAGCTGGTAAAGGGCGGGCTGGAGATCGGCGGCCAGGCGATCAGCCTGAAGAACATCACGATCCCGGTGCTCAACATCTTCGCCGAACAGGATCATCTGGTGCCGCCGTCGGCGGCACGTCCGCTGGGCGAGCACATCGGCACCAAGGATTACACCCAGCTCGCGTTCAAGGGCGGCCACATCGGCATCTACGTGTCCGGTCGCGCGCAGCGCGAGGTGCCGCCGGCGATCCACGAGTGGTTGGCCAAACGCACAAAGTAGGGCGGGAGGAGCGAAGCGCATCCCGCCGATTGGAAGGCGCGCTCGCAACCGCCCCGGTGCATCGACATTCGTTGCGGCCACGCTGACCGGCGGGTTGGCGCCCGTCTGCGAAAAAGCGATAGCCGACACATTGCTGTCGACCGGCTAGAATCCTTGGGCATGAACACAGCACGTTCCCTTCGCCGCTCCCGCCGTGACCGCATGATCGCCGGCGTGGTGGGTGGTCTGGCCGACTACTTCGGCATTGATTCCGGCCTCGCCCGGATCGTGTACGTGCTGGTGTCGATTTTCTCGGCAGCGTTCCCGGGCATCCTTGTGTACATCCTGTTGTGGATTCTGATTCCTCAAGAGGATTGACCACTTTCCCGTGCGTTTTGCGGCACGTACTGTCTGATGCACGTGCTAGGCTTGCGTGAGCCCGCGGTCGCAGTGGACTTGCATGCCGGTTTCCCTTCAGTGTTTGAACGATCACGACAACGTTCGCGCGGTGCAATGGCAGGACGATCACCTGCGCTTGCTGGACCAGCGCAAGTTGCCCTTCGACGAGGCGTGGGTCGATTGCCGCGACGCCGGTGAGGTCGCGCAGGCAATCCGCGATCTGGTCGTGCGCGGCGCGCCGGCCATCGGGATCGCGGCGGCTTGGGGCGTGGTACTGGCGGCGCAACGTGGCGATGATCTCGACGCTGCGCTCGTCCGGTTGCGCGCGGCGCGGCCCACCGCCGTCAACCTGATGTGGGCGCTCGATCGGATGCGCGTGCGCATCGCTTCGCGCGCCGATGCCGAATCGCTGGCGCGCGAAGCACAGGCGATCCAGGACGAAGACCTGATTGCCAATCGCGCAATGGGCGCGATGGGGGCGGCGTTGATCCAGCCGGAAAGCGGCGTGCTCACGCATTGCAATACGGGCTCGCTCGCGACGGCCGGCTTCGGCACCGCATTGGGCGTGATTCGGGCCGGCTACGCATCAGGAAGTATCGCGCGCGTGTTCGCCGGCGAGACGCGGCCGTGGTTGCAGGGCGCGCGGCTGACGATGTGGGAACTGCAGCGCGACGGCATTCCCGCGACGCTGATCGCCGATTCTGCTGCGTCGCATTTGATGAAGACTGGGCAGGTGCAGTGGGTGGTGGTGGGTGCGGACCGGATCGCTGCGAACGGCGACACCGCCAACAAGATCGGCACTTACCAGCTCGCGATCGCCGCGAAACACCACCGCGTGAAATTCATGGTGGTGGCGCCTTCGAGCACGATCGATCTGGGCACGCCCACGGGCGACGACATCGACATCGAACTGCGCGATCCACTGGAACTGCTGAGTCATGCCGGCCGGCGCACGGTGGCCGAAAATGCGCAGGCGTGGAACCCGGTGTTCGACGTGACCCCGCATGAGCTGATCGACGTGCTGGTGACCGAACGCGGAGTGATCACGCGACCGGATATGGCCGCGTTGCGCGACGTGTTCGGCAAGCCAGACGCGCACTGAAATGTGGCATTTGCCAAAGCAGCTCGCGTGGTTCGGTGTCGGCGGTTTCGTTGGGTTTCTCGTCGACGCTGGCGTGGTGCAGTTGCTGGTCAGCAAGTTCAGCGTCGACCCGTACGTCGGGCGACTGTTCTCGTTCCTGTGCGCCGCGACCGCGACATGGCTGTTCAATCGCCACTTCACCTTCCATCGGCGCGGCGATTACGGCTTGTTCGGTGAATGGTCGCGCTACGTCGTCGCGATGTCGGCAGGCTTCGCAATCAACTATTTGGCCTACGCGCTGGCTGTGCACTATTCGGAATTCGTGCGCGCATGGCCGTCCGTCGGCGTGGCGATCGGGTCGGTTCCGGGATCGGCGGCCAACTTCCTGGGCGCCCGGCACTGGGTGTTTTCCGGGTCACGGAGACGACACTCCGCCGAGGATGTGAAGAAGCGCGGGAACAAGCCGTAAGTTCGCGTCGCTGCAGGAGTTTTCTGGGCTGTTTCAGAGCCGGATGTGGTACAATTTCAAGGTTGATTTCCAGGCGCGGGCGGCGTTCCGGACCCGCGCCTTTTCCGTTCTCGAAAATAGGGAAACAAGCGAATGGCGGAACCTGCCAGTGAAGTAATTCGCGTCAATATTGAAGACGAGATGCGCCAAAGCTACCTCGATTACGCGATGAGCGTGATCGTGGGCCGCGCGCTTCCGGACGTGCGCGATGGCCTGAAGCCGGTGCATCGCCGCGTGCTGTTCGCGATGAACGAACTGGGCAACGCCTGGAACAAGTCGTACAAGAAATCCGCGCGCGTGGTCGGTGACGTGATCGGCAAATACCACCCGCACGGCGACTCGTCGGTGTACGACGCGATCGTGCGCATGGCGCAGCCCTTCTCGCTGCGCTACATGCTGGTGGACGGCCAGGGCAACTTCGGCTCGGTGGACGGCGACAGCCCTGCCGCGATGCGTTACACCGAAGTGCGCATGGCGCGCCTCACGCACGAGCTGTTGGCCGACATCGACAAGGAAACGGTCGACTTCGGCCCCAACTACGACGAGAGCGAGCAGGAGCCGCTGGTCCTGCCAACCCGCGTTCCGAACTTGCTGGTCAACGGTTCCGCCGGCATTGCCGTCGGCATGGCCACCAACGTGCCGCCACACAACATGGCCGAGGTGATCGACGCGACGGTGGCGTTGATCGACAACCCGGATCTCTCCATCGACGACCTGATGCAGTATGTGCCAGGACCGGACTTCCCGACCGCCGGCATCATCAACGGTGCGGCCGGCATCGTGCAGGCGTATCGCACCGGTCGCGGCAGGGTATTGGTCCGCGCGAAGACCGAAATCGAGACCAATGAACACGGCCACGAAGCGATCATCGCCACCGAAATTCCGTACCAGGTCAACAAGGCACGGCTGATCGAAAAAATCGCCGAGCTGGTCAAGGAAAAGAAACTCGAGGGCATCAGCGGACTGCGCGACGAGTCCGACAAGGATGGCATGCGCGTGGTAATCGAGGTGCGCCGCGATGCCGCCGCCGACGTGGTGCTGAACAACCTGTTCCAGCAGACCCAGTTGCAGGTCACCTTCGGCATCAACATGGTCGCGCTGGTCGATGGCCAGCCGCGCCTGTTGAACCTCAAGGAAATCCTCGAACACTTCATCCGGCATCGGCGTGAAGTCGTCACCCGTCGCACCATTTTCGATCTGCGCAAGGCGCGCGCACGTGCGCATGTGCTGGAAGGCCTGACTGTCGCGCTGGCCAACATCGACGCGATGATCGAACTGATCAGGACGTCCGAGTCGCCGCAGGTCGCGCGCGAACGGATGCTGGCGCGCAAGTGGGAACCGGGCATGGTTCGCGCGCTGCTGCAAGCCGCGGGCGCCACGGCGTCACGGCCGGAAGACCTCGATCCGCGCGCGGGCCTGAAGGAGGACGGCTACCAGCTTTCGGAAATCCAGGCCAAGGAAATCCTCGAAATGCGCCTGCACCGCCTGACCGGGCTGGAACAGGACAAGCTCACCGACGAATACAAACAGTTGCTCGAAACCATCCGCGGCCTGATCGCGATCCTGGAGGATCCCGACAAGCTGATGGCGGTAATCCGCGGCGAACTGGTCGAGATGAAAGACCTCTACGGCGACGCGCGTCGCACGGAAATCCTGCACACGCAGGAAGACCTGGAAACGCTGGACCTGATCGCCGAAGAGGACGTGGTCGTCACGTTGTCGCACACCGGCTACGTGAAGCGCCAGACGCTCGACACCTATCGCGCGCAGAAGCGCGGCGGCAAGGGCCGTTCGGCGACCAACATGAAGGACGAGGACTTCGTCGAGAAGCTTTGGATCGTCAACACCCACGACACGCTGCTTACCTTCACCAGCAATGGCCGCGTGTATTGGCTGGACGTGTACCGCATTCCGGAAGCCGGTCCTGGCGCGCGCGGCCGCCCGATCGTCAACCTACTGCCGCTTGAAGAAGGCGAGAAGGTGCAGGCGGTGTTGCCGGTGCGCGAATACACCGACGATCGCTTCGTGTTCTTCGCCACCCGCAACGGCACGGTCAAGAAAACGCCGCTCAAGGAATTCGAATTCCAGCTGCAGAGGGGCAAGCTCGCGATCGGCCTCGACGAAGGCGATGGCTTGGTCGAGGCCGAACTCACCGACGGCAACTGCGACGTGCTGTTGTTCGCCTCCAACGGCAAGGCCGCGCGTTTCGCCGGCAGCCACGTGCGTCCGATGGGGCGCACCGCACACGGCGTGCGCGGCATGCGCCTGACCGACGGCGCGCAAGTCGTGTCGATGATTGTCGCGGATGCGCGCATTGAAAGCGGCGAGTGCGACGTGCTCACCGCCACCGAACGCGGTTACGGCAAACGCACCCCGCTCGTCGATTTCCCGCGCAAGGGCCGCGGTTCGCAGGGTGTGATCGCGATCCAGTGCTCTGGACGCAACGGGGCACTGGTCGCGGCCGTCGCCACCGATCCGCGCCAGGAGCTGATGCTGATTTCCGACAAGGGCACCCTGGTGCGCACCCGTGTCGCCGAGGTTTCGCAAGTCGGCCGCAACACCCAAGGCGTCACCCTGATCCGCCTGCCCGAAGACGAAAAGCTCGTCGGCGTGGTGCGAATCGAGAATGGGGATGAGGACGACGGTGCGGAAACCAATGGCGACGGCGTAGCGGAGCAAGTCGCCGCACCAGACGCCTAAGGCAGGGTAGGCTGGGCTGACCCCGACTTGATGCGGGAAGCCCAACTATTTGGCCTTGCGGTTGCGTTGGGGTTCGCAAAACGCTCACCCCGACCTGCGATTTTTCGCGTCAAATCGCCGCCAGCATCGCCTCCGCACTTGAAATCCGAAACTCGCCCGGCGCTTCCACGTGCAGAACCTTGACCACGCCGTCGTCGGCGTAGAGCGCGAAACGCTTCGAGCGCACGCCCATGCCGTACTTGCTGGAGTCCGATTCCAGCCCCAGCGCCTTGGCGAAATCGCCGTTGC
This sequence comes from Rhodanobacteraceae bacterium, assembly GCA_035249175.1. Classification (GTDB taxonomy): domain Bacteria; phylum Pseudomonadota; class Gammaproteobacteria; order Xanthomonadales; family Rhodanobacteraceae; genus 66-474. The sequence goes on from DATFGT010000042.1 coordinate 12,869, forward strand.
CGTCCGCCAGCATCAACATGCCTTCGGGCACGTGGCGGTGCTGCGCCCAGGCCTGCATCACGAACGCATCGTTGACGGCCATGCAGGCGACGTCGATGCCCCGCTTTTGGAAATCCTCGTAGTGCTGGACATAGCCGGGCAGGTGTCGTTCCGAACAAGTCGGGGTGAACGCGCCGGGTACCGCGAACAGCACCACTTTCTTGTCCTTGAACACGTCGTCGGTAGTTAGCTGCCGCACGTCCTCGCGCAGCACGGCGAAGGTGGCCGCGGGAAGCTTGTCGCCGACTTGGATGGTCATGGCCGTTCCCAAGAAACTGATCGCGTAATCCTACTCCACCGTTCCGCTGGATGCGTTCGACAGAGATGCCGAAACCCGGTTCGCGCTGAGCGTAGCGGCTGAGGGGCGCGGACTCGAAGCGCCCCGCCGTTGTCCTTCGACTTCGGCGCTGTGTCCAGGCTCAGGACGAAGGGTCTTTCCTGTTTTAGGGGTGACTTGAAACCGGATGCCGTGTCCCTATCTAGCGGGAAGGCGGCCCGCAGCGGCCGAAACACAGCGAAAGGAGGCCATCCAATGAATCATCTCAGTCGTTACCGGCAATGGGGCGGTTACCCCATGACTCGCGAATTTCGCCAGATGCTCGACCGTTTCTTCGACACCGACGAAAACGCGGACCAGTCCAACGTAGTGACCAGTGAATGGGCGCCGCGCGTGGACATTTGCGAGGAAGACAAACGCTTCGTGATCGAGGCCGACATTCCGGGTGTCGATCCCAAGGACATCGAAATCAACATGGACAAGGGCGTGCTGTCGATCCGCGGCGAGCGCAAGAGCGAAAAGAAGGTCGAGGAAGGCAACTACACCCGCGTCGAGCGCTCGCGCGGCGTGTTCCACCGGCGTTTCGCATTGCCGGACAGCGCCGATCCGGACGGCATAAGCGCCACCGGCAAGCACGGCGTGCTGGAAATCTCGATTCCCAAGCGGCCGGAAACCACGCCGCGCAAGATCGAAATCCAGACGTGAGGTATCGCCGGTCCGGCGCAAGCCGGTTTGGATGATGCGTCATAATCTTCAGTCCGCGGTGGAGCAATCCGCCGCGGACCTTCGTGCCGATTGCTGGGGAAGTGAATGGAGTTTCAGGATTACTACCAAACCCTCGGCGTGAAACAGGGCGCGGGCGACGACGAGATCAAGGCGGCCTACCGCAAGCTCGCGCGCAAGTACCACCCCGACAAGAACAAGGAAGCCGGCGCCGAGGACAAGTTCAAGGCCGTCAGCGAGGCCTATGAGGTGCTGCACGACAAGCAGAAACGTGCGGCCTACGACAACCTGCGCGCGGGCGGGGGCTATCGTGCGGGCGACAACTTCCGGCCGCCGCCGGGCTGGCAGCAACAGGCGCCGGGTGGTTTCGAGTTCCGCGATTTCGGTGATGGTGGCGACGCGGGCGGCTTCAGCGATTTCTTTGAATCGTTGTTTGGCGGTCGCGGTGGCGCCGGCCCGCGCGCGCAGCGTGGTCCGATACGTGGCAACGATGTGCGCGCGACTGTCGAGATCGATTTGCGGGTCGCCTACGCCGGGGGCAAGCAGCGCCTCGGCTTGCGCGATGCCAGTGGCGAACGGACGCTGGAAGTCAACATTCCTGCCGGCATCCTGCCGGGCAAGGTGATTCGCTTGGGCGGGCAGGGTGAACCGGGGTACAGCGGCGCGCCGCCCGGTGACCTGCTGCTGGAAGTGCAGGTGCGCGACGATCCGCAATTCAAGTTGCACGGCCGGGACATCGAGGTCGAGGTGCCAGTGTCGCCGTGGGAGGCCGCGCTGGGCGCCAAGGTCCCGGTGCCGACTTTGGGCGGCGAGGTGGAACTCAGAATTCCCGCAGGCTCACGCAGCGGGCGCAAGCTGCGCCTCAAGGGTCGGGGCATGCCTGGCAAAACGCCGGGCGACCAGATCGTCAGCCTCGCAATCCAGATTCCGCCGGCCGACAACGACAAGGCGAAGGCTGCGTATCAGGCATTCGAGAAAGCGTTCGCCGGGTTCGATCCGCGGCAGTAGTACGCGGTTGGGCCAAACTTCGAATGCGGCTCGCCGGCGATCAGGTGATGCAGCGATCAGGGACGATCGCAGTCATTTGACCAGATGCTCGTTCAAGACGTTGGTCAGATCGGTTTCGTTGACCGGCTTGGTGATGTACGCCTTGGCGCCTTGCCGCATGCCCCAGACCTTGTCGGTGTCCTGATCCTTGGTGGTGACCAGGATCACCGGGATGTGCGATGTCGTCGGATCCTTCGAGATCGCGCGGGTAGCCTGGAAGCCATTCAAGTTGGGCATCACCACGTCCATCAGCACCAGATCCGGCTTGTCGCGTTTGGCCGCTTCCACGCCGGCGGCACCATCCACGGCAGTCAGCGTCTGGTGTCCGAGTTTTTCGACCAGACGCCGCAAGCCTTCCAGTTGGGACGGCGAATCATCGACGATCAGGATGCGTGCCATGCAAGGCTCCCCATGCAACAGACTGCGGGCATTGTAGGGAACCGATGGCGAAAGCGCCACGTTCGAGATCGGGCGAGTGCGAATGGGTTGCGACCCGCAAGGCGGCTGAATGAATGTATTTCAGTCAGCGGGTTACGCGCATGTTGCGAGATGGATTCGATCACTCGGCTTCGCCGATTTTGACCAGCGTGCGTCCGAACGAACGACCTGTCAGCATTGCATTGAAGACCCCGGGCAGTCCGTCCAGGCCGACTTCATGCGTGCGGATGGCGTCGAGGTGTGTCGGCTTCCAGTCGGATGCGAGGTGCCGCCAGATTTCATCGCGGATGTCGCGCGCGGTGCCGGCGGAAGCAATGCCAAGCAGGCTGACGCCGCGGATGATGAAGGGCATCACCGTGGTGTCGAGTTTGCTGTCGGCCGCCAACCCGATGCTGGCGATGTTGCCATAGGGGGCGGTGCTGGCCAGTAATTGCGCGAGCCACTTGCCACCTGCGCTGTCGACCGCGCCGCCGAATCGCGCGGATTCGAGCGCGTGGTCGCCGAGCGCAAGTTCGCGCCGGTCCAGCACTTCGCGGGCGCCGAGGGATTTCAGGAAATCGGTGCGTTCGGGTTTGCCGCTGATCGCATGCACCTCGAATCCGGCACGGCTGAAGATATCGACGGCCAGCATGCCGACGCCGCCGGTCGCGCCGGTAATGGCAATCGGTCCGAGTTCGGGCGTCTGCCGGTTGTCGCGCATCCGGAACAGCGCGAGTGCGGCGGTGAAGCCGGCGGTGCCCAGGATCATGCTTTCGCGCAGCGACAAGCCGTGCGGCAGCTTGATGGCCCACTCGGCCTTGAGTCGCGCGTATTCCGAATATCCGCCGTCGCGGGTTTCCGAAAGTCCGCAACCGGTGCACAGCACCGCATCGCCCTCCCTGAAATTCGGATCGCTGGATTCAACCACGTGGCCCGCGACGTCGATGCCGCCGTTCAACGGGAACCGGCGCAGGATCTTGCCCTTGCCGGTGCCCGCCAGCGCGTCCTTGTAGTTGACCGAAGAGTAGGCGGCCTTGATCAGCACCTCGCCGGGCGAGAGTTGGTCGGCGCGCATCGATTCGAGCCCGGCGCGGTAGCCGGCGTCGTCGTTATGGATGCGGAAGGCGCGGAAATCCGGAATGGTTCGCATGATGTCGATCGGGTACAACGAAGCGTGAGGTTATCGCGCTTCGGCCGCACGACCAAGTGAGTCCATCCATTGCGGAATCAGTTGCATCAGTAACCCCTGCCACGGAGCGGCGTCTTCGGAACAGGCTTCGAACTCCACAAACCATTCTGCAAAGGTTCGATTGCCGTCGACGATGGGTGCCAACCGCAACGTGCCCGAATATTCGATGGCAGCCGGAACCCGCTCACTCGCGACAGGAAAGGGAAAGGGGTCGAGTCCCGCGTAACTGAAAGAACGCTCATCGTCGGAATGCGCGGTCAGACGCTGGCGTATCCAGGCACCGCCATAGCAAAACCGCCGCACCGCGCCGATCTCGTCGCCGTTCCTGTCGTCTTCGATTTGGCTCTCGTTGACGCCTTCGATGTATTTCGGGTAATCGTTGAAATCGCGAACCAGACGCCAGACATGGTCGACCGGGCTGTTCAAAATCGCGCTGTAATAAGCCTTGTGCATGACGAACTCCTGTAATGGGCCGTCATTGTCCTGAAGAGCCTGGTTGAACCGCTATCCGGTTCTTGCGGCGGTGCAGTCCACCTGTCCCAGTGGCAGGTCCAGGGCGGAACCGATCAATTCGCCTTGTGGATCGCCCGTTTGTCCACCGACAGCGCGGCTTCGTGCACCACTTCCGAAAGCGTCGGATGTGCGTGGACGATGCGCGCCAGATCTTCGGCCGAACCCTTGAATTCCATCGCGACCACGGCTTCCGCGATCAGCTCCGACACCACCGGGCCGCACATGTGCACGCCGAGAATGCGATCGGTTTCCGCATGCGCAATCACCTTCACCAGACCGGCGGGTTCATTCATGGCCACGGCGCGGCCATTGGCCGCAAACGGGAACGAGCCGGTCTTGTAAGGAACGCCCTCGGCCTTGCACTGCTTCTCGGTCTTGCCGGCCCAGGCGATTTCGGGCTCGGTGTAGATCACCCACGGGATCACGCCGTAGTCGACATGACCAGCGCGGCCGGCGATCAGTTCGGCGACCATCACGCCTTCCTCGGAGCCCTTGTGCGCCAACATCGGCCCGCGGACGCAGTCGCCGATCGCCCACACGCCATCGACACCGGTCCAGCAATGTTCATCCACCTCGATGCGGCCCCGCTCGTCGGCCTTGACACCGGTGCCATCACCGAGCAGGCCCTGCGTGAACGCGCGGCGGCCCACCGCGACCAGCAACTTGTCCACGGTGAGCTTGTGTTCGCCATCCTTGTCGGAATAGGTCACTTCGACCGCGTTCTTCTTCACTTCGGCCTTGCTGACCTTGGCGCCCAGGTGGATGTCGAGGCCCTGCTTCTTGAATTCGCGCGCTGCGACCTTGGAGATGTCCGGGTCGGCGGCGCCGAGGAAATCGGGCAGTGCCTCAAGGACCGTCACCTCGGCACCCATGCGCTTCCATACCGAGCCGAGTTCCAGCCCGATGACGCCCGCGCCGATCACACCGAGCTGCTTCGGAACCGCATCGAGATCAAGTGCGACGGCATTGTCGATGATGCGCTTGCCGTCGAATTTCGCGAACGGCAGTTCAATCGGCACCGAGCCCGTCGCGATGATCACGTTGGCGGCTTCGAGGGTCTGCTTGTTGCCGTCTTCGCCGGTCACCTCGACCTTTTTGCCCTTGAGCAGCTTGCCGGTACCGAAGAATGGTGTGACCTTGTTCGATTTGAACAGCAACGCGACGCCACCGGTGAACTGCTTGACGATCTTGTCCTTGCGGCCGATGAACGTGGCCATGTCCACCTTGGCGTTCTCGACGCTGATGCCGTGGCTGGGCAGGTTGTGCGCGAGGCTCCAGAACTGCCGGGATGAATCCAGCAACGCCTTCGACGGAATGCAGCCGACATTGAGGCATGTGCCGCCCAACGCCTGCTTGCCGTCCTTGCCCTTGAACGCGTCGATGCAAGCGGTCTTCAAGCCAAGTTGTGCCGCGCGGATCGCGCAAACATAACCGGCAGGGCCGGCGCCGATCACGATGACGTCGAATTTGTTGTCAGCCATTTTGGTTCCTTTTTGGAATTCCGCGCTCAAAGCCCCAGCAACATCCGGTGCGGATTCTCGAGCTGATTCTTGATGTCGACCAGGAATAGCACCGCGTCCTTGCCGTCGACGATGCGGTGGTCGTAACTGATCGCGATGTACATCATCGGCGCCGCCACGACCTGGCCGTTCTCGACCACCGCGCGCTCCTTGATGGTATGCATTCCAAGGATGCCGCTCTGCGGCGGGTTCACGATCGGCGTGGAGAACAGCGAGCCGAAGGTTCCGCCGTTGGTGATGGTGAAAGTGCCGCCCTGCAGGTCGTCAAGGGTAAGGCCGCCTTCGCGCGCCTTCTTCGCGAATGCGGCGATGGCCTTCTCGATGTCGGCGAAGCCCATGTCTTGCGCATCGCGCAAAACCGGCGTCACGAGGCCGCGGTCAGTCGAAACCGCGATCGAAATGTCCTGGTAACCGTGATAGATGATGTCGTTGCCGTCCACCGAGGCGTTCACCACCGGATGGCGCTTCAGCGCCTCGCACGCGGCCCTGACGAAGAAGCTCATGAAGCCGAGCTTGATCCCATGGGTCTTCTCGAACTGCTCGCCCAACTGCTTGCGCATCGCGACCACCTTCGAAAGGTTGACTTCGTTGGACGAAGTCAGCATCGCGATGGAATTCTTGGATTGCATCAGGCGCTCGGCGATGCGCGCGCGCATGCGCGTCATCGGCACGCGTTCTTCCGGACGCGCGCCAGGCGTGGCTGCGCGTGCAGCCGGCGCAGGCGCAGCAGCCCGCTTCTCATCCTTCGAGTAATTGACCAGGTCTGCCTTGGTCACGCGTCCGCCGCGGCCGGTACCGGCAACTTGCGATGGGTCGATTTTTTCCTCGGCGGCGACGCGCCGGCCCGCGGGTGACAAGCTGTCGTTCGACAGGGCGGGCGCGATTTTCGTTTGTGACTTCTCGGCCTTGGCCTGTGCGGCTTGCGCCGGCTGTTCCTTCGTGGCGGCCTTCGGCGCTTCCGCGGCCGCGCCTTCTTCCAGGACGCCGATCACGTCTTCGCTGTTGACGGTGTCGCCGGCTTCGTGGCGGATTTCCTTCAATACGCCGTCGGCGGGTGCAGGCACTTCCAGCACCACCTTGTCGGTTTCGAGGTCGACCAGGTTTTCATCACGCTTCACCGAATCGCCCGGTTTCTTGTGCCATGTGGCGATGGTGGCGTCGCTGACGGATTCTGGCAGTACCGGAACCTTGACTTCGATCGACATGACGTTTCCTTGTGGTGATTCGGTTGTTGCTGCAATCAAGATTCTGCCCCGCGAAGGGGCAGATGTTCATTCCGCGGAATGATCGTCGCCCACGGGTTCGACCAACGCCTGTTGCACCAGCGCGTGCTGTTCGGCGACGTGGGTGTTGTGGTAGCCGCAGGCTGGCGCCGGCGAACGCACGCGTCCGGCGTAATGCAGGCTGTGATGGCCATCCGCGCAGGCCTGCAGGTGATGCCGGATCTGGAACCACGCGCCCTGGTTCTGCGGCTCCTCCTGACACCAGATGATTTCCCGCGCCGTGGGGTATTTGTCGAGTTCCGCATTCACCTCGATACGCGGGAACGGATACAACTGTTCGACGCGGATGATCGCGACATCGGCGATCTTCTGCTTTTCGGCTTCCTCGAACAGGTCGTAATAGACCTTGCCCGAGCACAGCACGACGCGCTTGACCTGCTTGGCGTCCTTGACACGCTGGTCGGGAATCACGAGATGGAAACGGCCGTTTGCGAGGTCATCGAGCGAAGACACCGCGAGCTTGTGGCGCAACAGCGACTTCGGTGTCATCACCACCAGCGGCTTGCGGCAGCTTCGCAACATCTGGCGGCGCAGCATGTGGAACATCTGTGCGGGCGTGGTCGGCACGCATACCTGCATGTTGTCCAGCGCGCAAAGCTGCAGGTACCGCTCCAGCCTTCCGGAAGAATGTTCCGGGCCCTGGCCCTCGTAGCCGTGCGGCAGCAGCAGCACCAGTCCGCACAGGCGGTTCCATTTGGCCTCGCCGGAAGAAATGAACTGGTCCACCACCACTTGGGCGCCGTTGGCGAAGTCGCCGAACTGGGCCTCCCACACCACCAGGGTGTCGGGATCAGCGGTGGCGAAACCGTATTCATAGGCCATCACCGCGAGTTCGGACAGCAGCGAGTCGATCACCTCGACCGGGGTGTCTTCGCGGATGTGCGCCAGCGGCGTGTACACGTCGCCGGTCTTCTGGTCGTGCAACTCCGCGTGGCGATGGAAGAAGGTGCCGCGCGGGGTGTCCTGTCCGACCAGGCGGAAGCCGAATCCCTCCTGGATCAGCGTCGCGTAGGCCATGTTCTCGGCGTAGCCCCAGTCCAGCGGCAATTCGCCTTCGGCCATCTTGCGGCGGTCGGCGTAGATCTTGCTCACGCGCGATTGAAGCGCCATGCCGTCCGGCCAGGTCAGGATCTTGCCGGCCAGTTCGTCCAAGGTCTTGCGCACGACGCCCGTCTTGACGGGCTGGGCAAGGTCACCCTTGGCAAACCGAGTCCAGTCCACCGCGAACTTTTGCGAACCGGGCGGCGCCAGTTCGGTGACCGGCTCGCCCGCGTCGAGCTGGTCGCGGTAAGCGTCGAACAGCTTCTTGCTGTCGCCTTCGCCGATCAGCTTGCGCCCGACCAGTTGCTTGGCGTACAGCTCGCGGGTCGCCGGCAATTGCTTGATCACGCCATACATGATGGGCTGCGTGGCCGAGGGTTCGTCAGCCTCGTTGTGGCCGTGGCGCCGGTAGCAAACCAGGTCCACCACCACGTCCTTGTGGAACTGCTGACGGAAATCGAACGCCAGTCGCATGCATTGGATGACGGCCGCGGGATCATCGCCATTCACGTGCAGCACCGGCGCGTTGACCATCTTGGCGACGTCGGTGCAGTACAACGTGCTGCGCCCGTCTTCGGCGTCGGTGGTGAAGCCGATCTGGTTGTTGACCACCACGTGCACGGTGCCGCCGACGCCAAACCCGCGCGTCTTCGACATGTTGAACAGCTCCATGTTCACGCCTTGGCCCGACAGCGCCGCGTCGCCGTGGATCAGCACTGGCAGCACGTGTTCGCGCACACCGTCATGGGCACGGACCTGGCGCGCACGCACCGAACCCGACACCACGGGATTGACGATTTCGAGATGCGAGGGATTGAACGCCAGCGCGACGTGGATGTTGCCGGCGGGCGCTGCAATGTCGGCCGAGAAGCCCATGTGGTACTTCACGTCGCCGGAATGCGCGGGATCGTCGGGACCGTCGTGCTTGCCCTCGAATTCCGCGAACAGTTGTTGCGGCGGCTTGCCCAGGATATTGACCAGCACGTTGAGGCGCCCGCGGTGCGCCATCCCAATCACCAACTCGTGCACGTCATTGCCGGCCGCGCGGCGGATCAGGTCATCCAGCAGGGGAATCAGAGAATCGCCGCCTTCCAGCGAAAAGCGTTTCTGCCCGACATACTTGGTGTGCAGGTAGCGCTCCAGTCCGTCGGCCGCGGTCAGCTTCGCCAGTACGCGCTTGCGGGTGTCGTCATCGAGCCCGGAATCGCCGCTGGCCTGTTCCAGACGATCGTAGATCCAGCGACGCTGGGTATGGTCGCTGATGTGCATGAACTCGGCGCCGATGCTGGCGACGTAGGTGCGGCGCAGGCGCTCACGCAGATCGCGCAAGGTCATGCGCTTGCCGCCGCCAGCGAAGGTGCCGCAATCGAATTCGGTATCGAGGTCGGCGTCCGACAAGCCGTGGAAGGGCAGGTCGAGGTCCGGCGCGGGGCGCTTGGGCGCAATCGCCAGTGGGTCGAGGTCCGCGGCAAGATGGCCGCGCGAACGATACGCGGTCAGGAAACGCAGCACTCCTGCCTGCTTGCGGGCGTGTGCATCATCGACAGGCACCCCGGCGCGACGGCCTTGCTGCTGCGCCGCGGTGATGCGCGCGATCGCGTCGGCATGGGAGACGTCGCCGGTTCCGCGCAAGCTCTGGAACCAGGTGCGCCACGCCGGCGCGACAGACTGCGGATCGCGTAGCCAGTCCTCGTACAACTGATCGAGATATGCGGCGTTGCCGCCGCCGAACTGGGAGGTTTCCGCCAACTGTTGCAACAAACTGCCGCCGTCACTCACGATGGTCACCACGGATAATTGACTGATGTTGAAAAAGCGCCGTCCTGCAATTTTTCAACGCGCCCAGGCTTCGTCGGCTCAAGCGCTTTCAGCGCTCGAACCGTGGCGGGCGTCCATGACCCGTTCCAACAGGGTATTTTCAACCTGCTGTTGACGCGCACGCGGCACGAGCCGCGTTTCGCCACGACCTGAAATTATAACGGTTTAATGCTGCGGTGCGGGATCCACGGCGGGTCCAGCGACCCGTGATTCAGATACCCAAAGCGCGCAACTCGGGCCACGGCTCGGAACGCGCCCAGACTTCCTCGAACAGGCGCATCAATTCCGCATGACGCCCCGGCGCCCAGGTGGAACCTTCCGAAGCCATCTCGCTCTCCTGCGAACGGAACAGGTAGCCGCAGGTATCCACGCACATGAAGGCCGAACGGTAGGCGAGGTCGGCGGGTTCCACCGGCCGGCGCATTTCGATGATGCTGGATAGACGCTGCGCAAGCTCCAGCAGCCGCGTGCCTTCCTGCAGGGCGCGGGTCAGGTCTTGCGCAAGGATGCGGATCGATGCGCCGCGGCCGGAAATGGCCAACCGCCGCAATTCCACCAGGCAGGCCGTGTCATTGAGCAGCAGCGGATGCAGTTCGCGCACCAGCACGCACATGCTGTGTCGCGCCCCCGACAGCAATTGCCGGGTGGCGTCGATCAGTTCCTCGCGGGATGCCGCATGCAGCGCCTTCGGTTCCGGCGGCGGGGGTGGCGACGCACGATCGGGCTCGGGCACCGGATCGAGGGCCCGCCGCATGAGGACGTGTGGAATGCCTGCTTCCTCGAACTCGCCGCCGTCGGTGGCGAAACCGTAGTCGAGATAGAAGGGCACGGCGCTGCGCTGCGCATGCAACGAGACCTCGGCCAAACGGCGCGTGCGCGCCTGATCGAGCAGGGTCCGCAAAATCGTTGTGCCGACGCCGTTTCCGCGCCAGCCATCCAGCACGGCCATGCGGCCGATCCGGCCGCCTGGGGTAAGCCGCCCGCTGCCGATCGGCGTGCCGTCCGGCGCGCGCGCCAGTGCGTGAACACTGCGCGGATCGTCATCGTCGATTTCCATTTCGCGCGGCACGCGCTGTTCCAGCACGAACACCGTCTCGCGCACGCTGGACAGCGCTTCGCGATCGCTCGTGTTCGCCCAATCGCAGACTTCGACGTGAAAGCCACTTTGGATCGGCATTCGGTCAACCCCCTCCGGGTGGCCGGGTGCGTGGCTGCAGATTGTAAGCCAGTTCAGCGCCGGCGCAATGTGACGTATCCCGCGTCAATAAAAGTCGCAAGCAAGCCAATACCTTGGACACGATGGGGGAGTTTCGCGAGTTGGCTTCCCGCCAAAACGCGCGCGCCCGATGCAAGTTGCCGCGCCCATGCGAGCGGTGCGTCGAACGCGTTGCCGGCCACGTACAGTCGCGCCCCGCGCCCCCGCCGACGCCATGCGAAACGACACCACGGATCGCGTTCCAGGAGGGCATGCGGCAGGTGTTTGGCAAGCGCGATTGGATCGATCGAACGTTTGCGCGGAATCGGAAGTCGCGCTGCGCGGTAGCGCGTGACGAACGTGCCGAACCAGTCTGCGAGGGCATCGTCGTCCAGCGCGGCGGCGGCCGGGCCGAGCGTGCGACGTGCCCGATGTAGTGCATTGTTGTCGATCTCGCCCGCGTCGGCGGCCGGCTTCAGGTCGGGATCGGCAAAGCGCTGCGATTCGGGCAAGGCTTCCGCGACGTGCGCCGCGAAATCGAACAGCAGTTCACCCGCGGCCGGCGCGCGCATGCCGATGGAAAACGTCATGCACTCGCCGTCCGCTACGCCGTCGTGCGGCACGCCCGGCGGCAGGTACAACATGTCGCCGGGATCGAGCGTCCATTCGTGCGTGGGGTGAAATTCGCGCAGCAGCTTCAATTCGACATCGTCGCGGAATGCGGTCGATGGATTCGGACGCGTGTCGATGGACCAACGGCGTTGCCCGAGGCCTTGCAGCAGGAATACGTCGTATTGATCCACGTGTGCGCCGACGCCGCCGGCGTCGGCGGCATAGCTGATCATCACGTCATCGATGCGCCAGCTCGGGATGAACGCGAATGCGTCGAGCAGCGCGCTGGTGTCCGCGTCCCACTTGTCGACATCCTGCACCAGCAGCGTCCAGCACGATTTCGGAAGCTTCGCGAATGTGGCATCGTCGAAGGGACCGTTCAGGACTTTCCATTGCCCGTCATTCCGCTGCAAGCCGGGGTTCGGTGACCGTGGCTTGTTCCGGCGCACGATTCGCGCCAACGCGCCGTCCATGCACGCGAGTCCCGCCAACTCATCCGGCGACAAGGGCGGTACGAAACCCGGGAATGCGCCGCGTATCAGCAGCGGCCGCTTCTGCCAGTAATCGCGCAGAAAGTGCGCGGGTGGCATGCCCAAGGGTTGACTGGATTTGGCGCGAACCTCGATCGCCGGTGTTGCCATGTCAAATGTCGCGCGCGAGGTCGCGGGCGAGGCCAGTGTAGGTCGCTGGCGTGAGTGCCAGCAGGGACCGCTTGTCAGCTTCGGGCAATTGCAGCGAAGCAATGAACGCCTGCAGGGTTTCGCGCGTGATGCCCTTGCCGCGCGTCAGGGCCTTCAGTTGTTCGTAGGGTTCCGGCAGGCCGTGGCGACGCATCACCGTCTGGATCGCTTCGGCCAGCACCTCCCAACTCGCATCGAGATCGGCCGCGATGCGATGGGCGTTGACTTCCAGCTTGCCGAGTCCTTTTTCCAGCGAGGCGAAACCGATCAAGGCGTGCCCGAACGCCTCGCCCAGCGCGCGCAGGGTGGTGGAGTCGGTGAGGTCGCGCTGCCAGCGGCTGATCGGCAGCTTCTCGCTGAAGTGCCCGAGCAACGCGTTCGCGACCCCGAAATTGCCCTCGGCGTTTTCGAAATCGATCGGATTGACCTTGTGCGGCATGGTCGAGGAGCCGACTTCGCCCGCCTTCAATTTCTGCCTGAAATAGCCGAGCGAGATGTAGCCCCATACGTCGCGCGCGAGGTCGATCAGGACGGTGTCGATGCGGCGCTGCACGTCGCAAAGTTCCGCGATGCCGTCGTGCGGCTCGATCTGGGTGGTGTATGCCTGCCAATGCAGGCCCAGTGATTCGACGAAGCGTCTCGAGAACACGCGCCAGTCGATCTCGGGATAGGCGATCACGTGCGCGTTGAAGTTGCCGACGGCGCCGTTGATCTTGCCGGGAATGTCAATGGCGGCGAGCTGCGTGCGCTGGCGTTGAAGCCGCGCGACCACGTTGGCCATCTCCTTGCCCAGCGTAGTAGGCGATGCGGTCTGGCCGTGGGTCCGCGACAGCATCGCAAGATCAGCATTCGCATGTGCGAGTTCGCGCAACTTGCCGATCGTCTTGTCGAGTTCGGGCAGCAATACATGCTCGCGCGCATCGCGCAGCATCAGCGCATAGGAAAGGTTGTTGATGTCCTCGGAGGTGCAGGCGAAGTGCACGAATTCCCTGGCCTGTTTCAGCGTGGCATCATCGCCGATCCGTTCCTTGATGAAATATTCGACGGCCTTGACGTCGTGGTTGGTGGTGGCTTCGATCTGCTTGATGCGCGCAGCATCCTCGATCGAGAAATCATCTGCGATCTTTTGCAGGGTCGTGCGCGCGACGGCCTGGAAAGGCGGAAGTTCCGTGATCCCGGGTTCGTCGGAAAGCGCGATCAGCCACTCGATTTCCACCCCGACGCGGCGCTGCATCAGGCCGTATTCGCTGAAGATCGGGCGCAGTGCATCGACCTTGGACGCGTAGCGGCCATCCAGCGGCGAAAGGGCGATGAGCGAATCGAGTTGCATACGGGCGTTCCATGGCGTCGCGACAGCGCATTGTAACGGCGGCCGCTCGTTATAATGAGCGGCTTTCCTGCATGGAATCTCCACAATGCCGAACTTCCGAACCGAGCACGACAGCATGGGCGAATTGAAAGTGCCCGCCGACGCCTTGTGGGGTGCGCAGACCCAGCGCGCCGTGGACAACTTCCCGATTTCGGGCCTGGCGCTGCCGCGCGATTTCATCCGCGCGCTGGGGCTGATCAAGACCGCGGCGGCTGATGCGAATCTGAAACTCGGTCATCTGAAGTCCATGCAAGCGGCCGCGATCCGCAGAGCCGCGCAGCGCGTGGCTGCGGGCGAGTTCGACAAGCACTTCCCGATCGACATTTTCCAAACAGGTTCGGGCACCTCCAGCAACATGAATGCCAACGAGGTGATCGCGCACGTAGCCACGCGTGATTCGAAGGCGAAGATCCATCCCAATGATCATGTCAATTACGGACAGAGCTCCAACGACGTGATCCCCACCGCGATCCACGTCAGTGCATCGCTGGCCGTGCATGAACAACTGTTGCCGGCGCTGAAGCATTTGCAGAAGACGATCGACAAACGCTCGCGTGAATTGCGCAATGTCGCCAAGACGGGCCGCACGCATCTGATGGATGCGATGCCGGTGACGTTCGGGCAGGAACTGTCTGGCTGGTCGGCGCAGATCGCATCGGGCATCGCCCGCGTCGAAGACGCGGGAAAGCGCATGCGCAGGTTGCCGCAGGGTGGCACGGCCGTGGGCACCGGGATCAACGCCGATCCGAAATTCGCCAAGGTGTTCTGCGCAGAGTTGTCGAAGGCGAGCGGCGTGAAGTTCGCCTCGATGGACAATTTCTTCGAAGGCATGGCGTCGATGGATGCCGCGGTGGAACTGTCCGGCCAGTTGAAGACGCTGGCCTGCTCGCTGATGAAAATCTCCAACGACCTGCGCTGGATGAACTCGGGCCCGCTCGCGGGCCTCGGCGAAATCGAACTCGTTGCGTTGCAGCCGGGTTCCTCGATCATGCCGGGCAAGGTCAACCCGGTGATCCCGGAAGCGATGACGATGGTATCCGCGCAGGTGATCGGCAACGACGCCACCATTACCATCGGCGGCCAGGCCGGCAATTTCCAGTTGAATGTGATGCTGCCGGTGATCGCCTACAACCTGCTGCAGTCGATCGTGATCCTGGCCAACGCATCGCGCCTGCTCGCCGACAAGGCCATTGCCGGATTCAAGGTCAACAAGGCGCGGGTGGACCAGGCCTTGGCACTGAACCCGATCCTGGTCACCGCGCTGAATCCGGTGATCGGTTACGAGAAGGGCGCCGCGACCGCCAAGCAGGCCTACAAGCAAAAGCGCCCGATCATGGACGTGGCGCTGGAAACGACGGGCTTGTCGAAAGCGGAATTGAAGAAGCTGCTCGATCCGGTGGCGCTGACCAAGGGCGGTATCCAGGGTGGCCAATGACGGCGGGGTGCCTTCATTCCGCGCAAGCGCTGGTTGGTCGAGGGCGGCCGTACTCGAATAGCTGCTGCGTTGGGCCAGGATCAAGGATGACTGGCGGCGGGCAAGCTCTGCGTGGGTAGCTGCTCCGCATCTTTCCTCGGCGGTGCGAGTATGAGCAGGATCAGGCCGATCGCTACCAGAACAGCGACGCCGACCAGTTCACCACGCCCGACCATGCCGGATATCGCCTGATAGCCCATGACCACAGCATGCGCGAAGCTGGACCAGGCCGTGAACAGGATGAGACTGCGATGCGCCGGTGGATTGCGAACTGCAAGCAGCAGGAATACGCCGAGCGTGACATAAAGGCTCAGCATCATCGACAACGCAGGCTCCTGCCGCAGGAACAGCACCATGGGATAGGCCAGGGCGAGGAACAGCAGCCCCGTGAGTACCAGCACGACCTTCAAGGTCAGTTTGCGGTTCATGTTCTACCTCCGGGAGAGTCGCAGCCTCTGCATCTGTTCGCGTACTGAAGCGCGCTGCCCGGATGCGGCTGCGCAACCGCGGGATCCGCGCGGCTATCCGTCCGATCCATCGTCCTTCAAGGCGTTCCTTCGGCAATCGACAATGTCCTGCTGGGTCGTGGTGGCATAAGGCTTGAATGCGGGGACATCGGCCGCGAGCTTCTGCTGGGTTGCCATCATCGCAGGCAGGCGATCGCAAATCTTCGCCGCAGCCTTGCGGATGCCGGATGCCTGGGCCTCCACGTGTTGCCGGATTTGCTGTTCCGATTCCCCCGACAGCGCCGCGGCAAGCGCTGCGCCGGCCGCGCTCATCCCGAGTGCAGCACCCTGCTTGCCGATTTCGACGCCTTGCTGGGCGATTTCGACAATCTGTTGGCGATACGCCAGCATTTCCTTGCGCTGGGCAGGCGTCAACTGCACGGCCTTCTCGGCGACCAGGAAATCGCCCCGTGGGGTGATCTCGGCGTTCGGCAGGCGATCGCCATTGTCGGAAACGCGGATGTTCTTGGTGGCGATTTCAGCGCCGACCTTGTCCATGGCACGATCGATGGCGCTGCTGATCGGTGTCTCCGAAGATGATGGGGACGCGGTCGCCACCGCCGACGGCCCCGGCGATTGGCCCGCGCTGCAGGCGGTCAGTACGGCGAGGCTCGATGCGGCGCAGAAGGCGGACAGTTTTCGCATGGTCATGGCTCGAAGTGGAAGCATTGGATTCGCATCAGTCGTTGCGGCATTCGGAAACTTCGTGCGGCTCGATGGTGGCGTAGGGACTGAACGCAGGAATCGCCGTAGTGACCCGGCCCTGGGCCGCATACAAGCGGGCAAGATCCTGGCACACCGCGTGTGCCAGGGCATCGACCTTGCTGGCGCGGCTGTTGACTTCCGAATCGATGGAATCGGTATTGCCGCTCGCCAGACCCTTGGCCACGGCGTCGAGAGCATGCATGCCGGTCTCCACGCCGGCTTTTCCGGTGGCCATCGCATCCTTGCGCAGCGCCGTCGCGTCGGCGTGATAGCTCTGCAGCGATGCTCGCTGCGCGGGCGTCACGGCGACGCTCTTCCCCTGGATATCGAGATCGCCTGCGGCGCTGATTCGCGCGCTGCTGCCGTCGTCGGCATGGGCAATCACGTCGCCATCGTGCGTGACGGACAGGTGTTGGAACACGCTGGTATTGCGATCGTGCCCATTGCCGTGACTGCACGCGGCAACGGTCGCCACGATCAGAACGATGGCTGCGGGGATCAGGATCCTTTTCATGACTGTCTCCCGTGCGAAGTGGGGTCAGGCTTCATCGCGCCAGCGGCGGAACCAGATCGCCGCCGCGATCAGGGCGATGCCGACGATCGCGCCGATCCACATCTGCGGCAACGCGAAGGCGTGCGCCATCGACGCATAGCTGATCGCAGCCAGTTGGTCGCTGCCCACGAAATCCACGCCATGCGAAAGCGCGTTGGGCGCAATCCAGCTCGCGGGGATCACGCTGAGCAGCGCGCGTCCCACCAGGTTGCCCCAGAAGAATTGGGTGTCGACATTGGGCAGGCCCAGCAGGCCGATCCAGAAGTTCAGCACACCCGCGACGATCGGGATCACCACCGCCCACAGGAACGGCTTGCTGCGTACCGCCGCCGACCACACCAGCAGCCAGCCGACCGTGGGCAGCGCCCATACCGCGTTCACGACGACCATGACGAGGAGATGCAGCCACAGCGAGAATGGTTCGCTGTGCGCCCACAGCAGGCCGAACGGATTCACCCCGTGCGCCAGGAACCACAGGCTCACGATGATCTGTGCACCGATGTATCCGGCCAGGGTCACCACGATCGCGATCAGCGGCGCGATGACGAGGGCGGCGATCACCTTGGAAATCACCGTGGCGGTATCCGACACCGGCAGCGATTTCCAGAACAGGATGCTGCGATCGCGGCGATCGTCGTACAGCGCGCCCAGCAGGTAGAAGAACACCACGAAGACCAACACCACCGACGAGATGAACCCGAACAGCAGCAGCGTCATGTCCAGGCCCTTGACCAGCGCATCGATGTCGTGGGCCGATGCGCTGCGCAGCATCTCGTTCAAGTTGGCTGCGCCCATGTGCACGGACATGTTCACGCCCATGCGTGCCCGGAACACTTCGCCCGCGATGATGCCGAGGATGGTGATGGCCAGGATCACCCCGGCCGCGGTCACCTGTGCCCACAGGAATCCCCGCCGCGATTCCCAGTACTCGCGTTTCAGCAACCAGGCAAACGGCGATTTCAGAATCGCGTTCATGCGTAGGTTCCTTTCATGATGGCGACGAACAAGTCGGACACCGACGGCCGCTTGACCTCGCCCAATTGCGCCAGTTGTTCCGGGTCGGCGCTGTCATACACGAAGATGCTTTTGCCGAACACCGCGGCACGCTCGTCGATGGGTTTCAGCGCACGCGCGGCCTCGACCTTGTCGGCGTTCACCAGCACCTCGGCGAAGCGCGCGCCCATCTCTTCCATGGTGGTGCCGAGCGCGACCTTGCCGTCGCGGATGAACAACAGGTCGGTGAGGATGTGTTCCACTTCCTCCACCTGGTGGGTGGTGATGAGGATGGTCTTGTTCTCGTCGAAGTAGTCTTCCAGGAGGCTCTGGTAGAACTGCTTGCGGTAGAGGATATCCAGCCCCAGCGTGGGTTCGTCCAGTACCAGAAGACGTGCATCGATGGCCATGACGATGGCCAGGTGCAACTGCACGATCATGCCCTTGGACATCTCGCGCACTTTCTGGTTGGCCTGCAGCTTGGTGCGGCTGAGGAAACGTTCGCACTTGGCGCGATCGAAGCGCGGGTGCACGCCGGCCACGAAATCGATGGCTTCGTGGACGCGAATCCAGCGGGGCAGGGTGGCGACGTCTGCGATGAAGCAGACTTCCCGCATCAGGAGCGGCCGCTCGCGGCGCGGATCCATCCCCAGCACCTTGAGGTCGCCCTCGAAGTCGGTCAGCCCGAGGATGGCTTTCAATGCGGTGGTCTTGCCCGCGCCGTTGGGCCCGATCAGGCCGACGATGCGGCCGTTGCCCACCTGGAAATCGGCACCGTCCAGCGCCACGGCATTCTTGTAGCGCTTGGTGAGTCCACGTGCGTGGACAACGGTTTCCGATCCGGCCGCCGGCGGGGTGGCGGGCCGTTCCGCGATGGCTTCGGCTGCTGCGTTCATCACGATTCCCTCTTGTGTGATTCTTGCGCTGGCGTGGCCAGCAGTTTCTGGGTGTCCAGGCCCATGCGTTCGATGCGCGCGCGCAGGCGCGGCCATTCTTCGCGCAGGAAATGTTCGCGTTCGCTCTTGAGCAACGCGTCGCGGGCGCCGTCGGTGACGAACATGCCGAGGCCGCGGCGCTTCTCCACCAGTTGTTCGTCCACCAGTTCCTGATACGCCTTGGAAACGGTGAGCGGGTTGATCTGGTAGTCGGCCGCGACCTGGCGCACCGAGGGCAGGGCATCGCCCTCGTTCAACGCGCCGTCCAGGATCATCGCCACCACGCGTTCGCGGAGCTGGCGGTAGATCGGGACGTTGTCGTTCCAGGTTACGCTCATGGCTTCAATCCTGGCGTTGATGTTTCCGTCCTCGCATCGGTCGCGAGGCCCCTGAAGGATTGCATCACGCGCCGGCTTCGCTGGACGCGAACGAGTAGTACGGCATCGTCGCATCCATGGAAGCCGAGGAGGCCGAAGCCGAACCGCCCTTCTCGCCCTGCCTGTGCAGCTCACGCAATTGGGCGCGGGATGGCGTGACCTCGATGGTGGGCAGCGTGGTGATCACGGGCACCGCGGTGGCGTTGATCGCCGCGCGGGAGGAATCGGCGGCGGCATTGCTGTAGTTGGCGATGCCGGCCATCCCGGCGGCGGTGATCAGCATGGCGACGACGACGGCGATGGATTTGCGAGCGTTCATGACGGGCCTCCTAGTGACCTCGTTGACCAGTGTTGTAGTGAACTATAACACCATATTTGAGCCCGTCAATACCCCCTGCCATCAGTCATGGGTATGGGATTCGATGGAACGAGGCTAGCGTCCCCGCACAACGGAAACCGTGGGTATCCGGCGCTCCCTCAGGGAGGCGCTGCCCCCGGACGCAGCGTCCGAATGAATGAACCCTGTCGTCGCACCACGGTCAATAGGCGTGCTCGTTGCCATTCCGCGGCGAAACACGCAGAATGGCGCGTTCACGATTGACGCATCACCGCGCAACAGCGCGTCAACCATCCATCATCAGAGGAAAACATCGATGAAGCAGATCATGCGGCCGAGCCTGGCCGCCGTTGCCGTGATCGCCGCACTCGGCGTCGCAGGTATTTCGCAGGCACAGACCAAATCGACGGCGACGGTCGACAAGGCCAAGGCAAGCGAGATCGTCGGTTACGAACTCGCAGGGCGGTATCCGGACTGGGCGCGTGATCTTGTCAATCCGCAGCAGGTCGGCCAAGCCGTGACGCGCGCGCTGCAGGGCCAGAAGCCCAGCATGAGCGAGACCGAAGCGCAGAACGTCGCCAAGGCGTTCGGCGACGAATTCTCCGCACGCGCGAAGCAGCATTACGACCAGGTCGCCTCGCAGAACAAGCAGGCGGGCGACGCCTTCCTCGCCAAGAACAAGTCGCAGGCCGGCGTGCGCGTCACGTCGGATGGTCTGCAGTACCAGGTGATCACGCAGGGCACCGGCCCGAAACCGAAGGCCACCGACACCGTGCAGGTCAACTACACCGGTACGTTTGTCAACGGTCAGGAATTCGATTCCTCGGCCAAGCACGGCACCGGGCCGGCCAAACTCGACCTGTCCAATGTGTTCCCCGGTTTCAAGGAAGCGATGATGCTGATGCCGACCGGCAGTCACTACAAGTTCGTGATTCCGTCGGATCTCGCATATGGTTCCGAACCGAAGAACGGCTTCCCGCCGAATGAAACCCTGATCTTCGATGTCACGCTGGTGAAAATCGGCGCGCAGTGATTGCGGTAAATTGCTGGAACAAAAACGCGGCCGAAAGGCCGCGTTTTTTTGTTTCCAACACGTGTGAAGGGCCTATTTCTTGCCGCCATTGCGGAGCCGCGCCAGCTTCATGGCGCGGCAACCCGGAATCCATTTTCGCTGTTCACGGAGAGCAAGATGGAGTCCGGGTTCTGCCCGCAAGAACGCGGACAACCCCGGAATGACGACGGCTTATTCCTGCATGCGTCTCGCGATAGCCGGCTCACGCGTGCATGATCATTTCGACGCGCGCGGCGCAGATGAAGTCGTTCATCGACAAACCTCCGACGTCATGCGTGGACCAGCGCACCAGGCAGTGGTTGTAGCCTACTTCCAGATCGGGGTGGTGATCCTGCCGGTTGGCCATCCAGCCGATGGCGTTGACGAAACCCAGCGTCTCGTAAAAATTCTTGAAGCGGAAAGTCTTGGCCACCGACTTGCCGTCGAGGGCCAGTTGCCACTCGGGCAGTGCCGCCAGCAGCGTGCGCACGCGAGCTTCATCCAGCGCGTGCTCCTTGCCCTTGCGGGGTTCACAGTGCAGCGCGGCGAGTTCGGCGAGGTTCATCGGTGTACTTCAGTTGCCGCCCTGGATCTTGCCGTGGAGGTCCGACAGCTTGCTCGGCAGACTGGAGAAATACGCGGTCAGGTCCTGGATGTCCTGGTCACTCAGCGGCGCAGCCATGCCGTTCATGATAGCGTTGGTGCGCTGGCCGTCCTTGTATTCGTGCAGCACTTGCGCCAGGTAATCCTGGTATTGGCCGGCGAGCGCGGGATAGTTCGGCGCGATGCCGTTGCCGTCGGTGCCGTGGCAGGCCGCGCAGGCCGCTGACTTGGTCTTGCCATCGGCGGCATTGCCCTTGGCCGATGCCGTGCCGAAGCCGATTGCCAGCGCCACGGCAACGAGGGAAACGAGAATGGTGCGTTGCTGCATGATCGGTCCCCTCAGTTCTTGTGCAGTTGCTTGGGCGCGAGGCTGGACAGATACGCCGCGATGTCCTCGATCTGCTGTTCGGTCAGGCTGTGTGCCTGTGCGTTCATCGTCGGGTACTTGCGCGCGTCGTTTTTGTATTCGTTGAGCGCGTCGATGAGGTACTGCTCGTTCTGTCCGGCGATGCGCGGCACGTGGTATTCGGGATTGGCCGATTCATACCCGGTGATGCCGTGGCAACCGTGGCAGGAGTACACGTCCTGCTTGCCCTTGGCGGGATCACCCTTGGCGAAAGCGGTGGAAGCGAAACACACGAAACCCGCCATCAGGACGACGGTCAGTATCGATCGGATCATGTTTCTCTGGTTCCCTGCGGGCGGCTTGCGCCGCGTTGCAAAGCCGGAAGTATAGCTTGTGCCGCGCGGGCGCGGGCAAGCCTGCGCGTCGGTATGGCGGCGATCAAGCAGGGTGCGAGACCGCGTGTGCCTGTTGCATGGTGTCGATCGCAAGCGTCGAATGTGCATAGGCGCCGCCCGCACGCATCTCCGCGGCGACCCAGATCGCCTCCATGATCTGCTGGTCGGTCGCACCGGCCTTGATGGCCGCCCGGGTATGCCCCTTGATGCAATACGGGCATTGGGTGGTGTGCGCCACCGCCACCGCGATCAACTGCTTGGTCACGCTTGGCAGCGCGCCTTCCGCGAACACCGCGCGGCTGAAATTCTGGAACGCTTCCAGCGGACCTGGCGCAAGTTCATGGCGTTTGCGCGCGACATCGGCATTGGATTCGGGATACATCGGATGGTCCATGACCGTTTCCTCGAAGTTCAAAACAGCCACTCTACGCCGATCACGCCTGGACACCTTGTCGCCGATCAGGGCGCGGCGGCGGCAAGCGCGGATCATGGCTGGTTTGCGAAGTTTCGCTGGTGATGTTCTGATGGCGACATGAGGGCGTGGCGCTACATGCTGTGGGGTGTGATCGCGTTGCTGATGGCGGCAACCTGCGCGAGCGCGACCGAGTCGCCGATGGCACATCCGGTGGCGGTGGTGTTGCGCGTCAATGGCCCGATCAGTCCGGCCAGTGCCGACTACGTGGTGCGCGGCATCGAGCAGGCCGATTCGATGCACGCCGCCGCGATCGTGGTCGAGCTCGATACGCCGGGCGGGCTATCCAGTTCGATGCGCGACATCATCAAGGCGATCCTCGCGTCGCCGGTTCCCGTCATCGGTTACGTCGCACCGTCCGGTGCGCGCGCGGCCAGCGCGGGCACCTACATCATGTATGCCTGCCACGTCGCCGCGATGGCACCGGCCACCAACATCGGCGCGGCCACGCCGGTGTCGCTGACCGGAGGCGGCAGCGTGCCGCTGCCTGCGTCCAGCAGTGGCAAGCCTGCGTCGACATCGGGCGAAAACACCGAGATGCGCAAAGTCACCAACGATGCTGTCGCCTACATCCGTGCGCTGGCGGAACGCCGCGGCCGCAATGCCGCCTGGGCGGAAAAGGCCGTGCGGGACGCGGTGAGCGTGTCGGCCGATGAAGCGCTGAAACTGCACGTGGTCGACCTGATGGCGCCGGACATCCCGACGCTGCTTGCCGACGTGGACGGGCGCAAGATCGAAACCACCGCGGGTTCGCGCGTGCTGCAGACGCGTGGCGCAAGCCTCGAAACCATCACGCCCGGCGTGCGCAGCCAGTTCCTAGGCGTGATCGCCAATCCGTCGGTGGCCTACATCCTGCTGTTGATCGGACTGGGCGGGCTGGTGATGGAAGGCATGCACCCGGGCGGGGTGCTGCCCGGCGTGGTAGGCGCAATATGCCTGTTGCTGGCGCTGTATGCGTTCCAGTTGCTGCCGGTGAACTTCGCGGGCCTCGCGCTCATCCTGCTGGGCGTGATCCTGATCGTTTCGGAAGCGTTCGTGCCGGCCTACGGCGTGCTTGGTACCGGCGGGGTAATTTCGTTCGTGATCGGTTCGGTTATCCTGATGCAGACCGGCGTGCCGGGTTATGGCATTGCGCTGCCGGTGGTAGTCGGCATCGCGATTGCGGCTGCAGGCATTCTGGTCGGCATCGTGTGGATGGCGATGCGTTCGCGCAAGCGTCCGGTGGTCAGCGGACGCGAGGAAATGATCGGCGCGATCGGCGAAGTGGTGGCCGATTTCGAAGGCCGTGGCGCGGTGCACGTGCACGGTGAGCGCTGGCAGGCCCGCTCCGAGGTGCCGCTGCAGCGCGGCCAGGCCGTCTCGGTCACCGCCATGCACGGCCTCGTTCTCGATGTGAAACCCCTGGCTGTTTCGAAGGAGACACCCCCGTGAACACTTATCCCATCATCGCGGTGATCGTCGTCATCGTACTGATCATCCTTCTGTCCTCGATCAAGATCCTGCGCGAGTACGACCGCGGCGTTGTGTTCCTGTTCGGCCGCTTTCAGGCGGTGAAGGGGCCCGGCATCATCATCCTGATCCCGGTGATGCAGCAGATGGTCCGGGTCGACCTGCGCACGATCGTGGTGGAGGTGCCGCCGCAAGACGTGATCTCGCGCGACAACGTGCCGGTGAAGGTCAACGCGATGATCCTGTACCGCGTGATCGATCCGGAAAAGGCGGTGATCCAGGTGGAGGACGCCCGCGAGGCCACCAGCCAGCTCGCCCAGACCACGCTGCGCTCGGTGCTGGGCCGGCACGAACTGGACGAGATGCTGAGCGAGCGCGAGAAACTCAACGCCGACATCCAGGGCATCCTCGACCAGCACACCGACGCCTGGGGCATCAAGGTTTCCAACGTCGAGATCAAGCAGGTGGATCTCGAGGAAAGCATGTACCGCGCGATCTCGCGCCAGGCCGAGGCCGAGCGCCAACGGCGCGCCAAGATCATCAACGCCGAGGGCGAACTGCAGGCGTCCGAGAAGCTGATGCAAGCCGCGCAAACCCTCGTCGAGCAGCCGCAGTCGATCCAGTTGCGCTACCTGCAGACGCTGGTCGAGGTCGCGGGCGAGAAGACCTCCACCATCGTGTTTCCGCTGCCGCTGGACCTCCTGGAACCGCTGCTCGGGAAGTTGCGCAAGGATGCCGGGTCGACGCCGCCAGCGCCTTGATGCGGTAGCCCGGATGAAAGAAGTGGAATCCGGGGCCGGGCGCGCGGTCCCGGACTCCGGCGCTGCGCGCCTGCATCCGGGCTACCTGTCCGGTAGAAGTGGCGGGGAAGAAGACCACCACCGTCGTGTTTCGACTCCGCTCGCTGCGCGAGCTACGCTCAACACGAACGGAAAATGCTTGGCCGCATCGCCGTTCAAACCCGTGCAGACTTCACCAGCAGGTGCTTCGCCAGCGCGCCGTGCAGGTAACCGATCGCGCGCACCAGGTGCAGCATGCCGAACAGCAGGAAGAAGCCGACCACGAACATTCCCGCTGCGTCGGCCCAGCCCGGAATGTGCGCGCCGAAGCCCCAATCCACCGTCACGTAGCCGTTGACGAAATCGCGGCCGAATCCGAAGAAGTCGAAAGCCATCGCGATCGGCGTGAACATCAGCGCCAGCGACACGGCCGACAGCACCACCACGATCACGAAGTAGGCGATGCCGAGCGGCAGCATCAAGATCATGTAGAACAGCGTTGCCCAGGTGCGCGGATCGGACAGCATCGCGCCGATGCGTTTCAGCCACGGCCGGTCGCGTTCGGTGTACGGCGGACGGCGCGGCATCCGCACGCCCAGCATGCCCTCCACGATGCGGCTTTCCAGCAGCGACAGCCCGCGCACCGACGCCATGAACAACAGGAAGAAGGGCAGGCCGAAGATCATCACCGCGAATCCCCCCGACAGCGCGAGTCCGGTGACTGCCCAGGTGAAGTAGAAGATGCCGGTGGCGAGCGCCAGCAGCATGTAGAACAATGCGCCGTAAGTGTGCGGATCGGCCAGCACGCCGAAGAAGCGGCCGAGCGCCGAACGCCGCGGTCGCGGTGGTGGAGAACGCAATGCGCGCGCCACCGTCTTCTCGGTGGTGCGGTAGATGTCCGCGACTTCCTCCGGCGCGCCGTAAGTGGTGGCGATCTTCGCGAGCAGTTCGGCTTCGCTCATGCCGGGGTTTTCGGCCAGTTCCGAGCGCAGGTGTTCCTCGGCGTCGTACAGCGCGTCCTGGATCATCGCCGGATCGGCGCCCGCAAGCGCCGCCCGCAGTTGCGCGAGGTATTGCTTGATGGTTTGCGGCGTGGTCATGGCTTTGGGCCTTCAATAATCGAATCGACGAAACTTCGGGTGGAAGTCCAGGCGCCCGTCCATTCGCGCAAGACTTTTCGGCCGAGCGGGGTGATGCGGTAGTAGCGTCGCGGCGGGCCCGCCTCGGAAGGTTCGATGAAAGTGTCCAGCAATTCCGCCGCACTCAGGTTGCGCAACACCGGGTACAACGCACTTTGCTTGCCGACCAGCACGCCACCGGCTTCGCGTTCGAGCCGCTTGGCGATCTGGTAGCCGTACAGCGGCTCGCGTGCCGCGGCCATCACCGCCAACAGCACCAGCGACACCGTCCCGACGGCCAGTTCCTTCTCGAATTTTTTCAGGTGGGCGTCTGTTTCCGACATCACGGGCCGCTTGCATCGCGCTTATGCGCGAGTACACTATAGCGCACTTGATAATAGCGGCATGCGTCTGAAGTCATGGGTATGTCGTCATGGGTCGTGAGTCATGCTGCTCACGGTGCCGAAGCGGCGCATACTGGATATGCAGCGTGCAGCGGACCGCCTTCAGGCGGCGAGGAGATCGAAATGTTCGAACTCGGAATTCTGGTGCTGGTGGTGGTCGGTGCGTGCTGGTTGTTCGGCGCGCTGGTCGCCGGACTGTTCAAGTTGACGTTCGGCTTGATCGGTGCGTTGGTCGGCGGGCTGTTCGGATTGTTCTTCGTTGGCTTGGCCGCGCTGCTGGTGGTGCCGATCGTGCTGTTCGCATTGTTGCCGCTGATGTTGCCCGCGTTGTGCATCGCGGCGTTGGTGTGGTTGGTCGTGCGCGCCTCGCGCCCGGCCCAGCCGACACCCACCACGCATTGACACATTGTGCGCGGCATCCGGTAATGGATGCCGCACCATCTGTGTCGCGATCAACCCTGATCGAGGTTGAAGCGTACCGGCACCACGGCCCAGGCTTCGATCGCCTGGCCGTCGCGAATCGCCGGATGAAAGCGCCATGCGGCGAGCACATGCCGGCGCGCCGCATCGTCCAGCACGCGCGACCCGCTGCTGCGCTGGATCATCACCTGCGCTGGTTTGCCGCTCGGATCGACCAGTACTTTCAACAGCACCGTCCCCTGGACGCCGGCGCGTAGCGCTTGGATCGGATACGCCGGCGGCGTGGCGGTTTCGTAGGCGAGAGTCGCGTTGCTGTCGCCGGCCGCAGCGTCAGTATTCGTGCTGGCCGCGGTCGTCGCAGCCTGCACCGTCGCGATCGGCGCAATGGATGGCAACGCGGGAATCGCGATCGACACCGGCTGGGTCATCGCGACATGGACGCCCGGTGCCGCGACCTGTTTTACCACGCGTAGCGTCGGTACGGTGGGCGGCGGCACCGGTGGGGGCGGCTGCAGCAGCACCGCGAACAGCGATTGGGGCGGCAGGGCCTGGATCGTGTGCGGCGTGCTCGGCAGCAACGCGAACAACACGATTGCCAGATTCAGGCTGAGGGTCATCGCCATCGCGAGGGAACGGGTCGCGTGGGGCGCGCATTCGAACGGACGAGAGACTGCCAACGACGCCATGAGCCACCTCCTTGCAGTGAGGAATGTGGCCAGGGGCGCCGTGGCGCGACGCCCCGGTCGGATTTCACGCTACGCTTTTGCGGCGGTTCGAACAAGTGCTAGTGCTGGAAGGCGCGCTGGTTCACGCCGCAGAGCCCTTCGATCGAGCAGCCCTTCGGTTAGCCACGTGCGAAACCTCATGCGCCAGCCGGCGACTCGATCAGCCCGGCGGCAATCTCGATCGAGTGCAGCCGCGCGGCGTGATCGTGCATGTTGCTGATGAGGATGAGCTCGTCGGCACCGGTCTGTTCGATGAATGCGTTGATCCGGTCTGCCACCGTGCCGGGTGAGCCGATCGCGGAGCACGACAACACGTGTTCGAGCAACTTGCGGCCCTGCGGCGCCAGCGATTCGACGTAGCCTTCCACCGGAGGCGGCAATCGGCCCGGATGGCCCGAGCGCAGGTTCACGAACGACTGCTGCCACGATGTCGCGAGGTAGTGCGCCTCGCCATCGGTATCCGCGGCGAACACGTTGTAGCCCAGCATCACGTGCGATCGTTGCAGGAACCGCGATGGCTTGAACTGCCCGCGGTACGCCGCGATCGCGTCCATCATCTGCGCGGGTGCGAAATGCGAGGCGAACGCGTAGGGCAAGCCGAGCAGCGCGGCCAGTTGGGCGCCGAACAGGCTGGAACCCAGGATCCAGATCGGCACCTGCTGGCCCGCGCCGGGTACGGCGCGCACCGATCCACGCCCTTCGAAATGCGCGATCAATTCCAGTACGTCGTGCGGGAACGCGTCCGGATCGGTATCGAGATTGCGACGTAAGGCACGCGCGGTGGCCTGATCGGAGCCCGGCGCGCGACCGAGGCCCAAATCGATGCGACCCGGGTACAGCGCCTCCAGCGTGCCGAACTGCTCGGCGATCACCAGCGGCGAATGATTCGGCAGCATGATGCCGCCCGCGCCCACGCGGATGCGCGCGGTGGCGCCGGCCACATGGCCGATCAGCACTGCGGTCGCCGCGCTGGCGATGCCCGGCATGCCGTGGTGCTCGGCCATCCAGAATCGGTTGAAGCCCCAGCGCTCGGCGTGTTGCGCGATGTCGACCGTGTGCGCCAGCGATTCGGCCACCGAACCGCCTTCCGTGATCGGGCACAGGTCGAGGAAAGAGAACGGGATCATGGCAAAGGCAATTGGTGCTGGTCGCCTGAATAATCAAGGTGTCCATCCACCACGTGCGCCGCCGCGGTGTACGGATGTTCCGGTGGTGACGCCGAACCCATGATGTGCAGCACCCGCGTGCCGTGGAGCTTGAACACGTCCGAGATCAGGCCGCGATGGCAGCGCCACCAGACCGCTTCCGAGCACATGATTGCGGTGCGTTGCTTCAGCGCCAGCGCTTTCAATCGTTCGAGGCCTTCCTGAAACGCTTCGGTCTGCATGTAATCGGCGTAGCCGCGAAACGCTGGATGTCGCCACGCGGTGTTGGGCGAACCCGGAAGCACCTTGCGCCGGCCGCCCAGCTCGGTGAAGGCTTCGTAGCGGATACCGGCCTCGTCTAGGGCGCGCCGCAACGGTTCGACGTTGAAGTGCGGATATTTGCGCGAGCCCGGGTAATGGCGCACGTCGGCCAGCACTCCTATGCGATTGTCTTTCAGCAAGTCGATGAATTCTTCCAGACTGCGCGTCGAATGGCCAATGGTCCAGAGGTTTTCGGGCCAGGCGATGGCGACGGGTTTCTTGCGCGCAATCATGATTGCCAGCATACGCGCTTCATTGCGATTCGACGCATCACAACCGCTCGCCTCCGGATCAGGTTCGGGCAAGCTCCGAGCGTGGCGGCGTAGCCACGGAGTCGAAGGGCAGTGCGCTGCGAGTTGTCTATACTTCGTGGATGCACACGTACACCACCGCCCACACTGTCAACGAATTCCGCCAGCATCTTGCCGACGTGCACGCGCGCATCGCGGCCGCGTGCGCGAAGGTCGGTCGCGACCCGGTGACGGTGCGCCTGTTGCCGGTCAGCAAGACGGTGCCCGAAGCGCGGTTGCGCAACGCATACGCCGCGGGATGCCGCAGCTTGGGTGAAAACAAGGTGCAGGAAGCGCACGGTAAATGGCAGGCGATGTCGGATTTGCCGGATTTGCGCTGGGCGATCATCGGCCACCTGCAGACCAACAAGGGGAAGCTGGTCGCCGAATTCGCATCCGAGTTCCAGGCGCTGGACAGCCTGCGGGTCGCCGAAGCGCTGGACAAACGCCTGCAATCGCTCGGGCGTTCGCTGGACGTGCTGGTGCAGGTCAATACGTCCAATGAAGAAAGCAAGTTTGGACTGCCGCCTGAGGAAGTGGGCGCGTTCGTGAAACAACTGCCTGCGTTTTCATCATTGCGTGTGCATGGCTTGATGACTCTGGCGCTGTTCTCGGACGATGCGGCGAAAGTGCGGCCATGTTTCGTGCGCCTGCGTGAATTGCGCGATCGCCTGCGGCAATCCGCGCCAGCCGGCGTCGCGATGGACGAGCTTTCGATGGGGATGTCCGGCGACTACGAACTCGCGATCGAGGAGGGTTCCACCATCGTACGCATGGGCCAGGCGATCTTCGGCGCCCGCAAGGTGCCGGACAATGCCTATTGGCCGGACGGCGGCGCATCGGCACCGCGGTGACGTCAGCCTTGAACGGGTTGCGCCGCGGCGCCGGGGGGATATGATCAGGTTCGCGATGGTCACGTCGAGGTGCGATGGCTATGGCAGCAATGGCGAAAATCCGGGTTGGCTCCCTTGCATGCCTGCTGGTGTGCTGCTGCGGGTGGAGCGTCGCCACGGCCGGGCGCTTCGACAAATACCCGCACGAAACGGTGACGGACCCGACGCGCAACTATCTGCCGGGCAAGTATTTCGAGCGGGTTGCGCTGGAGGCCGTGCGCCACAAGGACTACACGGGTGCATTGAACGCATACCAACGGGCGGCGTACTGGGGCAACAAGGTCGCGCAATACGATCTCGGCGAAATCTATTTGCACGGCATGGGCCGCATCCGCGCGGACCCCGTGCGGGGCGTCGCATGGCTGGGCATCGCCGACGAAGAGCACGAGCCCGATTACGACAAGGCGCTGGTCAGCGCATACAAGTCGCTGAAGCCCGAAGAGCGCAAACGCGCGGAGGGCTTATGGAAGGAGCTTCAGGAAAAGTATGCCGACAAGCTCACCCTCTCGCGCGCAACCCAGGCTTTTGAGGATGCCTACCATTCCGGACGCGCCGGTTCCGCCACCACCGAAGGTGACCCCAACGCGTACACCTTCTCGATCGACGGTTACGATCCCGCCGGTGACATCCAGAATGAGGCGGAACTGGTCTCTGACTTGAACGAACTCGGCATGCAGAACGGCGGCACTTCATTGGCAGGCTACTGGCCTGCGCGCAAAAAGGAATTCGCAAAATTCGTCACCAGCCAATTCGGGCATGTGGAGATCGGGCCCATCCGGCAGGTTACCCCCGCGAAGTCGACGCACTGAAGGCAATTCGTCGTGCGGTTGGCGCTGTCACCGCATGCTGCGAACTCACAGCAACCGGCTGAAGATCCGGACGCCCGCCAGGTATTCGCCGGCGATCGTGCCGAGGTTGGTGAGCATGAACACAAGCAATGTGCGCGCGACCCGGTTGCCCCACCAGCCGGAGACATGCAGCAGGTCTTTCCGGAGCGATTGGAAGTCCGCCACGCGCGGTTTGCGCAACCATGCTTCCACCATCCCCGAGAACACGCCGGATGACAGGCCCGGTGGCCGCAGCGGTTTCAACGGACCCATGACGGCGGCAGTGAGCACCGACAGCGGATGTCCGCCTGCGACCGCTGCGCCCACCGCGCTCAACACGGCGGTGTAGATCACCCAGTCGCGCAGCGCGTGCCAGCCCATCGTGGCGTTGCGGTAGAACAGGAAGCCGATCGCCGCGAAGATCGCCAGCATCAGGGCGATCGCAAGGTACTTGGGCCATTTCGGTGCCGGCAGCTTGGCGGCCAGTGGTTCGATCACCGAGCGCGGCGGCTCCCGCTGCGCGGCCAGTTCACGTTCGATGCCGGCCAGATGGCCCGCGCCGATTACCACCAGGACGCGCTTCGCATCGGGCTTCAGCGATGATTCTTCGCGCAGACGCGCGGCCATGAAACGGTCGCGCTCTCCGATCAGTGCGTCGTACAAGGGCTTCGACTCCCGTGCGAACTCGCCGAACGCGCCTTCCAGGATGTCGCCCTGTTTCAGTTTTTCGATTTCGGCCTCGTCGATGTCTTCGCGCGAAAACACGCTGGCGATCAGGCTGCCGACGATGCCCATGCGGTCGCGGAAGCGCACGCCGCGGTAGGCGTGGTTGAGCGTGGTGCCGATCTCGCGGTCTACCAGCCACAAGGGCACGTTGCGCGCCTCGGCTTCGCGCATCGCGGTTTTCATTTCCGCGCCGGGCTCGATGCCGTACTGCTCGGCGATGCGTTGCTGGAACGATGACAGCGCCAGCGAGGCGAACACCATGCCAGCCTTGCCGGTCCGGATCACCTGGAACAAGTCCATTTTCCCGAATGCTTCGGGATCGCGCATGCCTCGGGCTCGCGATTCGCAAAGTTCCACCGCGACGGCGTCGAACGCTTCCCGTTCGATCAGCGCCTTGACGGCCTCCACCGACGCACGCGAAACGTGCGCGGTGCCCAGCAGCACGAATTCGACGCCATCGCGCTCGACGCGTGCAAGCGGTTGGTCGCGCAGGGCATCGTGACTAGCCGAGGTGGGGCGGGTATTCAGTGCAGTATCGTTCATCGGTGTTCCGTTCGCGTTGAGCGTAGCTCGCGCAGCGAGCGGAGTCGAAACGCCACTGTCCTTCGACTTCGGCCTCTTTGAGGCCTACGCTCAGGACGAAGGGGACGTTGGTGGCTGATCATCAATCCCTGAAACGCTTTGTCAGGTCGCCGTAGGCGTCGATTCGGCGATCGCGCAGGAAC
Organism: Rhodanobacteraceae bacterium; assembly: GCA_035249175.1. GTDB lineage: Bacteria > Pseudomonadota > Gammaproteobacteria > Xanthomonadales > Rhodanobacteraceae > 66-474. The sequence goes on from DATFGT010000042.1 coordinate 45,161, forward strand.
GGCCAGATCCGGCGCACGTTCTCGCTGCGCGCCATGTCGATGTCGGCGATTAGCAGTTCGCGCCCGTCGTCACCCGCTTGCGCGAGGATTTCGCCTTGCGGTCCGGCGACGAAACTGGAACCCCAGAATTGCGCGCCGCGACCGTCGCCAGGCGCAGGTTCGAAGCCCACCCGGTTGCAAGCCAGCAACGGCACGCCGTTCGCGACCGCGTGACCGCGCTGCACCGTGATCCAGGCGTTGCGCTGGCGATCCTTCTCATCCTGCGGATCGGCCGGGTCCCAACCGATCGCGGTGGGATACAGCAGCAGTTCCGCACCGGCCAGCGCCATCAGGCGCGCGGCCTCCGGATACCACTGATCCCAACACACCAGCACGCCGAGCTTGCCGACCGACGTGTCGATGGGATGAAAGCCCAGGTCGCCCGGCGTGAAATAGAATTTCTCGTAATACGACGGGTCGTCCGGGATGTGCATCTTGCGGTACTTTCCGGCGATCGCTTCCGAGCGATCGAACACGACCGCGGTGTTGTGGTACAGCCCGGCGGTGCGGCGTTCGAACAGCGAGGCGACGACCACCAGTTTCAATTCGGCGGCGAGCTTGCCGAGACGTTCGGTGGACGGGCCCGGAATCGGTTCGGCGCGATCGAACTCTTCCACCGATTCGTGCTGGCAGAAGTACGGGCCATTGTGGATTTCCTGCAACAACACCAGTTGCGCGCCGGCCTTGGCCGCTTCGCGCAGGCCAGCCTCGATCGCGTCGAGGTTGGCGATGACGGTGCCCCGGTCGCGTTCCTGCAGCAGGGCCACTTTGAGAATGTTGGGTGCCATGATCGAAGTTTAACGAGACATTCCAAACGCCGTCATTACTCGCGTCATCCATGGCGCTCGCCCTTCGGGCGCGTTCGCTTCGCTCCGCCTTTCAGGCCGCCTTCGGCGTTCGCGTTTGCAGTCCAGCAAACGCAGTCGAGTTCCGGCCTATGGCCGGCCCCGGAATGACGATGGTGAACCAAATCGCGATATCACGTTGTTTTAAGCAAGAGCACCTTGCGGCAACTGCATCGTCATGCAATGCAGGCTGCCGTTCTGCCAGATCAACGGACGGCAGGGAATCTGGATCACTTCGCGACCGGGGTGCGCGAGCGCGATGGTTTGCGCGGCCGCGCCGTCCACCGCGTCGCCGTACGCTGGCACCAGCACCGCGCCGTTGATGATCAGGTAGTTCGCGTACGACGCCGCGAGCCGGCGGCCTTCATCGAGGATCGGCCTGGGCCACGGCAGCGGGAACAATCGATATGGTTTGCCTTCGGGCGTGCGCAGCGCTTCGAGTTCGCGGCGCATCGCGTCCAGTTCTTCGTAATGCGGATCGTCCGGATCACTGCAGGACTGGAACACGATCGCGTCGTCCGGTGCGAAGCGGGCGAGGGTGTCGACGTGCGCGTCGGTGTCGTCGCCTTGCAGGTAACCGTGATCCAGCCACAGCACTCTTCGCGCCGACAGCGCGTTGCGCAGCGTCAGTTCGATCGTTTCGCGCGATTGATCGGGATGGCGTTGCTGCAGGCACTTCCACGTGGTGAGGATCGTGCCGCGTCCGTCGGATTCGATCGCGCCGCCTTCCAGTGCCCAGTCCACGCGCTGATGCCGTGCCTCGGGCCGGAACGCGTCGCGTTGGATCAACCCCGCGACCAGTGCGTCGTCCTGCGAGGCCTCGAACTTTCCGCCCCAACCGGTGAAGCGGAAGTCGGTCAGCACGAACCGGCCGTTGTCCCGCAACGTGATCGGACCGGAGTCGCGCAGCCAGGTGTCGTCGTAGGGAATTTCGATGAAGCGCACGCGCTCGATATCCGCGCCTGCTTCGCGCAGGCATTCGGTGGCGTGTGCGCCGATTTCGGCGTCGGGCATGCAGACGACCGCGGTTTCGAAACGCGTAATCGCGGCGATCAGCGCGGCGCAGGTGTTTTCCACACTGTCGAGCCGCTCAGCCCAGTCCGTGCCGGCATGCGGCCACGCCAGCAATACCGCGGACTGCGGCTCCCATTCGGCTGGCAGTCGCAATTCAGGGGATGTCATGCAGATGAACCTTCGGGGTTCCGTCATTCCGGCGAAGGCCGGAATCCATGTTGTCGTATCGATGCACAGTGAATCCCGGCCTACGCCGGGATGACGAGCAAAGAGATAGATTGGGCGCGACTCTACAGCGAGTGTGGGCCAGGGGAGCGCAGCACCGAATGGATCACATGGCTGTATTCGAAGTACACGATGTACTTCGTATACTCCCAGCGGTGGATCGGCGGTTGATGCCTGGAGCTGCCGCCGCGGGTCGCCAGCACTTTCAAGGGTGCGCCGTACTCGCGCTTCACCTGGTCCATCGTCATGCCGCGCTTGGGCAGGTTGAAGCGCTGTTCCTTCTGCACTTTCACGCGCAGGCTTTCGGCATGGGCCGGCGTCGGCAGCAGCAGCGGCGCGAGTCCGAGCGCGAGCGATGCGGCAATCAAGCTGGTAGCGATGCGGTTCATGGCGATGGCTTCCCCAGGCGCACGGCGCCGATGTGCCTTTTTAGCAAAACCGGGACGGCTGCGCCAGCGAAGGGCATCACGAAAAAGGCCGCTCGAAGCGGCCTTGGTGTGTCGGTAAGAACGTTTCCGCAAGCGGAATCTACGGCTCGGAGTAGCTGCTGGTGAGAAGTCAGGCCATGGATGGCCGTTCTGGCGCTCACAGATCCGACAGCATCAGATTCGCAGGTGTGTGTGGCGACGCCGCGATCAGGGATGATCGCACTACCTTTGGCGCGCCTTGAAGCGCGGATTGCTCTTGCAAATCACGAACACCTTGCCGCGCCGGCGCACCACCTTGCAGTCGCGGTGCCGCTGTTTCGCGGACTTGAGGGAAGAAAGCACCTTCACGGCGGACTCCTGACGAAGAATCGGGCTGGACAAAGCCGGAAAGTGTAGCGTGCATAAACACTTGCCGCAAGCCTACGGACAGTCAGGCAGCGGGCCGGTATCCTAGTGGATTCCGCTTTCCACTAGGAGTTTGCACCGTGGCAGCCGATCTCGACCAGACTTGCGTCAACACTATCCGCTTCCTGTCGGTGGACATGGTGCAGAAGGCCAACAGTGGCCATCCCGGCCTGCCGCTGGGCGCGGCGCCGATGGCCTACGTGCTGTGGACCAAGTTCCTGAAGCACCACCCCGAGAACCCGCATTGGGCCGATCGCGATCGCTTCGTGCTTTCGGCCGGCCACGGTTCCGCGCTGCTATACAGCCTGCTTTATCTCACCGGCTACGACCTGTCGCTCGGCGACATCAAGCAGTTCCGCCAGTGGGGCAGCAAGACGCCGGGCCATCCGGAGCGCGGCCATACGGCAGGTGTCGAAGTCACCACCGGTCCCTTGGGGCAGGGCATGGCCAACGCGGTGGGGATGGCGATGGCCGAAGCGCAGCTTGCCGCGCGCTACAACCGCGACGGCCACAAGGTGGTCGATCACCACACCTATGCGATCGTCAGCGACGGCGATTTGATGGAAGGCGTCACCTCGGAGGCCGCCTCGCTGGCCGGACATTTGAAACTCGGCAAGCTGATCTGCCTGTACGACGACAACTACGTGACGCTGGCAGCCGGCACCGATATCACCTTCACCGAGAACCGCGCCGCGCGCTTCAAGGCGTATGGCTGGCACGTGCAGACGGTCGAGAACGGCAACGATCTCGATGCGATCGAAAAAGCCATCAAGCGCGCCAAGGGCAAAAAGGATCAGCCGTCGATGATCCTGGTGCGCACCCACATCGGGTTCGGCTCGCCGCTGCAGGACAGCTACAAGGCGCACGGCTCGCCGCTGGGTGCCGACAACGTCATCAAGACCAAACAGAAGCTTGGCTGGCCCGAGCAGCCGGCGTTCCTGGTGCCGGAAGAAGCGCTGACGCACTTCCGCGAGGCCCAGAAAAAAGGCAAGGGCGCCGAAACGGGCTGGAAGCGCCGCTGGAACAAATATGCCAAGGCATATCCTGCACTTGCGACGGAATTGCAAGGTTCTCTCGACGGCAAATTGCCGGCCGGATGGGACGCCGACGTGCCGGTGTTCCCGGCCGACGCCAAGGGCCTGGCGACCCGCGTCGCGGGGGGCAAGGTGCTGTCGGCGATTGCGTCGAAGCTCCCGGCCATCAGCGGCGGTTCGGCCGACCTCGACCCGTCCACCCACACCGCGGTGAAGGGGCTCGGGGTGTTCTCGCCGGGCAAGGAACCGGACGAGCAGAGCGCCGACGACGAGGTGTGGAATTACGCCGGGCGGAATCTCCATTTCGGCGTGCGCGAGCACGCGATGGGCGCGATCGCAAACGGCCTGGCCGCGCATGGCGGATACATCCCGTACACCGCCACCTTCATGGTGTTCTCCGATTACATGCGCCCGCCGATGCGCCTCGCCGCGATCATGGGCTTGCAGGTCGTCAACGTATTCACCCACGATTCGATTGCGGTGGGCGAAGACGGCCCGACCCACGAGCCCATCGAACAACTGGCGGGCCTGCGCTCGGTGCCGAATCTCAACGTGATCCGTCCGGGCGATGCGAATGAAACCGCCGTCGCTTGGAAGGTTGCGATCGAAACCCGGAATCGTCCGACCGCGCTGATCCTGTCGCGCCAGAACGTGCCGACGCTCGATCGCAACAAGTTTGCCAGCGCCGACGGTGTGCGCAAGGGCGCGTACGTGTTGCTGGATTGCGAGGGCGAACCGGAATTGATCGTGATAGGCACCGGCGCGGAAACCGGGCTGGTCGCGCAGGCCGTCGAAAAGCTGCAGGCCGAAGGCGTCAAGGCGCGCGCGGTGTCGATGCCGAGCTGGGAGTTGTTTGCGGAGCAGGATCAGGCCTACCGCGATTCCGTGCTGCCGCCCAACGTGCACGCCCGTCTCGCGGTGGAAGCCGGTTGCCGCGAGGGTTGGGAACGCTGGGTCGGCGATCGCGGCTCGGGCCTCGGCGTGAATCGCTATGGCGCCTCGGCGCCCGGCGAACTGGTGCTTGAAAAGTACGGCTTCACCGTCGGCAACGTGATCGCGAAGGCGAAGGCGTTGCTGGGCAACAGCTGAGTCGTGTTGCTGGCCGGATCAGCCTGAATCGCGCGTGCATTCGTAGGTTGGGCTGAACAACGTGAAGCCCAACGTGGCGAGGTATGAGGACGAAACGTTGGGCTTCGCTATCGCTCAGCCCAACCTACCCATGCCGGCCGCTTTGTAGGAGCCTGCCTGCAGGCGACCGCGGAGCGCAGATGCAATTCGCAACAAATCGCGCGCAGGCGCGCTCCTACTCCTTCACCTTCACGCCTTTCAGCAGCGCTTCGAGTTTCTTCTTGATCTCCGCCTGCGGCTGCGTGCCGGGCTGGTACACGTAGGCGCTGTAGAGCACCGATGGGTTTGGGCCACCTTTCGAAGGCGGCACCACCGCGTCGATCTTGGTCATGCCGTCATCGCTGAAGGCGGTCGAATCATACGGATGGCGCCGATCGGAAACCTTTTTCCAGTAGCTCGCGTAGACATCGCCGAGATCGGCGGGCGGCGCCTGATGGCGCACCACGCCCAGCATGTATTGGCTGTAGTTGTCGGCGGCCAGTCCGGCCCGGCAGACATCCCATACGACCTTGTGGTTGGCGTCAGGCGGGAAGAAACAGAATCCCAGCTCCAGCATGCTGTTCGCATCGATGTCCTGGATCGCGGACGTGGACGAAAATTCCATCCGCTGCGAGTCGTAATGGAAGTCCTTGCCGTAATCGAAGCCGATGTGGATGTTCTTGAACACGTCCGGCAGCAGCGCAGGTTCGGCAAGAAAGGCCTTCCACTGCGCAAGCGTTCCCTTGTAGGACAGGCTCACGAAATCCGTGAGCGCCTGCATGTTGATGGCGGTGTCGTGCTGCGATGTTGCAGGCACCATGCGCATCAGCTGCGCGAATCCGGTCGGAATCGGCAAGGCGAAGACGGTGACGTAGCCGTTCGCGTACGGCACCGGCCACGTCCAGACCTGCCAGTGGCGCCCCCAGCGATCCGTCCAGGTGTCCTTGCTGCCGGGCTCGCCGAGCGACGTCACCAGAATCCGCTCCGGGCCGACCGTGCGTTTCATGAAGCCGGTTTTCAGCAGCAGGTCCATCACGCCCTTGGCATCGTGATGGAAAGGTTCCGCGGAAAGGTTGTCGGGCTTGCGCAGGTGGAACAGCACGTTGCCGCCGACGGCGCCGCCCAGGATGTAGCCGTTGGCGGGCAAGGTGGTCTTGATACCCGGCTTGCCCTGAGGCGCCCAGATGCCGTCGCTGTTGCGGACGAGGATCTGCGGAAAATCGCTGGACCCGGCGCCGCCGTTCAACACCTGTTGCGCGCCGTCGCCGTTCGGAAACAGGTTGGCGGATTGCTGGTCCAGCAGCGCCTTCAGCTGCGAATCGAGATACGGATGGAACGACTTGGCGTAGGCCGCGAAGAAATCGGATAGCGAAAGCGGCAACTTGAAGTCGCCCTTGAAGGTGCCGCTCAAGGTGGAATCGAACGCGTCGAACTGGTACGCCATGCGTCTGTCGAAGCGCGCGAGGTCCTTCGGCGCGTCCAGCACGTCGCGCATCGGCAGCGCATAGTTGAGGTTCTCGTTCGGCGACTTCATCAACACCACGCCGATCACCTTGCCGTTCTGGTCCAGCAGCGGACC
>DATFGT010000043.1:0-5980 GCA_035249175.1 Rhodanobacteraceae bacterium
GAGGTCACGAGCAAAGTCCATGACCGAGTTCTTCGCCCGTCTCAAGCAACGCAAACTCGTGCAGTGGGCGATTGCGTACGCGGCATTTGCGTTTGCGCTGATCCAGGTGCTGGATGTGATTGCGCAACGCTTCGGCTGGCCGGATCAGCTCGAGAAAATCCTGATCCTCGCCCTCGCTGTCGGATTTCTGGTTGTGCTAGTGCTGGCGTGGTATCACGGTGAGCGCGGCGCACAGAGGGTCAGCGGTACCGAAATCGTGATCCTCGCGTTGCTGCTGGCGATCGGTGGCGGCTTGCTGTGGCGGTTCGAGCGCGTTGCGCCGTCCACAAGCAGCCCGATTGCGGCGCAGCCGAATCCGGTCGTGACAACCACGAATGCGTCGGCACAAGCCATTCCGATTTCCGCCAAATCGGTCGCGGTGTTGCCCCTCAGCAACGAAAGCGGCGAGAAGGATCAGCAATATTTTTCCGATGGTTTGTCGGAAGACCTGATCACCGCGCTGTCGCAATTCGCCGGTTTGAAGGTCATCAACCGCGATTCCTCGTTCCAGTTCCGCGGCAGCAAGGACAGCGTGCAGGCGATCGGCGCGAAGCTCGGCGTGGCACACCTGCTGGAAGGCAGCGTGCAGAAACTGGGTGATGAGATACGGGTGAGCGCGGAACTGGTGAATTGCGCCGACGGCAGTACCTTGTGGTCGCAGCACTACGATCGCCCCTACAAGGACCTGTTCGCGCTGCAGGACGACATCACCAAGTCGGTCGCTGCCGCTTTGAAGGCAAAGCTGCTCGAAGGCGGCGGCGCGGTGGTACAAAGCGACCGACCACCCAGCGGCAATCTCGCCGCCTACACCGCCTACCAACGTGGCGTTGCGTACGCGTCCCTCGGCACGGAGGCGGGTCAGCACGAGGCCATAGCACAATTCGATCAGGCCATTCGGTTGGATCCTCGTTACGCACGGGCTTATGCGGCGTCGTCGGGTGCATGGGGGGGCTTGGCTGCGACGTTCGATACCGATGTAGTCGCTGTGCGCAACGACATCGCCCAGGCCCGCGCCGCCGCGGACATGGCGCTGCAATTGGATCCCGAGCTGGCAGCCGCGCATGAGGCGCTTGCCGAATTGATGGCGGCCTTCGACTTCAACTGGACGGGGGCATTGGCCGAGTCCCAACGCGCGGTGGAACTGGCGCCGGGCGATTCCAGGGCAAAATTCGGCCTTGCTGCCATTCAAGCCAGGCTGGGGCGCGTTGCGTCTGCCGTAAAACTCGACCGGCAAGCGTTGGCCAGCGCGCCGTTGAACACCACAGCGTATTTTGGTTTGGGTCGGAAGCTTGTCGGACTCGGGCAACTTGACGAAGCGGAGTCCGCGCTACGCCAGTCCATCAATTTGACGTCGGGCGCGAGCCGTCCACACGCCTATCTGGCAATGATCGAGGTGCTGCGTGGCGACCCCGCTGCGGCGTTGTCTGCGGCGCAAAAGACGCCCCCCGGGTATTGGCGTGATTTTGCGGTGGCGCTGGCACGGCAGGTCGGGACGACTCGCGCCGCGGCAGACGCCGCGCTGAAGAACATGATCGACAAATATTCCAGTACCACGGCCTACCAGATCGCCGAGATATACGCGGTGCGGAAAGATCCCGACAACATGTTCAAGTGGCTGGATCGTGCTGTAGCCAACCGCGACGCTGGCGTCGAATTGCTGTTGTTCGATCCGTTGATCCTCCGCTACCAACATGACCCGCGCTTCGCGGTGTTCTGCAAGAAAGTTGGATTGCCGACCACCACCGACGCGAAGGCGATGCCGTGAGCGCGAAGCCCTCCTTCTTCGCCGAACTCAAGCGCCGCAACGTGCTGCGCGCGGGGGCACTCTACGCGGCGGCGGCGTGGGCCCTGGCGCAGGGTGCGGCACAGTTGCTGCCGCTGTACGACGTCTCCGCGTGGGTCATGCGCTGGATCATTGCGGCGCTGATCATCGGCTTCCCGTTCTGGCTCGCCTTTGCGTGGTTCTACGAATTCACCCCCAGCGGTTTGAAGCGCGAAAGCGAGATCGCAGCTGCCGAGTCGGTCGTCGCGCACACCGGGCGGAAACTGGACTTCTGGATCATCGGCATCTTGTGCGTGGCCGTCGTGCTGTTGTTGACCGCCGTCTTTGTGCCGCACAAAAGCACCGCGCCCGCGCTCGCCGCCATGCCCGCCGCGGCGAAGATCCCGCAAAAATCCATCGCCGTGCTACCGCTGGTCAACGACAGCGGCGACAAGGATCAGCAGTATTTCTCCGATGGTCTGTCCGAGGATTTCATCAACGCGTTGTCGCAGTTCGCCGGCCTGAAGGTGATCGGGCGCAACTCCGCGTTCCAGTTCCGCGACACGAAGGACGACGCGCAGACCATCGGCGCCAAGCTCGGCGTCGCCCATCTGCTGGAAGGCAGCGTGCGCCGCGAGGGCGATACCGTGCGCATCAGCGCCGAGCTGATCAACACCAGGGATGCCAGCACGTTGTGGTCGCAGCATTACGACCGGCCGTACAGGGACCTGTTCAAGCTGCAGGACGACATCACTCACGCCGTCGCCAGTGCCTTGCAAGCGAAGCTGATGGACAGCGGCGGCGCGGTGGTGCAAAGCGATCGTCCGCCCAGCGGCAATCTCGCTGCCTATAACGCGTATCTGCAGGGCAAGTTCTATTTCGCGCGCAACACGGAGCCTGACTATCGCCAGGCGATCACCCAATACCAAATGGCAGTCAAGGACGATCCGCGCTATGCGCTGGCCTGGGCCCGGCTGGCGCGCACGTCGGCCAACCTCGCCACGCAATTTCTTGGTGGGCAGCTGGCGCAGCAGGCTTATGCAAGAGCGCGCGCGGCGGCCGACACCGCGCTGACGCTCGATCCGAATCTCGCGGCCGCGCATGAGGCGCGCGGCTACATCCTGCTCAGTGCCGACTTCGACTGGATCGGTGCGCATGCCGAATATCAGCGCGCCATGCAGCTGGCGCCGAATGACGGGCCCAGCTTGTTCGGCATGGGGTCATTGGTGGCGGCGCTGGGGCGTCCCGGTCAGGCGGTCGCACTGACCAGGCGCGCCTTGGCTACCGACCCGCTGGATGCTGACTGGTACCACTGGTTGGCCCACTATCTGGCTGGCCTCAACCGCCTGGACGAGGCCGTGGCTGCCAGCCACAAGGCGATCGAATTGCAACCGGCGGCGACGAGCTATCACGAGTGGCTGACGGTCATCGAGGTCCTGCGCAGGAATGCCAAAGCCGCGTGGGCTGCGGCGCAGGCGGAGCCCGCGAGTGGTGGCTGGCAGGCGGTCGCATTGGCCATGGCGCAACAAATCGGGCCCGATCGCGTCGCCGCCAACGCTGCGCTCAAGCACCTGATCGACACGCGGGCCACTGAGGCGTCGTTCCAGGTCGCGGAGGTGTATGCACTGCGTGGCGATCCAGACCAGATGTTCGTTTGGCTGGATCACGCCTGGGCCAACCGCGACGCCGGCATCGCCAACCTGCTCTTTGATCCCTTCATCCTGCGCTACCGGCACGACCCGCGCTTCGCCGCGTTCTGCCACAAGGTCGGTTTGCCGACTGCTACAACCGCCAAGGCGATGCCCTGATTTCATTCATCCCACCTGCACGCTGTCACGTTTGCACAGGACAAAAGTCGCATGACCGATTTCATTGCACGTCTGAAACAACGCAAGCTGGTGCAGTGGGCAGTTGCCTATGTCGCTGCGGCATTCGCGGCGCTGCAAGGCATCGACATCGTGGCCGCCAGGTTCGGTTGGCCCGATACCGTCGAACGCCTGTTGATCATCGCGATCTGCGTGGGTTTCTTCGTCACGCTGTTGCTGGCCTGGTACCACGGTGACCAGGGCCGGCAACGCGCCAGCGGCACGGAATTGCTGCTGGTCGCGCTGGTGCTGGCGGTGGGGGGCGGGTTCTTGTGGAAAGTCGCCGGTGCGCCAACAAGCCATGGCGTCACGGCGACTTCGACAACGCCCGCTGCGCAAAAAGCTCACGTGTTGGCATCCGCTGCGACCGCCACCGGTAACCCGGTGCCAACGTCCGTCGTGACGGCCATCCCGGCCAAATCCATCGCCGTGCTGCCGTTCGAGAACCTGTCGGACGACAAGGACAACGTGTTCTTCTCCGACGGTCTGTCCGAGGAGATCCTCAACTCGCTGGCGCGCATCGACGGCCTGCGCGTGATAGGGCGCACCTCGTCGTTCCAGTTCAAGGGCAAGGACGTGGATTCGCGCACCATCGGCGCGCGGCTGGGCGTGGCCAACCTGCTGGAAGGCAGCGTGCGGCGTGAAGGGGAGCGGGCGCGCGTCACCGCGCAGCTGATCCGTGCTTCCGATGGCACCCAGTTGTGGTCGCAGACTTACGACCGCACCGTCAAGGACAGCCTGGCCGTGCAACTGGATATTGCCGAACAGGTCGCCGGCGTACTCAACGTGGTGCTGGATGACAAACAGCGTGCGCACATGCGCGCGGCGGGCGTGAAGAACGTGGATGCCTTCATCGCCTACCAGAAGGGCTGGAAGCTCTACATCGAGGCGCACTCCAAGCCGGGAGTCAACCTGATCGATGGACTGCGCCAGGCCAACGTGGAATTCGACAAGGCCATCGCGTTGGATCCCAACTTCTCCTTCGCCTACTTCGCCGAGGCGGATCTTTACGAACACACCCTGATGTCCGATGGCCGCAGCCACGCCGAACTCCTCGATGCCCAGCGTGCCGCCCTGCACACGCTCGAACGCGCCGCCGCCACCAGCCCCGATCCTCAGCAGCGCGACCTGGCGCTGGCCGAGCGGCAACTGCTGAGCGACGACTGGCATGGCTTGGCCGATCGCATTGAAACCGCACTCAAGCAGCCCGGGTGCAGCGCACCGAACTGGATGCCGGTATTCGCCAGCGCATTCGGCTATGGCGATCTGATCGAGAACCTCGGTGCGCGCGTCAATGTCTGCGACCCGCTGAACGGTATCAACTACCGCACCCGCATGTCAGTGGCACTTGCTACCGGACATCCCCAGCGTGCGCTGGATGTATTGGCCATGTACTGGAAGGCGAGCGGCGATGGTCCGATGCCAACGACATCCCAGGCCATCGCACTGGCCATGCTCGGGCGAATCGGGGAAGCGCAGGCCACGCTGGCATCAATGGAACCGCGCGGCGACAGTTACTACATCGCACAACTGATCGTGGGCAGGGCCGCTGGGGAAGACCCGGTAAAGCTGCGTGCCAGCCTGCAGCAAGTGGATCGCAAAAACTCGAAGCTTCAAACGCGGGACCTCACCGACGCAGTGGCAGCCGCGTTGTCCGGAAACCGCGCCCAAGCCAATCGTCACGCTGCGACGCTGGATGCCCGGCCGGCGGGCGGCCTGCTGCTTGTCATCGTGGTCACCGAATGCCAGTGCGGCGCGCCATTCGACCTCGACGCCACGCCCCACTTCAAGGCGCTGCTCGCCGAATCCGGACTGCGTTGGCCGCCACCGCAAACCATCAAATATCCCGCCCGCGCTCCGGAGAATGGAGCGAAGCTCATTCCTGCGCCAGTGACCGCAAAGGACACCGCGCATGACTGAATTCATCGCTCGCCTGAAGCAACGCAAGCTGGTGCAGTGGGCGCTGGCGTACATCGCCGCCGCGTTCGCGCTTATCCAGGTGCTGGATGTCGTTGCGCAAAGATTCGGCTGGCCGGATCAGCTCGAAAAAATCCTGATCCTCGTTCTGGCGATTGGCTTTCTGGTTGTGCTAGTGCTGGCGTGGTACCACGGCGAGCGTGGCGCGCAGAAGGTGAGCGGTACCGAGATCGTGATCCTTGCGCTGCTGTTGGCGATCGGCGGCGGGTTGTTGTGGCGATACGAACGCGTCACGCCGAATCCCAACGCGAGCGTCGCGCTTGGCAGTCCGGATTCAGCGCGGCGAAATCCGGGAACGATTACCGCGGATTCCGTCGCTGGCGCGACTTCATCCGGG
>DATFGT010000044.1:0-7967 GCA_035249175.1 Rhodanobacteraceae bacterium
AAGACCCAGCCGTGGGGGACGTACACGATCTTCAAGGATCCGGACGGGAATCAGTTCGTGCTGGGTACGAAATAAAACCAGGCCTGGTGTGGCGACGAGTGCACTCGGTTCCGGCGTTCGCTTCGGCATCCTGCCTTCGCAGTCCGGCCTGGGCCGGGATGACGGCAAAAAACAAGATTTCAAACGAGCTGTCGCAACCTGATGCAGCGCTACGAAGCCGAACGCTCACCCGGCGCTCGCGCAAGAACAAGAGCAGCGCGTTGCGCCCTTCTCTCGAAGGAGAAGGGAAAAACTCTGCCTGCCGGGACGACGGCAAGAGCAGAATCTTTGGATTCCGGGCTCGGCCCTTTGGGCCGCCCCGGAATGACGAACAAGAGCACTAGATCCCGGCCCGCGCCGGGATGACGTCAAACGCAAACGGCGGGATTCACCCGGACAAGTCCGGGTTGCTCCCGCCCTACGGTTTCACGCAAACGGATCCTGCAGGATGATGTTGGCGTCGCGGTCGGGGCCGGTGCTGACAATCGCGAGCGGACAGCCGGCAAGTTCTTCCAGTGCGCGGAGATACGCGCGCGCGGCCGGCGGCAGTTGATCCCACTCGGTGACGCCGTGGGTGGATTCGCTCCAGCCGGGGAATTCCAGGTACACCGGCGTGCATTCCTTCCAGCCCTCGGCGTCGAGGGGCGCATATTCGGTGCGCTTGCCGCGGTATTGGTAGGCGATGCACACCTTCAGTTTTTCCATGCCATCCAGCACGTCGAGCTTGGTGATGCAAAGGCCGGTGATGCCGTTGATCAACACCGCACGCTTTAACGCGACGATGTCCATCCAGCCGCAGCGGCGCGGACGTCCGGTGGAGGCGCCGAATTCGTCGCCGCGCTCGCGAATGTGCGCGCCGATGTCATCGTCGAGTTCGGTCGGGAAAGGTCCGCCACCAACGCGCGTGGCATAGGCTTTCGCAATACCGAGCACGTAGTCGATGTAATCCGCGCCGACGCCGGCACCGGCCAGCGCGCCGCCGGTGGTCGTGTTGCTTGAAGTGACGTATGGGTAGGTGCCGTGGTCGATGTCCAGCAGCGCGCCTTGCGCGCCTTCGAACAACACGCGCTCGCCGTTGCGGCGCAGGTCGTGCAGGATGCCGGCCACGTCGGATTTCATCGGCTCGACGTATTCACCGAAGGCGAGCGCTTCATCCAGCGTCTTCTGGCAATCGACGGCTTCGGCGTTGAGAAACTTGGTGAGCACGAAGTTGTGGTAGTCCATCACCTCGCGCAATTTCTCGGCCAATTCCTTCGGATAGCTCAGGTCCGCCACGCGCACCCCGCGGCGCGCGACCTTGTCTTCATACGTGGGACCGATGCCACGCCCGGTGGTGCCGATCGCGCCGGCGCCCGCGGCTTTCTCGCGCGCCTGGTCCAGCGCGATGTGGTACGGCATGATCAACGGCGTCGCCGGGGAAATCTTGACGCGGGAACGCACCTCGACGCCGTTGGCTTCGAGTTCCGCGATTTCCTGCTTGAGTGCGGCCGGTGACAGCACCACGCCATTGCCGATCAGGCACAGCGCACCTTCGCGCAGGATGCCAGACGGAATCAAGTGCAACACCGTCTTCTTGCCCTTGATCACCAGCGTGTGGCCGGCGTTGTGGCCGCCCTGGAAACGCACCACCGCACCGATGTCCTGCGTCAGCAGGTCGACGATCTTGCCCTTGCCTTCGTCGCCCCACTGGGCTCCGAGGATTACGACTGACTGTCCCATGATGTTCTCGCTTCGATGTCGTACTTCGATATGGGGCGACGATCGATGACTAGGCTCGATCGTCCTGATCTCGCCAAGTCACCCCGCCCTCGGCTCCTGCCTCGGGCGCTCACGCCTGCGCGGACTGCCACTGGCAGTCCGCAAGCGCAGCCGCTCGCCCCCATTGGGCTCCGAGGATTACGACTGACTGTCCCATGATGTTCTCGCTTCGATGTCGTACTTCGATGTGGGGCGACGATCGATGACCAAGTTCAATGCTTGCCGTGGGCGGCATTATCGGATGCGGCACCGGCATCAATGGCCTGCATGAAGGGCGAACCCTTGTCCAGCACCACCACCGCGCCGCCATCGCTGAAACTCTTGCGCCAGGCGTCGAGGCTGCTCCAGTAACGGAAGAACTGCGGATTTTTCGCCGACGCGGCGGCGTAAACCTTCGCTGCCTGCGCATCGCCATCACCGCGCACCGCCGCCGCAGCCTGGGCGGCCTCGCCGAGGACCTGTTGATCGTCGGCATCACCTTGGGCGCGGATGGCCGCCGCCGCCGCGACGCCCTCGGCACGCACGTTGCCGGCCGCGGCCTGCGCCTCGGTGTTCATGCGTTTGTACACGGAGTCCAGCGCCTCTTCAGGCGGCAACACACGACCCATCGCCACGTCCAGCACGTTGATGCCGAGCTTCCGGCGAATTTCGTTGCCGGCCTGGCCGCGCACCATCACACCGATGTCCTGGTTTGCGGCCAGCACACCCGACAGTTCGGTATCCGCGACATCCTTGCGCAGCGCGTCCCGGATCAACGGCTCCATCTGCTGGGTGGCTTGCAGCTCGTCGCCGGACGTAGCGTTGAAGTACACGGTGGGATCCGCGATCTGCCAGCGCACATGGAATCCGACCCGCACGGCCTGGCCGTCGCGGGTTTTGCAATCGCCGGGTTCGGCTTGCGAGGTGATCTCGCGGGTGTCGTACACCGAGACGTCCTGCACGAAAGGCAGCTTGAAATGAAGTCCCGGCCCGATGCCCGTCGCTTCCATCCGGCCAAATCGCGACAGCACCGCGGCGTGCCCCTCGCCCACTACGTAGATGCCGTTCACGCCCAGCAAGGCCAGCACGATGATCACGATGGGAATGGCGTATTTCATTCAATCCATTCCCTGCACGCCCGGTCCGGAAGTGACCGGCACGGCCACCGACGTCGATGCAGCCGGTTCGGCCACCGATCCAGCGGAGGTGCTGCCTTCTGCGCCGGCAGACGGAACCTCGGGATGCTGCGCCGGAAACTGGACGATCACGTTGCCGGAACCGGTGTTGACGACCACGTGGTTTTTGATCAACACGGATTGCATGGTGTCCAGCCACAGGCGATGCCGCGTCACTTGCGGCGCGGCCTGATACTGGGGAAGGATGCGATCGAAGCGGGCCGCCGCAGCGTTCGCATCGGCGACGACCTGGCGCCGGTAAGTCTCGGCATCGGTCTTGAGCGACGTCGCCTGGTTCCTGGCCTTGACCTTGTTGCCCGCCACCGCCGCTTCGGCCGCCGCTTTCGCAGTCTTGACCTCATCGTGCGCCTTGGCGATCGCATCAAACATCGGCTTCACGTCCGATGGCACGCCGATGTTCTGCACGCTGACATCGGTGACCGCAACCCCGGTGGCGCCGCGCGCATTGGCCAGCGACGCCTGCAACTGCGCGAGCAGGTCGCTGGCCAGTCTGTCATTGCCGACACGCCCCGGCGGACACGGCAGGTCCAGGCTGTCGATCAGGCATTGCAATGGGTGCGTGCCCACGGCGGCCCGCGCGGCAGACGTCGCCGCGTTGCGCACGACGTCCTCGGCATCGCGCGTGGCGTAAAGAAAATCGTGCGCGTTCGTCACCTTGTAGTGCACGTCGTAATCGACCAGCACGAGTTGGTCGTCGCTGGTCAGCAGCCGTGCCTCGTCACTGACGGTGCGCACGCGCCCCATGTCGATTTTTTCGACCTCATCGATGGGCGAAGGGAAATGCGCGTGCAGCCCCGGTTGCAGGACCTGTTCGAAGCGTCCGAAGCGCAGCAGCACACCCTCTTGTTGCTCGCCGATCGAAGTCCAGCCGCCGATCGCGAACCACAGTGCGATCAACAGCACGATCAGCGCGAGTGCACCCAGCGGGCCGCGGCCGAACGGACCGAGCCGGCGCCGCGCCGTGCGGAACCACGCTTCCAGATCGGGACCGCCGCCTTGGCCGCCCTGCCCCCATGGTTCACGACCCCGGGGTTCACGCGGTTTTTCGCCGGGTTCCTTCCAGGGCATCTTCAGCACAGCCTCGGGTTGCGGGGAAAAGTGCGCCGTGACGGCGCAAACGAGGAATTCTACCAGAGCGACGGGATGCTTCTCTCGGAAGTCGGTCGAAGCGGTGTTGTGAAAGGTCAGGGCGAAGGGGGCGCTTACCAGTGGCATCGCGTGGCCACCTGAGCGCCCACACCATGGAAGTGCCCGCCATCAATGGCGTGACCTGTCGAGGCAGCCACCGTTGATCGCGTGAACCGCAACTCCGAAACACAGCGACCAGGGACGATCGCACAAATCAAGCCGCGTCCAGCCAATCGCGGAACAACCGCGCGTCGTCACCGCGCACGTCGCCGGCGAGCGGGAGCAGCAGTTCGCGTGGCGCGTCGATGTCGAGGCGCCAACCATCCTCGTCGTACCGCTCGCCCTTGACTGCGCCGAGTTCGATCAGGCGCGCGCGCAGGCGACCGGCACGCGGCGGCAACCGAAGTTCCGCATGGACGCGGGTGCCGGCAAGGCGCTCGCTGATCGCCTGCCGCAGCAGATCGAGACCTTCGCCACTCGCCGCGGACAGCCACACCGCGACCGGCGCGCCCTCCGCATCCCGGTCGATGCGCGGCAACGTATCCAGCAAATCGATCTTGTTGAACACCATCAACTGGGGCACGCCGCCGGCGCCGATCTCGTCCAGCACACCGTTCACCACGTTGATCAACACATCGCGTTCGGAGTCGGCGGCGTCGGTGACGTGCAGGAGCAAGTCGGCGTCGCGCGCTTCGGACAGCGTGGCCCGAAATGCGGCCACGAGGTCGTGCGGCAACTCGCGGATGAAGCCGACGGTGTCGGCCAGCACGGCGGGGCCGGCATCCAGCTCTTCCAGCCGGCGCACGGTGGGGTCGAGCGTCGCGAACAACTGGTCGGCCGCATATACCGCGCCGCGCGTCACGGCGTTGAACAGCGTGGACTTGCCGGCGTTGGTGTAACCGACCAACGCGACACGCGGCAGCGTGTTGCGCAGCCGCGCACGGCGCTGCTGGTCGCGCTGCACGCCGACCTTGTCGATGCGCTTCTGCAGTTGCTCGACGCGCTTTTGCAACAGGCGGCGGTCGGTTTCGAGCTGGGTTTCGCCGGGGCCGCGCAGACCGATCGAGCCGCCGCGCTGGCGTTCCAGGTGGGTCCAGCCGCGCACCAGCCGCGTGGCCATGTGTTTCAACTGCGCGAGTTCGACTTCGAGTTTTCCTTCATGAGACTGCGCACGCTGCGCGAAGATGTCCAGGATCAGCGCGGCGCGATCGATCACCCGCGCGGAGAAATGTTTTTCAAGATTCCGTTCCTGCACTGGCGTCAGCGCGTGATCGACCAGCACCAGGTCGGCGCCGAGTTCGCGCACCTTCGCCTGCACTTCGTCGGCCTTACCGGTGCCGATGTAGAACTTCGGATTGGGCGTATCGACGCGCGCGTGCACGCTGCCCAGGCTTTCCGCGCCGGCGGATTTGGCCAGTTCGGCGAATTCCTGGGCACGCCGTTCGGCCGCTCTTCTGCCGGTGTACGGCAACACCAGCAGCGCGCGTTCGCCTCGCTTTTCTCGTTCGAACAGGGGAAATCAGTCCTGCGCCGGCGCTTCGGCGTCATCCGTCCTTGAATCTTCCGCGCCGACCTTGACCGCACGGCTCGGCACCACGGTCGAAATGGCGTGCTTGTACACCATCTGGCTGACCTGATTGCGCAGCAGCACCACGAATTGATCGAACGATTCGATCACGCCCTGCAACTTGATGCCGTTGACCAGGTAAATCGCGACTGGAATGCGCTCCCGACGCAATGCATTCAAAAACGGATCCTGCAGCGATTGGCTCTTCGACATTGTTATGGCCTTTTGATCCGTGGCTTCTCCCACACGTTCAGATGGTAACGCAGATCGTCCCGGGTTGGGCCGTTTTCACGCGTTTTTGATGCCCAGAAACAGTGCCGTCGCGGTGGCCACCGATTCCATGCAATCCCGTCGATCCGGATCAAACACGCGCGAGTCCAGATCGCTCCGGAGCCAAGTGGTCTGGCGCTTGGCCAGTTGCCGGGTGGCGTGGATCGCGCGCTCGCGAAACGCGGCTTCGGAACACACGCCATCGAGGTATTCCCAAGCCTGCCGATAACCCACCGCGCGGATCGCCGGCAAATCAGGGTGCAAATCGGCGCGCGCCCGCAGCCGTTTGATCTCGTCCAGGAACCCCGCGGCCAGCATTGCATCGAAACGTACGGCAATGCGTTCGCGAAGCGCACTCCGTTCGCGGGGAATCAGCGCGAGTTTCAGGAGTCGATACGGCAGGCGCCTTGCACCGCGCGGATTGACATGCAACTCGGTGAGCGTACTGCCGGACAGTTCCATCGCCTCCAGCGCACGTTGGATGCGCTGTGAATCATTGGGTCGAATGCGCGCAGCAGCCTTCGGATCGCGCGCGCCGAGCCGCGCGTGCAGTGCCGGCCAGCCCTCGCGTTCGGCTTCCGCGCGCAGGCGTTCGCGCAGCCCCGGATCGGCGGAGGGCATTTCGGAAAGGTCGTATTCGAGCGCACGAAAATACAAACCGGTTCCTCCAACCAGCAAAGGCACGTTGCCGCGCCCGGTGATGCCTCGCATCGCGACCAACGCATCATCGCGAAACCGCGCAGCCGAATAGGGCTCCGCAGGGTCGCGGATGTCGATCAGGGCGTGAGGATGGCGTCGCAACGTTTCGCGATCCGGCTTGGCCGCACCGATATCGAGGCCCCGGTACACCAGCGCGGAATCGACGCTGACCAGTTCGGCCGGAAAGCGCTCGGCCAGCGCGCATGCCAGCGCGGTCTTGCCGGTAGCGGTCGGGCCCATCAGGAAGATCGCGGGCGGGCGCCGATCGACGAGGCGGGTATGGCGTGACATGCACGGATTGTACGGGGCGGCGCGGGGCATCCATCTTGCGGCGGCGCCTTATAATGGAGCGCATTTCAATCCGGAAAGGCCACCGACATGCCGAACATGATGAGGGCGCTGGTCAAGCGCGACGCCGCCAAGGGCATCTGGATGGACGAGGTGCCGGTGCCGGAATACGGCCCCAACGACGTGCTGATCGAAGTCGAGAAGACGGCGATCTGCGGCACCGACCTGCACATCTACAACTGGGACCAATGGGCGCAACGGGTGATCAAGCCGGGGCTGGTGATCGGCCACGAGTTCGTGGGCAAGATCGTCGCGATGGGCAGCGAGGTGCGCGGTTACCGCGTCGGCCAGCGCGTGTCGGCCGAGGGCCACATCACTTGCGGCATGTGCCGCAACTGCCGTGCCGGGCGCCCGCACCTGTGCCCGAACACCGTCGGCATCGGCGTCAACCGCAACGGTGCATTCGCGCAATACATCGCAATGCCGCAGTCGAACCTGTGGCCGGTGCCCGACCAGATTCCGTCCTCGCTGGCCGCGTTCTTCGACCCTTACGGCAACGCTGCGCATTGCGCGCTGGAATACGACTTGGTCGGCGAGGACGTGCTGATCACCGGCGCCGGCCCGATCGGCGTGATCGCCACCGGCATCGCGCGTCACGTCGGCGCGCGCAACATCGTGGTCACCGACGTCAACGAATATCGCCTCAAGCTCGCCGCCGAAATGGGCGCGACGCGCGTGATCAACGTATCCAGGCAGCCATTGCGTGAAGTGCTGGTCGACCTCCACATGGAAGGCTTCGACGTGGGCCTTGAGATGTCGGGCAATCCGCAGGCCTTCAACGACATGCTCGACTGCATGTACCACGGCGGCAAGGTCGCGCTGCTCGGCATCCTGCCCAACGGATCCGGCATCGATTGGGACAAGGTGATCTTCAAGGGGCTCACCCTGCACGGCATCTACGGCCGGCGCATGTACGAGACCTGGTACAAGATGACGCAAATGCTGCTGACCGGTTTCCCTCTGCAGAAAGTGCTGACCCACCA
>DATFGT010000045.1:0-102141 GCA_035249175.1 Rhodanobacteraceae bacterium
CGGACCAGCTTCAGCTTTTCGGAAAACGAGCGGGCGTTTTCAATGAACAACCATTCGAAAACTCCGTTCGGTCCCGGCCAGTACGCATAATCCACGCCCATCGAGTCCATCCATTGCGGCGTGACCTGATGGCGATCGAGCAAGTCCTGCACTTCGCGCCAGGTGATTTCATCGCGCGTCGGATGCGGACCTTTCTTGTCGCTGTACGCGGCGTACCAGTGATCCGAATAAGTGGGAATGCCGAATGAAACCTTGACCGGATCGATGCCGAGCCGCACCAGGTAATCGGCCATCCGCCGCATCCAGGGCAGGCCGGCAACGGGTCCGGGCGGCGTCAGGGCCGTATTCTGGTCGTAGGACATGAACGACATGAAGTCGCCGATCGCGGCCAGTTTCTTGAAGTCGAAGGCACCTTTCCAGTTTTCATAAAGAAACTTGCTGAAATCGGAACTATCTGATGCCGGCACCGGCTGCTCCGCCTTGACCACCGCCATCGAAATCTTGAAGCCGTGGGCATGCAATGCCTTGGCAGCCTCGCGGTAGAAATCCGTGTAGGCATCGCCGTCGGTCACGTGCACGTTCTCGAGATCGAATTGCCAGCCGTAGTAGTGATAGCGCTGCGCGTCGTACAGCATGATGTCGATCGCACGCGCCCGTGCCTTGGAGTCGTTCAAAAATGCGTGAATGCCCTCCTGGTCGAAACTCGCGACGATCGGCATCACTTTGACATTGTTCGAAGCCGCGATCTGCAACACGCGCGGATCGACGCCGCCGTAGACCGTTCCGTATTTGTCGATGTGATAGGCCGCGGGCACGATGATGGATATCTGCGACGCATGCGCCTTGAAACTCTGCAGTGCGTCCAGCGTGTCCGTCATGTAGAACAGGTTTTCCGATTGGACGGATTGAGCCAAGGCACTGCCCGAGGCAAACACCAACGCGCACACGAGCAACAGGGCAAGACGAAAACGTTTCGATGTCATTTTGTTCATATGTCGTCCAGTGGCCTCATCGGCCGGCAATCAAGAGGCCCTAAATATTTGCTGCGCTCACGCCGTTCCTTGAGGTTCCCAAAGTCACGAGGCTCCATATCAATCCCCGAACGAGAACGCGATCGACGAACGCACGCGGAAGATGCCATCGCCGGCGAGCGCGCACCTTGTCCGTCACACCGTGACGAAGCCGAGCGCGCAACAAGACCCGCGAGATGATGAAGGTGCGTTCATCGCCCCCGGGGATCGTACAGCATGCGAACAGGTGAGTAGAGGCAAGCTGAACACGGCCGGCGCTTGTTCGCTGCGGCCGCAGCACGCGTCGGAATACGCGGCAGACAGCGGGCTTCAAGACCTTTCAGGCGTTACCGCCGGTAACGAAACCATAACCGCCAGCTATGTCGGGTGACTGTCTTTTCATTGGTGGTTTTTGGCGGCCGGTGAGTATGCTCGGCACCATGCCGCGAGGGCGGCATTCCGTGCAGGAACAGCCGTCAAACCCAGTGTGATGCAGCCGCTCGAACCACTCGGCCTTCGCACATCATGCACGACGCGATGAAGCAAACAACAGTGACCGCGGCAAGGTCGCTGGCCGTGTTTCACCACTTGGGGAGTATGCACCATGAAGAGCAAGTCTCTGCGCACGTCGCACCGCAACAACCTCTTCCAGCGCAAGGCCTTGGCCATTGCCATTGGTTCCGTTGCCTTGGGCTTTGCAGGTGCGGCGTGGGCGCAGGCCACCAACGGCACCATCTACGGTACCGTTCCGGCAGCACCAGGCGAAACCATCCAGATCACCGGCGGCGCGGGTTACAACCGCGCCATCACGGTGGGACCCTCCGGCAAATATTCGATCACCCTTCCCGTCGGCACGTACACGGTGTCGCTATTGCAGGATGGCAAGGTGGTGCAGAGCCGAACCGGCGTCACGCCGGCGGCGGCCGGTGCCGTCGCCGTGGATTTTGCGTCCGCGAACGCAGGCGCCAGGACCCTCGGCGCAGTGAACGTCACCGCCAACGCGATTCCCGCGATCGACGTGACCACCACCAACCAGGTCACCACGATCACGGCCAAGCAGCTCCAGCAACTGCCGCTGCAGCGCACGGCCGAGGACATCGCGATGCTGGCGCCGGGTGTCAACATGGGTTCGCCTGAACTGGCGGGCGGGCCGCTGGGCACGCCGATCAATGTGTTCGGCGGTGCCACGACGGCCGAGAACGCGTACTACCTCGACGGCATGAACACCACCGAGCTCCTCAACAATCAAGGTGGCATAAGCCTGCCGTACGGCGTCATCGAGCAGCAGCAGACTTTCATCTCCGGCTATGGCGCACAGTACGGTCGCTCGATCGGCGGTGTGATCAACCAGATCGGCAAGAGCGGTTCCAACGAGTGGCACTTCGGTGTACGCGCCTTGTGGCAGCCGGCGAGGTTGCGGGCCGACCCCGTCAATTACTATTACGCCAATCCCCTCGTGACCGATCCCGGGGAACAGCCCGGGGATCTGCAGCGTTACCGCAAGGGTAACCGCTCCAGTGAAACCATCTACGACGCCTACGCCAGCGGCCCGATCATCAAGGACAAGCTGTTTTTCTTCTTGGGCGTCGAGCAGGACAACAGCCATTTCAGCACGACGGATTCCAACGTCGGAACCACGTACAGGAACTTTTACACCGTACATCAGCCGAAGGTGTACGCCAAGCTGAACTGGAACATCAACGACAGCAACATCCTGAGCTTGACGGGCTTGCAGAATTCCTCCAAGCAATGGGGGTCGTACAACGCTTTTGATTACGATACCAAGCAGGTCGTTCCCGACACCGCGGGTCTGAACCAGACCAGCAAGACCACTTTCCGCATGTGGGTGGCAAATTACACGTCGTATCTGACGGACGACCTGACCCTGAATGCGACGCTCGGAAAGATGCACGGCCACTATTACACCGCGCAGCCGGCGTTCCCGGGGTTCGATCCATCGCTGCCGCACATCGCGAGCGCTTCCTACCAGGATCCGGCATTCCTTCCGCCCGGCAGCACGGGCTTCGACAACGCTCAGAACAACTCGACCGAGTCCCTCCCAGGCCACCGGGAAACGATCCAGAACTACCGCCTGAGCCTCGACTACAAGTGGGGTACCCACGATTTCCAGGTCGGCATCGACAACATCAATTCATGGGATTTGGAGGACGGCTACCAGAACACCGGGCCGGGTTATCAATGGATCTACGGGCAAAGCGATCCCGGCCAGCCGATCTTCGCCGGGAATCCCGCCGTCCCACCCTATGTCGGTCCCTCCACCCAGTGCGATGCAGGTCATTGCTACTACGTGCAACAGCACGTCGACCTGAGCATCGCATCCGTGCATGTCGCCCAACGCGCCCAGTACGTCATGGACAACTGGCAGATCACGCCGAATTTCCTGCTGACTCTGGGTCTGCGCAACGACCAGTTCGTCAACTACGACGCGTCGGGCACCCCCTACATCCGCCTGACCAAACCGCAGTGGGCGCCGCGTATCGGTTTCAGTTGGGACGTGCACGGTGATTCCACCTTGAAGGTGTTCGGCAATGCCGGGCGCTATTACCTGGCGCTGCCGAACCAGGTCGCATTGTCGATTGCCAACCCGGTGGTGAATGCGGGACTGTACGGAACCTACTCCGGCATCGACCCGGCGACCGGCGAGCCGATCGGGTTCACTCCCCTTCCGCAAAATCCCGCGACCGGGGTGTCGATCGACAGCGAATACGGCCAAGCCAAGGATCCGCGTATCTCCGCCGCGCAGAACATCAAGGCCGAGTTTTCCGACAATTACGTGATGGGCATGCAGCAACAGTTTGAAATGATGGGAAGCAAATGGGTGTTCACCGCTGCCGGCACCTACCAGAAGATGGATCGCATCATCGACGACTACGACTCGGTCCAGAACGAGTGCACGGCGGGTCGGGCGCAAGGCTACGCCTGGATGACGGCTGCGACCTGTACCGACTGGGCCCAGAGCCTGATCCTGATCAACCCTGGCGAGACCAGCCACATCCTGATGAAGGCGCCGGACGGGAGCCTCGTCCCGGTCACCATGACCATGGCCGATCAGGGTTTCACGAGGGGAGCGATCCGCAAGTACTACGCATTGAACCTGTCGCTGGAACACGCCTGGGACGGCAAGTGGTTCGCCAAGTTCGACTACGTGTTCTCGCGCACATGGGGCAATACGGAAGGGCCGGTCAGCACCTACTCGCAACAAAGCGGATCCTACGAATCGATCACCACCGCCTGGGACTTTCCGGAAAGAATGGAGTGGTCTTATGGTGAGTTGCCCAACAGCCGCAGGCACCAGATCAAGATTTTCGGCGCCTACGCGCTCAACCCGGAGTGGACGGTCGGCGCCAACCTGTACATCGCGTCGGGCACGCCGCGCCTGTGCCGTGGCCGGTATGGACCGGACCAGATTCGCCTGCACGGTTCCAGCACCTACTACTGGTGCGGCGGTGTACCGGCCCCGCCGGGATCACATGGAACCACGCCCTGGACGAAACGCGTGGATCTGAGCGTCGATTACAAGCCGGCATGGGCTGGACGCAGGCTCGATTTCAATCTTGCCGCGTTCAATATATTCAATAAGCAAACGCCGGTGTTCTACAACGACGTGTTCGGAACGACCAGCAGTCCGAATTCCAATTACGGGCAGGTGCAAGATACCCTCGCGCCACGCAGCGTCAGATTCTCGGTGTCGTACGATTTCTGAGTGCTCCCTGCTCACTCTCCGCCGCCGGGCTCCGCCCGGCGTTTTTTTGCGACCGCCACCCTCGGTGGCGGTCGCCCTCCAGTCACCGCTGGCGAGGTATCAGAATCTCCCGGCGATTTTGACAGCGGTCCACCGATTCGGCGTTTAGTATTGACATCACCGTCGACCATGAAGTGAATACGTTTTCGATGTCGCAATCCGTGCACGATCCATCACAACGGCAGCTATCCCCGGTGGCCGCGCGCTTCCTTGCCCGGGCGCGCAGGGAATGGGAACAACGGCAATTCGACGCCGCCGAAGGATCGCTCAACAGTGTGCTCGCGCTGGCACCTGATTGTCTGGATGCGGTCCGGCTGCGGGGCATGGTGGCACAGCGTCGTGGCCATCACGCCAAGGCCGCCGACTGCTTCCGCAAGGTCCTCGCGACTTGGCCCGAGGATGACGAACTGCATGTCGGACTCGGCATCGCACTGTTCGAACTGGCCCAGCCCGAACAGGCAATCGCCCATTTCCGGCAAGCCTGCGCGCTCGCGCCGAATTCCGCATCGGCGTGGTTCAACCTGGGCGAAGCGCTCGGGCGGCATGCGCATTCGCAGGATTCGGTTGCGGCGTTGCGACGCGCGATCGAACTCGATCCCTCGCATGTTTCGGCACGATTGTCGCTGTCTCGGGTGCAGGCCAGTCTGGGGCACATCGATGCTGCGGTGAAGGGCTATCGCGAGGTGGTCCGCCGCGATCCCGGCAACGCCGAGGGCTGGTTCGGCCTGTCCAACCTCAACACCGTTCGCTTCGACGCTGCCGACGCGGCACGAATGCAGCATGCGTTGGGCCGCCCCGGCCTGGTTGGCCGTGAATACGAGTTGCTTGCCTTCAGTTACGCGAAGGCTCTGGAAAACCATGGCGAGTATGCGCAGGCCTACGACGTGTTCGCGCGCGCCAACGCTTCGCGCCGCCAGCGGGTGAAGTGGGATGCTGCGGGCGAGCGCAGACGAGTCACGGCAATCCTGGATGCGTTCGCGAAGGATCTGCCCTTGCCGCTCGATCCGCAGCTCGGCCGCGAAGCCATCCTGATCGTCAGCATCCCGCGTTCCGGCTCCACCCTGGTCGAGCAGATCCTCGCTTCGCACCCCGAGGTTGAGGGTGCGAACGAGATCAAGGACATGACACAGGTCATCGATGCGGAAACGCACCGCCGCAATTCAGCCCGCTTCAATTCGGCATTCCCGCTGTGGGTTCCTGATGCGACGCCCGAAGACTGGCAGCGCCTCGGCCGCGAATACCTCGCGCGCACTGCACGCTGGCGCGAACGCAAACCGCGCTTCACCGACAAAAGCCTGGTGACGTGGTATCTGGTGGGCGCGGCACTGGCGATGATGCCAGCCGCGCGCGTGGTGATCGTGCGGCGCGATCCGGTGGAAACCTGCCTGGGTTGCTTCCGCCAGTGCTTCAGCGAAAACAGCGGCTTCGCCTGCAACATGGACGAGCTGGCCGATTACTGCGTCGACTTTCTCCGCCTTACGCGCTTCTGGCTGGGCAAATATCCGGATCGCGTGATGGACCTCCAATACGAGTCGCTGGTCGCCCATCCGGAAGCCGAGGTGCGCCGGCTACTGGGCTTCTGCGACCTGCCCTTCGATCCCGCGTGCGTCGAGTTCCACAAGACCGCGCGCACCGTGCAGAGCCTTCCGAGTGCGGCGCAAGTGCGGCAGCCGATCCGCCGCGATACTGCACGCAGCGCGCTGTACGGCGACAAGCTCGATCGACTGCGCCAGCGCTTGCGTGACGCCGGCGTGCTGGCGGCGTGAACGCTGCAATGCGTCCCTCCGGATGGGGCAACCGCCCGCGGAAGCGGCAGCCATACATCTGGCAACTTGCGGTCATGGTTTTGGCCGTGACCGCGGTGGCAGCTTGCTCGCCGCTGCCACCGCGCAACCTGGTCGCGACATGGGTGCCTTCGAAAAATTACGACATCCGCAAACCGCAGTTGATCGTGCTTCACTTCACCAACCAGGGTTCCGTGCAGCAAGCCTTGGACACCCTGCGCACCCACAATAGTGGCGGCCCGGTCAGTGCACACTACCTGATCGGCCGCGACGGCCACATCTACCAACTGGTCAGTGACGTCGACCGGGCGTGGCACGCGGGCCCGGGCCGCTGGGGCACGATCACCGACGTCAACTCAGCGTCCATCGGCATCGAGATCGACAACAATGGCCACGTCCCGTTTCCGCCCGCGCAGATCGCAAGTCTCATCAGTCTGCTGACCGACCTCACCACGCGCTGGAACATTCCGCGCGCGCAGATCATCGGCCACGAGGACATGGCACCGTCACGGAAGGACGATCCGGGTCCACTGTTCCCGTGGGCGACGCTGGCGGCTGACGGTTTCGGTTTGTGGCCCGATCCGGTCGCCACCCTGCCCGACCCGCCACCCAGTTTCGATCCGTGGATGGCGCTGACCGCGATCGGCTATTCGCTGGACGATCCGCCAGCCGCCGTGCGCGCCTTCCACAACCATTTTCGCGGCACGGGCGGCGACACGCTGGACGCCGAGGATCTGCGCATCCTCTACAACCTCGTCGGGAAAATCGAGCGCGGCGCTACCGAGCACTAGGTTTGCGGCGATGCCGCAAGACGCAGCGCGCGGCAGCCATCCCGGCAACTGCCGCGCGCCACAGCCTCGTGCTTTATTCAAGCTTGCTGGCGACGCCGCTGCCAACCGTAGCCGATGCCAAGGAGCAACAGCCCGAGGCCGAACAGCCCCAGTTCACCCGGTTCCGGAACGGACAAGGTCACGTTGGCGGCGCCCGGCGAAGTCACGAAATCGGTGAACAGGTAAAAGTCCGTCCGGTTCGGAAGCGGCGGATTGGCGAAGAACGACACGGTGAACAGCTCGCCGACAGCGGGCAGTGACTCGGGGCAATCGTCCGTCGCCAAATCGGGCGGAATACTGGAACACTCGAGCTCGTTGCCGCTACGCGACCCCCCCGCGGGAACGACAAACTGGAACGTGAACGTGCCGACGGCATGGCGGGTGACGTTGTTCATCCACAGGCAGTAAGTGAAGCCTGTCGTGTCGACGCCCAGAACGTCATGGCAGGGCAGGAAATCCACCCGGTAGGTATGGTTGATTTCACCGATGCTGCAAGGCGCGCTGCTGGTACAGAAGGGCGCCGTCACCGGAGGAAGGGCGCTCTCTGCGGGCGGATCGAAAACCACCCGCGTCGCAAACGCCGCCGGCGCAGTGATGGCAAGGACAACGGCTGCGAATCCCAGAACCAGATAACGTCTCATCACTGAACACCCTCTCGGTTTGCGGGCTGGCGGCGGAACCGCGAAGTGGATTTTTCGCCCTGTGCCTCGTGTACTGCATGTCACATGCCATGACCTTAAGCCATTGTTTTCGCTACGCCTTGGCCAAGAAAGCTCAACCAATTTGTAAGTTTTATCGACGTTCCATTCCGGCTGTGCACCCGAAAGGTCATTCAACTCGCTGTCTCCGATGACTTTTGCGGCGTGCAGGAATCGACGCAAAGATGTAAACGTCTTCGACAGACCTGCGCTCGCGGGTGAGCCCGATCCGCGCAGCGGGCGCCCAGATACGCAATCCCGTCGTGCAGCGCAATGAATGGGTCAGCGGCTGCTGGCCGCGGCAGCCGTCAAGGTGTGATCGGGCACAGGCAAATCCGCCTGTTTGCACAAGGCTGCAAAGCGCGGGTCGTGCTGGTAGGCCAGCACAAAAGGATCGGTGAGCAGGAGGCCGGTGAAATTCGGATCGCGCTGGCTCCAGGCACGCTGCAGCCAGTCGAACATTTCATCAGGTCGCTTGCGCACCGCGTACAAGTCGGCCACGAAATAAGGCTGATCCTTGCCCTGCTTGGCGATGTAATCGCGCAGAGCCGCATCGGCCTGTTTGGTATCGCGGCCGATCTGCGCAGCCAGCGCCCGTGCCCACGGGCCATTCGCCGGGTCGGTTTCCTTGGCGGCGTCGCGTTGGGCGGCGGCGACATCCCCGCGCAGCACGTCGACCTCCGTCAGGTAGGAATGCAGCCACGGGTAATCCGGCTGCAGGCTGACTGCCTTGCGGATCACCTGTTCGGCGCCATCCAAGTCGCGCTGCCCCAGCAGCGCGAGCGACAGGTTGACGTAAATGTCCACGCGCAGAGGGTCGCTGGCGATGGCTTTCCGGTAAAGGTCGACCGCTGCCTGCAGTTGCCCCAGGTTCTCGAGCCCACTGGCCAGATGGTTCATGATGGTGGTGTCATTGGGGGCCAGCTCATGGGCGCGCTTGGACTCGGCCAGCGCTCCGATGGGATCGTTGTCGACCGTCGCCAGCAGGTACCCGCGATCGGTATGGGTATATGCAGCGTCCGGAGCCAATGTCTGCTCCCTGTCCGCTGCCGCGCGAGCCTGGGCAAAGGCCTGCTGGCGCGCGTCGCCGTTCAGGAACAGCACGCCAAGGTTGGCCGCAGCATTGGACAGCAGCCCCCAAGCGTAGGCGTAATCCGGATCGAGCTTGAGCGCTTGCTGGAACAGCGAAATGCCTTGGCGGATAGCGGGCTCGGTGCCGCGGCGGTAGATGGCGCGCCCTTGCAGCATCAGTTCATAGGCCTCCACGTTGCCGCTCGGCGGCCTGTCGCCCGCCATGATGGGCTTGCCCAGCAGCTTGATCTTGAGCGCGTCGGCGACGGCCTCGCCAATCTTCGACTGGATCGCGAACACATCATTGAGCTTTTCGTCGTAGCTGTGCGACCACACGCTGGCTCCGTCCTTCGCGCGGATCATGTTGACGGTGACGCGGATCCGATTGTCCTGCTGGCGCACCGATCCCTGGATGAGGTGGGCTACCCCGAGCGCCGCACCGATCTGGGCGAGGCTGTTGTTGCCATCGCGGAACTTGAAGCTGGAATATTTCCCGATCACCTTCAGCCCGTTGACCTGGGTGAGGTCGGAAATCAACTCCTCCGAAAGCCCGTCGGAGAAATACTGCTGCTTGGGATCGCCGCTGTCGTTGGTCAGTGGCAGCACCGCCACCGACTGGAATGGCACCTTCGCCAGCACCGCTGCGATGGCCTTCGCGTCGGCCGCTCCGGCCGCGCTGTTCACGTCGCGATGCAGCACGAACGTGTTGGTGATCAACAGCACGATCGCGACCGCCATGACGCCGATGATCCACAAATCCAGCTTGCGCCCGGTGGCGCGATGGAACGCATGATCGTGGCCGGTGACGTCGCTTTCGAGCTTGAAGCCCTCCGGCGTCAGCTTGTAATACCAGGAAAAGGCCACCCAGAAGGGAAATCCGATCGCGCAGGCGATCACGAACCAACGGGTGGTCCATTCCGGCGCCTGGAACACGGGGGCAAGCTGTGCGATGCCTTGCGAGAGTGCCCACACCGCACCAATGTAAACCGCCGCGGCGCGCCACACGTGGCGGTAGCTGAGTTCTGCGAAGATGCCGCGCTTCACTGGCGGCGCTTCTTGGCTGCTCACTGTGCGCCTCGGGGCTCCCACCGGCTACAGGCCGGTCTCCAGATGAGGGCAGTGTCGAGCTTCAAGCGGCGCGATGCAAGGCCGGTAACGAGGTGGGAGTGCCTCGACTCCGCTGCCCAAGCTAAGGAGAGTCGACTGGGCGCTTACCGATCGCGGCGAACGATGGTGCGTGCCATCCAGTGCAGCGGTTCGGCGGCCTCGCCGAACACGTCCAGCGCGGCCAGCGCTTCGGCGTACAGGGCATCGGCACGGCGCTTGGCGTTGTCCATGCCCATCAATGATGGATACGTGGCCTTGCCGCGGGCTGCATCGGCGCCGTGGGTCTTGCCGGTGAGGGCTTGTTCGCCTTCCACGTCCAGCACGTCGTCCTTGATCTGGAATGCGAGCCCGATGCATTCGGCGAAATGATCGAGCGCATCGCGCGAGGTAGCTGGAAGACCGGTGGCAGCGCAGGTCGGCATCAATACCGCCGCGCGGATCAACTTGCCGGTCTTGTCGCGATCCAGCGCTTCGAGATCGGCAGCACCGAGTTGCTTGCCTTCCGATTCCAGGTCCACCGCCTGGCCGCCGGTCATGCCGAGCGAACCGGCGGCGGTCGCAAGTATCGCGATCATGCCCAGGCGCTCGGCGGTTTCGTGCACGCCGCCGCCCGCGAGGATTTCGAAGGCGCGGGTCTGCAAGGCATCGCCCGCCAGGATCGCCGTGGCCTCGCCGAACGCCGCATGCGTGGAAGGCTTGCCGCGCCGCAGCGCATCGTCATCCATGGCCGGCAGATCATCGTGGATCAGCGAAAACACGTGCACGCATTCGACCGCACAGGCGGCATCATCCAGACGCTCGGGCGCAATGCCCAGTACCTCGCCACTCGCGTAACACAGCAACGGACGAATGCGCTTGCCGCCGCCGAGGACCGCGTAGCGCATCGCCGCATGCAGGGACGCCGGACGCACATCGGGCGCGGGCAGGCGTGCATCCAACGCCCGTTCGATACGGTCCACATATCCAGCCACCCGATCCGCAAAAGACATCGATTGCTCCAGGACGGCGATGAACGCCGCGGCGCCGCGAGACTAGCGAGACCGCCGCGTGCATGTCAAAACCATTTCCGCGCGACTTCCACCTTATCTTCACGCACAATGCGTACGATCACGAAATCGGCTGACGATGCGCCGAAGGAGACCAGCAGAATGATCGCCCAAGCTTTCGCCAGTGGCTCGCGGCGCGATGCCGAGGCCTACCAGGCGCGCATTCTGCCGGAGGTGTCGCGCACCTTTGCACTGACCATCCCGCAACTCGACGTGCGCCTGCGCACGGTGATCGCCAACGCCTACCTGTTGTGCCGGATCGCCGACACCATCGAGGACGAAAAAGCCCTGGCCGGGGACGTGAAGCAGCAATTCCACGACCGCTTCACGCGGGTGGTGGAGTCGACGGAAGACCCGGCGTCGTTTGCACGTGATCTGGCGCCCCTGTTGGACGGGAACACGCTCGACGCCGAGCGCGACCTTGTGGCCCACACGCCGGAAATCATCCAGGTTACCGACGGCTTCAACCTCGCGCAGCGCGAATCGCTGGCGCGCTGCATCCGCACCATGTGCACCGGCATGCCAAGCTTCGAGCGCCGCACCAGCACGGCGGGCCTCGCCGACATGCGCGAGATGGACCGCTATTGCTACTACGTCGCGGGCATCGTCGGGCAGACGCTCACCGATCTCTTCTGTGACTACTCGCCGCGCATCGCCGAGCGCCGCGAGGCGATGTCGGCGCTGGATGTGTCGTTCGGCCAGGGCCTGCAGATGACCAACATCCTCAAGGACTTCTGGGAAGACCGCGATCGCGGCGCGTGCTGGCTGCCGCACGACCTGTTCGCCCGCGCCGGCGTGGAGCTGCAGGACATCCGTCGTGGCAACGTGCCCGCGGCGTTCGGCAACGCTTACGCGCAGTTGATCGGCGTCGCGCACAGCCATCTTCGCAACGCGCTCGATTACACCCTGCTGATTCCGGAAAAGGAAGTCGGCATCCGCCGCTTTTGCCTGATCGCACTGGGGCTGGCGATGCGCACGTTGGCTTCGATCCTCGCCAAGCCCGATTTCACGGCTGGGGCGCAGGTGAAAGTGTCCCGGCAGGTGGTGAAGAAGATCGTGATCGTCACGCACTTGTTTGCGGGTTACAGCCGGGTCCTGCAACGCTGGTTCGCGCGCATGGCGGAGGGTTTGCCGCTGCAAGCGCTGGCGACGGACTGGCGCGGACTGCTGCCGGACCCGCACAGTGCATGGCCGCGCAACGACGCCTGCGGACCCGCGCAGGCCTTCACTTTCAAATAGGATCAGCAGGCCTTGGCCATGGCACCCGATTCCGGCCTTTCCCAGCATCGCCCCGCGGCGGGTCACGCCGAGGCGAGCGCGCGCGATCGGCTGGACGTCGCCATCGAGGCGGCGCGCACGGGCATTCTCGCGCGCCAACGTCCGGAGGGCTACTGGCAATTCGAGCTGGAAGCCGACTGCACGATTCCCGCCGAATACATCCTGATGCTGCACTACCTCGGGGAATCCGACCGCCTGCTGGAATCGCGGCTCGCCGAATACCTGCGCAACCACCAGTCGCGCGACGGCGGCTGGCCGCTGTATCCGGGTGGCGCGCTGGACGTGAGCTGCAGCGTGAAGTGCTATTACGCGCTGAAACTGGCGGGCGACCGCGCGGACGCACCGCACATGGCGAAGGCGCGCGCGGCAATCCTGGCGCACGGCGGCGCCGCTCGCAGCAACGTGTTCACCCGGATCGCGCTGGCCTTGTTTGGTGAGCTGCCATGGCGCGGCGTGCCGTTCCTGCCGGTGGAAATCGTGCTGCTGCCGCACTGGTTTCCCTTCCATCTAGGCAAGGTGTCGTACTGGTCGCGCACGGTGATGGTGCCGTTGTCGATACTGACCACGCTGAAGCCGCGCGCGGCGAATCCGCGCGGCGTGCACATCCGCGAATTGTTCGTCACCCCGCCCGAACAGGAAAAGCATTACTTCCATTCCCGTTCGCTGTTGAATCACGCGCTGTTCGTGGGCGAGGAATTCGTTCGCCATCTGGAAGGGCTGATTCCGAAGCACGTGCGCGGGCATGCGCTGAAGCGCGCCGAAGCATGGATCCTCGAGCGCCGCAATGGGGATGGCGGCTTGGGCGCGATCTTTCCCGCAATGGTCAATGCGTACGAAGCCTTGGCGCTGCTGGGCTACCCTGCCGATCACCCCGCGCGCCGGGACACGCGCAAGGCCATCGACGACCTGTTGGTGGTGCACGATCATGAAGCGTGGTGCCAACCTTGCGTTTCGCCCGTCTGGGACACGGGGCTCATTTGCCTTGCCTTGCAGGAAGATGACGACGCGCCCGCGCACACCCAACGGCGCGCACTGGACTGGTTGGCATCGCGGCAAGTCCTCGACGCGCCCGGCGACTGGCGCGATTACCGCCCCACGCTCCCGGGCGGCGGCTGGGCCTTCCAGTACAGGAACGATGCGTATCCCGATCTCGACGACACCGCGGTCGTGGTGCGCGCGCTGCACCAATCGCCGGAATCGGGGAAGTTCGCACGCGCGATCGAGCGGGCCACCGATTGGTTGTGCGGCATGCAATCGAAAAACGGCGGCTTCGCGGCGTTCGACGCGGACAACGATCATCAGTGGCTCAACCAGATTCCGTTCGCCGACCACGGTGCGCTGCTCGATCCGCCCACCAGTGACGTCAGCGGCCGGGTGCTGACGTCGCTGTCGCTGCTCGATCGCCCCTGTGACCGCGAAGCCCGCGAACGTGTGACACGCTTCCTGCTGGACGAGCAAACGCAGGAAGGCGCATGGTTCGGGCGCTGGGGTACCAATTACCTCTACGGCACCTGGTCGGTACTGGTCGCGTTGCGCGCGGCGGGCATCCCCGCCGAGGCCCCCGCAATCCGGCGCGCGGTGAGGTGGCTGAAGTCGGTGCAACAGGCGGACGGCGGTTGGGGCGAAGGCAACGACAGCTATCTCGATCCCGAGCTGCGCGGGCGCGGCGCGCGCAGCGGGTCCGCGCAAACGGCGTGGGCGCTGCTGGCCCTGATGTCGGCCCAAGAAGTGGATAGCCCGTCGGTGACGCGCGGCGTCGAATACCTTCTGAAAACGCAAACCGCTGGCGAATGGCATGAAGCGCGCTTCAATGCGCCGGGTTTTCCGCGCGTGTTCTATCTGAAGTATCACGGCTACAGCCGCTATTTCCCGTACTGGGCCCTGGTGCGCTACCGCAATGTCCGCGCGCGCCAGTCTTGAGGGTGTCGGCCTCGTCATCGCCCTGCCGGCGGAGGCGCGCAGCATTGGCGTACGCGGAATCAGCGTCGGCGAATGCGCACGTTGGCGGAATGGATGGGTGGCGGTGTCCGGCATGGGCCCCTACAACGCGATGCGCGCGGCGGAACGCCTGCTCGCCTGCGGCATCGCTCGGCTGGCAAACTGGGGCGTCGCGGGTGCGTTGTCCGCCGATCTGGCTTCGGGCGACATGTTGATTCCCGATCGCATTTGCTATGCGCATGACGATCCGGGCTTCGCCGCCGACCCGGAACTCAACGCGAAAATGGTGGAACTGTTGTCGGCGAGCCTGCGCGTGCGCCGCGGCATCCTGTGGTCGACGCCGCAAGCGGTTGCCACCACCGCCGACAAACAGGCGCTGGCGATACGCAGCCATGCGCTCGCCGTCGACATGGAAGCCGCCCCCATTGCCGCGGTCGCCGCGCGTGCCAAGCTGCCGTTCGTGGCCGTGAAAGCCATCTGCGATCCCGTCACGCGTGAACTGCCTGCAGGCATGGCCGATGCGCTCGAAGGCGCGGATCGCGGCTGGTCGCTGCGGATGGTGTCAGCCATTGCGTTCGGTGGCCCGCCTACATGGCGCGCCACACGGGCGCTGTCGCGCGACTTCCGGCGTGCGCGCCGCTCGCTCGCGACCGCCGCAGCGCTCGCTGCATGAGCGGCCGCGTCCTGGTCAGCGGCGCCAACGGATTCGTCGGCTCGGCCGTGGTACGCGCGCTGTTGCGCCACGGCTACCCGGTACGCGCGTTGGTGCGCACTACGAGCGACACCGCGAATCTCCACGGCCTGGATGTCGAGATCGTTCGCGGCGATCTGCTGGATGTGCCTTCGCTCGAACCTGCGCTGCAAGATTGCGAGGGCCTGTTCCACGTCGCCGCCGATTACCGGTTGTGGGCCCGCGATCCGCGCGAGATCCGCAACACCAATGTCCGCGGCACCCACCACATGCTGCTGGCGGCGCAACATCGTGGCGTGCGGCGCATCGTGCATACCTCCAGCGTCGCCACGCTGGGCCTGCGTCACGATGGCACGCCTTCCGACGAAGACACCCCTGTGCACCTCGACGACATGATCGGCGCCTACAAGCGTTCGAAGTTCCTGTCGGAAGCGCTGGTGCGTCGCTGCGCGCGCGCCGGCACCGACATCATGATCGTGAACCCGGCCGCGCCGATCGGCCCGCGCGATCGCAAGCCCACCCCCACGGGTCGCATGATCCTCGATGCCGCGCGCGGAAGGATGCCCGCATTCGTCGATACCGGATTGTGCGTCGTGCACGTCGACGACGTGGCGGAGGGTCATGTGCTTGCGTACCAGCATGGTCAACGCGGCCGCCGTTACGTGCTGGGCGGCGAAAACATGAGTTTGCAATCCATCCTCGCCACGGTCGCCCAGCTGACCGGTCGTCGCGCGCCGTGGCTGAAACTGCCGCACACCGCCGTACTGCCCTTGGCCTACGCCGCCGAGGCATGGGCGCGCGTGACGGGGGCTCCACCGAACGTCACGGTGGATGGCGTCAAGCTGTCGCGGCACAGGATGTATTTTTCGAGCGGGCGTGCCGAGACCGAACTCGGTTATCGCGCGCGACCGGCGCGGGAAGCACTGGCCGACGCAATACAATGGTTCCGGGAGAACGGATACTGCAGCTAGTCGCCGGCCCAGTCGCTTCACCAGGTAGGGCGGGTGCCAACCCGCCTGCAGTGTGTCGTGGCGGCGGGATACGCTGCGCTTCTCCCGCCCCACACGCTCTGCAACTTCCAGGAACCTTGTCGATGAGTGTCGCTACTGGCGAAGCTACCGCCACTGCCCAACCCAACATCGCGCTGGTCAAATACTGGGGCAAGCGCGACGCCGCGTTGAACCTGCCGGCCGCGGGTTCGCTGTCGATCACGCTTGAAGCGTTGCATACGCGCACCCGCGTGCGCTTCGACGGCGCGCTCGACGCCGACGACATCGTGCTGAATGGAGAGCACGACCCAGTGCAGACGCGCAAGATCAGCGCGTTCCTCGACCTTTTCCGCGCGCGTGCAGGCAGCACGACACGCGTGCGCGTTGAGTCCAGCAATGATTTTCCGACCGGCGCGGGGCTGGCCTCCTCGGCATCCGGGTTCGCCGCATTGGCGGTCGCGGCCGATCGCGCGCTCGGACTGGGAATGGCTGCGCGCGAATTGTCGCTCCTGGCGCGGCGCGGTTCCGGTTCGGCCGCGCGTTCGGTCTTCGGAGGTTTCGTGGAAATGTCCGCGGGCGTCCGCGACGACGGCGAGGACGCGTTCGCAGAGCCGCTGCTGGACCCCGCAGCGTGGCCGCTCAAGGTTGTGGTCGCAATCACGAGCCGCGAAAAAAAGGCGACCGATTCGCGCGCCGGCATGGAAGCGTCACAGCGCACCTCACCCTACTACCGCGACTGGATCGCAATGGTGCCGGGCGATCTGGAAGCGGCACGCAGCGCGGTGCAAACCCGCGATTTCGAAAAACTCGGCGTGGTCAGCGAGGCGAGTTGTCTCGCCATGCATGCCGTGATGCTGGCGACCCGCCCTGCCCTCATCTACTGGAACGGCGTGACGCTCGAATGCATCCAGTGCATCCGCGCGTTGCAGGCCGAGAGCGCGGCCGTGTTCTTCACGATCGATGCGGGTCCGCAGGTGAAGGCCGTATGCCTGCCCGACGATGCGAAGCGCGTAGCCGAGGCCTTGCGCGATGTCGCGGGCGTGGAAGACGTTCTGATCAGCGGCCTCGGCGAAGGCGCACGCATCGAGGGCGGCGCTTGACCCACATCGTTGCCAGTGCGCCCGGCAAGCTGGTACTGCTGGGCGAATACGCGGTGCTGGAACGCGCGCCGGCGCTGGTGCTGGCGGTGGGTCGCCGCGCTCGCGCGGCGCTCGCGCCCAGCGGCAGCCATTGCTGGGAAATCATCTCGCCGACGCTCGGACTGCAAGGCCGATTGCAACTGCAACATGGCGAAGCTATTTGGCATGAGGCAGCACCCGCCGAGCTCGTGTGGGTTGCCACCCTGCTCGCACGCTTTCCGCAAGTCGATCGCCTGCATCCGTGCCGCATCGAACTCGACAGCGACGCGTTTTATCTCGACCGCGCCGGCGCCCGCACCAAGCTCGGACTGGGTTCCAGCGCCGCGCTTGTGGTCGCGCTGCTCGGCGCACTGCACGGGGTCGCCAACATTGCGCCTCCGACGCTCGGCGAAGCCATCGCAGCGCATCGCGCGATCCAGCACGGCCACGGCAGCGGCATCGACATCGCGGCTTCGCTCGCGGGCGGAATGTCGCGCTTTCAACTGGAGGGCGATGCGGCCCGCGCCGAACCGGCAAAGCTGCCGCAGGGCCTCCATTGGGTTTGCGTCTTTAGCGGCCGCCCGGCGTCGACCCGCGCCATGCTGGCCACCGTCGCCGCCTGGCATGAACGCGAGCCGACCATGTTCGCGCAATACATGCATGAACTCGCTACAATTTCTTCACGCGGTATCGACGCCTTGGCCGCCCATGATGCCGCCGCCTTCCTGTCCTGTCTCCATGATTACGCAACAGCCCTCGCGCACTTCGGCGCGGCCGCGGGCGTGGACATCGTCAGCCGCGAGCATCGGGCTATCGCCGCGATCGCCGCGGATTGCGGATGCGTCTACAAGAGCTGCGGCGCCGGCGGTGGTGACATAGGCGTCACGTTCGCCGTGGAAGATACGCGGTTGCGGGAGTTCTCGGAGCGCGCGCTGCGCGCAGGATATCCCGTGATCGGACTGGAAGCGGACCTCAAGGGTCTGGAGGTCGTGTCAAACATTTGAGGCTTTGCAAGGAATCGAAGATGGACCAGTCGAGATTGCCGGGGTTCTACAAGTTGTCGGTGCCCGAACGCGTGAACTTGGTGCGCGAGCGCGGCCTGCTTTCGCGCGAGGATTTCCAGACCTTGTCGAGCGGGGCCCACACGCTCACCGTCGCGCGCGCCGACAAGATGATCGAGAACGTGATCGGCGTGATGGGCTTGCCGCTCGGACTCGGCCTCAACTTCCTGGTCAACGGCAAGGATCATGTGGTGCCGCTGGTGGTCGAGGAACCCTCGATCGTGGCCGCGCTTTCTTCCGCGGCGAAACTGGTACGCGCGGCCGGCGGCTTCACCACGCGCAGCACCGAACCGATCCTCATTGGCCAGGTGCAGATCGTCGACATCGACAATTCGGCCACGGCACAGGCCGCGCTGCTGCAGCGCAAGCAGGAGATCCTGAACCTCGCCAACAGCCTGCACCCGAAGATGGTCGCGCGTGGCGGCGGCGCCAAGGACATCGAGGTGCGCATCCACCCCGCGGCCGACGGTCGTCGCGACATGGTGGTGCTGCACTTGCTGGTCAATACCTGCGATGCGATGGGCGCGAACATGGTCAACACCATGTGCGAAGGCGTGGCGCCGCTGGTGGAAGGCATTACGGGCGGCAAGGTGTTCCTGCGGATCTTGTCGAATCTCACCGACCGCGCGTTGGCATGGGCGAAGGTGGTGATCCCGACTGGACTCCTCGCCGGCAAGGGTTATGACGGCGAGCAGGTACGCGACGGCATCATCCTCGCGAACGATCTTGCGGTTTGCGATCCGTATCGCGCCGCCACCCACAACAAAGGGATCATGAACGGCGTGGACGCCGTCGCGCTCGCCACCGGCAACGACTGGCGTGCGCTCGAAGCCGCGGCGCACGCGTATGCCGCGCGCGGCGAACGCTATACCTCGCTGACGCGCTGGTACAAGGATGACCTGGGCAACCTGGTCGGCACCATCGAGATGCCAATGAAGGTCGGCACTGTCGGCGGCAACCTGCAATCGAACGCGACGGTCGCGCTCAACCTTCGCCTGCTCAATGTCGCGACCGCGCGCGAGCTGGCGGAAATCATGGCCGCAGTCGGCCTGGCGCAGAATTTCTCGGCGCTGCGCGCGTTGGTCACCGACGGCATCCAGCAAGGCCATATGACCCTGCATGCGCGATCGGTCGCGGTCAGCGCGGGCGCGACGCCGGAGATTTTCGAAACCGTGGTCGAACGCCTGCTGGACAGCGGCGAGATCAAGGTCTGGAAAGCCAGGGAGATCATCGACGAAGTCAGGAACCAGGCACAGCCGGAGGCCAAAACCGTCGCACATGGTTTCGAGCCGGTCGAGGAAGCCGAATACGCGACCGGCTACGGCAAAGCCATTCTCCTGGGTGAACACGCGGTGGTGTACGGGCGCCACGCGATCGCGGTGCCGGTGCCGATGGCAATCCGCGCCCGCGCCGAGGAATCGAATGACGGCACGCAACTGATCATCCCGCGTTGGGGCGTCGAGTCGCGCCTGCACCCGGGTACCAAGCACCCGGGTTCCTTCCTTCAATCACTCGAATTGATCCTGCAGAAACTCGAACTTACCGACCGCCCGCTGCGCATCCAGGTTTATCCCAACCTGCCGCGCGCCAACGGCCTCGGCGGATCGGCAGCGCTCGCGGTCGCGGTGATCCGCGCGCTCGATCGCCATTGCGCGCTGGGCCTCACCGACCAGCAGGTATGCGAGCTTTCGTATGAATGCGAGCGCGTCGCGCACGGCACGCCATCGGGCATCGACAACACGGTCGCGACCTACGGCCAGCCGTTGCTGTACCAGCGCGGCGAACCGCCCGTGGTCGAGCCGCTGCGTTTCGCCAAACCGCTACCGATGGTGATTGGGTTGTCGGGCGTGGAAAGCTTGACCGCACGCACGGTGGGCCGCGTGCGCGAAGCGTGGCAACGCAACAAGAAACTTTACGAACGCATCTTCGATGAAATCGATTCGCTGGCGATGCAGGGCATCAAGGCACTGGAAGCGTGGGATCTGCAACAATTCGGTGAGTTGATGAATATCTGCCAGGGCCAGTTGAATGCGCTGCAGGTGTCGAGTTGGGAGCTGGAAGAAATGATCCAGGTCGCGCGCGCGAATGGCGCGGTCGGTGCCAAGCTCACCGGCGGCGGCGGCGGCGGCGCGATGATCGCGGTGTGTCCGGACGATCCGGCCCGCGTCGCGCGGGCGCTGCAGCAGGCGGGCTATCAAGCCATGGAGACCAGCATTGGCTGATCACGAAGACAATCGTGTCGTGTCGTTCGAGTCCGAGCGATTGATCCTGGTCGACGAAGCCGATCGCGAAATCGGCCACGCCAGCAAGGCCGACGCGCATACTGGCCGCGGCATCCTGCACCGCGCGTTTTCGCTGTTCGTGTTCAACCCGGCCGGCGAACTCCTGCTTCAACAACGCGCCGCATCGAAACCGCTGTGGCCGGGGTACTGGGCCAACAGTTGCTGCAGCCATCCGCGCGGCGGCGAGGACATGGATACCGCCACCCAACGCCGCTTGCGCGAGGAACTGGGTTTCACCTGTCCGCTGGAATACCTCTACAAGTTCCAGTACCACGCCGAATACGGTGACGCCGGCTCGGAGTGCGAGTTGTGCTGGGTGTACACCGGCGTGTCCGATGCGCAGGTGCGCGTCAACGACACCGAGATCGCGGCATGGCGATACGTGAAACCCGATGCGCTGGACGTCGAGATCGCGGAATCGCCCGAGCACTTCACGCCTTGGCTGAAAATGGAATGGCAGCGCCTGCGCGGCGAATTCGCCAGTCGCCTGCCGGGTGCGAGCGAACCGCCGCGTCGCCGGTGCGGAGTCTGAATAGTCTGATCCGCGACCGCATCATGGCGGCCTGCGCGGCTCCCGAAGACCGGTGAGCTGCAGCTCGGGCACCTAAACGCCGCGTTGACACGCGGCGGTTCACCATGCGGATCAAGGCCGGTGCCCCCGGCTCCGAAGACGCCCATGCGTCGCAGGAGATCCGCAATGTCGATTCCCGTTCGTCAGCAGTTGAAGGTCGCCAACTACATCATCGGGCGCCGCTTGCGCGGCGTGCGGCGTTATCCGCTCACCCTGATGCTGGAGCCGCTGTTCCAGTGCAACCTCGCCTGCCCCGGCTGCGGCAAGATCGACTACGACTCGCACATCCTGAAGCAGCGCCTTTCGGTGGAGGAATGCCTCGCCGCGGTCGACGAATGTGGTGCGCCCATGGTTTCGATTCCCGGCGGCGAGCCGCTGATCCACAAGGACATCAAGCAAATCGTCGAAGGCATCATCGCCCGCGGCAAATACGTGTACCTGTGCACCAACGCGATCCTGCTGGAGAAGAAACTCGACCTGTTCACGCCATCCGAGCACCTGACGTTTTCGGTGCACCTCGACGGCATGCGCGAGCGCCATGACGAAAGCGTGGGTCGCGAAGGCATCTTCGATATCGCAGTGTCGGCGATCCGTGCCGCGAAGAAGCGCGGTTTCCGGGTCAACATCAACACCACACTGTTCACCACCGCGAAACCCGCCGAGGTCGCCGAGTTCTTCGATTTCGCCACCAACGACCTGAAGGTGGACGGCATCACGGTTTCGCCGGGTTACCACTACGAACACGCCCCGCGCCAGGATGTGTTCATGGGCCGCCGCCAGTCGAAAGATCTGTTCCGCAACATCTTCAAGCGCAAGAAGGCCAGCCACAGCAAATGGCCACTTTCGCATTCGAGCCTGTTTCTCGACTTCGTGTGCGGCAACCGGGGTTACCAGTGCTCCGCGTGGAGCATGCCGTGCCGCAATGTGTTCGGCTGGCAGAAACCCTGCTACCTGCTGGTGGACGAAGGTTATGAGCCGACCTTCAGCGACCTGATGGAAAAAACCGATTGGGACCACTACGGCGTCGGACGCAACCCCAAGTGCGCCAATTGCATGGCCCATTGCGGATTCGAAGGCACCGCCGCCGCCGATGCCTTCGCGCATCCGCTGAAGGCGCTGTGGGCGAGCCTGCGCGGTCCCAAACTCACCGGACCCTTCGCGCCCGATCCGCCGATCCTGTACGACACGCCGGAGCCGAACCAGCGGCAACCGCACAGCGACATTCCGATCGCGCACTTCGGCGGAGTCCAGCACTGACGAGTGCGCAATCGGCGGCCATGGCCATATTGATCCTCGCCGCCCTCGCCTTGGCATGCTGGGTCGGCGTGCTGATCGCACCGTGGGCCGCCTGGCTGTGCCGCGAGCACCTCGAGGCCGATTCCACGCCCTCCGTTCCGCGCGCGGATTTCACCGTATTGATTCCGGCGCGCAACGAGTCGCACGTCATCGGCAAAACGTTGCATGCCTTGGCCATCGCGGCGCCATCTGCGCCCGTCATCGTCATCGACGACCAATCGGCCGACGACACCGCGGTGATCGTTCGCGCGTGCAGTCGTCCGAACCTCGCGCTTATTGCCGGAACCATCCCACCCTCAGGCTGGACCGGCAAACTGTGGGCGTTGCAACAGGGCCTCGAACGCGTCACCACGCCGCGTGTATTGTTGCTGGATGCGGACATCCTCCTCGCACCGGGAATGCTCACGCCTCTGCAACGCAAAGCCGATGAAGGGCATGCGCTCGTTTCGCTGTGCGCGGAACCTTGCTGGGACGGCTTGGCCGCGCGCTGGC
The DNA here is from genome assembly GCA_035249175.1 of Rhodanobacteraceae bacterium. Taxonomy (GTDB): domain Bacteria; phylum Pseudomonadota; class Gammaproteobacteria; order Xanthomonadales; family Rhodanobacteraceae; genus 66-474. Next base: position 23,026 of record DATFGT010000045.1, read on the forward strand.
TGCTGCCCGTGTTCGTGTACTTCTTCAAACTGTTGTACCCATTTGCACTGGCCAACAATCAGGATTCGCAAATCGCCGCGGCGGCGGGCGGCGTGATCCTGATCGACCGCGCGGCACTGCTCGATGCCGGCGGGTTCGACGCGTGGCACGACGCGATCATCGACGACTGCACGCTTGCCGCGCAGGTGAAGCGCAAGGGCTACCGCTGCTGGATCGGCCTGACGCACGGTGCGACCAGCCAGCGCCGCGCGAACTTCACGGACATCGCGCAGATGATCGCGCGCACCGCGTTCGTGCAGTTGCGCGAATCGCTGCTGTTGACGCTGGCAGTTTCCGCGCTACTGATCGTGACGTTCTGGATTCCGGTATTCGCGCTTGCCTTCGGATCGCAAGTTGCACAGGCAATCGGGCTGCTGGCCGTGCTCGTGATGCTCGCGTGTTATCTGCCGACATTGATGTACTACCGCCGCAATCCGCTGGCCGCGGTGCTGCTGCCGCTCGCCGCCACATACTTTCTCGCGGCAACCTGGTATTCGGCGTGGCGCGCATTCGCCGGCACCCGCTCGGTCTGGAAAGGCCGGCATTACCAGCGTGGACAGGCATGAATGGAGCAACGCGCGACGCCAGCGACGACGCCAACGGGTCCGGCATGCACGCGCCTGCCCGATGCGGCCGTCGACGCGCACCCGGTCGGCAATTGGTTGCTGCAGATGGGGTTCGACCTGTGGATGCGGTTGTGCTACGACCGCGAGCTGGTGGCGCCTGAACACTTCAAACCCGCGCCGGGTTCACTCATTGCATCAAACCACCAGCGTGACGTGGACGGTCCGATGTTGGGCCTCGTGTTGGCGCAGCGCCACGGCCTCCGCTTCGAGGGCACGCCGCCGTTCTACGCCACGCGCGAAGACCTGTTCCGCCCCGGCATCCTCGCGCGTCTTACCGTGCACTGGCCGCGTCCCGTATCGGCGCTGCTCGGGCGTATTTCGCTGGCGTGGTTTTTTCCGTTGGGACGCACCGAACCGATACGGCGGGTGCGCGAATTCACCCTCGGCGAAACCCTGCTTGCATTGTGCGACGAGGGCCGCGGCGGGGATGATTGTTGCACGGTGCTGAACGCACGCGGTCGCCGCGAAACCGCGCTGGACGCCGGCGCCTGCTCGGTGCAGGCCGCGCTTGACCGTCGCGACCTGCCGCTGGAATCAGCATGGGGCCTACGCCGGCTCACCCTGCCCGCGTATCGGAAGCTGCTCCCCTCATTCCGTGCCGTGGTGGACGCGCAACTCGCGCATTTTGCACGCCGCCTCGATCGCGGTGGCTGCGTGTATTTTTCGCCCGAAGGCACCCTCTCCACCAGCGGCCATTTCGGCCGCGTCCGCGCCGGGTTCTACCAGCTCGCGCGCACCGCCACCGCCCCGCCATGGATACAGCCGATGACGCTCGGCTACGACACCCTCGCACCCGGCCGCCTGCGCGTGGTGATCCATGTCGGCGAGCGTTTTCGCGCGGACACGACGCTGGATCGCCGCGCGTTCGATGCCGTCCTGCGACGCGCGATTCTGGACAACGTTCCGATTACCGCGAGTCACCTGCTGGCGCGATTCCTGTTGCACGGGCCACAGACTTTCGTCACGCGGGACGTGGGCGAATGGTTGACGCGCAGCACCACGACATTGCGACAACGGGGCGCCATGCTGGACCCGCTGTTCGCGCGCGCCGATGTGTACGCGCTCGCGGCGGAAAGGCTGCGCTGGCTGCATCGCAAGCATCTGATTGCACGGGCAGGCGAAGGGTTTCGCAGCATCACCCCGCGAGACGCCGAGCCGGGCTGGCGCACGCCGGCAAGCGTCGTGCGTTACCTTGACAACAGCCTCGCCGATATCGTGCCCGACATCGATCGGGCGTTGCCATGCTGAAGATCTTCGCGCATGCGCGTGCCATCCTGAAACCACAGGTGATCCTGCCGGTATTGCTGGCGGCCGCATTGCTGGTATTCGCGTTCAGCCTCGGCGACCTCGGCAAGGTGGTGGCGCGGTTGCGGGATCTGCCCCTCCCCGTACTGGGCATTTCGATCGGAAGCGCTGCCATGTATCTGGGTTGCAAGGCCGTGCAACTGCGATTGATGCTGCGGCGGATCGACGTATGCATCCCGCCACGGCCGTTCTGGCTTGCGTTTGCGGTGGGCGAACTCACGGTGACGCTCCCGCTCGGGCTTTTTTCGCAGAACTGGGTTCTATCCGCCTCGCGCCGCGTGCATGTCGGCCGCAGCTCGGCCGCAACGGTGATGATGTTGCTGGTCGAGACCGCGACGGTGTTCCTGTTTCTCGCGGTCGTCCCCATCCCCGCCTGGAGCGAGGTGCGATGGATCGCGGTGGCGCTGTTGGTGCTGTTCGCATCGGCGGTGGCGGCCGCCCTGCTGTTCGAAGACAAGGCGCGCAAGCTACCGGAGCGAATCCACCGCAAGTGGCTGAAGAGAGTCGCGAACGGCGGCATCGAGTTGCTGGAGGGACTGCGCAAGCTGTGCACGCCCTCGACCATCGCGGTCAGCCTGGTGCTGGCAGCCATCTATCTCGGCGCGCTCGGCACCGCGTTCTGGCAGGTCGGGCGCGGCATGCACGTGCAGCATCTCAGCTATCTCGACGCCACCACCATCTACATGTTTTCACTTGCGGTCATCCTGATCGGCGCGGGACTGATCAGCCAGATCGGCACGGTCGACCTGCTCGGCATGGTGATCGCACGCGCGTGGGGCATCGGCTACACCGACGGGCTGGCGATGATGCTGGGATTTCGGATCGTGTGGACCGGCTCCATCTGGCTGCTGTGCCTGCCGATCGTCGGCACCACGTGGCGCGAAATGCCGACCAAATCCAACAAGCGCAAGAACAAGGAAGACTCAGGCGATCGCGGCGAGAAACCGTCCGACTGACGCCGCCGCATCCATGCGCGGAATGCCCTTGGCCGCGCGTGCGCGCTCCAGATCGCGCAGCAGGGCCAAGTGCTTTTGCTGCTCCGACCAAACATGCCCCTTGTCGCGATGGAAACGCGCCAGGTACTCCTGCTCGCTTTGGCCGGGCGTCGCCACGAACAAGGCCTTGCGTCCAAGCGCCGCCAGCTCCATCAGCGTGGTGTAGCCCGAACGCGTCATCACCAGTTTCGCGCGGTTGAGCATTTCGGCCTGCCGCTCGCGGTTGAGATAGTCGTACACGGTGGCGCCATCGACTTCGCGCGCGCCGTCGCCGTCGCCTGGCCTGCCCAGCGTCACCACGATGCGCCCCGAAAGCTTCGGCAACGCTTCCAGCACCAGTTCTTCCAGCAGGCCACGCTGCGGCTCGATGCCTGACACGGAGAAGAACACGTCGACGTCCTGCTCCACATCCATGGGCTGGACGCTGGACAACGGGCCGATGTACACCAGTCGACCGTCACCCCAGTCGAATTCCGGCTCGTGTCCCAGCCAGCCCGACAAGCCACCGTTTCCCGCCACATCCGGTATCAAGATCCTGGTAAACCCACGCAATAGATGACGCTGGCCCCATTCCGCCACTCGCTGCGTGAACCCGCTGAAGAACGGCACGACCTGATGGATCGAGTGGAGGATGCAGTAGCTCGGCACCGCACGCGACCACACCCCGAAACGACTGTCCGAAATCACGCAATCGAGATGCCGTTGCGCCACCAGCGCTTCGGTCATGCGGTGTTCGCGGCGGAAGCCCGCCAGCACCCACGGCATCGACGCCGTCATGCGCAAGTAAAACACGGCGGGGTAGCGGCTGAAAGGCGCGGGCGTATCGCGGAACGGAAAATACTCGCAGGCGTCGCCCAGTTCCGACTGCAGCAAGCGCATGCCGGGGCCCGGCTGGATCATCACAATCACGTGGTCGCCGCGGTCGAGCAGTGCGCGGATCAATCCGAGACTGCGCGTCGCGTGCCCAAGGCCCCAGTGGTAGACGCCATACAGGATTCGTCGCCCCATCCAGACTTCCTTTGCCATGCCGGCGAAACCACGATGCCGCATGCTGCCATGCAAAACGTGTATGCCGCGCGAACGCAGGCCTCCTGTAGTGCAAGACAGGAAACTGGCGACCCCGGCCCGATTCGAACGGGCGACCTTCCCCTTAGGAGGGGGACGCTCTATCCAGCTGAGCTACGGGGCCAGATTGAAGATTGTGGCACGTGCCCTCCATGGCGCGATCGTCCGTTCGCCATCCATGGCTCACCGGTTGCACTCGCGCGAATGTCCGCCGGACATTCGCCAGCGTTCGCGCAACCACCAGCTGAGCTACGGGGCCGCGAACCTGCGATTGTCGCACGAACCACGCACCGCCTCAGCGCGTCACCTTGTGCTTCGCCATGTAGCGCAGGTAAGCCAGCACCGCGTCCAGATCGGCGGCGGACAGGGTTGCGGCGGGAAACGGAGGCATCTGCGCCTGGGGCCAATGCCGCAGCGATTGCGGATTGCGAATGAAAGCGCGCAACAGATCGGCACGCAGGTACTCGGTCGGATTGTGCGGAATATTGAGGTCCGGCCCGAGTTTCGAATCGCCCTCGCCGTTCAATCTGTGACAGGCGAAGCAGGTGCGTTTGAACACCGCATACCCCCGCCGCACAGGGCTGTCGTGTGGCAAGCTCGAACCCGGAACGATCGTGGGAAAACGCGCGTCGACCCCGCGCAACGCGCGGATGGACGAGAGCTCGAACGGCCATTGTTCCGTGCCGATATGCGCCGCCTGCGGATCGGTCCACACCAGATAGAACGGTCCTGCACCGTTCGGCTTTTCGGCCAAGGCGGGCCATGGCCGCGCCGGTTCCTCCACCGCAATCCACGGCCTCGACCCCCGCTTATTGAGGATCACGTCGGTGGGAATCTCCGCGACAAACCCGTCGCTTGCGACAAACTGCAGATGCTGGCCGCGCTGCAATCCCGGCAGCAGCGACAACAACGGCACCGCGCGGTAGTGCATGGTGCGATGAAAGGCCACGTCGTCGGGAATCGTCATGGCGACGGCGCGCTTCAGCAATTCCGCTGAATGGAACACCTTGGCGCCCTGCCCGAGGTCGACGTGCAGTTCGGCGGCGTACGCCTGTGGCGACAGTGACAACCACAATCCCAACAAGCAGCACATCCGGAACCGTTTCATGCACCCTCCCCGCCGCGTGGCATGGCGAGAGTTTAGGGCAACGTTCCAGGCACCACCGCGCACGCCCCGCTTCGAAATCATGAGTAGTGGTTCGGTTGAAAATCCCTTCGTCCTGGAGCGTGGCGCCGAAGGCGCGGAGTCGAAGGACAGACGACGCTTCGACTTTCGTTCGCTCCGCCTACTATGCCCAGCGCGAAGATTCAAACCAAACCGCTGGCCAAGCTACCCGGCTGCTACAATTGCAGATTGATTCGACGAAACCCGCTCTATGCGGCCCCAGGAGCATTCATGTCTCACGCGATTCTTTCCGCGCTCGGCCTCGCCGACACCAATTCCGGCACTTTCCTCGGCAACGACGAATGGTCGAAAACCACCGACGCCGGCGTGCTGGAGCCGCTGAACCCGGCCACCAATGAGCCGCTGGCGAAGGTGTATGCGACCAGCGATGCGGATTACGAAACCATCGTGCGCAACGCGCAGAAGGCGTTTGCCGAATGGCGCAACGTTCCGGCGCCCAAGCGCGGTGAAGCGGTGCGCCTGTGTGCGCGCGCGCTGCGCGAACACAAGGACGCACTCGGTTCGCTGGTCGCACTGGAAATGGGCAAGATCAAGCCCGAGGGCGACGGCGAAGTGCAGGAGATGATCGACATCGCCGACTTCGCGGTCGGCCAGTCGCGCATGCTGTACGGCCTGTCGATGCACTCCGAGCGCCCCGGCCATCGGATGTACGAGCAATGGCACCCACTCGGCCTCGTTGGAATCATCAGCGCCTTCAACTTCCCGGTGGCGGTGTGGAGCTGGAACGCGTTCATCGCCGCGGTGTGCGGCAACGTGTGCATCTGGAAGCCCTCGCCAAAGACGCCGTTGTCCGCGATCGCCGCCGTCCGTATCTGCAACGAAGCGCTGAAGGCCGGCGGTTTCCCGGAAATCTTCTACCTCTTCAACGATGCCGGCAGCGAGCTTGCGCAGAAGTTCGTGGACGACAAGCGCATCCCGCTGATCAGCTTCACCGGTTCCACCAAGGTCGGCCGCATGGTCGGCGAGCGCGTGGCCGCACGCATGGGTCGCTCGCTGCTGGAACTCGGCGGCAACAACGCAATCATTCTTGACCGCTCGGCCGATCTTGGCCTCGCGATCCCGGCGATTGTGTTCGGTGCGGTTGGTACCGCCGGCCAACGCTGCACTTCGACGCGCCGGCTGTTCGTGCACGAGTCGATCATCGACGACGTGTTGGGCAAGCTGCGCCATGCTTACCAGCAGGTCGAGAAGAAGATTGGCGATCCGACCAATGCGGAAACACTGATGGGGCCCCTCAACAGCAAGACCGCGGTCGATCAATTCGCCAACGCGGTGAAAACCGCGAAGGCAAGCGGCGCGCGCGTCGTCACCGGCGGCTCGGTACTCGAGCGCCAAGGCAACTTCGTGGAACCGACCATCATCGCCGGCGTGCAGAATTCCGACGAGATCGTGCAAACCGAAACCTTCGCGCCGATCCTGTACGTGATGTCTTTCAAGACGCTGGATGACGCGATCCGGATGCAGAACGACGTACCGCAGGGCTTGTCATCGTCGATCTTCACCCAAAACCTGAAAGCAGCCGAGCAGTACCTGTCTTCGATGGGCAGCGATTGCGGCATCGCCAACGTCAACATCGGCACCTCCGGCGCCGAGATCGGCGGCGCGTTCGGCGGTGAAAAGGAAACCGGCGGTGGACGTGAATCGGGTTCCGACGCGTGGAAAGCCTACATGCGCCGGCAGACCAACACCATCAACTGGTCGGATGCGTTGCCACTGGCCCAAGGCATCAAGTTCGATCTGTGACGGGACTCGGGAAAGCGTAACAAGACACCCTCGTCATTCCGGGCCCGCATCCAGCATCACTGGATGCGGAACCCGGACTGCGCAGGCAGGATGCCGGAGCGAACATCGGCGCAGCCGATGGCCCGAAGGGCGGGTCGCAGATGCGGCGAGTAATCCATTTTGATCTTCGTCGACCAGACTGATCAAAACCGATTCCGGATCGTGGCTGCGCCACGTCCGGAATGACGACAAAGTTTGTATCGCCGTTGGTTAAGAGCCAGCAAGAGCGCGTGATGGACAAACCTTCCGGTTCCACCAGCCACCATATCGCCGCGATCCCGGCCATCCATGGAAATCTCCCCGCGCTCGAAGCGGTGCTGGAAGATGTGGGCAGGCGCGGCTGCGACCTGATCGTCAATCTGGGCGACGTTCTTTCCGGGCCGTTGCAATGAGCACGATTTCGCCGTTCGACTTCACCGGTTACCGCGTGGCGCTGGCGGGCGGCAGCCGCGGCATCGGCCGTGAGATCGCGCTGGGCTTTCTTGCAGGCGGGGCACGGGTTTCGGTATGCGCGCGCGGACACGAAGGACTGGATGCGTTGTCGAGCGATGCCGGTTCGCACGCCGACCGACTGCACACGCAAACATGTGACCTTGCGCAGGCCGACCAGATCGAGGCGTGGATTGCGGACGCCGTACGCGCCATGGGCGGCCTCGACGTGCTGGTCAACAACGCCACCGGCTACGGCTTCCGCGAAGACGACGAATCATGGCTGGTCGATTTCAATGTTGACCTGATGGCCGCGGTGCGTGCGTCGCGCTTCGCGGTGCCGCACCTGAAGCAATCGCAGCGTGCGTGCATCTTGCATACCAGCTCGATCGGATCGTTCCGTCCGCGCACGATGGGTCCGCCCTATGCTGCCATGAAGGCGGCGCTGAACCATTACACCCGCACGCAGGCGCTGGCGTTGGCCGAGCACCGCATTCGCGTAAACGCCATCGCGCCCGGTTCCATCGAGTTTCCCGATGGTGTGTGGGATCGCGTCAAGCATGACAAACCGGAACAGTACCAAAAGGTGCTCGGCACGATTCCGTTCGGCCGTTTCGGCAGGCCCGAAGAAGTCGCTCACCTTGCACTGTTCCTTGCCTCGCCCTTTGCGGGCTGGATTACCGGCCAGATCATGACCGCGGATGGCGGACAATCCCTGCGTTTCTGAAGATTTGCCCGGTGGAAAGCGTGCGCCGATGGTGTGCGATCATGGGGCGATGAAACCGGAAGCCTCCCGGCCATGAACACGGTCTATCCGCGTACCAATTCACTCGCCGTGGTGAGCTTGGTGTTCGGTGTTCTGGCATACGTGTGCCTGCCGGGGCTGGGCGCGCTGCTCGCGGTGATTTGCGGACATTCCGCGCGATCCGAAATACGGCACGCGCCGCCCGGCAGCGTCGAGGGCGACGGCATGGCGCTGGCGGGATTGATTCTCGGCTGGCTGCAACTTGGGTTCATGCTCGCGCTGCTGTGCGGCGTCGCCCTGATCTTCTTCGGCGCGATCGCCTTCGGCGGATTCCACTGAACGATGTACACCACGCTGCGTCCCCTGCTGTTCTCGCTGGAAGCCGAAACCGCGCACCATGTGACGCTGTATGCGCTGGGTGTCGCGCAACGCAGCAACCTGATGCGCTGGGTGGCGCAGCCGCCACCGCCTGATTTGCCGGTGCGCGCGTTCGGCATCGATTTCCCGAATCCGGTTGGCCTCGCGGCGGGACTGGACAAGAACGGCGAACATCTGGACGCACTGGGCGCGCTGGGTTTCGGCTTCATCGAGATCGGCACCGTGACGCCGCGTCCGCAACCGGGCAATCCCAAGCCGCGCCTGTTCCGGTTGCCGGAACACGAGGCCCTGATCAACCGGATGGGATTCAACAACGACGGCGTGGACGCGCTGGCGCGCAACGTCGAGCGGTCGCGCTGGCGCGGCGTACTGGGCATCAATATCGGCAAGAACAAGGACACGCCCAACGAACGCGCGGCCGACGATTATCTCGCCTGCCTGGAACGCGTGTATCCGTTGGCAAGTTATGTCACGATCAACGTGTCGTCCCCCAATACACCCGGATTGCGTGATTTGCAGGAGGGCGACTCGCTGCAGCGCCTGATCGCAACATTGATGGACGCACGCGAGAAGCTCGCCAGCCGGTATGGTGCACGCAAGCCGCTGCTTCTCAAGATCGCGCCCGACCTTGACGATGCGCAACTCGATGCAATGGCATCGGCACTTCTCGGCTCCGGCATCGATGGATTGATCTGCACCAACACCACGATCGATCGCAACGCGATTACGGGCGCGCTGCACGCGGACGAGGCCGGCGGTCTGTCGGGCAAGCCGTTGTTCGATGGATCGACCGAAGTGCTGCGCCGCATGGCGCAGCGACTGGGCGACCGGATCCCCCTGGTCGGCGTGGGCGGCGTGCTGACCGGCAGCGACGCGGCCGACAAGATCTCGGCGGGCGCAAAGCTGGTGCAAATCTACTCGGGGCTGATCTATCGCGGACCGTGGTTGTTGACCGAGTGTGTCGAGGAAATCCGACGGCAGTCAAAAGAATCATTCGCGGGTGAAACAACGTGAACGCAGTCCGGACTCCGGGTTTTACACTTACTGAAAATGCATCGCTGCGCGACCGCAACACGCTCCGTGTGGGCGCACGCGCGGCTTGGCTGGCCGAAATCCACGACGTCGAGGCGATTCCGGATTTGCTGGATCACCCTCCCCTGCGTGGCAGGCCGACGTTGCTGCTGGGCGAAGGTTCGAACGTGTTGTTTGCTGGCGATTTCGACGGCGCGATCCTCACGATGAAAAATCGCGGCGTCGACATCCTGGCCGATGACGCCGCGGCAACACGCATTCGCGTCGCCGCGGGCGAACACTGGGATGATTTTGTACGCTGGACGCTCGCCCACGGTCACGCGGGACTGGAGAACCTGATCCTCATTCCGGGTAGCGTAGGCGCCGCGCCGATGCAGAACATCGGCGCGTATGGCGTCGAGGTCGGTGAGTTCATCGAATCGGTCGAAGCATACGACCTGCAGCAGCGACACCATTCGGTATTCCAGAATGCAGCGTGCGAATTCGGTTATCGCGATTCCATTTTCAAACGCAATCCCGATCGTTGGTTGATCACCTCGGTCACCCTGCGCCTGCCGCGCGACTGGAAACCGCGCACGGAATACTCGGGCATACAGGAGGAACTCCAGCGAAGGGGCCTCACGCGTCCCGCGTCGATCCACGTTGCCGACGCGGTGGTTGCCTTGCGCACCCGCAAGCTGCCCGATCCCAAGGTAATCGGCAACGCCGGCAGCTTTTTCAAGAACCCGCTGGTGCCCGCCGCAGATGCCGACGCCCTGCGCGTCGAACATCCACAGCTACCCTCATGGCCGACCGCGAATGGCACCTCGAAGCTGTCTGCGGCTTGGTTGATCGAGACTTGTGGATTCAAAGGCTTGCGCGAAGGTGATGCAGGCATTTCGAATCGACACGCGCTTGTGCTGGTCAACCACGGACACGCCACCGGCGCACAGTTGTGGGCGTTTGCGCAGCATGTGCGAGAAGGGGTCCGCGAACGCTTTGGCGTGGAGCTGGAACCCGAGCCGCGCGTGATCGGCGCCTGATTACGGGGCGGCGAGATAGTGCCGCTCGCCCTTCGCGGAATCGAAATACACGGCGGTCAACAACCCGGTTTCGGGGTCGACGAAACGTTCGCCGGTGTCGGTCCAGCCCGGGTCGGGGGCCGCGGCGGTGACCGGCTTGTAGCGCCAGCGCTCGATCGCCAGCGCGACGATCAGCAACGCTCCGCCGATGATCAGTTGCGGCAGGAACAACATCAACGCGCCGCCGACCAGCAGCGCGATCGCCGCGATCAGGAGCAGCGCGCCGCCGACCAAATAGAGCGCGATCGCGAGCACCCTGCTACGCCTTTTCAATCACGACCGCCGTCCCGTACGCCACGATCTCGCTCATGGTCTGGCCGATTTCGGACGAATCGAAACGCATCATCACCACCGCGTTGGCACCCACCGCCTGCGCGTTCTGCACCATGCGATCGGTGGCGTGGCGACGCGCCTCTTCAAGCATCTGGGTGTACTCGTTGATCTCGCCGCCCACGATGGAACGCAGGCCTGCCATCACGTTGCCGCCGATGCCGCGACTGCGCACCACCAGCCCGAAAACCTGGCCCTTGGTTTCGGCGACCCTGTAGCCGGCCACGTATTCACTGGTCACGATGATCATGATGAAACACCGCGAAAATCACCGCCGCGTATTGCCCAGCAGCCGCAGCAATTCCAGGTACAACCACACCAGCGTCACCATCAGACCGAATGCGCAATACCACTCCATGTACTTGGGTGCGCCGGCGTGGGTGGCGCGGTCGATCAGGTCGAAATCGAGCACCAGGTTCAATGCCGCGATGCACACCACGAAGATGCTGATCAGCATGCTGAGGGTGCCGCCGCCGAACAGGAACGAGGTATTGACGCCGGTGAACGCGGACAGTCCCCACGACACCAGGTAAAGCAACAGGATTCCGCCGGTCGCGGCGACCACGCCCATCCGGAATTTCTGGGTGACCTTGATGACGCCGCTGCGATACAGGAACAGCATCACCACCAGCACGCCGATCGATGCCATGATGGCCTGCAGCACGATGCCATGGTATTGCAACTCGAACAGCGCCGAGATCGCGCCGAGGAACGTGCCCTCTGCAAGCGCGTACAGAGGCGCCGTCACCGGTGACCAGGTCGGCTTGAACGCGCTTGCAATCGCGAACACCAGGCCGACGATCAAGCCGCCCCACAGGAATGGCTGCATCGCCTGCAGCCCGGCGGGAATGCCGCCCGCCGCGGTCGCCAGCATGAAGTGCTGCCACGTCCACGCGCCGGTGATCAGCATCAGCACCAGCAGCAGGCCGGCGCGCGCGATCGTGCCATTCACCGTCATCGGCTCGGCGGTGGCCGGCAGGTTCTGGAAGACCTTGTCGCGGAGGACAGGATTGTTGGTTCGCAGTGCCATGGGATTCCTCGTTCGAATGTCTCGATGTCGCCACTCTAGCGGACATGCAACAACGCCGCCAGAAATAGACCACCGCGTTGCTTTCTGGTTCCGGCGGCACCGGAATTCAAGCCACGCGGGTGAAACCATCCGCGCTCCACGCCTCGGAACCGACGCCGTGGTGCACGGCGAACAAGCCATCCGGGTCGTAACGCTTTTTCACGGCCAGCAGGCGGGGATAATTCGAACCCCAGAACGCGCGTTGCCAGTCCTTCAGGAAATAATCGCTCTCGGAAACGTAGGAGCCGGCATCGGGAACGATCTTGTAGAGCGCGCGCATCGCGTTCGCGCAAGCCTCGGCATCCTTGCGCGCAGCGGCGAGGTCCGGTTCATGGCCGGGAATGCCTGGAAAGGCCGGCGGCTTGATGTCGCCGGTGATCGCGAGCGCGAACGCATCCAGTACCTGCGGGTTGGTCGCGGTGTCGTGCGCGCCGCCGACCTGTTCCTTCCCTGCACCGGCCAAACCCTTGTTGAAATGCAGACTCAAGCCGTAGTCGCGGGTGAATCCGAACAGTGCATCGACCAGGTCTTGGCTGCGGTTCGGTTGCAACAAAGTCTTCGGCAACCACACCGACGCGTAACTGGTGATGTATTGCCCGGACTGCTCCGCGTCGCCGGCCCACACGATATTGTCGATGGGCGCATTCGGCCGTGGATCAGCCACCACCGCGCCTGGAAATTTCCGCAGCATCTCCGGATTCCACATTGCCCGCGCTGGAAATGCCATGACCTGCAGCGGCGAAGTGATCCGGTAATCCCTTGACCCGGCCTGCACGAAGCCCATGAAAGGTTTCCACGCCGCTTCGGCCTGCGCCTTGTCGAGACCCTGGAACACCATGCTGACGCGGAAATGATTTTTCCTGGCGAAGTGGACCGTTTCGCCCCAGTTCGCGTTGACCAGTGCGCTGCGACTGAACTCGACAAAACGCGCAAGCAGGCGCCGGTAGGCGTCGTCGGAATCCGACTCGATGGTCACGTTCACAACACCGAAGAAATCCGGCAGCTCATGCGTGCGCAGGGTCAAACGCGTGATCACTCCGAAGCTGCCGCCCCCGCCACCCTTCAGTGCCCAGAACAGGTCGGGATCGTTGCAGGCGTTGACGATGCGTACCTCGCCGTCGGCCGTCACGACTTCGGCTTCCAGCAGATTCCCCGCGGCCGTGCCGTAACGCTTGGACCAACTGCCGAACCCGCCGCTGCTGACAAGCCCTGCGACGCCCACCGTCATGCAGCCGCCGCCCTGCACGTAGCGCCCGCCCTTCGTCGTGACCGCGTTATAGGTGTGGCCCCAGATCTGCCCCGCACCCACGCTGACCGCCGGTTGTGGCTTGAGCTTGCCCCCGCAACCCTTGGGCACGAACGCATCGTGCATCGCGATGTCGTCCATGTGATGCGTCCACACCACCAGCGAGTCCGGCGCATCCGAGGTGCCCTGGTAACTGTGCCCCGCGCCCTTCACCACCAGCCGCAGCTTGTGTTCGCGCGCGAAGTTCACCGCCGCAGCGACGTCGGACGCATTCTTCGCCGCCACCGCATAGGCGCTGGGTTTGGACGTCCATGCGTCCACCCAACCCGAAGTCTGCGTCAGGTTGGCATGGTCGAGGATGTAGTACGGATTTCGGATCTGCTTGAAGAAATCGGCGCATGCCGCCCCGGAAGGCTCGGCGCGGCATGCTGCCAGCGGATCGTCGAGCTTCATCAAGCGTCCGCCGACCTGCTTGTTCAAGCCGTCCCATTCAGCGGTGGAAGGCCAGCCCGGTTCGCCCGGTCGCACGCGCCGCAGGGTTCGCGCGATGGATGCGGCTTTCGCCCATAGGCTCTCGGGAACGCTCGCCAGCAAGGCGCCGAACAAGGGCGCACCGGCCATCCACTTCAGCAACGCGCGTCGCTTCATCGTGCCGCCCTCCGTCACGAAAACGCCGAAGCATACTCCCGCCGCATCCGTTCGGGGACGCACGAAGCTTGTTCAGGTGACAGCTGTCAGGCGTCGCTGCCGGCCGCCGGACCGGCTGATTCCACCGGCCGCACGTCGGGCAGGAGTATCGCTAGTACGCCCAGCAATGGCAGGAATGCGCAAACCTGGTACACGAACACGATCCCGAAATGGTCGGCGACCACGCCCAACACCGCGGCGCCGATCCCGCCCAGGCCGAAACTGAAACCGTAGAACAGGCCGGACACCATGCCGATCCGGTGGCTCAGCATGTCCTGCGCGTACACGATGATCGCGGGGAACGCAGAGGCCAGGATCAAACCGATCACGACGCTCAGCCCCACCGTCCATCCCAGCCCGACGTACGGCAGCGCCAGGGTGAACGGCGCGCAGCCGAGGATGGAAAACCAGATCACGCGCCTGCGGCCGATCCGATCGCCCAGTGGTCCGCCGACCAGGGTGCCGAGTGCGACCGCGAACAGGAACACGCCGAGGAGATTGGCCGCGGTGTGGGTGGACACGCCAAAATGCCGGATCAGGTAGAACTCGTAATAGCTGCTGATGCTGGCGAGGTAAAAAAACTTCGAGAACATCAGCGCCAGCAGCACGAAGATGGTGTGCGTGACGGTGCGGTGGGAATACAGCGGCTGGTCGTTCGGGGCGCGCCGCGACACCCGCTCGTCGGCATGCTGCTTGTACCAGCGGCTCACCTGGAGCAACACCACGATCGCCAGCAAGGCCGCAAGGCCGAACCAACCCACGTGCGCGCGGCCGACCCGCAGCACGATCACCGCGGCAAGCACCGGTCCCAGAGCCTGCCCAAAATTTCCGCCGATCTGGAACAGCGATTGCGCGAGGCCATAGCGCCCGCCCGAAGCCATGCGCGCGACGCGGGACGATTCCGGATGAAAGACCGAGGATCCGCAACCGATCAGCGCAACCGAGAGCAGCAGCACTGGATAGGTCGGGGCCGCCGACATCAGCAGCAGGCCGCCGAAGGTGAAACACATCCCGAGCGGCAGCGAATACGGCAATGGATGCTTGTCGGTGACCAGCCCCACCACCGGCTGCAGCAACGAAGCGGTCAGCTGGAACGTCAGCGTGATCGCGCCAATCTGGAAAAAGCTGAGGTCGAAGTCACCCTTGAGCAGCGGATAGATCGCTACGATCACCGACTGCATCATGTCGTTCAACATGTGCGCAAAGCTGACTGCGCCGATCATGCCGAAATGCGTGCGCCGCGGCAGTTTGCGGGCAGGCCGCACCAGGGTCGCACTCGCCTGTATGCGGTTTGCGTCCGCGATTGTCACGCCATCTTGTCCGCAGCGGCCACCACGTCGGCTTCGTTCGGCAGCACCAGCAGCGCCGCATCCGCAAGCGGCGTGTAGGTATCTGCGCCGACCACGCGCCGCAGCGGCTTGTCGCCGAGCCCGGCTTCGACGATCGCGGTGATCACGCCTTCGCCCACGCCCGCGCTGCGCCGTCCTTCGTCCAGCACGATGATGCGCTTGGCGGTCTTCGCCTGCGCCGCGATGAATTTTTCATTGAGCGGCACCAGCCAGCGCAGATCGACCACCCGCACGTTCCACTTGTGCCGCTTTTCGATCTCGCGCGCGGCGCGCAGTGCCATCGGCACCCCATTGCCGAAGGTGAAAATCACCACATCATTCGCCTTTGGCTCATACACGCGCCCCTCGCCCAGCGGCATCGCCTGGTCCGGCGCGGGATAAGCGAACTGCCACTGGCCATCGCCCGGCTGGTACAAATCCTTGGCCATGTACAACGCGATCGGCTCCAGGATCGCACATACGCGGCCATCGACCTTGCACAGCGCCGCCAGCGTGCGCAGCATCATGGCGGCATCGTCGCCGCGCGACGGGCAACCGACGACCAATCCCGGAATGTCGCGCAGCGCGGCGATCGAGTTGTCGTTGTGGAAGTGGCCGCCAAAACCTTTCTGATAACCCAGCGATGCAATCCGCACCAGCAGCGGATTGCGATACTGGTCGTTCGAGAAAAACTGCAGCGACGCCGCCTCGCCGCGGATCTGGTCGCAGGCGTTGTGGAAATACGCGAGGTACTGGATTTCGGGCACGGGCAGCATGCCCATGTTGGCATAACCCTGCGCCAACCCGAGGATCATCGTCTCGTCGAGCAGCGTGTTGAAGACGCGCGCGCCCTTGAATGCCTTGTGCAGTCCGCGCGTCACCGTGTACACACCACCCTTCTGTGCCACGTCTTCGCCGAACAGCAGCGATTCCGGGTATTTCGCCAGCAGGTCGTGCAGCGCCGCATTGATCACCAGCGCGAGATGCCGCGGTGGCAGTTTTTCGGGCAGCTTGTCCTGGCCACCGAACACCTCCACGCGCTTGTCCGCGTAATCCGCACGCGCGGCTTCGGCGGCCACGGCCTTCGGCGTGTACGGCGCCAGCGGTTTGATCACCGCTTCGAGCGACTTCAGTTTCGGACGATCGTAGGCTTCCTCGGCCGCGGCGAAGCAGTGCTTGCGGGTGGATTCGTATTGGTCGAACAACGACTGCTTCGTATACACGCCCGATTCCAGCGCGATCGCGGCCGAGCGCAGCAGCGGATCGGTCGCTTCCAGCGACATCAATTCCTCGAAGCTGCGCCACTCGATTTCGAAATCCGTGCCCGCGTGTCCGGCAAGGCGCGTGGCCTTGAGATGCAGGAACGTCGGGCGACGCGTGTTGCGGCAATGCTCGACTGCGCGCTGCACCTGCGCGTAGCCTTCGGCCAGATCGAGCCCGTCGGCGAAGAAGTAGTCGAGATCCTTGCGATCGCGGAAATTGTTGGCGATCCATCCACTCGGCGTCTTCACCGAAATGCCGATGCCGTTGTCCTCGCACACGAACAGCACCGGCGCCGGCAAGCGCTGGTACGCCGTCCAGCCCGCGGCGTTGAACGCGGTCTGCGCGGTCGCATGGTTGCTGGAGGCATCGCCGAACGAACAGATCACGATCGAATCGTTCGGAATCGGCAGCGCATGGCCGATGCGCTGCGCCTGCTCGATCGCGATTGCGGTGCCCAGCGCCTTGGGCAGGTGCGAGGCGATCGTGGACGTCTGCGGCAAAACCCACAGCGGCTTGGAACCCCACACCTTGTGGCGTCCGCCCGATGCGGGATCTTCGCTGCTCGCCGCGAACGACAACGCCGAATCCGTGACCGGGTCCATGTCCGGCAACTTGCGGAAGCGCTCGGCCATGAACGCGCCTGAGCGGTAGTGCAGGAACGCGGGGTCGGTATGGCGCGTCAGCCGAGCCACCATCGCATTGCCTTCGTGCCCCGACGAACCGATGGTGTAGAACACCTTGTTCTGCACGCGCAGCACGCGCGCCATCAAATCCAGATGACGCGAAATCAGTTGCGATTCGAGCAGTTCGCGGAAATCGCGCGCGCTGCACGCGCTGCCCAGCAGCACCGGCGCATCGTCGCGCGGCATGGTCGCGGGTTCGCCCTGCCACGCCTGCACGAATTCGGTGAAATTCTGGTCGACGATTTCCGCGCGGTTGAAACCCTTGTGGCGCGCCGGGATGGGAGTCTTGATTGCGGTCATGTTTGTATGTTCAGGCAGCGCGCTCGGCACGGCGCGCAAACCATTCCTCGCGCGTCTGGCCCCAGATTTCGATCGGATCCTGATCGCGGGGCGCGGGCATGTGGCCAGGACCTTGGAGGGTGGAACCCAGCCGTTTGGCGACCGCCTGCGAAGCCGTGTTGGTGGGCGCGATGCAGTGAATGATCTGCGTCCAGCCGAGGTGCGCGAAGGTCCAGTCGATCGCGGCCGTGGCGGCCTCCGTGGCGTAACCCTTTCCCCACGCTTCACGCGCAAGCGTCCAGCCGATCTCGTCACCGGGCCAGCCTTCAGGGTGCAACGGACCCACGCGTCCGACCCACCGCCCGGTGCTCTTCTCGATCACGGAGAAAGCATGGAAGCCGAGTACGTGCCATGCACCCACCGCCGCCGTGAAATGGTTCCATGCTTCGAAACGATCCTTGACCCCGCCGAGGTGCCGCATGACCTCTGCGTCCCGGGCAATCGCAGCCCATGCTTCGAAATCGTCGCCGCAGGGCGGACGCAGGACCAGCCGTTCCGTTTCCAGCACGGGTTCCGGCTTCGGCATGGCGTCCGACATCAGCAGCTCACTTCTGGGCCGAGTGATAGGTGCATTCCGGCTCGGCGCTCGCGATGTCGGGAATGTTCGGGCTGTAGCAGGTGTACTGCACGCCCTGCTTGCCGTCCTTGCCGGTGACGATTTTCGGCACCAGTTGCACGATGCCGTCACTGACACCGACGGCAGGCGTCAGATATACATTGATCACGCCGCCCTTGCTGACCAGGATCGAGCGAATCTCCTGGCTACTCAATTGGTTCGGTGCCGCGACGTGCGCCTCGGCATTGCTGGAGGGTGGCGTAGGGTTCGACAGCATCGCATTGGCGACGCCGATCTTCACCAACGCCAGTTTCAGCGAACTCAGTGCGACGTGCATTGTGTTGGCGTTGACGGCCGCCGCCGCGCCGCCCGAAGCAAGCATGGCGCCAATCGCAAAACCAGCCAGCCATTTGTTGAGGATTTTCATCCGAGTCTCCTGATGCATCGAATCTCAACCATTCCTCTCGTCATTCCGGGTCGCCCGCGCGCTTTTGGTCGGAACGCGGAGTCCAGCTTTGGTTCCCCGAGCCAACCGCACCGGACTCCGGATCGCCTCCGCAGCGTCCGGAATGACCAAGAAGAATAGTCGTTCGAGATGGCTTCTAGAACGCATTTATTCCCGTGAGTTCGCGCCCGACCACGAGCTGATGCACCGTCTGCGTACCTTCGTACGTCACCACCGATTCCAGGTTCAACGCGTGTCGGATCGCGACGTGTTCGGTCGTGATGCCGGCGCCGCCGAGAATGTCGCGGCATTCGCGCGCGATATCCAAAGCCATGCGCACATTGTTCCATTTCGCCAGCGAAACCTGGGTCGGGTGCAACTGACCCGCATCTTTCAGCCGACCCAGGCGCAGTGCCAGCAACTGCGCGGTAGTGATGCGGCGCGCGATGTCGGCCAGTCGCAACTGGATTGCCTGATTGGCGGCCAGCGGCCGGTTGAACAGCAAGCGCTCCTGGGTGTAATCGAGCACTTCCTTCAGGCACGCCTGCGCGGCGCCGATCGGCCCCCAACTGATGCCGAAGCGCGCGGAATCGAGACAGCTCAGCGGGCCGCGTAAGCCTTTCACGTTCGGCAGCATCGCGCTCGCCGGCACGCGCACATCGTCGAGAAACAACGCGCTCGTCACCGACGCGCGCAAGCTCATCTTCTTGTGCACTTCCTGCGCCGCGAAGCCTTTGGTGTTCGTCGGCACCAGGAACCCGCGGATACCGTCGTCGGTCCTGGCCCACACCAGAGCGACCTGCGCGAGGTTGCCGTTGGTGATCCACATCTTGGAACCGTTGATCACCCAGTCGCAGCCGTCCTGCTTCGCGACAGTCTTCATGTTGGCCGGATCGGAACCGCCATGCGGTTCGGTCAGGCCGAAGCAGCCGATCACCTCGCCCGCCGCCATCTTCGGCAGGTATTCGCGCTTCTGCTCCTCGCTGCCGAACGCGAAGATCGGATACATCACCAAGGATGATTGCACCGAAGCGAAGCTGCGCAGGCCGGAATCGCCGCGCTCCATTTCCTGGCAGATCAGGCCATAGCTGACCTGGTTCATGCCGGCGCCGCCGTATTCCTCGGGGATTGTCGCGCCCAACAGGCCGAGGGATGCGATCTCCGGAATCAGTTCGGCGGGAAATCGCGCCTGGTCGAAGCAATCGCCGATGATCGGCAGCACCTTGTCATCGACGAAGCGCGCCACCGAATCCTGCACCATGCGTTCCTCGTCGGAAAGCAGCGCGCGGACGTCGTAAAGATCGAGCGGATTCAAGCGTGGGGCAGCCATGGGGGGTCCGGGTTCGTGACAAGCCACTCATTGTAACGGGACTCGAAACCCGGATTCCGAAAGGGCGCAACAAATACTTCGTCATTCCGGGGGCGTCCACGGCTTCACTGTGGACGCCAGTGGAGCCGGCGATCGCCCCGGAATGACGACAAGATGGTTTCAAATCTTGTCCGGTCTTCGATTGCTCACGCCGTGCGGCACATGCCCCGTCGCGACATGTCGGCGCGCCGACTCCACGTTGACCGGCGAATCGTCGAAGAACAGGTCCGCGCCGAAGGCTTCGAGGAACGGCCCCTTGTCGCGGCCGCCGAGGAACAACGCCTCGTCGATGCGCACGCCCCACTGGCGCAGCGTCAGGATCACGCGCTTGTGCGCCGGCGCCGAACGCGCCGTGACGAGTGCGGTGCGGATGGGCGAATCCTCGGGAGGAAACGCGGCCTGCAACCGATGCAGCGCGGCCAGGAAATTGCGAAACGGGCCACCAGAAAGCGGTTCATTCCAGTGCTCGGTTTCGTTGCGATGGAACGCATCGAGGCCTTGTTCCTGCGACAGGCGCTCGGACTCGTCGCCGAAGATCACTGCGTCGCCATCGAACGCGATGCGCAGCTGCCCCGGATGCGCGTCGTGCACCTGCGAGGGCAGGATCGTAGCCGCCGCGACGCCCGAGTTCAGCGCGCGCGCCACGTTTTCGGCGTTGGCGGACAGGAACAAGTCCACCCCGAACGGCGCGATGTATTCGCTGGTCGCCTCGCCCGAGGTGAACGCCGCGCGGCTGATCGCAAGCCCGTGGTGCTGGATCGAATTGAAGATGCGCAACCCGGTGTCGCCGGAGTTGCGCGACAGCAGCACCACTTCCACGTACGGCGTATCCGGCGCCGGCCTGTTCAGCGCAAGCAGCTTTTTCACCACCGGAAATGCCACGCCCGGTTGCAACACGTCGTTCTCGTGCGCGATCTGGTAGACGCGATAGGCTTCCAGCCCTTCGCGCTCGAACAGTTCGTGCGACTCCGCCAGGTCGAACAGCGCACGCGAGGAAATCGCAACGACCAGCTTGTCGTCGCGGACGGGTTCGTCGCTGGTGCACGCGGTTGCCACGGTGGCAGTCTAACGCGGCAATCAGACCCACAGAGGACGAGATATTTCAACCAGCACCCACGCCATGAATGCGCTGATCGGCAGCGTCAGGATCCATGACCACACCATGCGCTCGACGACGGTCCAGCGCACCGCGTTGAAACGTTTGGCCGCGCCGACGCCCATGATCGACGACGACACCACGTGGGTGGTGGAAACCGGCAGTCCGAAGGCCGACGCAACGATGATCACCGCCGCGGAACTGGTTTCGGCGGCAAACCCATTGATCGGATGCAGCTTGACCATCTTGTGGCCGAGCGTCTTTATGATGCGCCAGCCGCCGCCGGCGGTGCCGGCCGCCATCACCAGCGCGCATACAACCTTCACCCACACCGGGATCGGGAAATGCCCACCCACGTCGGACACCCGCAGGAAGTGCAGCCATGCTGGCAGGTGATCGAAATTGTGCGCGAGGGTCGCGTCGGCAAGCGCCAGCGCGATGATCCCCATGGTCTTCTGGGCGTCATTCATCCCGTGCGATATTCCCATCGCGGCCGCCGAAAACAGTTGCGCCTTGCCGAAAAATAAATTGACGAATGGCGTGCGCCCGAATCGGCGCAGCCAGCCTTTGCGGTAACCGAACCACGCGAACAGCGCCAGCAGCGCGCCCATCACTACGATGCCGAGCACGAAGCCGGCCACTGGCGAAGCCACCATCGGCACCAGCACCTTGGGAACCAGCCCACCGCCGCGCCACCAATGATCGGGGTCGGTGGCCCAGATGATCGCGCGGAAATTGCCGTCGGACGCGGCGAACGCGGCGCCGCACAAGCCGCCGATCAACGCATGCGACGACGAAGACGGCAAGCCCAGCCACCATGTGATCAGGTTCCAGATGATGGCGCCCAGCAGCGCGCAGATCAGCACCTCGCCGCCGACCTGGAGCACGCCCGCGTCGATCAGGCCCGTGGCAATGGTGATCGCGACGGCGGAGCCGAGCAACGCGCCGCCAAGGTTGGTGGTCGCGGCCAGCAGCACCGCCTGCCCCGGTGTCAATACCCTGGTGGCGACCACGGTCGCGATGGAATTGGCGGTGTCATGGAAGCCGTTGATGTAAGTGAACACCAACGCGATCACGATCACCGCGGCGAGAAGGCCTATGCTCATTCGGTGTTCCGTGCTGTGCGCTGCCTTGAATCAACGGCGCGGCCGGTGGAGGTGCGGCGGACGCCAGCGGGGACTGCGGAGGCATGCCAAGACCGCACGAAGCTGAAGCCTCTCACGAGTTCTTCAACACAATTGAATAGATGACGTTGCCCACGTCGCGGCAACGATCAATGGCCTTTTCCAGCAATTCGAACAGGTCCTTCACCAGCATCACCCGGATCGGATCGTCGCTGCCGAGGTACAGGTCGCGATAAGGCGCCAGCAACATCCGGTCTGCTTCCGATTCGGTGGCCTGCAGGCGATCCTGCAGTTTGCGCATGCGGCCGATGTTCATGCCGTTGCGCAACTCGCGCACCATTTCCGCCACCCCGTCGGTGGCGCTCATCAGCAAGCTGGCGCGCGATGCGAAGTCGATCCCTTCGACGCGTTTGGCCACGATCACGTAGCGCTCGGCGAACTTCTCTATGGTCTTGGGAATGCGGTATAGCGCGGACGACATCGCCTCGATGTCTTCGCGGTCCAGTGCGGTAACGAACGTGTTGACCAGCGCCTCGCTGATCTGCGCCGCCAGATCCTTTTCACGCCGGCGCGCGGCGCGAAAACCGTCCAGCAGCATCGGCTCGCCGTGCGCTTCCAGCAGCGCCTGCAACGCCTTCGCGCCATCGCGGGCGGCGCCGGCGCTGGATTCCAGCAAGTCGTAAAATCGATCCCCTTTGCCGAACATCGTCTGCAGCGAGAACATGGCGTTCCATCCGGGCGTGATGCTGCAAATGGTACACGAGCAGCCGTTGCGTCCGAAGCAGTTCCGCGCTTGCTAGACTTCCCGGATGGAATCCCCCGAGCGGCCACGATGCTGACCGAACTCGGCCTGGTGCTGCTGCTGGCGCTGGGCAATGCGTTCTTTGCGCTGGCCGAAATCGCGCTGATCGCCGCGCGAAAAAGCCGATTGCGTTATCTGGCGCGGTCCAGCACGCGCGCGCAGGTCGCCTTGCGGCTCGCGCAGCGCCCCGACCGCTTCCTGTCGACGGTGCAGGTCGGCATCACCATGATCACGCTGATCACGGGTGCCGCCACCGGCGCCTCGATCAGCGACGCCATCCGCGGTTGGCTCGCAAGGATGAGCGTACCCGTGGCCGAACACGCGTCACTGGTGATCGGACTGGTACTGGGTTTCATATTGGTCACCACCATCAACATCACCGTGGGCGAACTGGTGCCCAAGCGCGCGGCGCTGGTCGCGCCGGAACGCATCGCGCAGATCGTGGCATTTCCGATGCAGGTGATGTCGTGGCTGATGACGCCATTCGTGTGGTTTCTCGATATCATCACAAGCGGCGTGTTGCGCCTGCTGCGCCTGCAGCGCTTCAGCCGCGAGAAGATCAGCGAAGAGGAAATCCGCCTGCTGGTCGCCGAGGGCGCCGAACAGGGCGTGCTGGATTCCGATGAACGCAACATGGTCTATCGCGTGTTGCGGCTGGGCGATCGCAGCGTCGACAGCGTGATGACTCCGCGCCCGCGCATCGCATGGCTCGATGCTGCCGCACCGCTCGCTGAAAACCTTGCGGTGATTCGCGCCACGCCCTATTCGCGTTACCCCGTCTATCGGGAAAGCGAGGATGAAGTGCTGGGCGTGCTCGAAGTGAAGCGGTTGCTGCAAACGCTCGCGCAGGAACCCGGCGCTGCATCGCAGCCCGCTCGACTGGACCTGTTCCGCAAGCTGGTCAAACCGTTGTTCGTGCCCGCCACCAATCGCGCACTCGACCTGCTGGACGAGTTCCGCGACGCCAAGACACCATTCGCGCTGGTGGTGGACGAGTACGGCGACATCGAAGGCCTGGTCACCTTGAACGACGTGCTGACCGCAGTGGTCGGGCACCCCGCCGGTAGTCGCGGCAGTGCGGCCGACAGCGATCCCGCCGCACTGCGGCGCGAGGATGGAAGCTGGCTGGTTTCGGGTTCGATCGCCACCGATGACCTGCGCGAGCTGCTGCAGCTCGACGAACTGCCGAACGAAAAGGAAGGCGATTACTACACGCTGGCCGGGATGCTGATCGAATTGTTCGGACACATCCCCGTTACCGGCGAAAAAGTCGCCTGGCACGGGCTGGATTTCGAAATCGTCGATCGCGACGGCGCGCGCATCGACAAGGTGTTGATTTCACCTTTGGCTAGTGCCGACCAGCTGGACGATGCGTCTGAAGAGGGTGGCGGATAGCGGGGGCTTTCGATCCGGACGCTCACCCGCCGCCGCTTGCCTATCCGCCTGCACGCGCGTGCCTCCCTACCGGTCAACACGCCTCACCTCACCGATCTCGATTGTTTGCTGTTGCCGTGTTGGCACATCTGTTGCATCCCAGTTTCCGTGTACGAGTTGCAGAGTGGAGGGCGCAATGGATATGAACGTCGATGCCAAGCAAACCGAACGCGTGCTGAGCCACTTGGCGCGCCTGAGGCACCATTGCGATCAGGAGGGGCTGGATGTCCTGGAAAGCCTCCGGCCGGCATGGTTGGGAGCGGACGTGTGGGATACCGTCCTCGAAGACCTGGAAGCCCAGCATTACCGGAAGCGTGCGCGCGTTGTGCATCTACGGCTGGTAGGCGCGTGACCGTACGCGGCGTCACTGCAATTTCCTACACGCCCCGGCGGGGCGCCGCTTAATACAAGGGTTCCGCGACCAGCGCCCTTTCCGTCGGCCGCCATGCCGTCTGACGGCAAGATCCATGACGCATCCGAGCCACCGACGGATCCGTGGGCGTTCGTGACTAGCTGTTTCCGTCGCCGCGCCTTTTGGCCAGGCTCGCCATCCGTTCGGCATCTGCGAGGACGCCGTGCAGGATGCGCAGCTCGCGCGCATCCGGCAGCGCCCGATGAAACAAACGGCGCAGCCGTTGCTCGATGGTGACCTCGGAACGACCCTTGTGGAAATCGATTTCGTGCAGGGTTGCGAAAAGATGCTCGAAGAAGCGCTCCAGCTGATCGGCGGTGGCGGGAACATTCTCCGCGTGGCGAGCCGCCGGCGCATCGTGCAAGGTCGCCGAGCGCAGTTCCCAGGCCATCAGTTGCACGGCCTGCGCGAGGTTGAGCGACGAGAAATCTTCCGCGCTCGGGATTCGCACCATCGCGTGGCACACCGACAGCTCGTCGTTGTCGAGGCCGGAGCGTTCGTTGCCGAACAGCAGCGCTACTTCGCGACCGGCTTTCAGCAGCGGTGCGATTTCCGCGACAGCCGCACGAGGATCGAGCTCCGGCAAGCTCACGCCACGTCGACGCGCCGACAGCCCATACACGCGGGTGCAATCGGCCACAGCTTCCGGCACGCTGTTCGCCACGACCAGGTTCGCCAGCACGTCGTCCGCACCCGCAGCCATCGCGGTGATCTGCGGATCGGGAAATCGCTGCGGCGCTACCAGCACCAGCCGCCAGAAACCCATGGTGCGGATCGCGCGCGCGGCCGAACCGATGTTACCGGGATGCGACGTGCGCGCCAGCACGAAACGGATCGTTTGCGGCACGGGTGGAATGGACGCGGTGGATTGATTCATTGGGCAAGATTAACGCCACGCGACGAGGCACTGCTAAAATGAACTGCGCCGCCCCGTGCGGCGCGTTCTTTTTCAAACCTCGGAATCTTCATCGCCATGGCCCGACCTGCTGTCACCGTCGCGATCCGTGCCGCGCGCGCCGCCGGCAGCGTGATCCTGCGCTACATGAATCGCCTCGACAGCGTCGCCGTGATCGAGAAGCATCACCTCGATTTCGTCTCGGAAGTCGATCGCCAGGCCGAGGCCGAGATCGTGCGCGAGCTGAAACGCGCCTATCCCGGCCATGCGATCCTGGCCGAGGAAAGCGGCGCGTCCGGCAAGGCCGGCGCGCGCTTCACATGGGTGATCGATCCGCTGGACGGCACCCACAATTACCTGCGCGGCATTCCGCATTTCGGCGTGTCGATCGCGCAACTCGACCACGGCGAGCCGGTGCACGCGGTGATCCTCGATCCCCTGCGCAACCAGATTTTCACCGCCAGCAAGGGCGATGGCGCGTTCCTCAACGATCGGCGCATCCGCATCAGCAAGCGCGAATCGCTGGACGGCGCAATGCTGGGCACGGGCTATCCGTACCGCGAACGTCGCCATCTGGACTCGCAACTCGGCATGACACGCGAGGTGCTGAAACGTGCCGAGGACATCCGCCGCACGGGCTCCGCAGCACTCGACCTGGCATGGACCGCGGCAGGACGTCTGGATGGCTATTTCGAAACCGGCCTGAAAGTCTGGGACATGGCCGCGGGCTGCCTGCTGGTACGCGAAGCCGGCGGCCGCTATTGCGATCTGGTCGGCCGGGACGGCCTGCCGGAGTCGGGCAACCTCGTGGCCGCGAACCACGTGCTCGCGACCCAGATCGTCGAAGCGATCGCGCCGGCCCTCACGTCCGAACTGAAACGTTGATTCAATCGGCCGCCGTGGCGGTCGCGAGTGCCGGCGCGACGCGCGCCGTGAGCGCCTTGCGGTAACGCTCGTAAAGCAGCGCCACGCGCTTCACGTACACCTGCGTTTCCGCGTACGGCGGCACGCCGCGGTATTTCGCGACCGCGCCGGCGCCTGCGTTGTAGGCGGCCGCGGCAAGCTGCACGTCGCCGTGGAAATCACGCAGCAACAGCGCAAGGTAACGCGCGCCGCCCGCAATGTTCTCGGCAGGATCGAACGCGTCGCCAACCCCCAGCTCGAACGCCGTGCCCGGCATCAACTGCATCAGTCCCTGCGCGCCCTTGTATGACAACGCGCGCGCATTGAACCCGGACTCGGCGTGGATGATCGCGCGCAGCAATGCCGCGTTCACCCCGGTCAGCCGCGCGGCGGCGTGGATGTCGTCGCGATAGTCGGCGAGATGCAGCGGGACGGTATTCCAGTCGATCTTCGAATGCACATTGCAGGCGTAGCACTCGACGATGTAGGTGAACAGCATTTTCGCATCATGTCCCTGCGCCAGCGACGCAACGTTGGTGTACAACACGCTGCCATTCTTCTGGACCACGCGATACACCGCACCGCGTTTCGGCGGCCTGACCACGTCGGCATCCAGTTTCAACGGAATCGGAGCGGTGGCCGCCGAAGCCGGCTTGGGCGCGCTGCTGACCGGCGCGGGCTCCATCGCCGGCGTGGACGGCGCCGGCTCGACACCCAGAAGGTGCGGCAACACACTTCCCCCCAACGTGTCCAGAATCGCGACCGGCAGCGGCTGCCATGCTTGCGTCGGCGTCAGCTTCTGCACGCGAATCGAGTTGTCCTCACCCAGCGGCGTCACCTTCAGCACCGAGGGATTGGCCTTGACTTCATGCGGCGGCTTGCCCGGCAGCACGGTGCCGCTGGGCTGGTCGCGGGGACGGGTGGACTGCAGGCTCGCCTCGACGCGATGCACGCGCGGTATGGCCCATGCGCCCAGCTTCGCACAATCTCGATAGCCGACGGTATGGCTGACGTATGCGATCTCGCCGTGACTGCCGACACAACGGTACAACACGCTGGCCGCGGCCGGTCCGGCCCAAGCCGCAGCCATCAGCAGCGCGCACGCCGTCGCCACCTGGATCAGGCGGATCATCTTTGACAGGGCCCCGCCGCGCCGGCCGCTGCGTGCCCCACGCAGATCGTGGCGTTCATGGGGCTTGAGTGTGCGCCGACCAACCGTCGATGCCAAGTCCTTGATACGAAAAGCGCGCGGCGGCGCACATCCTGGCATCCCGTTTCCGTTGCAGGCGGGTGGGCAGACACTTCGGCCCCCAGCTGACCCCGCTACAATGCGGGTTTCAGCACGTCCGCTTTCCCGATGGCCGATACCCCCGTCCCCGCCAAGCCCGGATCGAAGAAGCCCGATTCCGGAAAGCCCGGTTCTGGAAAACCCGCTTCTGGAAGGCTCTACATCCAGACCCACGGCTGCCAGATGAACGAGTACGACTCCCGCAAGATGGAGGAGGTGCTTGGCGCCGAACGCGGCATGGTGCGCACGCAGGACGTGGCCGAGGCCGACGTGATCCTAGTGAACACCTGTTCGATCCGCGAAAAGGCGCAGGAAAAAGTGTTCAGCCAACTCGGTCGCTGGAAGGAATTCAAGCAGGCGAATCCGGACGTGCTGATTGGCGTGGGCGGTTGCGTGGCCTCCCAGGAAGGCGCGGCGATCGTCGAGCGGGCGCCATACGTGGATCTGGTGTTCGGTCCGCAAACGTTGCACCGCCTGCCCGACCTGATCGACGCGCGCCGCGCCTCGGGCAAGCCGCAGGTCGACATTTCCTTCCCGGAAATCGAGAAGTTCGACCGCCTGCCCGAACCGCGCGCGGAAGGTCCGAGCGCATTCGTGTCGATCATGGAAGGCTGCTCGAAATACTGCTCGTTCTGCGTGGTGCCCTACACGCGCGGCGAGGAAATTTCGCGTCCGTTCGACGACGTGCTGGCGGAAGTAGCCTCACTGGCCGAGCAGGACGTGAAAGAGGTCAACCTGCTTGGCCAGAACGTCAACGCGTATCGCGGACCGATGTTCGACGGCGGCGCGGCCGATTTGGCACTGCTGATCCGCGCGATCGCCGAAATCGACGGCATCGGTCGCATCCGCTTCACCACCTCGCACCCACTGGAATTTTCCGATTCGCTGATCGCGGCCTACCGCGACGTGCCCAAGCTCGCGAACTTCCTGCACCTGCCGGTGCAATCGGGTTCCGACCGCATCCTCATGATGATGAAGCGGAACTATACGGCGGCGATGTACAGGGAGAGGATCGCGAAACTGCGCGCGGTACGGCCGGACATCTGCATCTCGTCGGATTTCATCGTGGGCTTCCCGGGAGAAACCGACGCCGATTTCGCGCAAACGCTGCAACTGATCGAGGACGTCGGTTTCGACCAGAGTTTCTCTTTCATCTATTCGAAGCGGCCCGGCACGCCGGCGGCCAACCTGTTCGATCCGACGCCCGACACGGTGAAACACGAACGCCTCGCGCGGCTGCAGGAGACGATCAACTTCCACGCCGCGAAGATCAGCGCGGCCATGGTGGGCAGCACGCAACGCATCCTGGTCACCGGCCCAGCCAAGAAGGATCCCAACGAGCTGACCGGCAAGACCGAGAACATGCGCCAGGTGAATTTCGCGGGGAACGTGCGCCTGGTCGGGCAATTCGTTGATGTCGTGATTACCGCCGCGCTGACCAATTCGCTGCGTGGGCGAGTTGCGATTGATTGAAATGCAACATTGTTTTTGCCGTCATTCCCGCGAAAGCGGGAACCCAATGACTTAGAAAGCAAAGACACTGGGTTCCGGATCGCCGCTACGCGACGTCCGGAATGACGAACAAAAAGTATCCACTGCCATGCAATACCAATGACCGAAGGCATTATCCAGCACGACTTCACGCTCCAACCTGACGATACGCAACGACTGGCCAACCTGTGCGGGCCGTTCGACGAACACCTGCGCCAGATCGAGCTTCGGCTCGGTGTCGAGATCAACAATCGCGGCAACGTGTTCCGCGTGATCGGCGAAGAGCCCGCGGTGAAATCCGGCGAGCGCGTGCTGCGCAATCTCTACGAAGCAACGGAGCACGAAACCCTGAACGGGCGCGCGCTCAACCTGCGTCTGTCCGAAGCCGGCGTCGATGCCCTGGCCGAACAACAGGCCGAAGGCGCGCAGGAAGTCGCGATCAAGGTGAAACGCGGCACGATCCGCGGGCGCGGCCCGAACCAGGTGCGCTACCTGCACGCGATCGCCACGCACGATATCAATTTCGGAATCGGTCCGGCCGGTACCGGCAAGACGTATCTTGCGGTCGCGAGCGCGGTCGAGGCGCTTGAAACCGGGCGCGTGCAGCGCCTGATCCTGGTTCGCCCCGCGGTCGAGGCCGGCGAGAAGCTGGGTTTTCTGCCTGGCGATCTCGCGCAGAAGGTCGACCCCTACCTGCGCCCGCTGTACGACGCGCTGTATGAAATGCTCGGTTTCGACAAGGTCGCGCGACTGATCGAACGCAACGTGATCGAGATCGCGCCACTGGCCTACATGCGCGGGCGCACGCTCAACGATTCGTTCGTGATCCTGGACGAAGCGCAGAACAGCACCGTCGAGCAGATGAAGATGTTCCTGACCCGCATCGGTTTCGGCACGACCACGGTGGTCACCGGCGACGTGACCCAAGTCGACCTGCCGCGCAACACGCGCTCGGGTTTGCGCAACGTGATCGAGGTGCTGCGCGACGTCGAAGGCATCAGCTTCACTTTCTTCACTGCGCGCGACGTGGTGCGGCATCCGCTGGTCGCGAAAATCGTGCGCGCCTACGAAAGCGCC
This sequence comes from Rhodanobacteraceae bacterium, assembly GCA_035249175.1. Lineage (GTDB taxonomy): Bacteria > Pseudomonadota > Gammaproteobacteria > Xanthomonadales > Rhodanobacteraceae > 66-474. The sequence continues at coordinate 53,506 of DATFGT010000045.1, forward strand.
GAAGAAAGCGCGAACGGAAAACTCGAGCCGGAACCCCATTCGCGGCCGACGCGCGACGAGGATCGGGGATGAATCCCGGCCATGCGGATCGCCGCACCGGCCGCCCGTTCCGATCCTCCGGCGTCGCCGATCCCCGCAAGCCACTAGGGTTGCTGGTCCATGTGGATTACGCCATCCCGCGCCGCGGCGTACCCGCAGCCGTCAGCTTCAGGCGCTGGACCGAGGCGGCATTGTTTGCAGCACGTCATCGCAACCCCGTGGAACTGTCGGTCCGGCTTGTCGATGCACGTGAAGGGCGGGCGTTGAACCGGCAATACCGCGGCAAGGATTACGCCACCAACGTACTGTCTTTTCCGGCGGAGCTGCCGCGGGGCGTGACCTCGCCGCTGCTGGGCGATCTCGTGATCTGCGCGCCGGTGGTGGCACGGGAATCCCGCGAACAGCACAAGGCGGCGCGTGACCACTATGCGCATCTCACCGTGCACGGCATCCTGCATCTACTGGGTTTCGACCATGAGGAAGAAACCGGCGCCGCGCGCATGGAAAAACTGGAAACCCGCGTACTCGCGAAGCTGGGCGTCGCCGATCCGTACGCGGGCTGAAGCTGCCGAGAATACCTCCATTTGAAAATGATCCGTTCGCACTGGGCGCAGTGAGCACGGCGAATGAAGTCGAAAAGCCGCTGTCCCTCGACCTGCCCATCTTTGCAAAGATGGGATGCGCTCAGAGCCTGCCCCAACTCGACCCGGGGGACAAACAGGGTCGAATCGGCGCAACACCGGCCCCCGTGAAAACGCACCTGGCGAAAATCCGCTAAAATCGACGTTCCGCCCCCCACGGGGACGTGTTTCCTTTTATGTCCGCAGAACCCCCAAGTACACCCGGCCTCGCCCACCGCTCGTTGTGGGATCGTTTGGGCCACATGCTCTCAGGCGAACCCCGCAGCCCCGAGGAATTGCTCGCGGAACTCCGCGAGGCACAGAGCAACGGTCTGCTCACCGGCGAAACCTTCGCGATGATCGAAGGCGCGATCCACGTCACCGAAATGGTGGTGGGCGATGTGATGGTGCCGCGCGCGCAGATGGTCACGCTGGATATCGACGATGACCTGCCCGCGATCCTGGAAACCGTGGTCGAATCCGGCCACTCGCGCTTTCCGGTGCACGGCGAGGACAAGGACGAGATCCTCGGGATCCTGCTCGCCAAGGACCTGCTGCGACGCCAGCAGAACGGTTCCATGGATTTGCGCGCGCTGCTGCGCCACGCGGTGATGATTCCCGAATCCATGCGGCTCAACGTGCTGCTGGCCGAATTCCGCCGTTCGCGCAATCACATGGCCGTGGTGGTGGACGAATACGGCGGGGTTGCCGGCCTCGTCACCATCGAGGACGTGCTCGAGGAAATCGTCGGCGAGATCGACGACGAGCATGACGACGCGGTACCGCCGAAATTGATAGTGGCCCAATCCGACGGAAGCTGGCTGGTGGATGCATTGACGCCCATCGAGGATTTCAACGTCCAGTTCGACACCGCGTTTTCCGACGAGGAATACGATACCGTCGGCGGCCTCGTCACGGCCGAGATCGGCCACCTGCCCGATCCCGGCGAAACTGCGATGCTGGGCGACTATGCATTCGACGTGACGCGCGCGGATGATCGGCGGGTTCTTCAATTCCGCGTCCGCAAGGGAGCCGCCGCATAGCGGGATCCGGGGCTCTGCATGGGCCCATCCCGCCCGGTGTCATCGCGGCGCAGGGCGATTGCGTTTGCAGGATTGCAAACGCGAACGCCACAGGCAGCCCGCGGGGCGACCGTCATGGATGACGCGAGTTCGTCCCGTGTCTTTGCCTTTATCATGCGCTGCTATTGACACTGGGCCCCGGCCTGCGTCGGGGCGACGGATCGAGAGATGCCTTCAGGGAACCTTGTTCGGTGCCTTGCCTTTCTTGCGGCACTGGGCATCGCAGCGTTGTCGCTACCTTCCCGCGCCGGCGTCGCCGACGCGCCCGGTGCCAATCTGCGCGTGGATCTCTACACCTACGGGCCCGGCACGATCTATTGGGAGCGCTTCGGCCATGACGCGCTGGTCGTCACCGACACCTCGAGCGGCGAAGCCTATGCCTTCAACTACGGCATGTTCGATTTCAACGAAAAGGATTTCTATCTCAATTTCGCACGCGGCATCATGATCTACCGCGCGGCCGGTTGGCCGGTCGCCGAGGACATCCAGCAATTTTCCGGGGAAGGCCGCTCGATCACCGACCAGCATTTGAACCTGACGCCCGACCAGCGCGCCGCACTGCGTGATTTCCTGGTCTGGAACGTGCAGCCGGAGCATTCGCGTTACCGGTATCGCTACTTCGCGGACAACTGCACCACGCGCGTGCGCGACGTGCTGGACCGCGTGCTCGGCGGAGCATTGCAACGGCAACTGACCGGCCCCGCGGCGCACGGGGAAACCTACCGCAGCGAAACCGATCGCTTGATGTCGGGACAACCGTGGTTGATGTACCTGCTGGATCTCGGCCTCGGTCCCTATGCGGATCAACCGCTGACGCGCTGGACCGGCGCCTTCATTCCCGCAAGGCTGATGAATGAGTTGCGCAGCGTGCGCGCAACCGACGGCACGCCACTGGTGCAATCGGAAACCGTGTTGTCGCCGCAACGCCTGCCCTCGCCGCCCAATCAGCCGCCGGACATGCGCTGGCCACTGCTGATCGCGGGACTGGTGCTGGGCATCGCCTTCATCGTCGCGGCCAGATTTCGCGAGCAGTACGAAATCGAGCGATGGTGGTTTGCCGTGGTCGGCACCCTGTACGCGTTGCTGGCGGGATTGTCCGGCGCCCTGATGCTGGTGTTGTGGTTCGCGACCGCGCATCGTGCCGCGTGGGCCAACGAGAACCTGTGGCTGTTCAATCCCCTCGCGTGGCTGCTGATCCCTGGGTTGCTGCGCGTGCGCAAGCCAGGCGCCGTGTGTTCCCGCTTCAGCTTGGCGATTGCCGTACTCATGACAGCGTTTTCGTTGTTCGCGTTGCCGTCCAAACACCTGCCGGCTTTCCCCCAGCACAACCTGCCCTGGATCATGTTCGCCCTGCCGGTCTGGTCCGGATTGCTGGCCGGCATCTGGTTGATGCGTGAGCGGCGCGGCACCCATCGATGAATCGCCTGGAAGACGCTCGCCAAGTGTTTGGTGCAACCACAAAATCCGCTAAAGAACACGGCGGCCCCGGCCGATAACTGCCATGACGAGCCATGTCGTCTTTCCAGCGAAGAGGCCCTCATGACAGCAGGCGGCGATTTTTACACCCGCATCGCCCACCCCACTGAAATCATCGAATTGCTGGAAACCTTGAGCCGGCCAGGCAGCGCTTCGCTGGTGCTGGAGCAGGATCAAACGACGCAACTGCCGGTGGTGGTCGCAACCGCCAGCGGAGACGCGCTGCATCTGGACATCAGCGCCATCGAGGAAACCGCGCCGGCGCTGTGCGAGGGCATGGGTTTCCGGCTGACCGGCCAAGGGCCGAAGGGCGTGGTGCGATCGCCGGTACTGACCGTGCAGCAGATCTGGGAAGAAGACCAGCGACGTTATTGCCGCTGCGAATTTCCGTCGTACCTTGAAAGGCACCAGCAGCGCGACAGTTTCCGCGCGCGTCTGCGCCGCGGCATGAAGGTACGGGTCAACCTGCAGGACGAAGGGGCGACCGCGACCGGCTATCTGCGCGATCTGTCGTTGCACGGTTGCCTGGTGGATGCGGAGGCATCCGCCGCGGCCCTGCTGGATGACCGTCCCCGGCCGCTGCAGCTCGAGATGACGTTTCCCGATGGCAGCCGCTTCGCGGCGCCGGCGTGGCCGCGCCACCAGAGCTTCAGGAGCGATCGCATCCTGTGCGGCTTCAGTCTCGAAGTGAGCGGTCGCGAACAGCAGCAGCGACTGTGGTTTCTGGTAAGCGAAACCGAGCGCGAGGCGGCGCGCAATGCGGCGTCCGGCAAAAGCGATCTCAGGGCTTCCTCGTTGTATATAGGCAGCACGCCGGACGACCCGATGGAAGCGGATGCAGACACCTACCGCACGCCCATGGCGCGCGAACTGGCTGGCTGCGCGATGTTCCTGTCTACCCAGATCATGAAGTTGCGACGGGGCGAAGACGTCGACCAGAAGCTTCTTTCCCAACAATCGGCCAAACTGCTCGCCCTGCACGCGGAAGACCGAGAAAGCCTGTTGTTCGCGTTGACTTGCCTGCACAAGGAGTTGCCGTTGATCCGGCACTGCCTCGCGGTGGCGGTGCGGCTGGTGGACATCGGCACAACCTTGGGGCTGCAGCCCGTGGTATGCAAGGCGCTGGCGGCGGCGGGCCTGGTGCATGACCTGGGCAAGGCGCTCTTGCCCGCGGCCTTGCGCGATGTGGTTCATTTCGATCAGGAGCAGCAGCGGCAATTCCGACAGCACGCGGCCTTGATCCGGGAACGACTGGGCGCTTGCCGATGGTTGTCGCCGGTGGCCATCCAGACCGTGGTGGAAGGAAGCAACGAGCGTCTGGACGGCAGCGGTTATCCCAACCACCGCAGCGGCGACCAGCTGCACGCGTTGATGCGCCTGGCCGCGATCATCGACGTGGCCGACGCCATGGGACGCAACCGGCTCGATCGCTCCGCGCTGCCGATCCACGAAATCTACCGACACCTGCGGGAATCGCCCGGCCAGTTCGATGCGCGCTGGGTCGAGCGCTACATCGCCCATTTCGGTACATGGCCGGTAGGCACGCTGCTACGGTTTCCCGGGGGCGAACTCGGCTGGGTGCTTGCGCTGGACGACGATCGCACCCTGGCGGCGGTGCGACAGGTGGACGAACCCACCGCTGCGGATGCAACCGGCGGCATCCTGTTGCACGGCAAGGATCTCGCGCGGCTGGGCGAGCCCGTCGAAGCATTGCTGCCTTCGGCGTGACCTGCGGGCGGGCGCGAATTGAAATCGCGCATCACGGTGATGCCGTTCTGCATCGCCCGGCCGATCCTGCATAATCGGGTCATGGATACGCCCGCCACCCAACCCATGGTCGCCAATTGCGCCGCCTATGGCGCGGACGGCGTGAAGATCCGCGACATCACGCTGGACGAGATCAGCGAGTTCCTGGCACAGCCGCAGGGTTTCGTGTGGGTGGGGCTGGTCGAGCCGAACGAGGCGTTGCTGGAAAAATTGCAGGAAGAATTCGGCTTGCACGAACTGGCCGTCGAGGACGCGCACAGCGCACACCAGCGGCCCAAGATTGAATCGTACGGCACCTCGCTTTTCGTGGTTGCGCAGACCGCGCAGATGAACGAGGGCAGCATCGCCTTCGGCGAAACCCACATCTTCGTCGGCAAGCACTACCTGTTGTCGGTGCGGCACGGCGCCTCGCAATCCTATGCCCCCGCCCGCCGTGCCTGCGAGCAGACGCCCGAGCACCTCGCGCTCGGGCCAAGCTACGCGCTGTATTCCATCCTCGACCTCATCGTCGACAACTACCTGCCGATCGTCCAGGACTTCAAGCAGGAGCTGCAGGAACTCGAACAGGACGTGTTCACCGACGTCTCCAATCGCGATGTGACCCGGCGCCTGTACGACATGCAACGCGAATTGCTGACGCTGAAGCTCGCGGCCACGCCGTTGCAGGACATGCTGGGACAATTGGTGCGGCTGCACCCGGAAGTGATCCGCGACGAAGTGCGGCCCTACTTCCGCGACGTGCAGGACCATGTCACCCGCGTCAGCGACGCCATCAACTCGATGCGCGAAATGCTGGGCGCGGCGATGAACGTGAACCTGTCGCTGATCACGGTGCGCCAGAATGAAGTGGTGAAACGCCTCGCCGGCTGGGCCGCATTGCTGGCGGCGCCCACCCTGCTGGCGAGCTGGTACGGCATGAACTTCCACGACATGCCGGAACTCGCCAAACCCTACGCCTACCCGATCATCATCAGCATCACGGCTCTGGTGTGCATCAGCCTGTATATCGTGCTCAGGCGGGCGAAGTGGCTGTAGCTGCAACCGGCTCCGGTTGAATCACCGGTGCGCGGCGTGACATCCACAGCAGGAGCAGTCCGACCACGATCAACGGGATCGATTGCACCTGGCCCATCGTCAGCCAGCCGGTGTGGAACAGATACCCGAGTTGTGCGTCGGGCTCGCGGATGAACTCGATCGCGAACCGGAAGCAGCCGTACAGCAACGCGAACAGTCCAGACACCGCGTAACGATGCCGCGGCTTGATCGAGAACACCCACAGCACCGTGAACATCACCACGCCTTCCAGCAGGAATTCGTACAGCTCGGAAGGTTGGCGGGCATAGGCATCCAGCACGCCGCTCGGATACAGCGCGTGCAATTCCGCCACGCTCATGCCGGAGAATTTTGGGCTCTCCTGCAACGCGTGCGGATAGATCATCGCCCACGGCAGCGTGCTGAGCTTGCCCCACAGTTCGCCGTTGATGAAATTGCCGAGGCGTCCCAGTCCGAGTCCGATCGGCACCAGTGGTGCGACGAAGTCCACCACGTCGAAGTAATGCTTGATCGTCGCGCGGTGCCGCCACCACCACCACAGGCTCGCGACCAATACCCCCAACAGGCCACCGTGGAACGACATCCCGCCATCCCATACGCGGAACAGTTGCAGCGGATCTTTCCAGACCCAGTTGATCGGCTGATACGTGAGCATGTACCAGATGCGGCCGCCGACGATGACCCCCAGCATTGTGTAAAACGCGAGATCGAGGAACGAATCGCGATCAACCGGCAGTCGTCCGCGGCGACGACGGTATTCACCCAGCAGCAGGCCGCCGATGAAACCGCCGAGATACATCAGCCCGTACCAGCGCACCCCGAACGAGCCGATGTGGAACGCGATGGGATCGATATCGACGAAGAAGGGATGGGTCATCGAATGGCTGACATGGCAAGACAATACGGCATATTACAAGCTCGCCATTCCGGACGCCCCGCAGCGACAACCTCGATTCGGTGTCACACAACACGTTGGTCCCGGCTTTCGCCGGGATGACGATGACTACAACCATCTTTCCGGATTCTGCATCAGGACGTCATGCCGGCAGGACGCGGCAGACAAACCCCTTCAGATAATCCGTTTCGGGGATCGCCGGATGCACCGGATGATCCGGCGCCTGCTGCAACTGCTGCAACACCTGCACGTTGCGATCGAGATGGCGCGCCCCGCGCTGCACCGCATCCAGCAATGCCGCGCGCGGCATGTGGTACGAACATGAGCACGTCACCAGAATCCCGTCGCGCGACAGCACCTGCATCGCCAGTTCGTTGACGCGGCGATATGCCAGCGCACCCTCCTTCAGATCCTTCTTGCGCTTGACGAACGCAGGCGGATCCAGGATCACCACATCGAAATGTTCGCGGCGTTCGCGAAGCGTCTTCAGGTAATCGAAGGCATCCGCGCGTTCAGCGCGCACGCGCTCGGCGAAGCTATTGCGCTCGGCGTTCATGCCGATCAGCTTCACCGCCGAGGCCGAGGCATCCACGCACACGACTTCCTTCGCGCCCATCGCGGCCGCGCGCAGTCCCCACGCTCCAAGGTAGGCAAACATGTCCAGCACGCGTGCGCCTTTCACGAATGGCGCCAGTGCATCGCGATTGGTGCGCTGGTCGTAGAACCAGCCGGTCTTCTGCCCGCCGATCGCATCCACCGTGAAGTCCACGCCGCCTTCGCGCACGCGCAGCGGACCGGGCGGATCGCCGAAACCGACGTCGGCATAGCTCATCAAGCCTTCCAGCGCGCGGATGCCGGCATCGTTCTTCCAGATCAGCGCGCGCGGCTTCAACACTTTCTGCACCGCCGCTTCGATCTGCGGCTTCAGGCGTTCGATGCCGGCGGTGCTCGCCTGCGCGACGACCACGTCGTCGAAGCGATCCAGCGTCAACCCCGGCACGCCGTCGGATTCGCCGTACAACAGGCGGCAGTACGGTTCCGGGTACAGGCGCTCACGCAACGCCAGCGCCACCTGCAGCCGATGCGTCAGCAGCGACGCGTCCAGCGGGTGCTCCATGCCACGCACCACCAGCCGCGCGCAAATCAGCGAATGCGGATTCGCGTAGCCGACGCCGATGGGTTGGTCGCGCGCATCGACGATCACGCACGCGTCGCCCGGCTGAAATGAAGTCAATGGCGAGCGGGCGACGTCCACCTCGTTGGCGAACACCCACAGGTGCCCCGCGCGCAGCCGCGCAGCCTCGCCGCGCTTCAGGTACAACGCGGGATATTCAACAGACTGGTTCACAACGCCGCTCCGCGGATCAACGCATCACGGTATCCGAATCGCACCTGCGATCTCAAGCTTCGCCTCCATGTGGCGCTGTAGCATGGAGGGATGCCCAATCGACTCGCCAATGCTTCCAGCCCATATCTTCGCCAGCACGCGGGCAATCCGGTGCACTGGCAGCCTTGGGACGATATGGCGCTTGCGCGTGCACGCGAAACCGACACGCCCGTCCTGCTTTCGATTGGCTACAGCGCCTGCCACTGGTGCCACGTGATGGCGCACGAGTGCTTCGAAAACCCCGAAATCGCAGCGCGGATGAACGCGAGTTTCGTCAACATCAAGCTGGATCGCGAGGAACGCCCCGACATCGATCGCGTGTATCAGCTTGCGCATCAGGCACTCAGCCAGCGCGGCGGCGGCTGGCCGCTGACCGCGTTCCTCGACCCGCAGACCTTGTCGCCGTTCTACATCGGCACGTACTTTCCGCCCACGCCACGCCATGGCTTGCCGGGGTTCTCCGAGGTATTGCAGCGCGTACGCGCCTTCTTCGATTCAAACCGGGATGAACTTCGCGCACACGCCGAACAGTTGCAGACCTGGATCCAACACCCGGAAACGGCATCGACTGGGGGAATCGCCTCGGTGGCGGAGGCGAATGCAAAAGCACTGCAGCGCGTCGAATTCCGTTTCGATACGCATTGGGGCGGCAACGCGGGCGCGCCCAAGTTCCCGCGTGCCACCGAACTCGAATGGCTGCTGGACGCCGCTTCTGAACCCCACTCCCTCCGGGAGAAGGAAGCACACATCGCCCATGTCACCCTCGCGAACATGGCCGCGCGCGGCCTGCAGGATCACCTCGGCGGCGGGTTTTTCCGTTACTGCGTGGATGCGAACTGGACCATCCCGCATTTCGAGAAGATGCTGTACGACAACGCGCAGTTGCTGCCGGCCTACGCACGGCTTGCCGCCGACCCGCAGGTCGATGCATCCCTTCGCGAATCGGCGCATGCAGCCGTCGGTGGCATCGTGGATTGGCTCGCGCGCGACATGGCTGCGCCGAATGGCGCGCTCTACAGCTCGCTCGATGCCGACAGCGAAGGCGAGGAAGGCAAGTTCTATTTGTGGTCGCGCGAACAGGTGCGTGCGTTGTTATCGGATGACGAATTGGCGCTGGCCGAGCTTGCGTTCGGACTGGACCGGCCGCCGAACTTCGATGGTTCGGCTTGGCATCTGCTGCGGGCCGTTCCGACGAATGACATTGCCCGCCAATTCGGAACGTCGGCCGAAGATGCGCCGAACGAATACGCTGTCGTCCGGCGCAAGTTGTTCGACGCGCGCGAACGCCGGCCGCATCCCGCGCGCGACGACAAGATCCTGACCGCATGGAACGCGCTCGCGATTTCCGGACTCGCGCGCGCTGCACGGCTGCTCGACGATGCGCGTTGCGGCGACATGGCGCTGCGCGCATTGGACGCATTGCGCGAATCGACGTGGAGCGATGGCGCCCTGTTCGCCAACGCGGCGGATCCGCGCTCCCGCATTCCGGGTTTCCTCGACGACCATGCGTTCCTGCTCGATGCGCTTCTGGAAACGCTGCAACTCACGTTCGCCCCGCACGATCTGCATTGGGCGGTCGCGCTGGCCGACGCGCTGCTGGACAGGTTCGAGGATCGCGAAGCGGGTGGCTTCTGGTTTTCGACGGCCGCACACGACACGCCGCTCGCGCGCAGCCGCAGCTGGACGGACGATGCGCTCCCGAACGGCAACGCGGTCGCCATCCGTTCGCTGCTGCGGCTGGGGCACTTGCTCGGCGAAACCCGCTACCTCGAGAGCGCCGAACGCGCGCTGCGCGCCGGCGCCACCGCGCTGAACGAATATCCCGACGCCTGCCCGACGCTGCTGCGCGCGTTGCGCGAGTTCGAACGCCCGCGCCCGCAGATCGTGGTGCGCTGCACCGCGGATCGTGCACCGACGTGGCAAGCCGCGCTGCAGACGAACTTGCGCGCCGCGCAACTTGCGCCGGGCGGCGATCCGGTCGACGCCCTCATCATCCCGCCCGATGGCGGCCCGCTACCCGGGCTGCTGTCGGCACGCGAAGCGCGCGGCGAGAAAGGGACTGCATGGATTTGCGCGGGCCTCGCCTGCCAAGCGCCGGTCACCTCGCCCGATGATCTCGCGCATGCGATACAGGCCGCGCTGCCGGCCTGACGCCGTTACAGCACGATCGGCTCGTCCGGCAATGCGTTGCGCCGGCCGGGACCCGGCGGCAAGTACAACTCCAGCAGATTGTGCGTGGCGATGATGCCGTCCAGCGCGCCTTCCTTCCATTGTTCCTTGCGGAACTGCTCGCCCATGAAACCGATGATGCGCTCCCACGAACCCTCGGGCACGCGCGCCACCACGCCGCGGTCGGGAATGATCTCGATGGTGTAATCGCCCAGCAGCACGTAGATCAGCACGCCGGTGCGGCGTTCCGTATCCCACACCTTCAAGTCGGCGAACACGCTTTCGGCACGTTCGCGTACACGCCGCCCGCCGATCAGATAACGCGCAGGCAGGCGCGCCTCGACCGCGAAGCAGATTTCGCCATCGTGCCGGGCTTCCCCCGCCGCGATCGCCGCCTGGATTTCCTGCATGGCCGCGGGCGGAAACGCCCGGCTGGCGGGTGCGTGGAACCAATGCCGCAACCAACGAATCGCATCCATCACCAACTCCCCGAAGCGCCGCCGCCACCGGTGGAACCGCCGCCGCCCGAAAACCCGCCGCCGCCACCGAAGCCACCGCCACCCAAACCGCCGCCGCCGAAGCCGCCCCATCCGCCGAAACCACCACGCCGCGCGAAGGTGCCGCCGGCGCCCCCGACGAAACCGAACACCACTCCGATCACGCCGAAAGCGAGCCCCAGTGGCCACAGACCGCTGAACATCCACGACAGCGCGCCGGTCAGCGCGCCCACCACACCCGCGCGCGGAACCCGCGGCAAACGGCCGAACATGCCGCGCGCCCACACCAGCACGAAGCCGGCGACCAGCAGGCCGGTGAACCAATCCTGCCCGTGCGCCACGCCACCGGTGTTGCGCTGCGGCCCCTGCAGTGGCGGTGGCAACGGTTCGCCATCGATCAGCTTCGTCAGCGCACCGATCGCGTCATTCAATCCGCCATAGAAATCATTCACCCTGAACTTCGGCGACATGTACTCGCGGATGATGCGCGACGCCGCGGCGTCGGGAATCGCACCTTCGAGCCCGTAACCGGTTTCGATCATCGCGCGATGATCGTCTTTCGCGACTACCACCAGCACCCCGTCGTCGACGTTCTTGCGGCCAATCTTCCACTGATCGAACACGCGCGTCGCGTAATCGGCGATGTCTTCGGGCTGCGTGCTCGGCAACATCAGCACCACGACCTGCGCCCCCTTGCGCTGCTCGAGCGCGGCGAGTTGGCCTTCCAATGATTGCGTCTGCTGCGACGTGAGCGTACCGGTGAGATCGGTAACGCGCGCCTTCAACGCAGGCACCACGACGTCGGCGCGCGCAATGCCGATGCAAGTCAACGCGCACATCACCACGATCATAAATTTGCTGAAAGTTCGTGAGGTGCATCGCATGCTCCCTTCTCCCTTCGGGAGAGGGGCTGGGGGTGAGGGTACGAGGCTTGCGATTTCTCCAACCATGAGCGAATTTGTGCCCTCACCCGGCCTGCGGCCACCCTCTCCCGAAGGGAGAGGGGAAAGTACTGTCCACGGACTCTTCACGATCCGCTCAATGCCCGCTCGCTGCGGACGCCGGTGCGGACGGCGGCGTCGGCGCGACGGGAGCCGTTGGAGCGGACGGCGGAGCCGATGCTGGTGCGGTGCCGAAATCGACCTTCGGCGCGGTCGAAATCGCGGCTTCGTTTTCCACCGTGAAGTTGGGCTTCACCGCGTACCCGAAAACTTTCGCGGTGAGATTCACCGGAAAGCCGCGGATGTAACTGTTGTAATCCTGCACCGCCTGCACATAGCGATGGCGCGCCACGGTAATGCGATTTTCGGTGCCTTCGAGCTGTGCCTGCAGGTTCTGGAACAAGCCGTCGGCTTTCAGGTTCGGATAGTTTTCCGAAACCGCCATCAGCCGCGTCAGTGCGCTGGAGAGTTCGCCCTGCACGGCCTGGTATTTGGCGAGTGACGCCGCGTCGTCGGCATTGACGGTGACCTGCCCGACCTTCGCGCGCGCTTCGGTGACCTCGCGGAACACCTGTTCCTCGTGCGCGGCGTAACCCTTTACCGTCGCGACCAGGTTCGGCACCAGGTCGGCGCGGCGCTGGTACTGGTTGACCACTTCCGACCACGCGGCCTTGACCGCCTCGTCCTTCTTCTGGATCTGGTTGTAGCCGCAGCCGGTCAACAGACCGCACGCGAGCATCAACACGAAACACGAAACGGCAAGCCGGACAGCGCGCATGGGAGTTCTCTGTGCCAGTCTGGGCGATGATTGCAGCATGGGGCGCAAATCCGTGCAACGGCGACGCGACTCGGAGCGCAGCGCCGTTCGAATTCAATCCGTTCGCGTTGAGCGTAGTGAGCGCAGCGAACGGGTTTTACGCCAGGCCACCGCTGCTGCTGGCTAGAAAGCGCGCGGAAGCAGTATCACGCCCCAAATCGCCAGCATGTTGAGCATCAGCAGGAACACCGCGGCCGAACCCATGTCCTTGGCGCGGCCGGCCGTTTCATCAAGTTCGGGCCACAGCTTGTCGACCAGGCATTCCACGGCGGAGTTCAGCATTTCCGCGGCCAGCACCGGCAGCAGCGAGCCGGCCAGCAGCGCCTTCTCGACGGCGCCGTCACCCAGCCACAACCCTATCGGGAACAGGATCGCGAACAGGATCACCTCGAGGCGGAACGAAGCCTCGGTGCGCCAGCCCGCGCGCAAGCCCTTGAGCGACCAGATCAGCGCAAGCCAGATCTGGCGAGGTCCGCGGTTGATGTTGCTGGCCATCGGTTCTCCCCCGCGCCGGGCGCGTTTACTTTCCCCTGAATCGCCCATCGCGCGACCCGTTCACGACACGCGCTTGTGCGGCTCGCTGATGATCTTCTTGTTGCTGACTGCCACGCTGCCGACCATCAACAGTCGCAGCTCGCGGACGATGTAGTCGGCCAGCACCTCGTCCGAGATGTCGTCGCCCTCGATGTCGACCCGGAAATCCCAACCCTTGAGGCCGCCGCCATTGCTGAAGGCGATCTCGAAATCGAACTGGACGCGCTTTTGTTCCACGTGAGCCGTGACGGGCCGCGAAGGCGCGTATGATGCCACGGCCGCCACCGGACGTCCTGCCCCGCACCCCAAGGAGCACGCAACCCATGCCGCGCAAACTCACGCCCTGGTTGTTGCTGATCCCATTCATCGCGCTGCTGTGGGTGCCGCTTTACAACCGCTCGCTGCCGACGGTCGCGGGATTTCCGTTCTTCTACGTGTGGCAATTCGCGTGGGTCGTGTTGGCGGCGATCCTGACCTGGATCGTGCATCGCGAGTGGCGCGCATGAGTGCCGTCCGGTTCGACGGCACCGCACTCGGCGTATTCGCGTTCTTTTTCCTGCTCGTCACGGTGCTTGGTTTTTTCGCGGCGCGCTGGCGGCGCGGCGATCTCTCGCAGTTGCATGAATGGGGCTTGGGCGGCCGCCGCTTCGGCGCGTTCGTCACCTGGTTCCTGCTGGGCGGCGATCTCTACACCGCCTACACGCTGATCGCGGTGCCGGCGCTGGTGTACGCGGTCGGCGCGTACGGTTTTTTCGCGATGCCGTACACCGTGTTGGTATATCCGATCGTGTTCCTGACCATGCCGAGGTTGTGGAACGCGTGCCGCAAACACGGCTGGATCACCTCGGCTGATTTCGTCGAGGGCCGCTACGGCAGCCGTGGCCTGGCGATGGCGGTCGCGGTCACCGGCGTGCTCGCGACGATGCCGTACATCGCACTGCAACTCGTCGGGCTCGAAAAAGTGTTCGAGGCGATGGGTCTCGGCGCGCTCGGCATCGGCAAGGAAACGCCACTGATCATCGCGTTCGTGATCCTGGCGCTGTACACCTATTCGAGCGGCCTGCGCGCGCCCGCGCTGATTGCGTTCGTGAAGGACGCGATGCTCTACATCACCGTGATCGCGGCGATCGTGATCATCCCGATCAAGCTGGGCGGTTACGGCGCGGTGTTCGATGCAGCCGAAAAGGCGTTCGCCGCGAAGGGTGGCGACACCGGCGTGATCCTGAAGCCCGACCAGTACTGGTCGTTCGCGACGCTCGCGCTGGGTTCGGCGTTCGCGCTGTTCTTGTACCCGCACGCGACCACCGCGACACTTTCGGCCGACGGGCCGCAAACAATCCGCCGCAACGCGGTGTGGCTGCCCGCCTACAGCATCATGCTGGGGCTGGTCGCGCTGCTCGGCTACATGGCGCTGGCCGCGCACATCGACGTCAAGGACGGTTCGATGGCGGTGCCCGCGCTGATCAACGCGAGCTTTCCGCCGTGGTTCGCGGGGTTCTGCTTCGCCGCGATCGCGCTGGGCGCGCTGGTGCCAGCCGCGATCATGTCGATCGGCGCCGCGAATCTTTTCACGCGCAACATCTGGCGGCCCTACGTCAACGACAAGTTGTCCAACGCGCAGGAATCGCGGATCGCCAAGAACATCTCGCTGCTCGTGAAATTCGGCGCGTTGCTGGCGGTGCTGTACCTGCCCACGAAATTCGCGATCGACCTGCAACTGCTGGGCGGCATCTGGATGCTGCAGATCTTTCCTGCGGTGATCTGTGGTTTGTTCACCCGCTGGCTCCGCGCATCGGCGCTGCTGGCCGGCTGGTTCGCCGGGATGATCCTCGGCAGCGCACTGGCGTACGCGCAAGGATTGAAGCCCGTCTACACGTTCGTCTTCGGCGACGCACACTATGGCATCTACATCGGCCTGCTGGCGTTGGCGCTCAACTTCGTCGTCTCCATCCTTGCCACACCTGTCGCAGCAAGACTATGGCGCGAAGGCAGGCCGGACCGCACGCAGGCGATCGACTACCGGGACGCGACGGTAGGCTGAGCCGGTTCGTCGGAGTGCTGTTGTAGGTTGGCGCTGAGCGCAGCGAAGCCCAACGGTTTTCGAACCCACGCACCCAAGCTGGATTCCGGGTTCCCGCGCCGGCAAGCCGGCACAGGCCCCGGAATGACGACCCAAATTTTCTTCGCGCCGCTACATCCGTGCCGGTTATTCGCCCACTTTGACCTTGACGCCGTTGCCGCGCATGTCGCGGTTGAACGCCGGCACGGTCGTGGTCTTGAGATTCCCGAACATCGTGCGCGCGGCGGCGAGCTGTGCCTGCAGCTTGGCGAAGTTGTTGCGTTGGGCGACAGTGGGCGCGTAGTCGGAGCCGCCGGCGGTGTTCTGGATGCCTTGGCCGACGCGGCCGGCGAGCCAGCGAAGGTTCCAGTACATCCGGAACGGCGTCGAGTATTGCTTGTCGTCGCTGAGCCTGGCTTCCGGGCTCACCAGTTGGTCCTCGACCTCCAGGATTTGCGCATCGAGGCGTTGCAGTGCGTCGGCATCGGAACCGGATGCGTGCGTCTTCAATTGCTCCTCGATTTGTTTGCGCCACTTTTCCATGGCATTGACCATGTCCGACGTCTCGCTGATCGCCTCGGCAATCTGCACCTGCAGTGCGGTCGAATCGTTCAACACCGCATCGCTGGTCTTGATCTTCGGATCCTTCACCACCTCGAAGGGCTGCGTATAGCTGCGGCCATCCACGGTCAGCCGTACCTGGTAGTCGCCCGGCGCCGCGATCGGCGTGCCGGTGTGCGGCGTCATGCCCCAGTGGATGATGGTGCGATAGGTCTTGCCCTGGTAGCGCGGCTCGTCCCAGAGGTGCGGGTTCTCGGGCGGCGTCGTGAGCAGCCTGACATCGGTCGGCGTGTCGTAGAAAAGATCCCAATAGGTGCCGTTAAGGCCTTGGTGCGCCTTCAATTTTTCGGTGCGGATCACCTTCCCCTGCGCATCCAGGATCTGCAACTGCACCGGCTGTTTGGGTGCCTTGGCCAGATAGAACTGGAACTGCGGCCGCGCCGGTTGGGCGGCAGTCGGATAGGCACCGCGCGCCTGGCGGTAGATCTCGCCAGGTTTGAACAACCGGGTCGATCCGCTGTTCGGCTGATCCGGGCTGCCACTCTGCTCGAACGCCGCAATGTTCGGCAGGATGTAGTCGCCGCGGCCATAGGTGGACACGTCCACATCGTGCATGTGCGGCTGGATATTGATCCACGTCACCGGCGAAGGCGGCAGGCCCTTCCTGAAACGCGTCCAGTGCCTGCCGTCGTCCATCGTGTAGTAGAAAGCATGCCCGGTGCCCGCGAACAGCATGCCTTCGCGATTCGGGTTTTCGGCAACGCTGAGCGTGTAGTCCAGCGGATTGTCGGACGGCAAGTTGCCGCTGATGTTCTTCCAGGTCTTGCCGTAATCGGTGGTCTTCAGGATATACGGCTTGTGGTCGCCTTCGCCCGCGAAGCGGAAATCCACCGCGATGTACGCGGTGCCCGCATGGAAATGCGACGGCGAAATCTGGTTGATGTTCCCGTGCGGCGGGATGTGCAGGTTCGCGGTGACGTCGATCCACTGCGGCTGGCCTTGCGACTCCGCGTCCTTGGTGTACCACACCTTGCCGTCATTGGTGCCCGCCCACAGCAGGCCCTTCTCGATCGGCGAGTAGGTCAGCGACCACACCAGCGCGCCGAAGTACTGGCCGAGGTTGTCCTGCATGAGGCCGCCGCTCGGTACGATCATCGACGGATCGCGCGTGGACAGGTCCGGGCTGAACTCGGTCCACGAATGCCCCTTGTCCACGGTGCGCAGCACCATCTGGCAGCCGTACAGCACGCTGTCGTGATCGAACGGATCGATCGCCAGCGGTGGCGTCCAGTGGCAGCGGTACTTCAGCTTGTTCGGCGGCGAATCCAGACCGACGATGGACGGCGAAACCGAATGCGGCGTTCCTTGCGACAGGTCGAAGCGGTACAGCTCGTTGCCGTAGCACGACGACCACACGATATCGGGATTGCCCGGCTCGGGAATCGTGAACCCCGACTCGCAGGCATTCGGAAAATACTGGTAGGTCGGCGGCTCTGCATTCGGCCCTTCGAAACCGCTGCGATTGGGCGGCGTCTTGGGCTCACCCTTCGGCCCGAGCGCCCAGCCTTTGGGCGGCGGCGCGGCTTTCGGATATTGCGCGAGTCGTTGCATGTCGACTTTGGGCTTGCCGCCAGACCTGTCTTCGTCTTCGTCTTCGTCGAAGTAGCGCCCGTGGGCTTCACCCTCCGGCATGAATGCGCCTTTCGGCAAAAGTCCATTGCCGCTCGGTTGCGAGAGATCGCTCGAAATGCGCCAGCCGCCATCATCCTGCCGGTTGCCGTAGATCCAGTACGGCACCTGGTCGTCGCTGGCGACGTGGTAGAGCTGTCCGTTGGGCAGCGCGACGTGCATGGCCGTCCCTGCGCCGGTCGCAATGTTGGCGCCGCCGTCATCGGTGAGCACGTAATGCTTGGGATCGGTCGGATCAATCCAGCCGTCGTGGCAATCGCCGCACGATGCGGCGCCGAACGGCTTCACGTTCTTGCCGCCTTCGCCCGAGAACGTGCGGCCGCCATCACTGGAATAATGGTCGCCGCTGTTCAGGACCAGCACGCCGTCTGGATCCTTCGGATTGGCCTCGATGAAGATGTAGTAACCGGCGCGCATGATGAGGTTGCGGTCCCAGCTCACGACCTGCCAGCTGCTGCCGCCGTCGTCGCTGCGCCAGACTGATCCCTGGTCCTTCGTCTGAATCAACGCGTACATGCGCTGCGGATTGGACGGCGCGATGGTGACGTCGATCTTGCCGAGCGGCGGCTTCGGCAGTCCGTTGGCGGTCGTGAGATGCGTCCACGTCTGACCGTTGTCGTGCGAGATGTACACGCCGCTGCCAGGACCGCCGCTCAGCTCGGCCCAGGTGCGCACGCTGAATTGCCAGGTGCCGGCGAGCACGGTGTCGGGATTGCCGGGATCCATGCTGAGCCCGCTGCAGCCGGTTTCCTCATTGACGAACAGCGTCTGCTTCCAGGTCTTGCCGCCGTCGGTGGTGCGGAACACGCCGCGTTCGTGCTGCGGGGCCGCGCCGGAACCTTCCCCGCAAACCAGCACGTTGTCCGTGTCTTTGGGATTGATGATGATCCGCGCGATGCGTCCAGTCTTCGGCAAGCCCATGTGCTTCCAGGTCGCGCCGCCATCGGTGGACTTGTACACGCCGTCGCCGACGATGTCGCTCGGGCGAATCGTCCAAGGTTCGCCGGTGCCCACCCACACCGTGTCGTGGTCGGCCGGCGCAATCGCGATCGCGCCGATTGCCGACGTGTCCTGCTCGTCGAAGATCGGCTTGAAGGTGTGCCCGCCATCGATGGACTTCCACAGGCCGCCCGAAGCCGCACCGAGGTAATACGTCGAGTAATCGCCGGGAATGCCTGCGACCGAAGCGACGCGCCCACCGGCCGGAGGTCCCATGTAATGGAATTGCAACGGTGGCGGTGTGGTGGTCTTCTGTGGGTGCACGGCACCGCGGGATTGCGCGGACACCGGCCCGGCGA
Organism: Rhodanobacteraceae bacterium; assembly: GCA_035249175.1. Lineage (GTDB taxonomy): Bacteria > Pseudomonadota > Gammaproteobacteria > Xanthomonadales > Rhodanobacteraceae > 66-474. The sequence goes on from DATFGT010000045.1 coordinate 72,390, forward strand.
GGGCAATGCACACCGCAACCAGAAGGATCGGAGAAACGCTATGCCAACTCACTCGCATGTTACGCATGGATCCGTACTCCCCATACTTGCCGACAACCCGAATGTATCGACCGCGCGCCGACATACGACCGCATGTCAACGCGCAGACCGAAACGTCATCGATCAGAACTTCACCGTGACGCGGCCCCAGTAGTAACGACCCATCACATCGAAGTCCACCGGGTCGGTATTGGCTTGGGGAGCGTTGTGGCCCGAACCCACCTCCGTCAGTCATCGGGAACTGCTCGTAGTCGTCAAAACGGGAAATCATCGATTCGCCTATCGTGGTCAATCCTCGTCATCCGTTCCCAGCCGGAGTTGCGCGGCCGGCAAGCCGACGCGCGTGCCCCACGCATAAGCGAACAAGGCGACGGCGGCTACCAGTATCGAATCCCACGGCGAGCCGATGACGCCCGTGCCGCCGAAGGTCCCCGTCCATGAAACGGCCATCACCAGTGCGTAGAAGCCGATCAGCCACAGCGAGGCGCGCACATCACAGGCAAGTCCCGCGCGATACGCCGGGCGCTGTGCGCGATACCCGACGTAAATCGCGTACAACGCGAGCTGCGCGCCCAGCAACCATGACAGCGTCTTCCAGCCCGACCAGTACACGATCAGCGCGGCGACGATGAACGAGAGCGGCCCCAGCACCGCGAACCCGCGCACGCGGAACGGGCGCGGCAGCCCCGGCGCATTGCGGCGCAGCGCGGCGGTGGTGATCGGCGCGACGGCGTAGCTCAACACCAGCGCGGCGGAAACCACGTTGATCATCGCCGACCACGATGGAAACGGCAGCGTCCAGAAAATCGACAGCGCCAGCGTCAGCCACAACGCGGCACGCGGAATGCCCGACTTCGCGTCCACCTTCGTGAACACCTTGAAGAAGGTCCCGCCGCGTGCCCAGCCGTATACCACGCGCGGCGTCGCGTTCATGTAGATGTTGCCGCAGCCGCTTGGCGAGATCACCGCATCGCACACCACCAGCACCGACAGCCAGCCCAGGCCCAGCGCGATCGCGATGTCGTGGAACGGCAGCGAGAACAGCTTGTCGATGCCGTGCCAGCCGTGCGCCATCGTTGCCGGCGGCACGCTTCCGAGAAAGGCGATCTGCAGCAGCAGGTAGATCGCCGTCGACAACAGCACCGACAGGATCAGTGCGACGGGAATGGTGCGCTGCGGATCACGGACTTCGCTCGCCACCGAAACGATCGGTGTCAAGCCCAGGTAGGCGAAGATGATGCCGCCCGCGGAAACCGCGCCCGCGACGCCCGCGAAACCGGATGGCGCGAAGCCGTCCACGCTGAAGTTGTGCGGATGGAAGAACCACAGCAGCGCCACGATCACGGTCAGCGGCACCACGAACTTGAACACGCTGATCAGGTTGTTGGCGCGCGCGAACGTCTTGACGCTGTAGTAGTTCAGCAGAAAGAAAATCCCGAGGATCGCGAGCTGCACCAGCCAGCCGAGCAACGTGGGCGACTGCGAACCGGCCTGCGTCAGTTGCGGAAACCATGCCGAGGCGTATTGGCGGCACGCCGTCACTTCGATCGCGATCAGGCTGGAGAACGCGATCAGCGTGATCAGCCCCATCAGGTAGCCGAGCAGCGGGCCGTGCGAGTATTCGGGATAGCGCACCACACCGCCCGCGCGTGGCAACGCGGCGCCCAACTCGCAATACACCAGGCCCAGCAGCAACACCGCAGCGCCTCCGATCATCCAGGACAGGATCCCGGAAGGCCCCGCGATCGCCGCGACGTAACTGGCCGAGAACAACCAGCCCGAACCGAAGATCGCACCGAGGCCGATGAAGGTGAGGTCGGTGAGGCTGAGGCTCTTGTGGAACTTGCCTTGTGCCGACATGCGTGGCCCCTCGCCGTGGTGGTCGCTCTGATTCACTGCCGCGCGCCCAGCACCGGCAACGGCCCGGTGGAAAGTGTGGCGCCGTGGAAGCTGCGCACGTCGAACTTGTCACCGAGCGCTTTCCCGACACGCACGCGTTTGCAACCCGGGCTGACGAACAACTTGTTCATGGCGATCTCCGTGGGATCGGCTTCATCGGGTCGCGGACATCTCAGGCGCCCGCTTCGCGGTTCACGTACCAGATGGTCTTGATCTCCTGATATTGGTCGAGCGCTTCGAGACCGTTGTCGCGCCCGCCGAAACCGGATTGCTTGTAACCACCGAATGGCGTGGTGATGTCGCCCTCGGAAAATCCATTGATCGAAACGGTGCCTGCACGGATCGCGCGGGCCACGCGCTGCGCGCGGTGCACGTTTTCGGTGTAGATCGAAGCGGCAAGTCCGTAGTGGGTGTCATTGGCGAGGCGGATGGCTTCCTGCTCGCTTTCGAAGCCGGTGACAGCCAGCAGCGGTCCGAACACTTCCTCGCGGAACAAGCGCGTGTCGGGCCCGACATCGACATACACCGTCGGCTCGACGTACCAGCCGCTCAACAGGTCGCCGCGGACGCGGCCGCCGGTGACGCAACGCAGCCCGTCGGCTTTGGCCTGGGCGAGGAAACCCTTGACCTTTTCGAGGTGCGGGCGTTCCACCATCGGCCCCAGCCGCACCCCCGGTTCGCGCGGGTCGCCCAATTTCCAGCCCGCGAGGCCCGCGACGAGTTTCCCGACCAGTTCGTCTTTCACCTCGTTGGCGACCAGCAGGCGAGAACCGCAACTGCAGTTCTCGCTCATGTTCCAGAACGCGGCATTCAGGATGTCGGCGACCGCGGCGTCGATGTCGGCATCGGCGAAAACAACTTGCGGATTTTTCCCACCGCACTCGAGCACGATCTGCTTGAGATTGCTTTCGGCGGAGTACTTCAGGAAATAGCGTCCGACTTCGGTGGAGCCGGTGAACGACACCACGTCGACATCCATGTGCCGGCCGAGGGCTTCGCCCGCGTGTTCGCCGAGCCCGTTCACGACGATCAGCGCGCCTGCCGGAATGCCGGCCGCGTGCGCTAGCTCGGTCATGCGCACCGCGGAAAGCGGCGTCAGTTCGGCCGGCTTGACGATCACGCTGTTGCCGGTGACGAGCGCCGGCCCGACTTTCCATGCATACATCTGCGCGGGGAAATTCCACGGCAATACCGCGCCGACCACGCCGACCGGTTCCTTGACGACAAGGCCGGTGGCATTCGCGCCGGTCGGCGCCACCTTGCCGTAGCACTTGTCGGCGGCCTCGGCATACCAGCGCAAGGTATCGATGGTGGCGGGGATGTCGGTGTTCTCGCACTCGTCAATCGGTTTGCCCGCGTCGATGCAGTCGAGTGCCGCGAGTTCTTCGGCATGTTCGGCCAACAGGTCACACCACTTCAGCATCACGGCTTTGCGTTCGGCCGGGCTCTTGCGGCGCCAGTCGCCGGCATCGAAGCAGGCGCGGGCCGCTTGCACCGCGGCATCCACTTCGGCCTTGCCGCCCGCGCCCAGCGTGCCGATCACGCTGTCGTCGATCGGCGTGCGGTTTTCCAGCCCGTCGTCGTTGCCGTGAAAGCCGGGAATCAGTTGCGGGGCTTTCAATTCGCCGCGCGCGGCGCGTGCGAACACTTCCTGTTTGCCGAGTGCCATGACCTCAACCTCCTCGCACCAGTTCGCGGAATGCCTGTTTGGCAGCCGCATCCAGCGGCGCCAGCGGCGGGCGCACGTCGCCGGCGTCCAGCGTGCCGTTGAGGCAACCGGCCTTGGCCTTCTGGTTGTAGTCGCCCGATTCCATCGAATGCAGCGCCGGATACATCGCGCGCATCAATGCGCGCGCGCGGTCCCAGTCGCCGGAACGCGCGGCCTTGTGCAGCGCAACCTGTTCGCCGGGAAACACGTTGCCGGCGCCGGCGATCCAGCCCTTCGCGCCCCAGAAGAAAAAGTCCACGGGCTGGTCGTCGCAACCGCAGATCACTTCGAAGTCGGCGAACCCTGCCTGCAGCATCCGCAGCGCCTGGCTGAAGTTACCGCTCGACTCCTTGATCGCGACGATGTTCGGGTGAGCAGCCAGCGCGGCGACGGTGTCGAATTCGACGTTGACGCCGGTGCGCGCGGGGAAGTTGTAGATGATGATCGGCAGCCCGCAGTGCTGCGCGGCGTATTCGAAGTGTGCGCGGATGCCGTCCTGGCTCGGCAAGCTGTAAGGCGGCGGCGACAGCAACAGGCAGTCGTAACCGATGGCCCTGGCTTCCGCCGCGCGTTCGACCGAGCGGCTCGGCGACATATCGCCAATGCCGGCGATCAGCTGCACGCGGCCGTCCGCCACGCGATGCACCGTCCTCAACACCTGCGTGCGCTCGCCGTCACTGAGCGCGTAGTACTCGCCGGTCGTGCCGCAGGCGGCGAGTCCGGCTACGCCCTTGTCGATCATCGCCTCGACCAGCGTTTCAAGCTTCGGCTGGTCGACCGCTCCGTCGCGATCGAACGGCGTAACCAGGGGAACATAGATGCCATCAAACTTCATGGGTTTTCTCCAAACATTCCCATGCGCGGACAACTTGTGCACGCAACCTCGCCAGGCACGCGATCACGACGTGGCATCCGCAATGCCGCCGGCCAAAGCTGCGTCGGCAGCAGCCAGCGTTGCCAGCCGTGCAGGAAAAAGCGGCTGGCGCGGGTGACCATGCCACGCCCAGCCCTTGAGTTCGGCCAGGGCCGCGCCGCAGATGCGCCCATGGCAAGCACCCATCCCGCACCGAGTGGCCAGCTTGGCCGAGCGTGCGTCCTCGAAGGGGCGCAATTCGCCCAGCGTCACGTCTTCGCAACGGCATGCGATGGTGGAATCGTCCGCCAGTGCGCGCGTGCGTGGGCCTGGCGAGAAGGTTTTCTCGGCGGCCTCGGCAAAACGCCGCGCGTGGTCGCGTGCAGCGATCAATCCATGCGCAGCCGCTTCGTCGCCCGCAGCGGCGTGCCCCGCGATCGCGCCTTCGATGCTGGCTGTCTGCATGCCGCCGATGCCGCACGCTTCGCCGGCGGCGAGTACGCCCTCGACGTTCGTGCGCTGCAGCGCATCCACGCGCACCGCGGGATGCCGTGCATCGGTGAGCGCGCAGCCGAGCAGGCGCGCAAGGCCGGTTTCGGGCACGAGTCCGAACCCGGCCGCGAGCTGATCGCACTCGATGCGTGCGATCTCGCCGTCGTGATCGATCTCGACCGCCTGCAGGTGGCCATCGCCCAGCGCGCGGCGCACCACCGCACCGTAACGGATTGGCACGCCGGCCAATTTCGCGCGCAAAGCAGCCGCTTGCACCAGTTTGTCCGGCCAACGCCACAAGCCATACGCGAAAGCGTGCACGTCCTTGCGCGCAGCCTGTTCGACGATCGCCAGTACGCGCGCGCCGCGTGCGCGCAGCGTCGCCGCCGCGGCGAGCAACAGGGGTCCGCTTCCGGCCACCACCACGCGCCGCCCGTCGACGGGCCAGCCCTGTTTCACCAGCGCCTGCGAGCCACCCGCGCCGGTGACGCCCGGCAACGTCCAGCCGGGGAAAGGCAGAAACAGTTCGCGCGCGCCGGTGGCGAGCACCAGCCGGTCCCAGTGGAACTCACGCGCGTGCAGCGCATCCTCGGCCCGCAGTGAACACGCGGACACATCCGCGTCGACCACGCGCATGCCATGGCACCATCTCACCGACGCAATACGCCGCAATGCGCGCCGCGCACGGTGGGGTGCACGATGCGCGATGTCGTGCCGCCACACCTGTCCGCCCGGGTGCGCTTGCGCATCCAGCATCGTCACGTTCGTACCATGCGCAGCGGCGGCTTCCGCCGCAGCGAGGCCCGCTGGTCCGGCACCGACCACCAGCACGTCGCGGCGTTCAGTCATCGGTGCGCACCTGCATGCCTTCGCGCGCCGACGTCATGCACGCAAGCACGTGTGCGTCGCCGTCGATCGTCACCCGGCATTCGAAGCACACGCCCATGCCGCACAACGGTGCGCGGGGTTCGCCGCTGCGGGAACGCCGAAACCACTGCGTCACATGCGCGATCGCGGCCGCGACATTGGCGCCGTCCGGCACCTCGACAGCGGCGCCATTCACCCGCAGGCGCACGATCGCGTTCATGCCGGGCTCCGCAGTGGCGCATACGGCACGGAATCGATCCGCGGCGAACGACCGAGGAACAGATCCGCGAACAACTGCGCGGTGCCCAGCGCCGTGGTGACGCCCAGGCCCTCGTGGCCTGCCGCGACCCACACGCCACGGCGCGACGGCAGCGCGCCGATGTATGGCAAGCCGTCGGGTGTGGCCGGACGGAAGCCCGTCCACGCGCGCAGTGCCTTGAGGCGCGGCAGTTCCGGCAGGAATCGAAAGCAGCGTCGCAACATGCGCGCCAGCAGCGAGACTGCGACCTGCGCGCTGATGGGTCCGAATTCCCGCGACGAACCGATCAACAACTGCCCACCCGGACGCGGCTGCACGTTGCACGCCACCGCTTCGCCGGCGTTGCCGTGTGCGCTCGCGGCGTAACCGGTTTCGACAACCTGGTGACGCAACCAGCCCGGATAGCGGTCGGTGATGACCAGGTGCCCGCGCCGCGGGCGCAGCGCCAGTTCCGGCAACAGCGCGGACGTGTCGCAACCGCACGCGACCAGCACCGGGCCATGCAAGTGCGCGCCGTCGTCCAGCCGCACGCCATTGTTTTCCAGCGCGACAACCTTGCGCCCTTGATGCAACGTGCCGCCGAGCATCCCGACGCGATCCAACATCGTGCGGGCGATGCCTGGCGGATATACCACCGCTTCGCCGGGCACGCGCAGGCCAGCCAGAAGGTCATGCGCCAGTGCGGGCTCGGCTTCACGCAATGCCGCAGCGTCCAGCCATTCGGCGGCGATGCCCGCCGCGTCGAAGCGGGCGGCCTTGCCATGCAACGTCTGCATCCCCGCATCGTCGTCGGCCACCCACAGCGTGCCGCAACGATGGAATTCGGCCTCGGGCCGCTCCGCGTAGGCTTCCCACAAGCGCAACGAGTCGCGCGCCAGCGCAAATTCGGCCGGAACCTCGTCGAGCGCGACAAGATGGCCCATCCCTGCGGCCGTCGCGCCACCGCCGATCACACCGGGTTCGACCACCGCGACACGCAAGCCGGCCTCGGCCGCCGCCTGTGCGCAGGCGGCACCGATGATGCCGGCCCCGGCGACGATCAGATCGTGCGATCGCATGGCCTGTCTCCGCCTATGCCCCACACGAAGGGATCGTCGGGGTCGAGCAGCAAGGTCGCTTCGCCGGTGATCCAGGCGCTGCCGGTGATCCGCGGCAGCACGCCGCGTGTACCGCGCGCGTAGCTGGCGTCGAACGCGCTGCCCAGGATGCCCATCTGCCGCCACGTCTTGCCCGGCGGCAACTCGCCATTGGCGGCCAGGCACGCGAGCTTGGCGCTGGTGCCGGTACCGCACGGCGAACGGTCGTAAGCCAGGCCCGGGCACAACACGAAGTTGCGGGAATCGGCGCCGCCGTCGCCCGGATGCACATTCACCTCGACGTGGTCTATGCGCGCGCCATTTTCGCCTGTGACACCTTGCGCTTCCAGCGCGCGACCGATCGCTTCGGTATAAGCGGTCAGCGCACGGATTTGCCCGAACTCGACGGGCACGGGGCTTTCCCCGGTGATGAAAAACCAGTTGCCACCCCAGGCGATGTCGCCACGCACGCTGCCAACGCCCGGCACCTCCACCGCGACATTCGCCGCATGCCGCCAGCTCTCCACGTTGCTGACCGTGACGCGCAAATCCTCGTGCAGGGTTACGCCAACCACGCCGACGGGCGTCTCGATGCGGTGCTCACCGGGCGCAATCCGGCCCAGGTGCGCGAGCGTGCGCGCCACGCCGATGGTGCCGTGGCCGCACATCCCCAGCGTGCCGACGTTGTTGAAGAAGATCACCCCGGCGCAACAACCGGGTTCCGTCGGCGGTGTCAGCAAGGCGCCAACCATCGTGTCCGAACCGCGCGGTTCGCAGGCGACGGCTGAACGCCAGCGGCCGAATCGTCCATCCAGCAGTTCGCGACGCATCGCCAGCGGCCCATTACCCACGTCTGGAAAACCATCGAGCACGACGCGGGTGGGTTCGCCGGCGGTGTGCGAATCGGTGACGTGCAGGGTTTGCATGCTCTGACGTCTCCTCAAACTCGGTCGAGATGCGCGTGGCCCTCACATCCAGCTGCCAGTCTGGGCTCCCGGTGCACGCCCGTCTTGTCCACGATGCACCGATTCGATGCGGAAATCGGCACAATGGCAGGACTGAACGGAAAGCAGGCCCAACTTGCGCGATCCCCTGATTTCAGCCGCGGAACTCGAACGCCTGTTCGACGCGTTGCCCGATGTGGTGTTCTTCGTCAAGAATCGCGCCGGCTGCTATACCCACGTCAACCGCACCCTGTTGCGCCGGCTGGGGCTGCGCCGACGCACCGAGGTGATCGGCCGGCATGTCGCGGAACTGTTCCCCGAGCCGTTGGGCGTGCGTTTCGCCGCCCAGGACAAGCAGGTATTGGCCGCCGGCCGGAGCATCGAGAACCACCTTGAAGTGCACTTGTTTCCCGACCGCGCGCCCGGCTGGTGCCTGACCTGCAAATATCCGTTGCGCCGCCGTGACGAAGTGATCGGCGTGGTCGGCATCTCGCGCGACCTGGGCCGCCCGGACGAACGCCACCCGATCTACGACCGACTGATGCGCGTGGTCGAACACCTCGAGGCACACTATGCGGAGCCCGTGCAAGTGGAAACGCTGGCCGCGCTCGCGGATGTGTCGGTCGCGCAACTGGAACGCCATTGCCAGCGGGTGTTCCAGCTCAATCCAGGCCAGATGCTGACCAAGTTGCGCATCGATGCCGCGATGCGGCTGTTGCGCGAACAGGGCTCGATCGCGGCGATCGGACAGGCCTGCGGCTACAGCGACCAGAGCGCGTTCACGCGCCGGTTTCGCAAGCTGACGGGTCTCACCCCGGGCCAGTACCGCGCACTACGGGGTTGAGGTGCGCGGCGCCGATTCGGTGCCACGGGAAGCCGTCATTCGATGCGCTGGCGCGCCACGCCCGCGTGGGCGAGATAGGCGTCGAGACCGCGTTCGCGTGTCTCGATGAAGATTTCACCCGTGGCGATGAATTGCATGCGGTCGGGACGAAAATTGCGGAAGCCCACGCGCAGCCGGCACCACGCGCCGAGCGTCCAGACCGCGCCCCAGCACGCAAGACAAAGCGGTTCGACCTCGCGCGTGCTGGTGGTGCCATCCGCGTCGCAATATTCCAGCTTCAGCACGCGCCGCGACTCGATGGCTTCGTGCAACGCGTCCACCATGCCGGATTTCGCTTCATACCAGCGCTGCGGCACGAACACGCGCGAGCGCTCGGCGCGACCGCGCAATTCCGCAGGCAACACGGCATCGATCTTCAGCATCGCCGATTGCGCGCCATGTGCCAGCCGCTTGCCTGCGAACGCGCGCACGAAACGCGTGCCCACCACCAGCGATTCCAGTTCTTCGGCGGTGAACATCAGCGGTGGGATGTCCGAACCCTTGCGCAGCAGGTAACCGACGCCGGCTTCGCCCTCGATCGCCACGCCCGAGGTTTGCAGGTCCGCGACGTCGCGGTAAACCGTGCGCAGCGATACAGCCAGGCTGTCGGCAAGCCGCCGCGCCGGCAGCGCGGTGCGGCGACCCTGCAGGGCGTGGATGATAAGGAACAAACGATCGGCGCGACGCATCCGCACATCATCACCGATCACCCCTCGAACGGCCAGCAACGGTCTTTTCCCGCCGCGCAGGGAGGGAGATGGCGGTCGGCTGCAATGAATAACTAGGCTTCAACCTCGGACCAAACGGCAAACTCGTTGCCACTTGGTTCGATGAAGTGAAACCTGCGTCCACCTGGAAATGAAAAGACAGGCTTCACGATCTCTCCGCCGGCCGCCGCGACCCTGTCCAGCGTAGCCTCCAGATTCTCGCTGTGGAAAATGACCAGGGCGCTGCCTTGATCAGTGCGTGCGGCCAACTCCGACTTGAAGAAGCCGCCGTCGAGTCCTTCGCCCGAGAAAGCTGCGTAGTCAGGGCCATAGTCTTCGAATGACCATCCAAAGACCTGTTGAAAGAAACGTTTTGTTTCTGCCAAATCGCGCGCAGGATATTCGACGTAGTTGATTGTTTCGTGTGTTGGCATCTATGTCTTCCTCTTTTTTGGCGCCTTTGCCTTCGGCGCAGGCAAAGCCTTTTCGGTTGCAAGCAACAGCTTGCGCAGTTGCTCTGGCTCATCCAGCAGTGCGTCCGCTGCAACGTGCGGTTTTGCACCGGAATACGGCGAACTCCGAGCAAGACTTGCAGTAAGCGTATCGGTTGCGGCCACCGGCTTGACAAACAAGCTGTTATCGCAAGCGAGCGCGACAAGCTTGCCGCCAAGGTACAGCGCGTATTCGCCAAACATCTTTTTGTACGTGAGACGATCACTCAACTGCGCTTGATCGGCAACGTATTCAACAAAAGACAAGCCGGTGGCCATTGCTTCCCTCAGCCCGATTCGCGCTACATGCCAGCTGACGACTTTTATCTCGTCAATCCGGGCCGCCTGCGGCTTCATCGCAGGCGAACCCGGAATCCATGGTGCCGTCTGGCAAAGATCAAGATGGATTCCGGGTTCCGCCCGCAAGCAGCGCGGGCGGGTCCCGGAATGACGACAATTCTTGGCTCACATGCGACGCTAATCAGGTCCCTCAACTTGCAGGATGGCTTCCCCTGAGACCTGACACACTCCTTCACGCCAGCTGTTTCACGCGAGTCCCATTTCCGCCGCCAGGGCTTCATCGGCCTTGAGCGCGCGCTGCTCGGCCGGTCGCGCCATCACTCGTGCGATGTAATCGGCGATGACCGGCGTGGCCTCGATCATCCCGAAGCCGGTGACCCAGCGCAACGCATTGCCCCACAACACGTCGGCCGCGCTGAAGCGTTCGCCCAGCAACCACGGACCGGGCTGCAGTGCCTGCGTGATGGCGGCGACGGTGGTCTCGTAATCGGCATACGGCGATTGCGTGCGCGGCGACGGTTCGCGTTTCATCGCACGATCGCTGAGCGCGGGCTCGAAACAGGCTGCGTAGAACACCAGCCAGCGCAAATAGGTGCCGCGCTGCGGATCATCCAGCGCCGGGGCGAGCTTCGCCTGCGGGAATGTGTCCGCGAGGTAGATGAAGATCGCCACCGTCTCGGTCACCATCGTGCCGTTGTGCCGAATGGCCGGGACCTTTCCCATCGGATTGAGCGCCCTGTATTCGGCCGCAAGCTGCTCGTTGTGGCGAAAGTCCAGCACGCGTTGCTGGTAATCGACGCCCAACTCTTCCAGCAACGCGTGCGTCATGGCAGCGCGGCTGTGCGGGTTGTGGAAAAACACCAGGCGGGGGGAACTGCTCATGGATGGAACTCCTTGGTAATGGACTCGGTGCGTGCCGCTCAACGCAGCAGTGAGCGCGCGGTCGGCGCCAGCCGCAACAATGGCGGCTTGCCGCTCGAGCGCCGCTGCAACTCGGGCAGCAGTTCGTCATTCCAGCGCCGCGCGTGCGTCACCGCTTCGAAGAACCGGGCGTACGCAGCGTGGCTGTCGAAGCGCGCGAACCATGCGAACACGTGCTCGCCTTCGCGCACCGGCAACGCGGTGAAATCGTTCTTCGCCTCCTCGGTCGCGAGCGCGGCCACGGTTTGCGCGCCAAGCGTCTCGAACAACGGCACCGCTTCGCGACGGAACCAGTCGACGAAATCCGCCCGGACCGGCGCATCGAAGGGATAGATGCGCGCGATCACCAGCGACTCGCCCGCCTCGTCGCGACCATGCGCTTGGCGCAGGCCGGGATCGAGATCGAAACCCGATCCGGCCCAGGCCGGGCGCAGCAGCAACACGTCGTCGGAGTCGATCATGGTGGCGTTGGCGGCGTCGCGGTTCGCCTTCCACACCGGACCGCCGTAGAAATCCGCCAGTGCCTGCCGGCGCGCCGGCATGTCGGCGAACCCGCGCAGCCACACGAAACGATCCGGATCGTCGAGATCCCTGAACGTCCCGACCACGGAGGCGCCGCAGGCCTCCTGCGAATCCACGAACTCGCGCTCGAACAACTCGATCAATGTTTCGCGCGCCCGCGGGTGCAGCGTGTACTGGCGCAATTCGAAGACGGTGCATTCCGCGGGCCGCGGCGCGGTGGATTTCGTCTCGGCGCTCATTGCGCATTGGTTCCCGTATTTGTCGCAAGGGGCGTGAACGTCATCACCCAGTTGGTTTCCCAGTTTTCGCCGCCATCCGACGAGAACGCCTGCTCCCAGCGCAGCCGCGCCGGTTCGCGCGCGTCCCAGATGAAACGCACGCGCACCGGGTGGCCGTCGTGCACGTCGTCGCCATGGAAGGTGCCGACGCGGTCCGCGAACGTGCCGTGGACCGGCGGTTCCAGCACGCCGCGGCGATTGTCGGCCCACCAGATGCTCCATTGCCGGGTGGCCGGGTTGAACAGGCGCAGCGCAGTGCCGATATAGCGGGTGTCGCCGAGTCCGTCGGTCACGAGTTCTTCGCGATTGCCCATCCCGCCGAGGATCGGACGGCACTCGCCCGTGGCCTCGAAGCACTCCCATTCGCGGCAGCCCGTCAGCCGCGATTTCAGCCGTTCGTTGTGCACGTGCCAGCAGCCGAATTCGAAGTCGAAATCGTGCGGCGCCGGATGCGGCGTCGGCTTTCCTGGCTGCGCGCTCATGCAGCCAGCGCCTCGTCCAGATCGCGCACCTGCTCCGCGGCCAGTGCCTCGTCCAGCGCGAACGCGCGCTGGATCGCCGGACGCGCCTGCACGCGCTCGACGTAGTCGCGGAACACCGGCCAGTCCGGCACCAGCTTGAACATCAGCCCGAAGTTCAGCGCGCCGCCCCAAAGCACGTCGGCAGCGCTGAAGCGTTCGCCCAGCAGCCACGGACCTTGTTGAAGCTGCGCGGCCAGCACCTGCATCACGCTGTCGTAATCGCCATAGCCGCACTGCATCGGCGGCACCGGTTCGCGTTGCTGCGAAAAATCCATGATCGCCGGCTCGAAACAGGAACCGTAGAACACCATCCAGCGCAAATACGCGCCGCGCAGCGGGTCGCCCATGGCCGGTGCAAGATTCTTCTCCGGGTACAGTTCGGCGAGGTACATCAGGATCGCCGGTTGCTCGGTGATCAACACATCCTCGTGGCGAACCGCCGGCACCTTGCCCATCGGGTTGATCGCGCGGTATTCGGGCGTGCGCTGCTCATCGGTCTTCAAGTTGAGGGCAACCATGTCGTACGACGCACCAAGCTCCTCCAGCATCGCGCGGGTCACGCTGGAACGGCTGCGGGGGGCATGGAAGAAAACGACGGGAGAGGGTGCGTTCATGGGCGGGACCTCCTGATGGAATGCAGGCAAAAACCGGATGGACAGGCGGCCGGGCGGGCGCTGCGGCAACGCTGGCGGGGATGACGGCGGCAAGCCTTCGATGAGCGCCAGCCGCTGCGCGGCCGGCCGGTACGCGTCGAGCAACTTCGACAACCAGGGATGCATGGGAAACTCCTTTCGATATGCCCGCGCAGCTTGCGCCGAGGCTGCTGACAACGTCGTGTCAGCAGTCGGTGGCAACCGTTCGCCGAAGCCGGGACAATGGCGGGCCCCGCACAGGAATCCATCATGCAAGCAGCGTTTCGAGGCCATGTTTCGCTCACCCAGCACCTGATCGAGGAACAACGCCGGGACAACAACGTCAACGCGGACCTTCGCCTGTTGATCGAAGTGGTCGCGCGCGCCTGCAAGCGCATCTCGATCGCGATCGGCAAGGGTGCGCTGGGCGGCGTACTGGGCGAGGCCGGCACGGGCAACGTGCAGGGCGAAGCGCAGAAAAAACTCGACGTGATCTCCAACGAAATCCTGCTGGAGGCCAACGCCTGGGGCGGCCACCTGGCGGCGTGTGCGTCCGAGGAAATGGCCGATCCGTATCCGATTCCCGACGCCTATCCCAAGGGCAACTATCTGTTGCTGTTCGACCCGCTCGACGGCTCGAGCAACATCGACGTGAATATTTCGGTCGGCACGATCTTCTCGGTACTGCGTTGCGTCGAAGGCGTCACAAGCCCGACCGAGAAAGACTTCCTGCAACCGGGCACGCAACAGGTCGCGGCCGGTTACTGCGTGTACGGCCCCTCGACGCTGCTGGTGCTGACCACCGGCCATGGGGTCAACGTGTTCACGCTGGATCGCGAGATCGGCAGTTTCCAGCTCACCCGCGCCAACGCGGCGATACCGGAAGACACCTCGGAATTCGCGATCAACATGTCCAACCAGCGCTTCTGGGAAGCGCCGATGCAACGCTACATCGCCGATTTGCTGGCTGGCAAGACCGGCCCGCGCGGCCGCGATTTCAACATGCGCTGGGTGGCTTCGATGGTGGCCGACGTGCACCGCATTCTCACGCGCGGCGGCATCTTCATTTATCCCACCGACGAAAAAGTGAAGTCGAAGGGCGGCAAGCTGCGCCTGATGTACGAAGCCAATCCCATGGCCTTCATTGTCGAGCAGGCCGGCGGCGCGGCCACCACCGGCCGTTCACGCATTCTGGACGTGCAGCCCACGCGATTGCACCAGCGCGTGCCGGTGTTCCTGGGCTCGAAAAACGAAGTGGAGGCGGCGACGCGGTACCACCTCGACGCGTAGGGCGGGAGGAGCCGCGTAGCGGCGACAAATTCGTCTGGAACGAATTTGGACGGTCACCGGCCGGCCCCGAGCGCAAGCGAGGGGTGAGCATCATGGATGATGCGAACAATCCCGCCGGAAAAAGCCAGGCGGGATTCCCCCGAATCAAGTCCGGGGTGCTCGCGCCCTACACCCTGCCGACCACCGGAATCAGCGCACCGGTAATGGCCGATGCCTGCTCGGACAGCAGGAACACGATCACGTCGGCGAGCTGCGCGGGTTTTACCCACTTGTCGAAATTCGCCTTGGGCAGGTCCTTGCGATTGGGCGGCGTGTCGATGATCGAAGGCAGCAGCGCGTTGACCGTGATGCCGCGCGGCTTCAACTCCTCGGCCAGCGACTCGGTGAAACGCATCACGCCCGATTTCGATGCTGCATAGGCGCCCATACCGGCGCCGGCTTTCAGTGCCGCCGCCGCGCCGATGTTCACGATGCGTCCCTCGTCCGGCAGATGCGCCAGCGCGGCTTTGCTGGCGGCAACCGCGGTACGCAGGTTGATGCGGTACAAAAGATCGAACGTTTCAGCGCCACCCTCGGAGAGGGTTTCGAAACGAAACGTGCCGGCGATATTGACCAAGGCGTCCAAGCCACCCAAGGCTTTCGCGGCCGCATCAATCGCGGTCTTTGCGGCGGCGGCATCGGCCAGATCCACCCCGCCGAGACGCTCGGCTGCACCCAGGTCCACACCCGCCTGTGGTGCATCCGCACGATCGATCGCGGCGACCCTTGCGCCGCCCGCGAGTGCCGCCTGCACGACGGCTGCCCCGAGTGAACCGAAGGCGCCGGTGACCGCGACCCGTTTGCCTGCGAGTGACATGGCGATTCCTTCCCGTTCGTGCGGACGGCAAGCATATCGCGCGAGCAAGCGCCGGTGAAATGCGCCCCGTCGCCACCCGGTCAGGATCGGGAGTAAGCTCGCGCCGTTGGCGAGGAGTCCGGAGCGTGCCATGGCCAGCATCCCCGAAGACGCGACTTCACCTTTGCCCGTCGCAACTCCGCCGGCGCCGACTGCCCGGCGCGTGGTCTACCGGCACACGCTGCCGCTGCGGGTCATGCACTGGATCAACGCGATATGCCTGCTGATCCTGTTGGGCAGCGGTCTGCAGATCTTCAACGCGCATCCCGCGCTGTACTGGGGCCAGCGTTCGACGTTCGAGCACCCGTGGCTGAGTCTCGGTGCAACGCGGACGGGCGACGGTCGGCTTCGCGGCGTCACCCAACTCGGCTCGCACCGTTTCGACACCACCGGCTGGTTCGGCGTGTCGAAGGTGCGCGGCCAATCCACGGTGCGCGGCTTTCCCGCATGGGCCACGATTCCCGGCCCGCAATGGCTGGCGATGGGCCGCGCCTGGCACTTTTTCTTTGCGTGGATTTTCGTGGTCAACGGCGTGTGTTTTTTTGCGTACGCGTTGTGGACGCGACACCTCACGCGCGACCTGATCCCGACACGACACGACTGGCGCGGCATCGGCCGTTCGATCATCGAGCATGCGTTGCTCAGGCACCCGAAGGGCGAGGCCGCGCTGCGCTACAACGTGTTGCAACGGCTCGCCTATCTGGCCGTGATTTTCCTGCTCGGCGGTGGTGTGGTGCTGATGGGGCTCGCCATGTCACCGCGGATGGACAGCGTGCTCGGCTGGCTGGTGGACGCCGTCGGCGGCCGGCAATCCGCGCGAAGCATCCATTTCCTGTTCGCGATGGGCTTCATCGCATTTTTCCTGATCCACATTTTCGAGGTGATCGTGACCGGCGCCGGCAACAACCTGCGCTCGATCATTACCGGCCGTTACGCGATCGAGAGCGAGGCGCACGATGAAACTCATCAATAAACGTCGCCGCTTCCTGCGCGACGCGCTGGCGCTGACGGGCGCGGTGGCGTTGGGCGGCTGCGACAAACTGTCGGAAACCCAATGGGCGCCCAAGGTGCTGGGCAGTGCAACCGGATTGAGCCATGCGACGCAGCGTGTGCTTTCACGCGACGCGATGGCGCGCGAATACCGCGAGGCCGACATCTCGCCGGTGTTCCGCCCGAACGGCAGCACCCATCCGCAATCGTCCGAATACCGTGCGCTCGCCGCCAACGGCTTTCGGGATTACCGGCTCGGCGTAGGCGGGCTGGTCGCGCATCCGCTGTCGCTATCGCTGGACGATTTGCGCGCGCTGCCGAATCGCACCCAGATCACCCGCCACGATTGCGTGGAAGGCTGGAGCGTGATCGGCAAGTGGACCGGCGTGCAGCTTTCGCGGGTCCTGAAAATGGCGCAGCCGACCAAGTTGGCGCGTTACGTGGTGTTCCGCTGTTACGATCTGATGGACGACGACAGCGAATACTACGAATCGCTGGGCTTCGACGACGCGTATCATCCGCAGACCCTTCTGGCGTGGGAACTCAACGGCAAGGCAGTGCCGATTCCCAACGGCGCCCCACTGCGCCTGCGCGTGCCGCGCCAGCTCGGCTACAAGATGGCGAAGTACCTGCGCCGCATCGACCTGGTCGATTCTTTCAAGCATATCGAAGGCGGTCGCGGCGGTTACTGGGAAGACCAGGGGTACCAGTGGTACGCCGGGATTTAGGAAGCAGGAAGACAACGTCAAAGTCGTGCTCGAAGCGGCTGTTGCGGGAAGGCAGGCCAAGGAAGGCCGCTCTGATCTCGACGGTCGCGGAACACTGCCGCCCACCGGTCAGCTGCAACAGCGCAGCGATCAGGGATCGATCGCACGAGTAATGCGAGCGCGGGTTATCCAGGGGTTCCCCGGTGGTGCCAGCGCCTTTCATGCCGCCAATGCCGTGCGCGCTTGATGATCCAGCGCGACACGAACGGCAGCACCGCCAGCAGCGCCAGTGACACGATCATCGGCAGCGACACCAGTTCGCGCGCGGACCTCGCCTCCGCAATGCGGGTGCCGGCGTTCACGTACACCGCGGTACCCACCAGCATCCCGAGTTGCGTCACCCAGTAATACGTCCACACCCGCATATGGGTCAGACCCATCAACAGGTTCACGATGAAGAACGGGAAGATCGGCACCAGCCGGATGTTCAGCAGGTAGAACGCGCCGTCGCGCTCGATGCCCGCGTCGATCTTGTGCAGCCGGTGCGCGAAGCGACGGCGTATCGCGTCCTTGAACACGAACCGCGAGGCGAGCATCACCAGCGTGGCGCCGATGGCGGAGCCGAAGGACATCAGCACGGTGCCTTCGAACAAACCGAAGATCGCACCCGCCGCCAGCGTCATCACGGTCAGCAGCGGCAACGACAACAGCACCACCGCGATCAGCACCCCCAGAAAAGTGAATGCCAGCCGCCAGGGATGGGCTGTCTGCACGGCCGCGAACCACGCTCGACTGCGCTTGAGCGTTTCCAGGTCGAGGTGGTTCTGCGCCCCGGAAACGAAAAAAGCGGTCACCGCACCCACGGCGATGACGACCAACACGGCTCGCAGCAACCATCGCCATTGTTCGCGGGACAGCATGCATTCCAGCATGCGCGGCGGCACGTGAACGGCGCGTGCGGCCCTTTACCGTCGGTCGTGCGCCGGTGCAGCATGGCGCGAACCGCCGGGAGTAACCGTGTCCGACTCATCCGCCCTGTTGCACCGTCTTCGACGCGACCGCTTGCTGCAGGCGCTGTTGTTGCTTGCGTTGGTGCTCGCGATTCTTGATCCGCGCCCAGCACGCGACTACCTGCGCTGGCTGGACCTGCCCACGCTCGCCGGTTTGTGTGGCTTGCTGGTCCTGACCCAGGGCATACGCGAGAGCGGTCATGTGCAACGCTTTGCCCTGCAGCTCGTCACGCGGCTGCATGACGTGCGCGTGCTGGCTTTCGTGTTGGTGGTTTTCGCGGCGGCGCTTGCGACGGTGCTGACCAACGACGTCGCGTTGTTCCTGGTGGTGCCATTGACGCTCGCGATCGACGGCATCGCCCGCATTCCGCGCCAACGACTGGTGATCTTCGAGGCGCTTGCGGTGAACGCCGGCTCAACGTTCAGCCCGATCGGCAATCCACAAAACCTGTTGCTGTGGCAGCACTCGGGGCTCGGATTCTTTCGTTACGTCGCGGCGCTGGCGCCGACCGGCGCGGTGCTGCTTGGCGTGCTGCTGGTCGCGTGTGCGTTGGCGTTTCCGGCGACGCCACTCCATCTCGATGGAGGTCAGGTCAAGCATTCGCGGCATATCCACACGCCATTGTTCGCGGGCTCGGTGCTGCTGCTGGCAGCGATGGTCGCGGCGCTGCAATTCGGGTTCGAGATTCCCGCAGCATTGATGGTGCTGGCCATCGGGCTCGCGTTCTTCCGAAACGTGATGGCCGGAACGGACTGGTTGTTGCTCCTGACGTTCGCCGCGATGTTCGTCGGACTCGGGCATCTTGCCGCGTTGCCCCTTGTGCAAGCACATGCCAGCACGCTGGCATGGCACGATCCGCGCGTGACGTACACCGGCGGGATCGTGCTGGCGCAACTCATCAGCAACGTACCGGCCGCGGTGGCGCTGCAGCACTATGCTCCGAATCTGACGCTGCTCGCGGCGGCGGTGAACGTCGGCGGCTCGGGCCTGATGATCGGTTCGCTGGCCAACCTGATCGCGCTGCGCCTCGATGGCAGCCGCGGCATCGGCTGGCGTTTTCACGCGTGGTCGATGCCGTACCTGGTGGTCACCGCGGCGCTGGTCGCATTCCTGGTATTGCGGTGATTCGCGGGTTGGCGTGAGCGACTTCACGCGCCCATCTGCATGGCAGGGCGGCCATCGCCGCCCTGCCGCCAGCCGCCACTCGTTACTTTATCGGCACCATCAGGTGCTGGTACGGCGTTCCCGCCCACATCACGTATGGCGCGTGCGTATCGGGATCGGCGCCCTTCGGATACAAATCATAGAAGCCCTGGTCGGCACCGACGACCATCACGTGCGCGCCGGTCTTGATCCAGTGATTGCCGGCACCGGGTTTGGTCGCATACGGATCGGTGTTGCTGGCATCGGTGCCACCCTGAAGCATGTACATGAAACCGACCTTGCCGCTTGCAGGGGTCTTGTGGCCCACCCACGCACCCGCCCACGCGAACGCATTCTTGTCCATGCACATCGGGTCGGGCCCCGGCGTTGCCGGAGAATCGGGCATGCAAGTCCAGCCATTGTGGCCCTCGCGCAAGGTGCGCATCTTGCCACCGGTGTCCATCGCCACGATGGTGGCGTCCTTGGCCACGGCCGCCGGCGCGGCGCGTTGAGCGCTGGCGATCAACTGCGCGTCGCTGGGGGCGCTGGTTTTTGCTGCGGTCGTTTGCGTCGTGGCCGCCATGGCCATTGCGAGGGCCATGACACCGTACCGGCCCATTGAACCTGTAGTGTTCATATCTGCCTCCGGAACGATTGGATCGAACGCCCGGTAGCGAGCCCGCACGACGATGCGCGGCGTCGACCGGGGCGATCACTCTACTCCTTCCGGGATATGCCCACACCTGCCGGAACAGGCGCAGGAAGGCAGGCCGTCACTCGGCAGGGCGGACGCAGCGTGGCGGAGTCCGGGAGGCGTCTCGCGGGCGAACCGCGGATTTATTCCGACATTCAGGCTACGCGCTCAGTGCTAAGCCTGGTGCAGGACGCGGCGGTCGATTTCTTCAATCGAACGCACGCCGCACAGCACCATCGTCAGGTCGAGTTCACGGCGGATCAGTTCCAGCACGGTGGTGACACCGGTTTCGCCCATTGCGCCAAGTCCATATACGAATGCACGGCCGACCATGGCCGCCCGCGCGCCCAACGCGATCGCCTTCAGCACGTCCTGCCCGGAACGCACGCCACCGTCCAGCCATACCTCGCAGTCGTTGCCGACGCGCGCCGCAATGTCCGGCAACACGCTGATCGACGACGGCGCGCCGTCGAGCTGGCGACCGCCGTGATTCGAAACCACGATCGCGTCCGCACCGCAATCGACCGCGCGGCGGGCGTCGTCGGGATCGAGCACGCCCTTCAGGATCAGCTTGCCGCCCCAGCGGTTCCTGATCCACTCGACGTCGTTCCAGTTGAGCCCGCGGTCGAATTGCTCGGCCGTCCACGCGGCCAGCGAGGACATGTCGCTGACGCCTTCGACGTGACCTGCGATGTTACCGAACTGGTGGCGGCGCGTGCGCGCCATGCCGAGGCACCAGCGAGGATGCAGCGCGAGGTTGGCGAGGTTTCTCGGCGTCGGCTTGGGCGGTGTCGAAAGTCCATTCCTGATGTCGCGATGGCGCTGGCCCATCACCTGCAAATCCAGCGTCAGCACCAGCGCGGAGCAGCCGGCCGCCTTCGCGCGATCGATCAACCCTTCGATGAAGGCGTGGTCGCGCATCACGTACAACTGGAACCAGAACGGCCGTTTCACGAACGCGGCCACATCCTCGATCGAGCACACGCTCATGGTCGAGAGCGTGAACGGCACGCCGAAATCCAGCGCGGCCTTCGCAGCCAGCATTTCACCGTCGGCGTGTTGCATGCCGCACAAACCGACCGGCGCCAGTGCGACGGGCAGCGCCACGGGTTCGCCAAGCATCGTCGTGGTGGTGGTGCCGCCCTCGACACCGACCGCGACGCGCTGGTGCAACTGGATGCGTGCGAAGTCTTCGAGGTTGCGGCGCAGCGTGGTTTCCGTCCACGAACCCGATTCGCAATAATCCACGAACATCCGCGGCACGCGCTTCAGATACAGCCGATGCAGGTCTTCGATGCAGGTGATGGGCCCCATGGATGCATCCTATTGCGAGCTGTTGTGAAAAGTCAGGGCGCGGCCGGGCAAGGATGACCGGTCCGGTGCCCAGCGCCATGGATGGCTGCTTGCTGAAGCATTCGTGATCGTGCCTTCACCAACGCATCGATCAGGGACGATCGCACAAATCACGGCTTGCCCGCGCGCGCCGATTGTTCCGTCAAGCCATTCCGGGCCAGCCAGTACGGATCATGTTCCAGCGGGTCCGGTCGTTCGGCCCAGCGTTTGTAGGTCCACTGGTATTGCGGGAACGCGAGATTGACGCATTGCTCGACACCGCGATTGAGCGCCGCACAGGCCACGCGCAGGTCGGGATCGGCGACCCCCTCCGGCGCCGGGCGAACCCGAATGCGATACCCCGCGCCGTGCGGCAGGCGTTCCGCGAATGCGAACAGCACGTTCGCCCCCGTGCGCTGCGCGATGCGCGGCAGCAGCACCATGGTGTTGGCGTCGAGCCCGAAGAACGGCGCGAATTGGCCCTCGCCCTGCTTCGGTTGCTGGTCGGGAAGAATCCCCACCACGCCACCCGCGGCAAGGCGCTTGTAGAGGGCGCGCACGCCCGCGCCTTCGGCGCGCACCTGTTCCGGCTTGAGATTGCCGCGAGCGCGCACCAGCATCGCTTCCCACGCGGGGTTGCGCGGCGGAGCGTACAGAATGGCGATCGGCGTGCGCGCGCAGAGCCAATAATTCAAGAGTTCCCAGCAGCCGAGGTGCGGCGCGGCGACAATCAGCCCGCGTCCCGATTGCAACGCGGCATCGAAATGGTCCAGGCCATCCACTTCGCGGACGAGTTCCAGCGCGCGTCGCGCGCCGCGCCCCCACACCGCCGCCATTTCGGTCACGGCGTGACCTGTTTCGACGAGGCATTCGCGCACCAAGGCATCGCGCGCCTTGTCCTCCAGTTCGGGGTGCACGATGCGCATGTTCACTTCGGTGTGCACGCGCTCACGCGCGTGGCGGCGCCACCACAATGGCCGGCCCAATGCACCGCCGATCGCGTACAACGCAGGCAGCGGCAGCATGCCCAGTGCGCGCAACGTCCACCACGTCAGGGCGACATACCACCTCATGTCTGGACGCCATTTGCGGCATAGGCGTCATCGGTCAGGCCGCTGCCCGCACGCGCCTTGAAGCGCTTGTAGTTCCACTGGTATTGCGTGAACGCCTCCCATACACAGGCTTCGATCGCAGCGTTCATCGCGGTGCATGCCGTCACTGGATCGGAAGCCAGCAGTGCCGCCGGTGGTTCTCGGAAATGTACCCGGAAACCTTGTGGCAGGCGTTCCACGAACAGCATCAACACGCATGCGCCGGTGCGCTGCGCCAGTCGCGGCAGCAGGGTCATCGTCAATGCCGGGACGCCGAAGAACGGCGCCACCACGCTGCCCGCGCGCGGCACGTGATCGGGCATGATCGAGACCACGCCGCCGTCGCGCAGATGCCGGAACACGCGACGCACGCCCGAATCGTCGATCGGAAACTGGATGCTGGCGCCGCCTTGGCGCAGGCGACGCAGCAGCATTTCGGCTTGCGGATAACGCGGCTGGGTATAGAACGTGGCGAAGGGCGTGCGCGCGCCGATCCAGTAATTGGCGACCTCCCAACTACCGAGGTGCGGCGCGCACAGGATCAGTCCGCGTTTCGCGGCGAGCGCGGCGTCGAACAGCGTCTGTCCGTGCACTTCGCGTACGTTCGCCAGCGTGCGACGCGGGTGCGTCCAGATGCCGAATACCTCGATCAGCGAGACGCCGGTCTGGCGCACGCATTCGCGCGCGAGTCGGCGGCGCGCCGCGTCATCCAGATCGGGCCGAGCCAGCGCGAGATTGGCTTCCACGATCCGGCGCTTGCGGCTGTTGGTGATCCAGAACAACCAGCCCAGCCCGGCACCGAGCGCGCGGAACATAGGCATCGGCAGGCGGGCCGCAAACCACATCAGCCCATAAGCGAGTTGGGTGTACCAGCGCATCGCTTGAGTGTAGCGACAGAGCAGGGACGAGAGGCGAGTAGCGAGGGCGCGCGTGCAAGCCCCTTCGTCATTCCGGCGCAGGCCGGACTGCGAAGGCAGGGATGCCGTAGCGAACATCGGCGAAGCCGGTGGCCCGAAGGGCGCGTCGCAGGAGCGACGCGTAATCCATCTTGGTGGTGCTCGACTACATGGAAGACGAAATGGATCCCGGCCTGCGCCAGGATGACGGCTTTGTTGTTAGGCTCTTCCAATTCCCAAATCCCAAGTCCTGGTTCCCGAACCATGATCGCCCTCCTCCAACGCGTCACCTCCGCTTCGGTCATCGTCGACCAGGAAATTGTCGGCGCGATCGATGCGGGTTTGCTGGTGCTGGTGGCGGTGGAACCCGGTGACGGCGAGCCGCAAGCCCGGCGCATGTGCGAACGGTTGCTCGGCTATCGCGTATTCGGCGATGCGGAAGGCAGGATGAACCATTCCCTGACCGACACCGGCGGCGGCCTGTTGCTGGTTCCACAGTTCACGTTGGCGGCTGACACACGCAAGGGGATGCGGCCCAGCTTCACCACCGCCGCCTCACCCGAGGAAGGCCGGCGCTGGTTCGACCGGCTGGTCGACTTGGCGCGCGCCACGCATCCGCGGGTTGCAACCGGCCGATTCGGTGCCCATATGCAGGTGCGGCTGGTCAACGACGGCCCTGTGAGTTTTGTTTTGCGGGTGTGATGGGCGCTCCGTGACCCCCGTCCGAGCGGTTTTCGCCGTCGGTTTGAAGCGGCTGTTGTGAGAAGTCAGGCCATGGATGGCCGTTCTGGGGTTCACCACCGAGAGGGCTGGTCCCCCGGTACCCACGCCGAGGCCGCAATCACGGACGATCGCATAAACACTCACTTGGGATGATTCTTGCATGCCAAATCTGGCCTAGCTGATTGACCCATCACGCATTTTCGGCCTTGATTCATCGCCGAAATACCTCCATTTTGCTATACTGAGCGGTCTTGTCGTTCGCGGTGCCCCATGGAAAACCTCCCCTCGCAGCAATCCGAAATCAAGCAACTGATCACCAAGGGCCGTGAGCAGGGTTACCTGACTTACGCCGAGGTCAACGATCACCTCCCCGACGACATCGTCGATCCGGAACAGATCGAAGACATCATCGGCATGATCAACGGCATGGGCATCGAGGTGCACGAAATCGCACCCGATACCGACCTGATCAGCGCCGAAGGCCCGGTGGGTGGCGAGGACGACGAAACCGCCACCGAGGAAGCGGTTGCCTTGTTGTCTGCCGTGGACGCCGAAGTCGGCCGTACCACCGATCCGGTGCGCATGTACATGCGCGAGATGGGCACGGTGGAACTGCTGACCCGCGAAGGCGAAATCGCGATCGCCAAGCGCATCGAGGAAGGCTTGACGCAAGTCCAGACCGCGCTGTCCAGCTTTCCGTGGGCTATCGGACTGCTGCTGGAAGAATATGACTTGCACCTCGACGGCAAGCGCCGCATGAGCGAAATCCTGGCCGGCTTCGCCGACCAGGAAATCCCGGCCGAGGAGTTCGGCGTGGCGCAGCCGGAATCGCAATCCGCGTCAAACGACAGCGACGGCGATTCCGATGGTGACGACGATTCGGACGACGATTCGTCCGGCGACGAGGAGTCGGCCGGTCCCAGCGGCCCCGATCCGGCCGAGGTCGGACGCCGCATGGACGTGCTGCGCGAACTGTACGGCAAATTCCAGAAGACCGCCGACAAGTACGGCGTCGTCGACAAGAAGTCGCAAAAGCTGCGCGAGAAGATGGGCGAGGAATTCCTGAAGCTCAAGCTTCCCTCCGCGCTGATCGACGGTTTCGTGCGCAAGCTGCGCGAAGTCGTGGCGGCGATCCGCCAGCACGAGCGCGTGATCATGGACGTGTGCGTGCGTCAGGCGCACATGCCGCGCAAGGAATTCATCGAGCTGTTCCCGTCCAACGAAACCAACCTGGATTGGACGGCCGAACTTGCGCGCAAGCGCCAGAAGTGGGTGCCCGCGATCAGGACCCATCGCGACGACATCGTGCTTGAGCAGCAGAAGCTCACCGAGATCGAGCGCGCGCTGTACCTGCCGCTCACCGACATCAAGGAAATCAATCGGGCGATGTCGATCGGCGAGGCCAAGGCCCGCCGCGCCAAGAAGGAAATGGTCGAGGCCAACCTGCGCCTGGTGATTTCGATCGCCAAGAAATACACCAACCGCGGCCTGCAGTTCCTGGATCTGATCCAGGAAGGCAACATCGGCCTGATGAAGGCCGTGGACAAGTTCGAATATCGCCGCGGCTACAAGTTCAGTACCTATGCAACGTGGTGGATCCGCCAGGCCATCACCCGCTCGATTGCCGACCAGGCGCGCACCATCCGCATCCCGGTACACATGATCGAGACGATCAACAAGCTGAACCGGATCAGCCGCCAGATGCTGCAGTTGTACGGCCGCGAACCGACGCCGGAAGAGCTGGCCGTCGCGATGGAAATGCCCGAGGACAAGATCCGCAAGGTGCTGAAGATTGCCAAGGAACCGATTTCGATGGAAACCCCGATCGGCGACGACGAGGATTCGCACCTCGGCGACTTCATCGAGGACCAGAACGCCGGCTCGCCCGTGGAATCGGCGACCGATACCGGCCTCACCGAAACGGTGCGCGACGTGCTGGCGGGCCTGACCCCGCGCGAGGCCAAGGTGCTGCGCATGCGCTTCGGCATCGACATGAACACCGACCACACGCTGGAAGAAGTCGGCAAGCAGTTCGACGTGACCCGCGAGCGCATCCGCCAGATCGAGGCCAAGGCACTGCGCAAGCTGCGGCATCCGTCGCGGAGCGAGCAACTGCGGTCCTTCCTCGACTTCGAGTAATGCGTCTCTTCCCCTCTCCCTCCGGGAGAGGGTGGCGCGCAGCGCCGGGTGAGGGTTCGGCTCCACGCGTGCAAACAAGTTGCAAGGACCCCCATCTTTTCGCGAACACGTACCCTCACCCCAACCCCTCTCCCGGTGGGAGAGGGGCTTCAGCAGCGGAAGCTTTCCGGGCCTTCCATGAACCGCATCGCCGTTTTCGTTGACGCCGGCTACTTCTACGCTTCCGCCAGCGAACTGTTGTTCGGCGCGCCGTTGCGGCGCGGCGAGCTGCGCCTCGCCAACGCCGAGTTCGCGCAATACCTCGCGCAGGTCGCCGAGAGCATCGGCGGCTGTCCGCTGCTGCGCATCTACTGGTATGACGGCACCAACTCCGGCCCCACCGCCGCGCACCTCGCGATGGCGTACCTCGACAACGTCAAGCTGCGCCTTGGCTTCGTCAACCAGTCGGGCGAACAGAAGGGCGTGGACGGACTGATCTTTTCCGATCTCACCAATCTCGCGCGCAACCGGGCCATCTCCGACGCGCTGCTGCTGGCCGGCGACGAGGACTTGCGCGTCGGCGTGCAGCAGGCGCAGGAACACGGCATCCGCGTGCACCTGCTGGGGGTCGAACCGAAGGACCCGTCGGGCAACCAGTCCGCCGCGTTGCAACGCGAAGCCGACACCCGCCGCCAACTCGACGCGGTCGCGCTCGGGCAATTCCTGTTCCGCCGCGAATACGCGGGCACGCCCGTTGCGGAAGCCGAAGCCGCGGCGGTGGACGCCGACGTCGCCCACAACCTGGCGCGCATGCAGGAACTCGCGAACGAATATGCAGCGACGCTGGACACCACCCAGCGCGAGTTGATCCTCGCGCTGCCCGAACGCACCCCGCTGCCGCACGAACTCGATCGCGAATTGCTGCTGCGCGCCAGCGAATTGCTGGGCCGCAAACTCGAAGAAACCGAAAAGCGCACCTTGCGCGGCGCGTTGCGCGTTGCGGTGACCGCCGCGACACCGACCACGGCGGGTTGACCACGCCGATCCGGGCGCAGCTTCAGGCCGACTTGCCGCGCTCGGGGGCGTCCGGGTGCAGGTCCAGCGCGCCCGCGGTCGTTTGCACCAGCGGTACGAAATGGTCCTCCTGCGTGACCTCGCGCTTGCGGCGCGCAAAGCGGTACAACGCGTAGCCGGCAAGCAACCCGTCGAGCACCGCGAACCAGCCGAACAGGAATTCGGGCCGCATCAACGTCATGAGCGCGCCCGCCGCCAGCGGTCCGACCGCTGATCCGATTCCGTTCACCAGCAGCACCGTGCTCGATCCCGACAGCAATTCGTCGCGCCGCAGGTAGTCCACCAGGTGCGCCACCGCGATCGGGTACACGGCAAAGCTCATGCCACCGAAGGCGAACACCAGCAGCGTGGCGACGGCATGGCCCGCCGAAGGCAGCACCAGGTTCGCCA
Organism: Rhodanobacteraceae bacterium; assembly: GCA_035249175.1. Lineage (GTDB taxonomy): Bacteria > Pseudomonadota > Gammaproteobacteria > Xanthomonadales > Rhodanobacteraceae > 66-474. Next base: position 100,136 of record DATFGT010000045.1, read on the forward strand.
GCGCGGCCAATGCCGCGACCGCAGTGATCAACGCCAACGCGAGCCGACGATCGATGCGGTCGGACAAGCGTCCCAACGGCCACTGCAAGGCGACGCCGCCCGCGATCGCGATGCTCATGTAGGTGCCGACTTCGTCGGCGCCGAGTCCCCGGGCCGCTGCGTACAACGGCAACAGACCCCAGAAAGCGCCCAGCACAAGCCCCGAAATCAAGGCACTGACCAGCGCCGTCGGCACCAAGTGGAACATCCGTCGGACCTGCACCCCCGGCGCCGAATGGATGCCCGGCTGCGGCTGCGGGGTTGCGACCACGGGAAGGCTCGCGATGCAGACCAGGATCGCCACCACGCAGAACAACACGAAGCCCTCGCCATGCAGGCGCAGCAACTGCTGCGCCGCAGCGGTGGCGCCGAGGTTCAACATCATGTAGATCGCGAACACCGAGCTGCGGTGCCGTGGCTCGGCGGCGGCGTTGAGCCAGCTTTCGATGATCGCGTACAGGCCGACCAGCAACAGCCCCTGCAGGACCCGCAGCCCCAACCATGCTCCGTAGGCCGAGGTGAGCGCCTGCACCAGCACCACCACCGCCAACAGTGCGGTGCAGAAGGCGAAGGTGCGGATGTGGCCGAAGCGCTGCGTCAATCTCGGCACCGTGTAGGTGCCGACCAGGAATCCCGTGTAGTACCCCGACGTCAGGACTCCGATCATCGCGACGGAAAAACCGAGTTGCTTGCCCTCCAGCGCGATGTGCGTGTGCAGCAGCCCGACTCCCATCAACAGGAATACGGTGCTCGAGAGCAGCGGCGTGGTGGTGCGGATGCTCGTCAACATGCGTGGAAATCCGGGCGGCGCGGACACGCTGCGGGACGGCGTGTAGCCGCAGCAGGGTAGCGTGACGGGAAAGTCTTGTCGCGAAGGGCGCGTCTCGCCAGTCGGCTGCACCACCGCGATGTGTGTGGCGGGCCGAGCCGACGGAAAACGCAAGCTGCGGGTCGCAATCGCAGCCGCAAGCCATCCACGAATGGCGCGTTCGGCGCGCCTCGTCTACTATTTGCAGGCAGTATGGGCCTATAGCTCAATCGGTTAGAGCAGGGGACTCATCGAAAGGTGCCGCCGCGGCGAAAGCCGCGGACGGGATCGGGACGAATTCAGGGAAACCTCAGCGGTTCGGCCGGTGGCAATCCTGAGCCAAGCCGTCGGTACACCGACGGAAGGTGCAGAGACTACCTGAGGGCTACAGTGCCCTTGATGACAGGCCAGAGCGTCCCGCGCCCTCACAGCGCAAGCTGCGGGCGAAGAGATAGTCCGCGCCGGGCAGAAATTCCCGGATCACGCGAATCCCTTGGTTCCAGGTTCGAGTCCTGGTGGGCCCATTTTTCCGGTTTCTTAGTTGTCTTTGTGCGGGAAACCATAGTCTGGCCATTTTGGCCAAACCATGATTTCAGGAAAGCATGGTTTGGCCGCGCACGGCGGTTCCGGAGACGGCCTTGTTGGGTTTGCCGCGCCTTGAACCGTGGTTTGGCAGCGGAGGGGGTATTGGTGCCGAACCGGTACACTGCTGGCTTGGTATACAGCAGGGGATCCGGCAGCAGCCGGCCAAGGCGATGGGCCTCGAATATGACATTGCGAATCCGCGTTCATCGCGGCTCTTCGAGTCACTGCGCGCGTTCGGCTATGACCTTTCGACTGCGGTCGCGGATCTCATAGACAACAGCATCTCTGCGCAAGCCCGAAACATCTGGGTCGACTTCATGTGGGCCGGCCAGACTTCGCGAGTTCTCGTAAAGGACGACGGCCGAGGGATGAGCGAAGCGCGCTTGGTCGAGGCGATGACGCCGGGCAGCGAAAGTCCGCAGGAACTGCGCGGAGAAGCCGATCTCGGCAGGTTTGGCTTGGGCATGAAGACCGCCTCTATCTCCCAGTGTCGCTGCCTGACTGTCATTACGAAGGAACAAGACGGAGCAGTTGTCTGGCGGCGGTGGGATCTCGATTACATTGCACGCGAAGG
>DATFGT010000046.1:0-4295 GCA_035249175.1 Rhodanobacteraceae bacterium
CCACCATGGAAGTGACGGGTCCCCGGCAAAGCCGTCGAGTATCGCGTCGAAAACCAGGGTTCGCGTCGAAACCGCAGCCGGCGCAGTTGGGGTGCGCGCACGCAGCGGCTTCACCGCGAACCGCCGACAAGGAGTCAATCATGAAAACCCGAATCGCAGTCACCGTTGCATCTTTGCTGGTCGCGTCGCTGGGCACCGCCGCCTACGCCCAGACGACCCCGCCTTCCAACCCTCCTCAACCCGCCTCGCCCATGACCTCTGCCCCCATGACCAGCAACGGGCAGTCAGACCAGAACGGCAGCATGTCCGGCACGATGTCCAGTGCGCAGGTCGAGCAGAAGGTCAAGAAGGAATTGACCTCACATGGCGTGACCGCCACCAATGTCAACGTGGCGTTCGACAACGGCACAGCCACCCTGACCGGGACCGTGTACAACCAGCGTGACATCTCCAAGGCGAAGAAAGCCGCAATGCGCGTGCGGGGCGTCAAGAGCGTCGACACGTCCGGCCTGCACGCTCGGGCCAGCCACAGCAACAAACACGGCCAAGGCTGACCGGCACAAACCCGCGCGCGGACGACGAACGGAGGTGAAAACCCGACCGCGCGCGGGCGCGGAACGTGGACCGACCTGCGGGTGCGGTTCCATTCAACCGTCCCGTTCGAGGCGAGCACGTGCCGCACCAATGGCTTCGGGATTGGAGGCCAGGGTCGGAATCGAACCGGCGTACGCGGATTTGCAGTCCGCTGCATGACCACTCTGCCACCTGGCCGGTGACCGGAACGGCTCGCCGCGCATGCGGGGCCGTTCCAACCGGAACCGCTGTGCGCGGCCCGAAACAATAGACCCCGGCATGGCCGGGGTCTCGAAAACCTGGAGCGGGAAACGAGACTCGAACTCGCGACCCCGACCTTGGCAAGGTCGTGCTCTACCAACTGAGCTATTCCCGCGCGAGCCGGCAATGATACGTGGCGCTGCAATCCGGTTCAAGCCTCCGGGCGCTCTTCGCCGCCGGGCATCCGGCCGCTCTGCAGCACCGGCCAAGCGGCCTTCATGTAGGCCAGTCCGGACCAGATCGTCAGAATCGCGGCGACCACCAGCAACACCTCGCCCACGTACCAGCCACGCAAGAAAGTGGCGTCCTTGTCGCGTTCCCATAGCAGGATTAGGATCGCGACGATCTGCATCACCGTCTTGAATTTGCCGATCCATTGCACCTTGACCCGTGCGCGCTCGCCCACGAACGCCATCCATTCGCGCAGCGCGGAAACCGTGATTTCACGACCCACGATCACGGCGCTGGTGACCGCGAGCAACCAGGTGGGGTGGCTCTGCACCAACAGGAACAGCGCCACCGCCATCATCAATTTGTCGGCGACCGGATCGAGGAACGCACCGAACGCCGACTCCATGTGCCAGCGTCGCGCGATCCAGCCATCCAGCCAGTCGGTGATCGACGCCAGTGCGAACACCGCGACCGCGGCGATGTTGGCGAATCGCAACGGAATCGCAGGTATCGCGTCGTGCGAATAGAACACCAGCACCATCACCGGCAGCAGCAACACGCGGAACAGGGTCAGCCAGGTCGGCAGGTTGATGCGCAACGGTTTTGCTCCGAATGAACCGTACCAGTGTCGCATACGCACGCGAGGACGTCACCGAGAGCCTGAACCCCCGCGAAGCGTCGGAAGATGAAGCCGCTGTTGGGAAAGGTCAGGGCGAGGGTGCCCGGCGCCATGAATGGCTGCTTGCGGAGCACTTGTAGCCGCCGGCTCCGCGGGGCAGCGTCAGGGACGATCGCACAATCAGTCAGCCGTGCAGGAACGCGTGAATCCTCTCGGCCAGTTCGCGATTGATGCCGCGCACGGCACAAAGCTCTTCGACGCCGGCCGCCATTACGCCCGCGTGGCCGCCGAATGTCTTCAGCAATGCCGCGCGCCGGGCCGCGCCGATGCCGGGTACATCTTCCAGCACGCCGCGTTCGCGGGCCTTCTCGCGGCGCTTGCGGTGGCCGGTGATCGCGAAACGATGCGCCTCATCGCGCACCGCATCGATCAAATGCAACGCCGGCGAGTCGGGGCCGGGCTCCAGCTCGCGGCCGCTGTCCCCCAGCACCAGGGTTTCCTCGCCTTCGCGCCGCGACGGGCCCTTGGCCACGCCCACCACTTCGATCCCGTCGAGACCGAGGTCGCGCAATACCTCGAGCGCCTGGCCGACTTGCCCCTTGCCGCCGTCGATCAGAAGCACGTCCGGCGCCTCGCCCTCGCCGCGCGTGAGCGGCTTGAAGCGCCGCTCCAGGGCTTGCCGCATCGCTGCGTAATCGTCGCCACCGATGATCCCGCGGATGTTGAAGCGGCGGTAATGCTGCTTCTGCGCACCGTCGGGACCGAACACGACGCACGACGCGACGGTTTCTTCTCCCATCGTGTGGCTGATATCAAAACATTCGAGGCGTTGCGGCGTTCCGTCGAGCTGCAACAACTCGCGCAACGCCTCGAAACGGGTATGCAAGGTTTGTCGGCTCGCCAACCGCGCCAGCAACGCCGCTTCGGCATTGCGCGAAGCCAGTTCCACGAAACGTGCACGTTCGCCGCGTACCCGCCACTTCAACGTCACTTCGCGGTCGCGCCGCGCCGACAGCATCTCGGCGAGCGCTGCCGCATCGGACGGTTCGCGGTCGCACACCACTTCCGCGGGCGCCAGTTGGTCGAGGTAGTACTGGGCAAGAAACTGACCCAGCACGTCCTGGGGCGCGGAGTCGAAGGCCAGTTTCGGGAAATGCGCGCGTGAGCCCAGGCTGATGCCATTGCGGAAAAACAGCACCGATACGCACGCGATGCCTGCCTCGACCCGGCAGGCGAACACGTCCATGTCGGCGCTGGCACCGCGCACGTAATGGTGCGCCTGCAGGCTTCGCAGGGTCGCCACCTGGTCGCGCAGGCGCGCGGCGCGCTCGTAGTCCTGGCGCGTGCTGGCGTCGTCCATCGCGACAGCGAGTTCCTTCACCACCACATCGCTGCGGCCGTCCAGGAACATCGTCGCATGGCGCACGTCCTCGGCGTATTCGGCGGCGTCGATGAAACCGACGCAGGGCGCCGTGCAACGACCGATCTGGTATTGCAGGCACGGGCGCGATCGATTGCGGAAGTAGCTGTTCTCGCACTGGCGTACCTTGAACAATTTCTGCATCAACGCCAGGCTTTCGCGCACCGAGTGGGCGCTGGGGAACGGCCCGAAGTAGCGCCCCTTCTCGCGCTTGGCGCCACGATGGAACACGATGCGCGGAAACGGATCTTCCGATACGAAAATGTACGGATAACTCTTGTCGTCGCGCAACATGATGTTGTAGCGCGGCTTCAGCGACTTGATCAGTTGCGCTTCCAGGAGCAACGCCTCGCCTTCGGTGCGCGTCAGCGTCACCTCGATGCGCGCGATCTGCGAAACCATCGATGCGATGCGCGGCTCGAGGTTCGGCTTCAGGAAGTAATTGCCGACGCGCTTTTTCAGATTGCGCGCCTTGCCGACGTACAGCAACGCGTCGTCCGCATCGAACATGCGGTACACGCCGGGCGACGTCGTGAGGGTGCGAACGAAGGCCTTGCCGTCGAAGGCCGTTGCATCGGACTGCATGGCGGTATTGTATCCGCGCCCGATGACGCGACTTTGCGCCCGGTCAACCGCGGCAAAAGCGGCTCCGCTCACTGCGCGAGCGGGCTGCCGGTGAGGTTGCCCGGAGGGTGGCGCACCGGAACGTACCATCGGCGACCCCCGGCGACCGCGAGCGAATCCGCGGCACATGGATGTGCGGAGGGCGAGTTCGCGGGGTGGCCTTCTCTTTAACTCCGGGCATCCTGCCCTCCGCCCTTCGAGCCGCCTTCAGCGTTCCCGCGCGTTCCCGACGCGCGGGTGGTGACTTTCTCCTGGCCACGCAAGAGAAAGTTACCCGCGCGCGGGAGGCCCGCGGAAAAAGACGGGGATGCCGAAAGATTTCAACAGCAAAAACCGGATCCCGGGTTCCGCGTTTCGCGCGGTCCCGGAATGACGAACGCAGGGGGGAAAGCCGGGTCCCGACATGCGCCGGGACGGCGGCAACCAGTCAAGCGAAGCGCCGCAATGTCATTCGCCCACTGCCACCCGCTCGCACCTGCCTTGTTCGGGGTCGATGCGCAGGATGGCATGATCGTTGCGATCAGCCACCCACAACACGCCCGCCGCAAACGACAGGCCCTGCGGCTCATGCAGGGGATGGTCGAATTCCAGCGTCGCCAATTCCGCGCTGTAAGGGTCGAGTACGCA
>DATFGT010000047.1:0-55914 GCA_035249175.1 Rhodanobacteraceae bacterium
TATCACCCACACGCCCGGCGCGCACGAGCGCGAAGTGTCGTGGTCGCCCGACGGCAAGCGCATGACCTACGTCTCCGACGAGAGCGGCGAGGAAGAAGTCTGGGTGCGCGATGCCGACGGTACCGATCCAGTGATGCTGACCAAGGGCGTGATCGGACGGCTCTATCAGCCGCTGTGGGCGCCGGATGGCAAACACATCGCATTCGTGGATTCCGGCAATCGCATCCACGTGATCGGCACCTCGGCCGGCGCGAAGGACCAGGTGGTCGCCGAGGATCCCGGCGTGTCGAAACGCGATTACGCGTGGTCGCCCGGTGGGCATTACCTCGCGTATTCCCTGACCGACAAGGACACGCAGTTGTCGCGGCTGTTCGTGTACGACCTCGGTTCCGGCAAGGCCGTCGAACTCGGGCGCGAGCACGCCGACGCCAGCACGCCGGCGTTCTCGCCCGACGGCAAATACCTGTTCTTCCTCGGCGATCGCGAATGGTCGCCGCAGTTCTCCAGCGTGGAATTGGACTACGCGACCGACCGCAGCTCGCAGATCCTGGCGTACGCGTTGCGCAAGGACGTCGAGAATCCGTTCGCGCCGCGCAACGACAGCGCGGCGGGCGAGGACGACGGCGGGAAGGACGCGTCCGGGAAAGCCAAGGACAAGGATGATCACAAGCAGCCGAAGCCGGCTTCCGAAGTCAACGACAACATCGACTTCGACGGCATCGAGCAACGCCTGCTGCGCGCGCCGATCGATCCCGACAACATCCCCTGGATCGCGGTCACGCCCAAGGCCATCCTGTACGCGACCGCCGGCGCGCAGTTCCTCGGTCGTGAAAGCGCGTTGCCATTGAAGGTGCACGCATGGTCGTTCAAGGATCGCAAGGACAGCGACATCTATACGTACAAGCCGAAGGGCGGGGCTGGCGGCGACGGTGGTGGCGGCGCGGCGCCGCTGGCCTTGTCCGCCGACGGTTCGACCCTGCTGGTGCACGAGGGCGACGATTACAAGCGGATCGACCTCGATGCATCGAAGCCCGAACCCAAGGACGTAAAGCTGGATGGCCTGTTCATGCGGGTCGATCCCAAGGCCGAGTACGCCGAGATCTTCAACGACGTGTGGCGGCGCTATCGCGATTACTTCTACGTCGCCAACACGAACGGCTACGACTGGAACGCACTGCGCGCCAAGTACCAGCCGTTGCTGAAATACGTCGGCGACCGCACCGACCTCAATTACGTGCTGGGCGAGATGATCGCCGAGCTTTCCAACTCGCACACCTACATCGCGGGCGGCGACCTCGGCCTGCCGGACAAGCCGCACGTCGGCTTGCTCGGCGCGGACTTCAAGCTGGATGCCGCGAGCGGCCGCTACCAGATCGGCGATGTGTTCCCCGGCGAGAACGACGAGCCGCGCTACCGGTCGCCGCTCACCGAAGTCGGCGTGGACGTCAAGCCGGGTGATTACATCCTCGCGATCAACGGCACGCCACTGACGAAAGATGAGAATCCGTATCAACTGCTCCGGATCGCGCCGGGACAGATGGTGCAACTGCTCGTCAACGCGCATCCGAGTACCGACGGCGCCCGCACGGTGCTGGTGAAGCCGATCGCGAGCGAGATGGACCTGCACTACTACGACTGGGTGCAGGCCAACCGCGCGTACGTGGCCAAGGCCAGCGACGGCCAAGTCGGCTATCTGCACATTCCCGACATGGGCGTGGATGGCGCGCGCGAATTCATCAAGTGGTACTACCCGCAGTTGCGCAAGCCGGGCCTGATCATCGACGTGCGCGACAACGGCGGCGGCTTCATGTCGCAGACGATGATCGAGCGGTTGTCGCGCAAGCTGCTGGCGTACAACTACCTTCGCGGCAGCTCGATCACCGGCACCTATCCGGGGGCGACGTATCTCGGCCATCTCGCCGCACTCAGCAACGGCACCACCGCCTCCGACGGCGACATCTTTTCGTACATGTTCAAGCAGGCGAAGCTGGGACCGCTGATCGGTACGCGCACCTGGGGTGGCGTGATCGGCATCGGCGGGCTCGGGCCGCTGATCGATGGCGGCGACGCGTTCGTGCCGCAGTTCGCGGGCATCGTCGGTCTCGACGGCAAGTACACGGTCGAAGGGCATGGCGTCGATCCCGACATCGTGGTCAACGAGGACGTGTCGCAGCAACTGGCTGGCAAGGATCCGCAGCTCGACAAGGCGATCGAAGTGCTGGAGAAGGAAATCCAGGCGCATCCGCTGAACCTGCCGCCGCAGCCGCCGGGGCTGGACAAGGCCCCGCCGGCCATGCGGCCGAAGTCCGCCGCGAGCACCGCGCCTGCGGGTTGATGCCATCGCGCGCGTCGGTTTCGATCCGGCGCGCGCGTATCACGGTGGTGCGTTCGCGGATTGCTGTGCGCGCAACGCCCGCGTCAATGTTTCCGCGTCGCGCCAGGTCAGCGGCGCGCGCTTGTGCCCGAGCTTCAGCAGCCTGCGAGCGCGACGTTGTTTTGCGACGATGCGCAGCCAGCGCGGATGGAGCGGCTCCGCCGTGAAAGCGTGCAGCATGCGGCCGTCGCTGGCGAGGTGGCGGCCAAGTCTTTTCGCTACCGCGTGCAAGCTGGCCTGCGTGAAGAATCCGATGTGCTGGCCGGTTTCCGGCGTGTAGTAATGCCATTCGCCGGGACGGTTGTTTTGTTCCGGCAGCAACTCGGTGGAAAAAATCAGGATCGGCACGCGTTCCGTGAGTTCCCGGAAAACCGGCAGCGGATCGGTCAGGTGTTCGGCCACCTCGAAACACGTCGCGAGATCGAAGCTTGTCGTCTCGTCTGCTTCGAACCCCAGCGCGAACAGGTTCTCGCAATGGGGGTCGCTCCAGCGGAAATCATGGCCGCGGTCGCGCATCAGCCGCACGAACAGACCGGTGCCGGCACCGTAGTCGAGTGCGGTCCGCACGTCGCGAAAACGCCAGCGCAACAATGCGGCCACGGCGTCCGCCAGCCACAGGTTGCGCATCACGATGCCGGTATCGAGCGCGGCGATCGCGTGATCAGCATACGCCTCGTCCAGCCAATAGGGGCTCTCGACCGCGACATACCCGCAGGCACGACAACGTTGGTAGCACGCGCGATGACGACCGAGCAGCGTCAGCTCACCGAACGGCTCGGTGGCGTCGCCGCACAATTTGCAATTCATGGTTTGAGTGCACGCAGGGCGTCGGCGGCGTCGCGCAGATGCGCCGCCGCGGACATCGGCGGCATGCCGTGCGGCAGCACACCCAGGCAGGGCGCCGCCAGTGAGCGGTTCAGCATCACCAGGTTTTCCTTGGGGTTCAGCATGTCCGGATCGATGCGGTTGCCGATCCAGCCCAGCAACTCGCAGCCGTCGGCACGGACCGCGCGCGCGGTGAGCTGCGCATGATTCAAGCAGCCGAGTTTCAGGCCCACCACCAGGATCACCGGAAGCTGCAGGTGCAGTGGAATCGCGTTGGCGCGCAGGGAATCCGAAAGCGGCGCCAGCCAGCCACCCACGCCCTCCACCACGATCGCGTTGCCGTGCATGATCGCGAGCGAATCGTAGGCGTCCTCGATCGGCGGCAGCGTCACTTCCTCGTCCATCTCCGCCGCCGCGATGTGCGGCGACACCGGCAACTTGAAGGCGAAAGGATTGCAGTGCTCGTAGCGCTCGGGCTTGGGATCGCTCGCCGCGATCAGCGCCAGCGCGTCTTCGTTGCGCAAGCCGTCCGGGGTCTGATCGCATCCGCTCGCGACCGGTTTCATGCCGGTCGCGAGCATGCCCGCTGCGCGCAACGCGTGCAGCAGCGAACAGGCCGCGAAGGTCTTGCCGATGCCGGTGTCGGTGCCGGCGATGAACACGCCTTGGGTTTTCATGGTGATGGCTCGCGATGAAGCCGTGCCCGATATCGGTCCGCGGCTTGGTGGGTGAAGGCCAGCAATCCATAACTGAAACCGGCCGCGGCGATCAACCAGAGTTTTCCGGTGGCAACGGCGATCAACGCGATCGATGTCGACAGCAACCCGACCGCCGCATAGTACGACCAGACCCCCGTGCTGACGTTCACGAAAATCGCATCTTCGCCCGTCAGACGGCCATGTCGTGCGCCGTGCCTGAACAGCAAGGCCAGCGTGCCGGCCATGCAGGCATAGGACAGGCCATAGCACGTGAACAATGCGGACAGCGCCGACACCGAGGCGCCATGCACCGCGAAATCCGGCGACAACGCACCGCCGGTGATGCCGCTGAAAAAGCTGGCGTAGACCAAGTGCAGCGGAAACACGAAGATCAACGCGAACAGCACCAGCACCAGCGACAGCAGCAAACTGGTGCGGTCGGTCAAGCGCACGCTGTCGCGCCAGCGCACGTGCCCGTGCCAGAAAATCGCCAGTTGCCCGAAACAGGCAGCGAATGCCGGAATCCCACGCAGCGCGTGTTCGAGCGCCGCGATGTCTTTCGGCAGGCTGGCGCCGCTGATCACCAGCAGCGTGATCGCGAACGCGAAGGCACCATCGACGAAGTTATCCAGACGCGCGCTTTCGGTGCGTTGGCGGCGCACTTCGATTTCGCTCGACACGCTGGGCTCGGGCATTGCGCGATAATACGGGGTCCGACCGTCTTGCGTAGCTGAACCTGCCGTTTGTTCCAGCGGACCGCTTGCGGGCGCTGAACTCAAGATTCCCAAACCGAGGCCATGCCGCGTGTTCGAAGCCGCTCCGATTACCGCTACCGACAAACCAACCCTGTATGCGGAACTTGCGCAACAGGCCCGTGGCCTGCTGCACGGCGAAACCAACCTCGTGGCCAATTCCGCCAATTTCGCCGCGCTGGTCTTCAATGCGCTGCCCGACATCAACTGGTGCGGATTCTATTTTCCCGACGGCGATGGACTCGTGGTCGGCCCGTTCCAGGGCAAGCCGGCGTGCGTGCGCATCGCGCATGGACGCGGCGTGTGCGGCGCCGCTGCGGTGTCGCGACAAACGCAGGTGGTGCCCGACGTCAACGCGTTCCCCGACCATATCTTCTGCGATGGCGGCTCGCGTTCGGAAATCGTGGTGCCGCTGGTCCGCGCCGACGGTTCGCTGCTGGGCGTATGGGATGTGGACAGCCCCTCGCTGGCGCGTTTCGACGACGACGATCGCGCGGGGATGGAAGCATTGTGCGCGGAGTTCATGCGGGCGGAGGAAGCTCGCTGAAGGCCCTGCACCTGCCGTGGTGCCGACATTCAAAGCAACGGCATCAGCCTGACCAGCGCCTGACCACGTTCAGCAAGACGTAACCGGTCCGTCACGATTGCCGTCGCATGCTTGCTTGCCATCCCGTTCCGGTTCATGCGGAGGCAGCATGCGCAAGGTCCAGAACACCACTCCGGCGACGACGACGCGCAGGCATCTTCCGTTCGCCATGCGTTACCTGGGCGCTTGCGCCCACGACGAACCGCTCGACGTGACGGTGGTATTGCGCCGCCGGCAGCCGCTGGAGCGGCCGATACCCCGGACGCCGCGCGCGGAATTCGCTGCGCGTTACGGTGCCGATCCGGCCGACGTGGAACGCGTGCGAGTGTTCGGCCGGCAACACGGGATGCAGGAACAGGCCTGCGACATGGCCCGTCGCACCTTGCACTGGCGCGGCAGCGCGCAGTCGTTGCAACAAGCGTTCGGCGTGAAGCTTGGGCGCTTCGAAATGTCGCCGGGCGGCGCGACTTTTATCGGTTGCAGCGGGGCTCCGGTGTTGCCGGATCCGGCGGTCATCGCGGTATTGGGATTGGATAGGCGCCCGGTCGCGCATCCGCATTTCCGGATCGCGCAGGCGCAGCCGGCCGTAACCTACACGCCGCTGCAGATCGGCCAGCTCTACGCCTTCCCCGCCGGCGACGGCACCGGCCAGACCCTTGCGATCATCGAACTCGGCGGCGGCTATCAGCAGTCCGACCTGGATACCTATTTCAACGGGCTCGGCTTGAAGACGCCGTCGGTCGGCGCGGTGTCGGTCGATGGTGGCAGCAACCAGCCTGGTTCCAGCGCGGACGCGGAAGTGATGCTGGACATCGAGGTCGCGGGCGCGCTGGCGCCGGCAGCGACGTTTGTCGTGTACTTTGCGCCGAACACCGACCAGGGTTTCTATGACGCGATTTCGCAAGCCGCGCACAGCGGCAGCCAGCCCGCGACGGTGATGTCGATCAGTTGGGGTGGGCCGGAGGACAGTTGGAGCGCGGCATCGCGCGATGCGATGGAAACCGCGCTGGAAGACGCGGCGGCGCTGGGCGTCACGGTCAGCGTGGCCGCGGGTGACGGCGGTTCCAGCGATGGCGAGAGCGATGGCCAGCCGCACGCGGATTTTCCCGCCGCGAGTCCTTCCGTGCTGGCTTGCGGCGGTACCAAGTTGGTGTCCAGCGGCACCACGATCACCGGCGAAGTGGTGTGGAACGAAACCGCCGCGGGCGAGGGCGCCACCGGTGGCGGCGTCAGCGCGGTATTCGCGTTGCCGACGTGGCAAGCCAACGCGGGCGTGCCCAAGGCGCCGAACGGTTTCGCCGGCCGCGGCGTGCCGGATGTCGCCGGCAACGCCGATCCGCTCACCGGCTACGACGTGCTTGTCGATGGCCAGAGCGAAGTCGTCGGCGGCACCAGCGCCGTCGCCCCGCTGTGGGCGGGTTTGATCGCGCGCCTGAACCAGCAACTGGGCAAGTCATTGGGTCTCGCCAATGCCGCGTTGTACGGAACCGCTGGCAACGGATTCCATGACATCACCCAAGGCAACAACGGCGCTTACCAGGCCGGCGCGGGCTGGGATGCCTGCACGGGTTGGGGCGCTCCCAACGGCGCGGCGCTGCTCACCGCGCTGTCCGGCACGGGCAGCGATCCGGCGCCGGGCCGTCATCACAAGAAGCCGAAGAAACCGAAACCGAAGCCCAAGCCCAAGAAGCCCAAACCCAAGCCGAAACCGGGAAATCCCGGACGCAAACGGCACTAGCGGAACGTCGCGTAAGCGCCGCTTCTCACCCACCCGTCGCGAATCCCGGATACAGCGTCATGCCGCCGTCGACGTAGATCGACGCACCGCAGATGTAGTCTGCTTCGTCGGAAGCGAGCCAGGCGGCGACGCGCGCGATGTCGGCCGGCACGCCGATGCGTCCGAGCGGGATCAATTTCTCCAGCGAGGCGGCGGCTTGCGGCGTGTCCCAGGCCTTGCGGTTGATCGCGGTTTCGATGGCGCCGGGGCAAATGGAATTGACGCGAATCTTCTGGGGCGCCAGTTCCTGCGCGATCGATTCCATCAACTGCATGATGCCGCCCTTGGTGGTGGCGTAGTTGCAGTGGCCCGCCCACGGGATTTCCTGGTGCACGGAACTGGTGAAGATGATCTTGCCGAGCGCGCAGGAAACCTCGCGCATGCCGCGCCGGGTGAATTCACGCGCGGCCTCGCGCGCAACGAGGAACGCGCCGGTGAGGTTGACCCCGATTACCTGACCCCACTGCTCCAGCGTCATGTCCACCAGCCGCGCGTCGCGCTGGATGCCGGCATTGGAACACACGACGTCGAGGGTACCGAATTGGCTGACGGCTTCGGCGAACATCGCCTGCACGTCGGCTTCCTTGCTGACGTCGCCCTGGATCGCGATGGCCTTGCCCGCGCCGGCTGCGTTGATCTGGTCGCAGATTTTCTGCGCCACGTCCGGTTGCACCACGTAGTTGACCGCGACGTTGGCGCCTTGCGCGGCAAGCTCGCGCGCGATGCCTTCGCCGATGCCGGAGTTGGCGCCCGTGACCAGTGCGTTCTGTCCGGCGAGGCGGCGGGGCGAGGGTTGTGCATTCATGGCAGTGCCTCCTTGTTGGATTGGGATGCGCTGTCCAGCCAGCCGCCGGTGAAGTCTGCGCACTGCAAGCCCTTGCGGATCGCGGGGCAGTCGCGCATCAGGTCCCAGACCATCCGGCTGCGATGATTTTCGATCATCAGCACGATCGGTCCCTGGTGCAGCGCGAAGTGCCACGGCGAAACCCAGGCGGTCTGGTTGCCGCAGGGATAGGCGTAGTTGGGTTCGGGGTAGGACATGTTGAACGAAGCGTGGAAGCCGTAGCCCGCGGGGCTGTGGCCGATCAGTTCTTCGAGATGCCTGATTTCATCCAGCACGATTCGCGGTGCGAACGGCAGCGAAGCGATTGCCGACCATGGCGAGATGGTGCCGTCGTCGGGGCCGAACGGCGCGCCGCGCGCGGTGTAGTCGAAGAACTGGCGCGTGCGTCCGCGATAGGTTGCCTTCACGTTGCCGGGACCATCGGTGGCCGAAAATCCCCAGCAATTCTTTTCGTATCCGACGAACCGGCGCGGGTTGCGGCGCGCGTATTCGCGCTGGATTTCGGTGGCGACGCGGCTGTTCTCGAAGTAGTCGGTGTTCTTCGCACACATGAACTTGTCGCGGATGCCGCGCGTGTCGATCCAGATGTGCGAGAACTGATGGATGAACAACGGCCCCGCGTACAACACGTCGCGACCGTACAGCCGCCGCCATTTGAAGGTGGATGTCCAGGCGTGGTACGCATCCGGCGTCACCGGAAATTCGGGTGCGGCCAGCGCCAGCACGTAGAGGATCAGCGCCTCGTTGTAGCCGAGCCAGCGGCACTTGAGGAACCCCGATTCCGGTTTCCAGCCCAGCGTCACCGCGTCGCCGCCGTTCTGTGCCCAGCGCCAGTCCACGCGCGCATAGATGGCTTGCACACGCTCGCGGACTTCGCGTTCCGCCGCACCGCCGCCCGAAAAATACTGCGCTGCCACCAGCATCCCCGCCATCAGCAGCGCGGTGTCGATGGTGGACAACTCGCACTTCCATGCGCGGGTCGCGCTCTTCGGATCGAGGAAGTGGTAGAAGAAACCCTTGTAGCCGACGCCGTCCTTCGCGCCGCTCTGGTCGGCCGCATCGAAGAAGCGCAGCGCCGCGAGAGTGTATACGAGCGCGTCGCGGTACAGCAGCCAGCCGCGCTCGACCGCGACCGGATAGCACGACAGCGCGAATCCGACCGCCGCGATGCTGGCCGGCTGGGTCGGCCGGGTGGAATCCAGCACCAATCCGGTTTCCGGATTGACGTGCCGTTCGAAAAAACGGAACGCCTTGCGCTGCAGATCGTCCAGCACCGCCTCATCGGTGTGGCTGGTGCGATCGATGTTGCGTCCGCCGGAGGCCGGCGCGGTGGGTGGGGAAGTTACGGGAGCGGACATCGCCTGCGCTTCAAGCGGCCAGTTCCACGCGCGCCGCCGTAATGCCGTGCGGCGGCAGGTTGATCCGGATGTCGAAACCGTCGTCGTTGTTCTGGACCGCAATGGGTTCGGACTTTAGCTGCGAAGCTTCGTCCAGTTCCGCGATCTGTTTCGCATCGAGATAACCGGGCGAGCCCATGTCCACCCACGCCTTCCGGGTATTGCAGTGGTCGTCATCCACGCGTTGGATCCCCGCGCGCCTCGCCTTGCGCGAACTTTGCACGTGCCAGGTGACGGTTTCCGTCGCGATGTCGTGGCGCGGAAATGCATGGTTGGTGAGCAGCAGGTCGACGTGGGTGTCGTCGGTGCGCACCGCCCATGCATCGACGGTGGCGTGCGAACCTTGCACCGGAAGACGCGAATCGCCCAAGCCGTGCAGCAATTGCATCGCGCGGTAGCTCGGCTTGGCGATGCCATGGATGGTCTGCAGGCCGAAGCCGCCGTGGAACGGAATCGAGGAGAAATAGTTTTCCTCGAAGATGTCACTGAACGTCCACCAGCTGTAACAGTGCACCAGGTCCGCGACATCCAGCATGTTCTTGAACAGGAATGCGGCGGCATAGGGCTGATCGTGGAATTCAAAGAACGGATTGGATGATGAATTCCATTCCGTGTAGCACAGCTTGCGGTCACCGACGGTTTTCCGCATTGCCTGCACCCGCTGGATCAGGACATCGCGCGGCGCGTCGGAAAGCTGCGTTTCGGTGTCGTCGCCGGGCTTGCCGAGCGCATCGGTGGGGTAGTGGTGGGTGGAAACGAAATCCACCGGCAGCTTGGTGGTCGCGCAGAATTCGAGGAAATCCGGAATCCATTCGTCGTTGGCGGTGGCGGGTCCGCCCACGCGAAGTCGCGCATCGACATCCTTGATCGCGTTGGCGGTGTACTGGTACAGCTTGAAGTAGTCAGCTTGGCTGCCCTTCCAGAACGCATCGAGGTCGGGTTCGTTCCACACCTCGAAATACCATGAACGCACTTCGTCGGCGCCGTAACGATCCACCCAGTGCTTCACCAGCCGCGTGATCAGTCCGGCCCACTTCGCGTAGTCGCGCGGTGGCGTGACATTGGCCTTGTAGAAGAACACGATGTCGCCGCCGCTCTGCAGCGCGGTGGGCATGAAGGAAAGTTCGACAAAGGGTTTCATCCCGATCGAGACCAGGAAATCGAAGATCTGGTCGGCATTGAAGAACGAGTACATGTCCTTGTCGCACTCGATCAGATAGGTGCACATCTCGTCGTTGAGCAGGCCATGGAAGCGCACATGGCGCACGCCGAGTTCGGCACGGGTCTTGCGCATCTGTGCCTGCCAGTCGGCGCGCAGCGCCAGCAGTGCGCGGCCGCTACCGACGGTGTGGCTCCAGACGTGCGCAAGTTCGCTTCCCGGGGCGTCGAGATTGCAGGTGAAGGTGGTGGGCATGGACGAGTTCCTGTCTGTGCATGGACCCTCCCCGGGTAACGATGCGACAACATCAAGGACGACTGGACGAATTCTCCTCCTGCGTCGCGGCAATGTTGTCGGCGTGACGTGAAATTTTCAGTTTGTCGAAGCGCACCAACACGTCATGCGCATGGCCGTCGTCGATCAGTTCGATCGCATGCGCCGGTTGCAGAGCGCCGTCCACGCTGATGTCCGCGACGCCGGCGTCACCCGGCTTGCGCACGAATTCGATGTGGTAGCGCGCGCTGCCGTGACGCCAGTCCGCCGACCAGCGCTCCCAGTCGTCGGGCACGCACGGCGCAAACGAAAGGGTGTTGCCTTCGCGACGCAAGCCCAGCAGCGATTCGACGAGCAGACGGTACATCCAGCCCGCGGAGCCGGTGTACCAGCTCCAGCCGCCGCGGCCCAAGTGCCCGCGCGCGGAATAGACGTCGGCCGCGACCACGTACGGTTCCAGCCGGTAGCGTTGCAAAGCGTCGGCGTCTTCCGTGTGCGACAACGGATTCAGCATGCGTGCGATGCGCCAGGCATCTTCCGCGCGACCGCGCTTCGCCAGCGCCATGGCTACCCACACCGCGGCGTGGGTGTATTGCCCTCCGTTCTCGCGCACGCCCGGCACGTAGCCCTTGATGTAGCCGGGATCGAGCGGCGCCTTGTCGAACGGCGGGGTGAACAGTTTCACTACACCGGAGTCGGTGTCGACAAGGTGTTCGAGGGCCGCGTCCAGCGCATGATCGCTGCGCGCAGCATCGCCGACCCCGGCCAGCGCCGACCAGCTTTGCGGCAAGGAATCGATCCGGCATTCCTCGCTTTGCGAGGAACCGATGGCGACGCCGTCGTCGTTCCATGCGCGCAAGTACCAGTCTCCGTCCCACGCGTGACGTTCCAGCATGGTGGCGAGCTCGGCGGCCGTGGCGGTGAGCTCCGCAGCAATCATCTCGCCTTCGCGGGCACCCGCCAAAGGCGCGAATCGCGTCAACACGTCGTGCAGGAACATGCCCAGCCAGACGCTTTCGCCACGCCCGGCGAGACCCAGCCGGTTCATGCCGTCGTTCCAGTCGCCACCGCCGATCAACGGCAGCCCGTGCTTGCCGAAGCGCAGGCTGTGGCGGATCGCGCGCAGGCAATGTTCGTACAGGCTGGCCGATTCGCCGGCGGTGCGCGCGTCCTCGTATACCGATTCCTCGTCGGCGGCGAGCGCGCGGCCTTCGAGGAAGGGCGCGGCTTCGTCCAGCACCGTGGTATCGCCGGTGACGCGCACGTATTCGGCCGTGCACCACGGCAGCCACAGCAGGTCATCGGTAATGCGCGTGCGCACGCCCTTGCCGGTAGGCGGATGCCACCAGTGCTGCACGTCGCCTTCGCGAAACTGGTGCGCCGCGCAACGCAGCAGCTGCGTGCGCGTGAGATCGGGGCGCGCATGCAGCACCGCCATCGAATCCTGCAACTGGTCGCGAAAACCCCAGGCGCCGCCGGACTGGTAATAGCCGCTGCGTGCGAGGATGCGCGAAGCCAGCACCTGATACAGCAGCCAGCCGTTCGCCAGCAGGTCGGCGCCGGCCTCGGGCGTGCGCACCTGCAACTGCGAAAGGACGTCGTGCCAATGCGTACGCACGCGTTCGAGTTCGTCGCGCACGAAGTCGATGTCGCCGAAGGTTCGTACCAGCGCGCGCGCCGCATCCTCGCTCGCGGCCGCGCCAAGCACGATCACCGTCTCGATTTCCTCGCCGGGCAGCAATTCATACGCCAAGCGTTGCGCCGAACACGGGTCCAGGCCCGCGCCCGTCGCGCCATCCAGCGATTCGACGCGCATGCCCAGCGGCGCATCCAGCCCGCGGTTGCGGCCGATGAAGGCGAGCCGGTCCGCGGTGAGCGTCGGCCGCGCCGTGCCGACGCCGGTCGCATGAAACGCAACGCGCGAAGAAAACACGTCGTGGAAGGGATTGTGGGCGAACAGCGCGCCGCATTCGGCGTCGATGTGCGTGGCGACGTGCCGGCCGCTGCGGTCGCGGCGCTCGCCCAGCACCCATTCGACGTAACTGGTCAGCGAAACCTTGCGCGGACGATCGCCCTTGTTGACGAGTGTCAGCAGCGTCAGCTTGACAGGTGCTTCGTGCGCCACGAACACCGTCGCCTCGCTGTAGAGGTCGGCATGCACGTGTTCGAAGCGGCTGTAGCCGAAGCCATGGCAGGTGCGGTAAGCATCCCCGCTGGGCGAAGGCTGCGGCATCGCCGACCAGAATTCGCCGGAGTTTTCATCGCGCAGCCACGTGGCCTCGCCGCTCGCGTCGCGCAGCGGGTCGTTGTACCAGGGCGTCAGGCGGAATTCGTGCGCGTTCTCCGCGAACGTGTAGGCGCCGCCGGATTCGCTCACCACCGAACCGAACGATTCGTTGGCGAGCACATTGCTCCACGGCGCCGGGGTGGGTGCGCCAGGCCTCAACCAGATCGAGTATTCGCAGCCGTCGTTGCGGAAGCCGCCCAATGGGTTCGGCAGCCGCAGGTCTTCGGAAGGTGGTTGCAGCGCATAACTCGCCGGCAGCGGTTTGCGCAGCATCAACCTCGCAGGTCGTTCGACATCGGCGTCCGGGACCATGCGCGCGATCTGGTCGCGGAGGCGGCCTTCGTCACCCGAGAACACGCAGCGCGCGACCGATAGCATCAGTGCGCGATCGGGCGCGGCCAGGTGCTCGATGCGCCAGGCATACATCTTTCCCTTGCCCTGGCCGCCGCGCGCCTCGGCGCCGGATTCGATCAGGTACAGGATGTGTTCCTGCAGCTCCTGCCGGTACCCGGAGAGTTCCTCGTTCCAGATCAGGAGATCGGCGTGCAGGCCGCGCAGCTGCCAATAGCCGTGGGCCTGGATCAGGTGGCGGACCAGGTCGATCTGGCTGGCGTTGGCGATGCGCGCCAGCACGATCGGCAGGTCGCCGGAAATGCCGTGCTTCCACAGCGCCGACTGCGTGGGGAGCGTGCCATCGGTACCGCGGCGCGCGGCGATCGGGCCGTACAACAATGCGCCGGCGACGCGCTCGTAGCGTTGCGCTTCCACCGCAGTCATGTTGAGTTGCTGCAGCGCCACCTGATCGTGCGTCCATGCAAGCTGGAACACGCGCTGGTGCAGATGCCGTTCGCGGTATTTGCGGGCCAGTTCAAGGGCCGCATCGCGATCGGGCGCGACACCGGTGATGATGTCGAGGCCGGCGGTGTGGCCCGGCCGGATCAGGATGCGCCGTCGGATCGACACGATCGGATCGAGCACCGCGCCGGTGTGGCCGGCAAGCCGTGCGTCGTCCGCGAGTGCACGCGCGCTCGCGGGACCGTGCAGGCGCCCGAGAAATGCTTCGCGGTCGGTCTCGAAACCACCGTCGCCGAGCGTGCCGCCGCGGGTGGTCATCTGGTGCACCAGCCAGGGAGTGTGTTCATCCGGACTGCGCGGCCGGCGCGTGGCCAGCAGTGCATCCAGTTCAGGCGCCGATTCGGTTTCCAGGAACAACTTGCTGAAGACGGGATGCGAGGCATCGGCATCCGGCGGCGCCAGCACGATCTCCGCGTAGCTGGTGATTTCCAGCGTGCGCGTTTTCATGGTGCGGTTCGTCAGTCGCACGCGTCGCAGTTCGATGTCGTCCTCGGCCGACACCGCGACCAACATTTCGGTGGCGATGCCGTGGTCGATGCGATGGAATTCCGCGCGCGCCTGCGAGAACGTTGCGCTGCAACTCCCTCCGGTATCGCCCATCGGCTGTCGCGTGGCCGACCACACGTTGCCCGAATCGACATCGCGCAGATACACGAACGTGCCTTCGTCATCGCGCACCGCGTCGCCGCGCCAGCGGGTGAGCGCGAGATCTTGCCAGCGGCTGTAGCCGGCGCCGGCCTGGGTCAGCATCACGTGGTAATTGCCGTTGGAGAGCAGGTGCACTTCCGGCAGCGGCGTATCCATGCGCGTGATCTCGCGGGTCTGCGCGTGCGTGCGTGCGCGGGTCTGACGCGGTTGCTCGACGTCCAGCGTGGCGGGGTGGCGTGGTCGCACTTCGGGAATCTTTTCGCGCAGCAGCAATTCGTGCGCGCGGAACATCGGTTCGCGCATGAAGCGCTGCTGCATCGGCTGGCCATTCAAGAGCGAAGACAACGCCAGCAAGCTCATGCCGTGATGGTGCACCATCCAGCTCTTCACCAGCGCGAAGTCTTCGTTCTCGCTGACGCGGCCTGTGGTGAAGTCGAGCGCTTCATAGAATCCGTAGCGGGTCAGCGCACCAATGCCGGCGAGGCGTTCGAGGTTGTCGCAGGCTGCGGCGGGATCGAACATCAGCGCCATTGCACTTGCGTACGGCGCGATCACCAGGTCTTCGCCCAGCCCGCGCTTCAGACCAAGGCCGGGTACGCCGAACGCGCGGTACTGGTAGGTGAGGTTGGCGTCGGTGATGTTGTAGGCGGATTCGGAAACACCCCAGGGCACCTGTTGCTGCGCGCCGTACTGGATCTGTCGCGCGACCGCCGCGCTGCAGGTGTCTTCGAGCAGGGTGTTGCGATACGCCGGCATCAGCAAGTGCGGCATCAGGTACTCGAACATCGAGCCGCTCCATGACACCAGCGTGGGCTGCCCCACGGCGATGGTGAACAGGCGCCCCAGCTTGAACCAGTGGGTCGGTGGCACCTGGCCTTGCGCGATCGCGACGTAGCTCAGGATGCGGGCTTCCGACGCCAGCAGGTCGTAATGACTCGCGTCGCGCTTGTCGCGCTCGACGTCGTAGCCGATCGCGAACTGCCCGCGGCGCTCGTCCCAAAGGAATTCGAGGTCCATCTCCGCGAGGACACGGCAGTTTGAAGCCAGCGCGAGCGCATCGTCGCGCTGGCGGTTCAAGGTGGCACCCAGTTCGTCGAGCGCCGCGCACACGTCGGTGGCGCCTTCGCGTGTCAGGCGCAAGCTGATGTCCGCGGCCAGCGCCTGCGTGCGCGCGCGCGAGGGATTGCCTTCCAGCTCGGCCAGCCGTGCGCGCACGGTCTCGTCATCGCTGCCGCAGTCGCCCAGGCCCAGCCACGGCGCCAATTCGTCCAGTTCCTCACATGCGGCGGTAGCCTGGCGCGCAAGCACGTCGACCCATTCGGCGAATTCGTGCGCGACGGCATTGTCGGTCACCAGTTGCGCGAGCTTGCCGGATTCGGCCTCGATCCGCGCCAGCAGTCCGTGCAGGACCGGCAGGTTGCCCGAGTTGCCGACGGCGTCGGCGATCAGGCCGTCGAGTTCCGTCAGCGTGGCCGCCAGCGCGAGGTTGGCGTGCGGATCGGCCGCGTCCACGCCCGGCAGTTGTTCGCCCAGCACCCGCGCGGTATCGCGCACCCCGCGCGCCAGGTTGCTCGACACCAATGCGTCGTCGTCCGTGTGTTCCAGCGCGCTGGCGAGCACCAGCAGGCAGGCCATCAGGTTGCCGGAGTCCACGCTGGAGACGTAGCGCGGCGACAAGGGTTCGAGGCTGAGCGTGTCGTACCAGTTGTAGAAGTGGCCGCGATGACGCGGCATTTGCTTCAGCGTTTCCAGCGTCGCGGCGGTGCGACGCAGCAATCCGGAGCGGGTGATGTAACCGAAGTCGTGCGCGGTCAGGTTGGCCAGCAGCGCCATGCCGATATTGGTGGGCGAGGTTCGGTGCGCGACCTGTTCGACCGGAAACGCCTGGCAATTGTCGGGCGGCAGCCAGTTCTCGTTCGCGTTCACGAAAGCTTCGAACCAGTGCCACACGCGTCGCGCGACGCTGCGCAAGAACATTTCCTGGGCCGCATCCAGCGGCAGCGATGGACGTTCCGGCGTGCGGCTGATCCACCATGCAAGCCCCGGCGCCGCGAACCACAGGACCAGGAACGCCAGTGCGGCGGGCAAGGCTTCCGGCACCGCATAGAGAAGGGCGAAACCCGCGACCAGCGCGGTCGCTGGCGCAACCCACATCAGCCGCACATAGCCCGCGAGCGCGGCGGCCGCGCCGCGCACCGCATCGGTCATTGGCGTCCATTCCAGCAAGTGGCGGCGCGTGAACAGCAGGCGTCCGGCACTGCGTGCGATCGCGTCCAGGTTCAACCATGTTTCGAATGGCAGCGTCGCGATCGAAAACACGTCGCGCAGCAATTCGTCGCGGATGCCCCGCCAGGTGCTGCGCCAGCGACGCGGCGGTACGCGCTGTTTCAGGTTGCGCGCGATCTGCACCAGCGCGATCAGCAGCGGTGCGCCCAGCAGCAGCGCCACCACGATCAGCGTCCAGTACACCGCGGAGGGACCGTGCGACCAGCCGCGCAGCAGCAGCGCCAGCATCGCCAGCGGCACCAGTCCGCGGCGCAGGTTGTCCAGGATCTTCCAGCGGTGGTGGGCCTTCAGGGTGTTGCGCAGCCCGCGTCGGCGCGGGCCGGGCACGATCGGCAGCAGCCACTGCACGATCTGCCAGTCGCCTCGGGTCCAGCGGTGGCGCCGCCGTACATCCACACTGAAGCGGTTGGGCTGGTGTTCGATCAGTTCGATGTCGCTGACAAGGCCCGCGCGCGCGTACGAACCTTCCAGCAAATCGTGCGACAGGATCAGGTCGTTCGGGAAACGCGTGCCGACGGAACGGCTGAACGCATCCACGTCGTAGATGCCCTTGCCGACGAAGGAGGCTTCGCCGAACAGGTCCTGGTATACGTCCGAAACCGCGCGCGTGTACGGATCGAGGCCGGTCGAATCGCTGTATAGGCGCGCGAAGCGGCTGGGGCGGTCCGCACTCCATGTCACCGAGATGCGCGGCTGCAGCAGGCCATAGCCCGCGACCACGCGGCGCGAACCCTTGCTGAACCACGGACGGTTCAACGGATGCGCCATGGTTTCGATCAGTTTGCGCGCGGCTTCCGGCGGAAGCTGGGTGTCGGCGTCCAGCGTGATCACGTAGCGCGCGGTCTGCAGCGCATCGACGTCTCCCACGACCACGCTGAAGGCGCGTTCGGGGTGCACGCCGCGCAGGATTCGATTCAGGTCGCCGAGCTTGCCGCGCTTGCGCTCGAAACCCATCCATACCGATTGCCGCGCGTTCCATTCGCGCGGCCGGTGGAACAGGTAAAAGCGCGTGGAACCGGCCAGCGGGTACTTCGCATTGAGCCGGTCGACGCCCGCGGTGGCGGACTGCAGCAAGGCGGAGTCGCCAAGTATGTCGCGCTCGGGCGCGTCGGGAAAATCCGTGAGCAACGCGTAGCGCAGGTTCGGATCGCGATTGCCGAGGTAGCGAATTTCAAGCGCATCGAGTTGTTCCGTCAGTCCGTCGGGGCCGCCCAGCAACCACGGCACCACCACCAGCGTGCGGCATTCATCGGGAATGCCGCCCGAGAATGACATCTTGGGCAGCAGGTTTGCCGGCACCAGCATGCCCAGCAACCAGTTCACCAGCGCGACCGCAGGCTGGCTCGCAGCCACGAACACCGCGATCAGCAACACGAGGTCGATCGCCAGCGGCATCGGCGCGATGTACCAACGATGACCCGACCAGACCATGGCGGTGATGATCAGGCTGATGAAAAAGATGGCGCCGAGATACGTGGTGGAGGGCCAGCGCTTGAGGCGCGCGATCAGGCGATGTTCGGCCGGCGCGCGCGCGCCCAATTCCCGTTCCAGCACCGCGTGGCCCGGTCCGATCAGGAAATAACCGACGTGATGGAGGCGCGGGTCGCCGTCGGGGTCGTGGTCGGCCGCGGCCAATTCGATGGCCCGCCGCGCGATGTCGGGCTCGCTGTGGCCGCTGCGCATGGCCAGCGATTCGACCGCGTGGCGATAACGGCCGCGGGTGCTGAAATCCATGTCGGCGTAGGCGCCCGCGGGATCTTCCGAAAAAATGCGGTCGACCACGCCCACGCGTTCGATCAGCTCAGACCAGTTGGTCTCGTTGACGCGGCGCAGGCTGTTGATGCGGTTGGCGATGGATACCTGATCGGCGGCCTGCTCGCGCGCTTCGCCATCGATCACGCGCGCGACGCTGGTGCCGCGTTGTTCCAGTTGCGCCTCGGCGAAGCTGAGCGCCAGTTTCAGCGACGGATGCTTGCCCTCGAGCAGGCGATAGAACTCGGCCGCGAAAGCCGGGGAGATGAATGATTCGGCGCGCGCCATTTCCGCGACGCTGACCAGCATGTCATTGGGGGTATGCGTGGCGACATCCACCAAGTGCTCGGCCCAGAACTCGGCGCGTGAATACGCTTCCAGTCGCCGCGTGATCGCGACGGCGCATCCTGCGAGCCCTTCGATCAACGTGACGCGGATCAGCACCGGCAGCGTCCACAACTCGACCATGTCCAGCGAACCGTGTCGCTGGTAGTCGTTGAGGTAGCGCTCGATCGCGTCCGGTTCCGGATTGCCGTCGAGCGAAGCGATGCATGCGCGCAGCACCCGCAGGATGCGCGGCACCACCGTGCCGTCGGCGGCGCGGCAGCGCGGCAGACGTCGCCAGACCTTGGCGGGCAGCGCCTCGCGCACCTCGCGGATCTGGTTGCGGATCAGGTAGACGTTGTCGATCAGCCATTCGGCGGCCGGCTCGATGCGCCGGTTTTCGGTCGCCGCGGTGCGGGCGACTGCGTAGGCGTGCGCCAACGTCTGGTCGTGCGTGGTCAGCGCGCGCGCAAGGTCGAATGGCGGCGCCTGGGTCAGCCGGTTGTGTTCACGCGCGAGCGCGCCGGCCGGAACCGCCGGCGTTGCGGCCGCGGGCGTGTCGCGCGGAGCCGTGCGCGCGTGCCCGATCCGGTGCGCGGCGCGCCGTATCCTGAACCTGCGAATCCATGCTTGCGGGCGGTGGTTGCGCGGCACCTCGAGGGATCACTCCTCCTGTGGAACCTTCGATGTTAGCGAAACAACCGTTGCCACAATGTCAGCGGGCGCGGCGGCGGGTCCGGGCCGGCGTCAGACTGGAAGTTCATTCAGGACGCTCAGGTGGCCGTCGGGATCGCGCAGCAGGGCGATTGTCGCGCCGCGGATGAAGTCGCTGGCCACGACGGCATCGGCGAAATCGCCGTCGGTCAGTGCGTCCAGCAGTACGTCGACGTTTTCCGCCTGCCAGGCCAGACGGTCGGCCGCGACGGCCGTGAGGCGGGTCGATCCATTTGCCCGACCATGCGGCTGGCGATAGCGGAGCAATTCCAGATGCGGCGTGCGCGTCGCACTTTCCAGCGCGATCACGTCCACCGTGACATCGGCAAGGTCATCGAGACGTTGCTGCTCGACGCCTTGGTTCACGCCGCGCGCGGCGATGCGCAGGCCCAGCAATTCATAAAACAGGACGCTGCGTTCGGCGTCGGCCACGCTGATGGCGCTGTGGTCGATGCCAAGCATAGGGTCGCCCGCGTGTTTTGAGTGCCGTGCCGGATCGCCGGTGCCCTGTGGAAACGCGAGCAGTTCCAGCGGATGTCCATCGGGATCGCGGAACTTGAAGGCGGTGACCGAACCCGTCGAGGGCGTCAGCGTTTGCGGACCGGCCTGCGTGATCGGGGTGGCACCATATCGCATCACGCGGTCATATGCCGCATTCATGTCATCAACCACGATCGCGCAATGCTGGAAGCACAAGTCATTCGAGGCGCCGTCTTTCGGGTAGGGCGTGGCCTCCGGAAATTGCGTCAGCACCAACGTTTGCGCGCCCAACGATAGCTGCGCGCAGCACGGCGGCGTATCGCACAGGCCCGGCAGCAAGGTCCACGCGGGAGGCGTGGCGTCGGCATCATCCACGCGGAAGCCGAGTGCATCGCGATAAAACGCGACTGCGCTCTGGATGTCCGGGGTGTTGCGCTCGATGCGCACCAGCTTGCGTATGCCGTGGCTCATGGCTGTTGCGCACCGCGCCGGTTGATCCAGATCGCGTACAACGCTTGCGATGCACACAGGAACAGGCGGCTGCGATGGCGATCGCCGAAGCAGAGATTCGAAACCGTGCACGGCACCGTGATGCGGCCGAGCAGGGTGCCGTCGGGTGCGATGCAGTGCACGCCATCACCCACCGCCGCCCACACGTTGCCGTCCTCGTCGCAACGAACGCCATCGGCGTGGCCCGTCGCGGTTGCATGAAAGTCGCGGCCGTTGCGCAGCGAGTGACCGTCGTCGGCCACGTCGTACACGCGGATGCAGCGTTTCGAATGGGGTTCGAATTGCACGCCGGTGTCGCTGACGTACAGACGTTTTTCGTCGGGCGAGAAACACAGCCCGTTCGAGCCCGCGATGTCGCCGATCATCACCTTCAATGATCCATCGCGCGGATCGAAACGGTAAACGTTGGCCGGCAACTCGGATTCGTGCTTGCCGCCTTCGTAATCGGTCTGGATGCCGTAGGGCGGATCGGAAAACCAGATCGTGCCATCCGACTTCACCACCACGTCGTTGGGCGAGTTGAGGCGCTTGCCCTCGAAGCGATCGGCCAGCATGGTGACGCTGCCGTCGAGCTCCGTGCGCACGATCGCGCGGGCGCCGTGCAGGCAACCGACCAGACGACCCTGGCGGTCGCGCGTATGGCCGTTGGCGAAGCGCGACGGCTGCCGGAACACCGATACGCCACCCGAAGCCGTCCAGCGCATGATCCGGTCGTTCGGGATATCGCTGAACAACAGGCACTGCATGTCCGCGAACCATGCCGGTCCTTCCAGCCAGCGGAACCCCTCGGCCAGTTTTTCCAATGGCGCGTTGGGCAACACCATCGAGCGGAAGCGCGGATCGAGGATTTCGTAGTCGCTCATGGCGCATCGTCCAGCTGCACGAGCATCAACACCGCCGGTTCGTTTCCGATCGTGCCGGAGCGGTGGCCCTTGTGCCCGCAGGCGTCCGTAACGCAGCCCTGGTCGCCGCCGAAGGAAATTTCGCCCGCGCCCATTTCCACGCGCATACCGTCCATCGTCTCCACGAACCAGCGACCCGACAGCGGCACGATCCATTGCGGCGCGGGATTTTCGTGCCAGTCGCCAATCCACCCCGCCGGCAATACGCTGAAAAGCGCCTTCCGCGGCGTTTGCGTTTGCTCCGCGTTCCATTGCGGTGCCGCGCCGCCCATGCTCTGGCGTTCGAACTCGGCGATTGCGCGGCGTTCCTGATGGCTGACGCCATTACCGTCCGTCCATACATGCCAATAGGTGAGTTCGGGCGCGTCCGTGCTCATTCGATCAGTGCCCATTGGAATGTGGCCTCGTCCATCCAGGGGCTGTCGAAGACGGTGCCGTCCCGGCCTTGGTGTACACCGCGGTGGATGACAGCGGCCGCTGCGCGATCACGCCCGCCGGCGCGAGCTGGGTGGCGAACACCACCAGCAGCAAGCCCCCGACGAGTCCGAAGTTCTTCAGGAAATCCCAGAAGTGGCTGCGCGCCACGCTGTTGCCGGATTTCCAGAAGTCGGCGAACTTCCAGAACGGGTGGTACAGGATCGCGGTGACGATGCAAAACAACGCCAGCATGAACGCGGCGAGGCGATCGTGCCAGCCGAACACGATGCAGAAGGGCGCCACGCCTTCCACGATAATCGCGGCGACCAGCAACGGCGCACCGCTCCAGCGCGGCAGGAACGAAGAGTCCGCCTGCGCGATCGCGTCTTTCCAGAACACGATCTTGTCCAGTGCGCTGAACGGGAACAGCACCACCAGGCACACGCGGATCACGATCGGAATGAAGTAGAGATTCAGCCACATGGGGCGTTCCTCACCGCATCCGCTCCGCGATCCGATCCGCCACGCGCAGTGCATTGGCGACGATGGTGAGGGTGGGATTCACGGCGCCGATCGAGGGGAAGAAGCTCGCATCGACGACATAAAGATTGTCGAGTTCGTGTGCCCTGCAATCGAGATCGAGCACCGAGGCTTTCGGGTCGGTGCCGAAGCGCGCGGTGCCGGCTTGATGCGCGGTGCCGCCGATCGGGAGGTCCTTGCCGAGGTATTGCGTGCGCCGCAGCGTGTGCGGGTGTGCGCCGATCGGTTCCAGCAGCGATTCCAGTTTCGCACGCAGGCGCCGATGGCCCTCCAGATTGTTGTCGGTCTGCTCGACAACCACGCGATCGCCGTCGTAGCGGATGCGGTTCTCGGGGCGCGGCAGGTCTTCGCTGGACAGCCAGAAATCCAGCGAATGGCGGGCGAGGTATTCGAACGGTTTCTCGGGCAACCATTCGAGCCAGCCCGGCAACGCCTCGCCGCGGAGGGTGTCGGCGTGCGACTTGCCCGTCATCTGGATCAGGCCCATCGGGAACTCCCAATCGCCCGCACCGAAGTAGTAGTCGCTTACGCCCACGGTCTTCTGGAACACCGTGTCATTCGGCTCGCGGGTGATCGCCAGCAGCACCGACTGGTTGTGGCGGATGTAGTTGCGTCCGACCTGGTCGGAACCGTTGGCGAGCCCATCGGGATGTTTGTCGTTGGCCGAACGCAACAGCAGCAGCGCGGAAGACAGCGCGCCGCAGGCCACCACCACGATGTCGGCGGAATACGTCTCCTTCGCGCCGCCGCGCTCCACCTGAACGGCATTGACCGTGCGGCCTGACGCATCGGTGTCGAGGCGTTCGGCGTACGCGCCCGTCAGCAGCGTCACGTTCGGGTGCGCGGCCAGCGTCGGATTGACGCAGATGATTTCGGCGTCGGCCTTGCCGTTGGTCGGGCAGGGATAACCATCGAAGGCGCCGCAGCGCACGCAGGGACTGGAACGCGCCACCACGCCATCGGTTTCATCCAGCAGGATGCCGAGCGGCATGTGGAACGGGTGCAGCCCCTGGCGCGCGAAGGTGTCGGACAGTTGCTGCATCCGTGGCTCGTGGGCGACCGGCGGAAACGGGTAGGGCTCGCTGCGACGCGGTTCGGTCGGGTCCTCGTCCGCGGCGCCGTGCACGTGGAAGAGCTTTTCGGCATCGTCGTAGTACGGCCCGAACACGTCATACTTCAGTGGCCACTCGGGCGAGAGACCGTCGGCGTGTTGAAGTTGCTCGAAGTCGCGTTCGCGCAGCCGGAACAAGGCCGCGCCGTACACCTTGGAATTGCCGCCCACGAAATAGTGCAGGCCCGGATGGAAGGCTTCGCCGGTCTTGTCGTACCAGGTTTCGTCGGCTTGATAAGTGTTGTCGATGAAGACCGACTTCGGGCTCCAGTTGTCGGGCGAACGCTTGAGCCAGTCACCGCGTTCCAGCATCAGGATTTTCTTGCCGGATGGCGCCAGCCGTTGCGCCAGCGCCGCACCGCCTGGGCCGGAGCCGATCACGATCACATCGTAGTGGGTACCGGGCATGCCTCGCCCTCAGGGCCGCATCGCGGCGAAGGTCTGGTGTTGTACCGGACGGGGTGTCTAATTCAGGTCAACGCGCGCCCAATTTGGAGCGGCATCTCCGGGACGCTATACTTGCGCAGATAGATGGCGTCCGCGGGGGCCCGGGGACACTGTTCGCCTTTCAACCGGAGTTCGCAAGTGAGCACGAATCTCACCCCGTCCGATCGTACCTTCATGAAGCACTTCGCGATCATGATCGCTATGCTTGCGAGCATCGCGGTGGTGCTGATCATCATCGGCGCGATCGTGTGGACGACTCTGCCGAAAGAGAGCAACCAGCGGGAAGTGCAGCGGGCGGGCGACCGCATCACTCCGGTGAGTGCGGTCTATGCAGGCAACACCGGGCGCGCAGCAATGGAGGCCGCCAAGACTGCCGCGACCCGGGCTGCCGCCTCGCAGGTCGCTTATGGCGGCACCACCGACGGCAAGGCGATCTTCGATCACCTGTGCACCACCTGTCATTCCACGGGCGCCGCGGGCGCGCCCAAGGTCAGCGACAAGGGCGCGTGGACATCGCGCATCAAGCAGGGCATCGATACGCTGGTCAAGCATGCGATCGACGGCTACACCGGTCCCGATGGCAATCACATGCCGGCCAAGGGCGGCAACCCGGCGCTCTCCGACGCGCAGGTGGAAGCCACTGTGAAGTGGATGGTGTCGCAGGTGAAATGACAAGCGTTTGCGCGGTGCCGGTGGCATCGCGTGCGTGGCATTTCGGCCTGTCATGGACGACCGGCGGCGTCCGCTTCAGGGACGAATGCTCGCCGCCATGGGTTCAACCCGCGATGTAACGCTGCAGGTGATCGATCTCGGCCGCCTGGTCGTCGATCACCGCTTTCACCAGGTCCCCGATCGAGACGATGCCGATCAGCCGGTTGTCTTCGATGGCCGGCAGGTGACGCACGCGCAGCTCCGTGCACAACCGCATGCATTCATCCACCGTGGTCGTGGGCGAAACGGTGGTCGGCGCGGGCGTCATGATTTCCGACACGGGCGTTTCGCGCGATGAACGCCCCTTGAGGATGACCTTGCGTGCGTAATCGCGCTCGGTGACGATGCCCGCAAGCGCTTCGCCGCGCACCACCACCAGCGCACCCACGCGTCGTTCGGCCATCAGGCGAATCGCATCGAGCACCGGCGCCTCCGGCGCGATCGTGTAAACCGTGCCGCCCTTTTCTTCCAGCAAGTGCTTGACCTGTCGCATCGCAGTGTTCTCCGATTGCGGAAGATCACCCGATTCTAGCGCTTGCAATGCGCGGTGGCGGCCCGCGAGACACGGCCTTTCATGGCTTTGTCAGGCGGCCGCGGCTGCCAGGGTCACGCCGCGAAACCGGGCGCGGAGTCGCCGATCCATGTATCGACCGGCTGCGCTTTCGCGTAGAGGAAGCCCTGCACGTGCCGGCAGCCCAACTGCCGCAGCATGTCGCGCTGCAGCGGGGTCTCCACACCTTCGGCAATCACCTGGATCGAAAGCGTTTCGGCCATCGCGAGGATGGCGCGGATCACGGCGTCGCTGCTGCCTTCGCCGGCCTCGGTGAGGTTGGCGACAAACGAACGGTCGATCTTGAGGGTCTGCAGCGGGTACTGATGCAGGTACGAAAGGGACGAGTAGCCGGTGCCGAAGTCATCCAGCGAAATGCTGATGCCGGCGTCGCGGAAAACCTGCAGGATCCGCTTCACCGCAGGCGTGTTCTCCAGCAGTGCGCGTTCGGTCACCTCGACGCGCAGGCGCGATGCGGGCACCGCGTACTCGGCCAACAAATCCAGCAGGCGCTGGTCGAAGTGCGGGTTGCTGAAGTGGCGCGCGGAAAGATTGATCGCCACGAACGCGTCGTTGTTTCCCGCCAGTGCGTTGGCGTCGCGGCACACCTGGGTGAAGATTTGCCAATCGATGGTCTCGGACGTGCCGGTATCCTCGGCCACGCTCAGGAAGGCGCCCGGCAGCAGCACCCCGCGTTGCGGATGGCGCCAGCGCATCAATGCTTCGTAGCCGACCACGTCGCCGCTCTCGAGATCGACCACCGGCTGGTAGTACGGCACGAATTCGTTGCGGGTCAGCCCACGCCGCAGGTCGTTTTCGACTTCCAGCAGCGAAACGGCTTCCTTGCGCAGGTGATCGTCGAACACGGCATAGCGATGGCGGCCATCGGCCTTGGCGCGATACATCGCCGAGTCGGCGTCGCGCAGCAATTCGTCCGGGTTCCGGTAATGCTGCGCCGCCAACGTGATGCCGATCGAGGTCGAGGTGAACAGCTCCTTGGCGGCCAGCCGGAACGGCGCATTGAGATCGTTGATGATGCGTTCGGCGATCTGGCAGGCACGCGCGGCGTCATGCACGCCCTCCAGCAGCACGCTGAATTCATCGCCGCCCAAGCGCGCGACCACGTCTTCGGACTTCAGGCAATCGCGGATGCGGCTGCCGACTTGCAGCAACAAGTCATCGCCGACCAGGTGGCCGACGGAATCGTTGATGACCTTGAAGCGGTCGAGGTCCATGAACAGCACCGCGAAACCCTGGCTCGGATCCGCGTGATAGCGGGCCAGCGCGTGCTCGAGCCGCTGCATCAACAGGGTGCGATTGGGGAGACCCGTCAGCGAATCATGCAGGGTCTCGTACTTCAGGCGTGCTTCGATGCGTTCGCGTTCGGTGATCTGTGCGCGCAGGTCGCGGTTGGCCAGCGCCAGTGCGCGGGTGCGTTCGTCCACGCGACTTTCGAGCTGGGCATAGGCCCGGCGCAGCGAATCCTTGGCCTGGATGCGCTCCAGCGCATTGGCGATGTGATACGAGACGAAAGTCAGCAGTTCCTGGTCGCGCTGGGTGTAGTGATATTCGGGCGAGTAGCTTTGCACCACCAGTACGCCGGCCGTGTGGTCGGCACAAACCAGGGGTACGCCCAGCCAGCATTCCGATATCGAGCCGTAATATCCCACCTCACCCGAAGAGCGCAGGCGCTCGATCTCGGCTTTATCCACCAGGAGCGGCGCGCCGTTGCGCAAAACGTATTCGGTGAGCCCATCCGCGAGCTTGCGCGTCGGATTCTCGCGGTCGCACTCGTCCACCGAGTATGGAAAGCTGAGTTCCGTGCCGTCCTCGGAAACCAGTGCAATGCAGAAGTTGCGCGCATTGATCAGGTCGTCCACGACCCCATGGATCGAGGCATAAAACGCATCGGGACTGTCGGCGCTGCCGGCCAATTCGGCGATGCGGAACAGCGCCGCCTGCAGGCGTTCGCCACGCTGCCGTTCCAGCACCTCCTGCTGCAGCACGCCATTGGCCTCGCTGAGTGCCACGGTGCGTTCTTCAACCCGGCGCTCCAGTTCGACATGGGCAAGGCGCCGCTCCAGCGCCGTCTGGATGTGCTGGGCCACGTAGGTCAGGAGGGTCTTGTCGTGCTCGTGGTAATGATGGACATCGTCGTAGCTTTGCACCACCACGCAGCCGACCACTTCGGTTCCGTGCAGCAGAGGTACCCCCAGCCAATCCTTGCATACGGCGCCGACCATGTGGAACGGGCCACCGACGTGCCGGCTCATCGATTCCGGCGAGCCCATCAGCGGCTTGCCATCGTGGAGCACATACCAGGTGGGGCCGTGCTCGATGCCGGGCATCGAAAATACGTCATCCGGGCGGGGCGGTTCGGAATCGACCGTGTCCGCGTAGTAAGGGAACTGCACGCTGTCCTGCTTGGCGTCGTAAAGCGCGATGTAGAAATTCTCCGCGTACATCAGCGAAGCGACGATCGCGTGCAGGACATTGAACATCGGGGTCAGGTCGGCGCCGGCCGCGCTGGCCTGGTCGGCGATCGCGTACAGCGCGCGCTGAAGGCGCTCGGAGCGACCGAGTTGTTCCACCGAGTTCGCAAGCGCGGTGCGCTGGTCGAGCGCGTCGATGCGCGCAGCGATCAATTCAGCCGCGGCATCCAGCAGGGCGCTGCAGTCGTGATCACAGGGTGCGGTGACGACGAGCACTTCATCCCTGGAAAGCGTGATCTGCAATGGATATCCCGAAGCGCGGACATCGAGCCGAGCAGCGTCGTCACGATTGCAGCGTGCAATCACTGTTCCCGGCACCAGCTCGTCCAGCAGTGCGCGCGCAGTGGTGACGACCGTATCCAGGTCCGGTGCCGCCCACAGATTGCCACTGGCCTGCAACAACGCAGTCGGCGTGGGCGCGGGCGGACCGGCCGGACCGGCTTGGGACAAAAGGTGAACGTGGGCGGCCATGAATCGGACCCCTGTCTACATGGAAGGTCGTCCCATTCGTTATCGGCACAAATCGCGCCAGGTTGCGCGATTTTTTGTGATATTTGGTTACGGGTTGCGCGTGAGAAACGTGACGTCCGTCAAGGGATCGCGCGGCGGATCATCGCCGGCCACGCGACGGTGCCAGGCCACGCGGTCGCGGTGGGTGCGGATCAAGCACGTAAGACACGCCGCCCAGTTGGCGCATCTGCTGCTCGATCCAGCCCGCGCGGCGCTGGATGTAGGGCGATGGCCGGTTTGCATGCCAGCCGCGCGGATTGGGCAGCACCGCGGCGAGAAGTGCGGCCTGGTGGGCCGTCAGGCGCGAGGCGGGCTCGTGAAAATACGCCTGTGACGCTGCTTGGACACCGTAGATACCGTCGCCGAGTTCGGCGATGTTCGCATACACCTCGAGCACCCGGCGCTTGGGCCAAGTGATGTCGATCAGGACGGTGAAATACGCTTCCAGCCCCTTGCGGAAAAAGCCGCCACCGCTCCACAGGAACAAATTGCGCGCCGTCTGCTGGGTAATCGTGCTGGCGCCGCGCAGGCGGCCTCCGGCTTCGGCCTCATCAATGGCCGAACGGATGGAGGGAATGTCGAAGCCGTGGTTGAATGGAAAGGTCTGGTCCTCGCCCGCGATCATCGCCAGCGGCACCACCGGTGCAATCCGTTCCCACGGCACCCATCGGTAATGCAGGGCGAAGTCGTGGTTGCCATGCCAGATTTGCGAGATTTCGCGCGCCAGCATGTAGGCGCTGGTGAAGGGCGGCACGAAACGCAGGATCACCACCGGCAGCCAGGTGATCGCGACGAAAATCAACACTGTCCACGACAGTCGGCGAAGCCAGCGGCGCGCGAACGGACGGCGCCGGCCGCCGGCTGCAAAATCGATCATGCCGACATCATGCCGTCAAAGGAGGAGGCACCATGCCACGCACCCACATTTCCAGCGGTTGTGCCGGCGCGTACAAGAAGCCCTGCGCATATCGGCAGCCCATCTTCAGCAACAGGTCGCGTTGCTCGACCGTTTCCACGCCTTCGGCGATCACCTGCATCGACAACAGTCGGGACATCGCGATGATCGTGCGGATCACCGCGTCGCTGCTGCCCTCGCCTTCAGCGGTGAGGCTGGTGATGAACGAGCGGTCGATCTTCAATGCCTGCACCGGGTATTGATGCAAGTAGGAGAGCGACGAATAACCGGTGCCGAAGTCGTCCAGTGCGATCCCGATGCCGGCGCCACGCAGGGTTTGCAGGAGGCGCTTGGCTTCCGGCGGGTTCTCCAGCATCGCGCGTTCGGTAACTTCGACCCGCACGTTGGAAGGCGGCACGTCGTGTTCCGCCAGCAATCGCAGCAGGCGACGATCGAGGTCGGGATTGCGGAAGTGGCGGGCCGAAAGATTGATGCCCAGGAAGATGTCGCTGCCTCCGATCAATCCGGCCGCGTCGCGGCAGACCTGCTCGAAGATTTGCCAATCGATGGTTTCCGAAGCGCCCGTGTCTTCCGCGACGCTCAGGAATTCCCCGGGCAGCAACAGGCCGCGTTGCGGATGGCGCCAGCGCATCAAGGCCTCGTACCCCGCAACGCTGCCATCCGCGAGATTCACGACCGGCTGGTAGTAGGGTACAAATTCGTCGCGCGTCAGCCCGCGGCGCAGATCGTTTTCGACTTCCAGCAGCGATACCGCTTCGCGACGCAGGCCCTCGTCGAACACCGCGTAACGATGCCGGCCATCGGCCTTGGCGCGGTACATCGCGGAGTCCGCGTCGCGCAGCAATTCCTCGGGATGCTTGTAGTGCTCGGCCGCCAGCGCGATGCCCACCGAGGTCGAGGTGAACAGTTCCTTGGCCGCGAGCCGGAATGGCGCGTTGAGGTCGTCGATGATGCGCTTGGCGATGCGACAGGCCTTGTCCGCGTCGGTGATGCCTTCCAGCAGCACGCCGAATTCATCGCCGCCCAGGCGCGCGACTACGTCCTCCGATTTCACGCAGGCGCGGATGCGACCGCCGGCCTGGAACAGCAGATCGTCGCCGATGAGGTGGCCCACCGAATCGTTGATGACCTTGAAGCGGTCGAGATCCATGAACAGCACCGCGAAACCCTTGCCCGGGTCGGCGTGGAAGCGTTCCAGCGCGTGCTCCAGCCGCTGCATCAGCAGGCTCCGGTTGGGCAACCCGGTGAGCGAGTCGTGCAGCGTTTCGTATTTCAGGCGCGCTTCGATCCGTTCGCGTTCGGCGATCTGCGCGCGCAGGTCGCGGTTGGCCAGGGCCAGCGCGCGCGTGCGTTCGCCCACGCGGTGTTCGAGATTGGAATAGGCGCGCCGCAATGATTCGGCCGCGCGCACGCGTTCCAGCGCATTGGCGATGTGATAGGAAACGAACGTGAGCAGTTCCTGGTCGCGCAGGGTGTAGTGGTGCTCGGGCGTGTAACTTTGCACCACCAGCGCGCCGACCGTGTGTTCGGCGCACACCAGCGGCACGCCCAGCCAGCACACGGAATCGGTGCCGTGCTGCGCCACCTCTCCGCTGATGCGCAGCCGCTCGATCTCGGGCGCGTTCGCGAGCAGGGCGGTGCTGTATCGCAGGACGTATTCGGTCAGGCCGTTCGCGAGTTGGCGCGGCTGGCGTTTTTGGTCGCGTTCGTCCACCGAATACGGGAACGTCAACTCGGCACCGTCTTCGGACAACAGCGCAATATAGAAATTGCGCGCGTACAGCAGTCCACCCACCACGCGGTGCACGGCGGCGTAGAAATTGTCGATGCTGTCGGTGGTGCTGGCCAGCTCCGCGATGCGGAACAGCGCCGCCTGCAACCGCTCGCCGCGCTGGCGTTCCAGCACTTGTTGTTGCAGCACCCGGTTGGCTTCACGCAGCGCCTCGGTGCGTTCGCCGACGCGATGTTCCAGTTCGACATGCGCCAGACGCCGTTCCAGCGCGGTCTGGATATGTTGCGCGACGTAGATCAGCAGCGCCTTGTCCTGCTCGTCGTAATGGTGCGCATCGTCATAGCTTTGCACTACCACGCAGCCGACCACGTCATTGCCGCGCAGCAGCGGCGCCCCCAGCCAGTCCACGCAATCGGTGCCTGAACTGTGGAACGGACCGCTGACCTGGCGACCGAGTGAATCGAGCGAACCCATCAGCGGCTTGCCGTCGCGAATCACGTACCACGTGGGCCCGTGGTGGATTTCGTCCATCGACATGTCGCTGTGCGGATCCGGGATACCCGGATCGGCAATGTCGGCGTAATAAGGAAATCGCACGCTGTCGCGAGAAGCGTCGTACAACGCCACGAAAAAGTTCTGGGCGTACATCAGCGTGCCGACGATCTGGTGCAGCGCACCGAACATCGCGGTGGTATCTGCGCCCGCTGCGCTGGCCTGATCGGCGATCGCGTAGAGCGCGCGCTGCAACTTTTCGGCGCGGCCGAGTTGTTCGACCGATTCCGCCATCGCGGTCTGGCGGCCCAGTGCGCGGATGCGCGCCGCGATCATTTCGGCGGCCGCTTTCAGCAGCATGCCGGTTTCATGGGTTCCGTTCGCGGCCACCACCAGGATTTCGCGCTCGGAGAGCGCGACCTGCAACCGATGGTCGGTTCCCGCCGGGATGCCCGGCGCGTTGTCATCCCGGGGGCAGCGCTGCACGATTGCGCCCGGCACGAGTTCGGTCAGCAACGTGGACGCGCTCGCCACGACACCGTCCATGGTTTCCGCCGCCCAGAGGCTGCCGCTTGCCCGCAGGGCGGCGGCAATGGGCGGCTGGCCGGCCGAAGTGGCCAGATGGTGAACGTTGCCTGCCATGTATGGTCCAACCCCTGCACTGGGTATGAGTGTAACGTCAGTGACCCCGCGAATGGCACGCGCGGGATCAGAATTACTCGTCGGGCAACGATCCTCTGCTGATGTCAGTTTGGACCCGTCCAGGGCAACGGCTGTGAAGAGGTGGTTTTGACGAGGCCGGCTGGATCCCGTTGGAGGGGTTGAATCGACTAGTCGGTCCGGAGAGGAATGCCGCACTGGCGAGTCCAGCAATTGTTAGCAAAATGTAATTTCATGGCGTACAATCCCTTCCAAAGACGGTACGGTTTGCCCGCGCCGTGTTTGCCTTGGGAAATCATTGTTCGGGACGTTCGAGAATGCGTCGATGCTTGGCCAACGCGATACTTGCCGGCTTGGGCTTGGCCCTGCCGGTGTGGGCGTTCGGCCAGACGACGTCGATGCCGGTCATTCCGCCGGTGCAGCAGGCCCCGCACGCCAAGAAGAGCGCCGTGAGCGCGCCGGTCTGGCAACAGGACGGCAACACTCTTTCGGTGACAGCCACGGGGCACAGCAGATCGACCGTCCCAAGCCCCGCCGCGACGCCGCTGGAAGGTCAAACCCATTCCGCGGGCGCGGGTGTCCGCTTCTCCACCAAGCCGGGCCTGACCGCCCACGCCAATGTCCACGAAATCCGCTGGGCGCCGCTCACCCCGGTTTGCGCCGCGGCCTTGCCCGGTGATTCGACGAGCCCGGTTTGCGCCGGTCCGCTGGCGGAAGGCGTTCAGCGCGGCGAAGTGGGTGCGGGATTCGCCGGCTCGGGCGTCAAGTTCGATGTTTCGCTGGGGCAATCGCAAAGTGAGTCGACCACCTCGCCCGTGTTGAATCGCCGCACGACGCTGCCGCGGGTATTGCCGGCCGAAGGCGGTGGGGATGTCGCGGCGCCGCTGTGGTTCCGCAACAGCACCGCCACCAGCATCAGTGCAAAAGGTCAGCTCGACGTGGCCCCGAACACCAGCCTTGATTTGGGTGCCAGCCTGGGCCATGTAAAGTTCCTGCCGGGCTCCGGGCTGAATGCCAATGATTCGGTGGACCAGACCACCCTCAGCCTGGGTATCCGCCACGGCGCGGTTCGCGGCGCCATCGTAGGCCATGTGCTGGAACCCGATCTGCCCGGAGCGGCTCTGGATCGGAACCAACGCTGGAGCGGCATCGATCTTGGCATCAGCGTGCGCCTGCCGTGGCGCGGTGAGCTGAATTTTGGCGCCCAGAACGTGTGGACCTCCGGGCGATCGCCGCTGCTGTTCGGTCCCGGTGCCGTCGCACCGGACCAGGGGCGCGTGCCTTACGTGCAATATCATCAGGATTTGTAGCGGGCAATTCGCCGGTGCCTGTCAGGGTTCCGCAGGTTGATCGATCCAAAGGAACGGTGACTTGAGCGCTCCGCGCCAGTCAGGCAGGCTGTACGCGTGAATCGATCTCCGGTCGCCAACTCATCTGACATCCTGGAGAAGGCCGCCCGGTTGCTGCAGGCAGGGCGGTATGTAGACGCCGCGTCGGCGCTTCGACAGGCTCTCGACCTTGCGCCGTCCAGTCCTGCTGTTCGGCAGGCCATGACGCACTTGGCGACGCTGGCCAGAAACTGGTTGACACTCGGCCAGGTTCGCCTCGCGCTGGATTCTCTTGCGCCGCTCGCTGGGTCACAGTACGCGAATGGAACGGTGCTGATGCTTTACGGGCATGCACTGATGTCGGCTGGCCGCAAAGATGACGCCGAAGGCATTTTGCGACGCTGGTGGAGGCAGGAACCCGGCAATCGCGACGCGATCTTGAGACTTGCGGCGGTGCTGGCCGACAATGGCAAGCCCGGCGAAGCCGAAACGATCGTGCGCAGGAATATCGCGATCAGCGGCGGCGCCGCAGACGTGGCGTTCGTGCTGGGCCGGGCACTGTTCGAACAGGCTCGCTTCGATGAAGCGGAGGCGGAGTTTCGCAAGGTAGTGCGAGTCCAATCGGATCATCAGATTGCGCACGGGAATTTGATGGAACTCGTATGGATGCGCACCGGGGACGTGAGCGAAGCCAGTCGCGACCTCGACAAGGCTTTGCACGCAAATCCCGGCTCGCAGGGCCTTCGCATCACCAAGGCACGTTTACTGACATCGGCGCAGTTGCCGCGGGAAGCACTCGCCGAAATCGATGCGGGCCTGAGCTTGGCTCCATCGAACCCTGCGCTGCTGGCGGCAGCCACCACGATTGCACTTGATTTCGATGGGGTCCGCGCGCTGGCTTACGCCAAGCGCTTGCAGGACGTTGCGCCGCAGGACTCAGCCGCGCGGGTCGCGATAGGCAACGCCTCATTGGCCACAGGCCGGGCGCAGGAAGCGCTGGCAATAGCCGAGACGCTTCATCATTCCGATCCCACGGATGGTCGCGCACTGGCAATGAAGGCCGATGCGTTGCGCATGCTGGGCGACTCGCGCTACCGCGAGTTACTGGATTACCAGCATTTCGTCCGGGCCGAATTGATCGATGTTCCGCCCGGTTGGACCGACCTGGGCGCCTATGTTGCCGACCTCGCCAGCGATCTCAAACAACTACACACCTTGCGCGCGCACCCGATTGGGAACTCCTTGCGCGACGGAAGCCAGATACCGTTGGTACCACAGGATTCGCCATTCGCGTCGATCCGCGCCTTTCCCGAAGCCATTGATGGGCCGATTCGTCGTTACATGCAGGCCCTCGGTGGAGGCACCGATCCCATGCGCAGGCGAAATACTGGTCGGTACAGTATTAGTGGAATGTGGTCGGTACGATTGCGACCACATGGCTTTCATGTCAATCACTACCACCCCGAAGGGTGGATCTCGTCAGCCTGTTATTTGCATATCCCTTCCGCGGTGGAAAAACGGGGCGGCCAGGGATGGTTGAAACTGGGCGAATCCGCCTTTCCGACCACGCCTGCCTTGGAGCCGGAGTACTTCATCAGGCCAAGGCCGGGGTTGCTCGCCTTGTTTCCTTCATATATGTGGCACGGCACGGTCCCATTCTCCGGAACCCCGGAAGACACGCGTGTAAC
Source organism: Rhodanobacteraceae bacterium (assembly GCA_035249175.1). Taxonomy (GTDB): domain Bacteria; phylum Pseudomonadota; class Gammaproteobacteria; order Xanthomonadales; family Rhodanobacteraceae; genus 66-474. The sequence goes on from DATFGT010000047.1 coordinate 35,038, forward strand.
GATCGCGTTCGACGTTGTTCCGACCCCTTGAATCCGGCTAACCATTCACCATGGGGTTAACACTGTTTTCACGAAATGCAGTAGCATCACCCAGTCGGCGACCCTCCTTCATGGGTCGACCCGATGAACCGAGGAGGGTGATTTCAAAGCCAATCGGGAGAAAAGCTGTCAAGTCCTGATTCGCGACTTTGGCGTGCCAGGGGGGTCCCCGCGTGATGTAGGGATTCCAAACTGGTTACAAAGTTGTTAGCATGCGGCCTGCCGAGGGTTCCAGTGAGGTCTCGTCGATGTTTCTGACGGGACCTTTCCCGAAACTGTTTTACACATCAACAAACGTTTGGAGAGTGCAATGAGACTCGACCGCAGTGAGCTGTCAAAGGCCGTGCAAACGGCTCTTTCGCTGGGTGCCGTCGCTGCCGTGGGTGTTGCCGGAACTGCCTTTGGGCAGAACGCAACCACGACGCAGAACAACCAGCAGCAACCGCAAACCTTGCAGACCATCGTGGTCACGGGTTCGCACATTCGCCGCGTGGATCTGGAAACGTCCAACCCGGTGGTGGCTATCACCGCGCAGGAAATCCAGGCCACCGGCAAGCTGACGCTGGGCGACGTGGTGCAAAACCTGCCGGTAATCACCGGCGGTGTGGAGAACCCGCGCGTCAACAACGGCGGCGGCAGCGGCGCGACCAATATCGGCCTGCGTGGCTTGGGCGCCCAGCGCACCCTGATCCTGATCGACGGTGCCCGCCTCATCGGCTTGGGCGGTATCGCCGACTTGAACGTCATCCCCACCGCCGCGGTCGAGCGCATCGAGGTGCTGACCGACGGCGCATCGGCCGTGTACGGTTCAGACGCGATCGGCGGTGTCGTCAATATCATTCTGAAGTCCAATTACCAAGGCGCCCAGTTCTCCGCGAACTACGGCATCTCCGATCACGATGACGGCGCACGCCGTGGCGCCAGCTTCGTGTTCGGCCAGACTTCCGACAAGGGCAGCATCCTCGCCGGCGTGAGCTACAACAAGTTCGATGGCGTCCTGCAGTCGGGCCGCGACTGGTCGAAGAATGCCTTGTCCGCAAGCGTTACCGCCAACGGTGGCATCAGCGCGTCGATCGGCGGTTCGACCTACGCCGCGCGCGATTTCATTTCGGTGGATCCTGCACTGGCCGCGCAGTTCGGTTGCTCCAGCGACCAGGTCCTGTCATTGAACCCTTCGGCGTGGACCAACAGCGACGCCAAGACCACTTCCGCCGACTACCACTGTTTCGGCTCGCAGCCCGGTGACAAGTACAACTACGCGTCGGTCAACCTGTTGATGACGCCGCAGGAGCGCACCAACGGTTTCTTCAAGGGCACCTATCACCTGACCGACAACATCGACTTCTACGGTACGGTCATCCACAACAAGACCAGCTCCGGCTTCCAGTTGGCGCCGGCCGTCTTTGGCACGCCGACCGTGGCGGGCGTCACGATTTCCAAGGATAGCTACTACAACCCATTCGGCGTGGATTTCTCGGGTACCAGCGGCGCGCTATACCGCGCACGTTTGTACCCGTCAGGCAATCGTGCGGCCACTATCGGCACCACCTCGGACTTCGTGAACTTCGGCTTCCGTGGCCACGTCAACGTGTTGGATCGCGACTGGACTTGGGACGTGGGCTACAACTATGTCCACATTTCGCAGGTCAATACCCTTCTTGGCTTGCCCGATCAATCCAAGATCGTGCCGGGTCTGCAGGCTTCGTTCATGAACGCGGATGGCGTGGTCCAGTGCGGCACCGCCACCGATCCGATTCCGCTCAGCGACTGCACGCCGTGGAACGCGTTCAACCTGAACTCGCCTTCCGCGCAAGCGGTGCTCAGCTCTGCCGCCTCGCCCGCGCTGACCAACCTGTATCAAACGTTGCGGACCGAGCACGCCGACATCAGCGGTGGGTTGTTCGACCTCCCCGCCGGAACCATGCAGTTGGCGGCAGGCGTGTCCTACAGCAAGCGCTACCGCAACAACACGGTGGACCCGGTATTGATCCTCAATCCGGACACCGGCACTTGTACTTTGGGCAGCCAGTGCTCAGCGCACACGCAGGGCGGTTACACGACCAAGGAAGCCTATGCGGAGTTGTTCATCCCGGTCCTGAAGGATCTGCCGTTTGTGCATGCGCTCAACGTCACATTGGGCGATCGCTACTCCAAGTACAGCACCTTCGGCAGCACCAACAACTGGAAGGTCGGCGTGGAATTCCGCCCGATCGAAGACCTGATGTTGCGTGGCACCGTATCCACGGTGTTCCGCGCGCCGAGCATTGCCGAGGTGTTCCAGCCGCCGGTCAGCAGCGCGCCGCTGTTGAGCCGCGATCCATGCGACTTTGTTGCGCCCACCCCGGCCACCCCCAACCCGAACGCCGGGAACCCGGCCTGCGCCGGCGTGCCTGCGACCGGCACCTTCGTCGATCAGTTCGTGAAGAACGCCCAGCAGATCAGCGCGGTGACTTCGGGGTCCGCCTATGCCGGATTCCCGCTGGGTCCGGAGCAGGGCAAGTCCTTCGACTTCGGCGTGGTGTATTCGCCGCATTTCGTGCCCGGCTTGTCGGTGAGCGCTGACCTCTGGCGTATCTACCTCAACAACACCATCACCGGGGTCGGCGCGCAGACCGTGTTGGATCTGTGCTTCGCGGGCGTGACGCAGTACTGCGCGATGGTGGACCGCGTCCAGGCGGGCCCCAACGCCGGTCAGCCCGGCACGTTCCTGCAGCCGACCGCCAACCTCGGTCGCATCGATGTCCAGGGTGTGGACTTCTCGGCCAACTATCGGCTGCCGGCGTTCTCGTTCGGCCAGTTCATGATCGGCCTCAACGCGACCTACCTGACGCAGTTCAAGATCCAGAGCGCGCCAGGCCAGGCAGGCAACCAGGTGATTGACGCTGCTGGCGTGATGGGTACGACCGGCTCGTCGCTGGCGGGCTCCTGTCCGTTCGCCGCCGGCGCGATCTGCTTCTTCCCGCGGATCAAGGCGCAAGGCAACCTGGGTTGGCAGCTCGGACCCTGGGATGCGCGGTGGACCATGCGCTACAGCCACTCGTTCGAGATCCCGAACGAAGCACAGAGCGGCCTGAACGTCGAGGGATTCGATCGCTACGGGTCGTACGTCTACAACGACGTCACCGTGGGCTACAACATCGAACCGATCAACACCCGAATCGACATAGGCGTGGACAACGTGTTCAACAAGGAGCCGCCGATGCTGTGGGCCAACCACTCGCAGAACGCCAACACCGACCCGAACGACTTCGACACGCTCGGCCGCTATTATTGGGGCCGCGTTACCGTCAAGTTCTAATCGGCCTGAATCGGTTTGATCTGCAACTCCTGAGCCGCACGAGCTATGCTCGTGCGGCTCTTCTTTTTGTGTGACGCGCAATGAATCATGACGACGTGACCGGCCCGATCGTCGCGGCCGTGAAGGCCGGCGCCTTGAGGGAGGCCGAGCGGCTTTGCCGCCTTCACCTCGACCGACAACCCGAAGATTCCGACGTATTGTTGTTGCTGGGCCTGAGCCTGCAGCGCCAGGGCCGACTGGCCGAGGCTGTGCCTCCCTACGCACGGTTGACGGAACTGCACCCCGAAAACAGCATGCATTGGGGCAACTACGCGACCGCATTGCGGGTAGCCGGTGATCCGGAAGGTGCCCGGCGCGCCGCCGAAACCGCAGTTGAACTCGCGCCCGACGAGCCGGAACGCTTGGAACAGCTTGGCTTGCTGCATCTCCAGTGCGGCCGTCTGCCGGATGCGCGCGACATGCTGTTGCGCGCCTACGCGAAGGCGCCGGATTCGCCCGGCGTCCGGATCCATGCTGCGCGCGGGTGCATCGCATGCCGTGACACGCGTGCCGACATCTTGCTGAATCCGTGGCGGGAGTGGCTGCCGCTGGAGAACGACTTGCAGTGTGAACTTGCCGACCTGCTCTCGCAGGTTGGCGAGGTCCATGCCACGGTCGAGCTGCTGGAGGACCTTATCGCGCGTGCGCCCTCCGATGTGTCCGCGCTGCTGCTGCTCGCCAAGAGCTACGAGCGTGTCAATCGCGTAGACAAGGCGGTGGCATTGCTGAACCGGATCGCGGCGAGCCCTGCGGCGACCGATGGCATCGGTCGCGAAATCGCGATCCAAAAGGCACAACTCGCGATGCGCCGGGGCGCCCACGCCGAGGCGCGTACCTTGCTCGAAGGGGTGGGCGAAACCAGCCAAGCCGAGTATGGCCATTACTTTTCGCTCGCAAAGGCGTGCGACAAGCTGGGCGACGCCACGGCGGCCATGGGGGCGCTGCGGATCGCTCACCAACGTCAGCGCGATGAAATCAGGCAATACGCCGGGCATCTCTTTGGGCCAGATGCGCCTCCGCTGCCACATGCCAATGATCGGTTGAGCAGGGAGGATTTTCGCCGGTGGCCCGACCTGATAAGTCCGGATATCGCTCAATCACCGGTCTTCGTCGTGGGCTTCCCGCGTTCCGGTACCACGCTGCTGGAGCAGATGCTCGATGCCCATCCCCGCATGCAGTCGATGGATGAGCGGCCATTCCTCAACAACCTGGCTGATCAACTCGGGGACATCGGGATCAAGACGCCACAGGATCTGCACAAGCTCGACCAACGAGATTGCGATGAGTTGCGCAAGGGGTACCTGATCCTTGCGTGCGGCAAGGTGCCGCGTCGCTGGGATGCGCGGCTGGTGGACAAGAATCCGCTGAACATGTTGTGGTTGCCGATGATCCACCGCATGTTTCCACAGGCAAAGTTCATTCTCGCGCTGCGCCATCCATGCGATGTGATCCTGAGTTGTTACATGCAGAACTTCCGTGCCGCGTCGCTGGCGGCAGCCAGCAGATCCCTCGAGCACCTCGCGCTCGCCTATATCGCGGCGATGGAGAACTGGCTCTACCACGAGGCGCTGATTCGTCCCGACGTGTTCGTTTCGCGCTATGAGGATCTGGTAGGGGACACACAGGAGCGAACTCGGCAAATCGCGGAGTTTCTCCAGTTGGACGACGCTGCATCGATGCTTCGCTTCGACGCGCGTGCGCGTGAGAAAGGTTACATTGCCACCCCCAGTTACACGCAGGTGATCGAGCCGGTCAACGCCCGCAGCATCGGTCACTGGCACCACTATCGCGAATATTTCGAGCCTGTGTTGCCGATCCTTGAGCCCATGCTCGATCGTTGGGGCTACCGCGCCGACATCGGTCCGGCCGCCGGAGTGGACTGATGGGACTCGCTGATCGCCTGTTCGCGCCACCGGCGTCCGACGCTGCGAAAATCGAGCGCAGGCAGGCTTTGCTCGACCCGCGGCTCCGCTTACTCATCGGACGCGCCGGCGACGCACTTGCAGAGGGGAATCTTCCGTCCGCGCAGCACGCGCTGGCGGATGCACTGGCGATGGCTCCGGGGCAACCCGATGTCCTGCGCCTGTATGCACTGCTGCAGGCCGAGCTCGGCAATGTGCATGGCGCGTCCGTGAACTTCGAAGCTGCGATTGCAGCCGCGCCCGATGACGCGATGGGGTACTGGCAATTCGCGCAGGTACGCGAACGTGCCGGCGACATCGCGGGCGCATTGCGGTGGCGCGAACGCGCGGTCGATCGCCTGCCCGAATCGCCGCTCGCGTGGGCCGACCTTGGCGAGCACCGCTTCCAATACCAGGGCGTCGAGTCTTCTCTCGCACTCTTGGAACGCGCGGCGGAACTGGCTCCGGGCTACGCGCCTGGCCTGTTCAAGCTCGGCAATGCCTACGTGGCCTGCGGGCGCGCGGAGGAAGGCGCGTCGAAGATCCGGGAAGCGCTGGAAGTGGAACCAGCATTCGGGGCGGCGTGGATGGGACTGGTGGACATCAAGACCGTCGCGCTCACCGACGCGGAACTGGGCCGCATGCGCGAGTTGCTGGCGAGCCCGCAGATCGACCCGGGTGAACGGACGGCGCTGGGATTCGCGTTGGCGATGGCATGCGAGCGACTCGGCCGGCACGCCGAGGCGTGGGAGCGGTTGTCGACGGCGAATGCACGACGGAAAACCGAACTGCGACCATGGTCACCGGAACAATTCGAGGCCCAGGAACGGAAGGCGATGGAAGTCTTCGCCGCCGCCCACGCCGAAGCGACGAATCCGGCGCTCGGCGATCACGTGTTTTTCATCGTGGGGATGGCGCGCTCGGGCACCACGCTGGTCGAGCAGATCTTGGCCGCGCATCCGCAGGTGCAGGGCGGCGGGGAGCTTCCGGCATTGCCGCAGGTGCTCACCGAGGAATCCACCCTGCGGCAGCGGCGCTACCCCGACTGGGTGCCGCAGGCGAGTGCCGATGACTGGCAGCGGTTGGGTCGCCGCTATCTCGAGCTGACCGCGGATCTGCGGAAGGAGCGGCCGTTCTCGACCGACAAGCTTCCCAACAACTGGCGGGCCCTCGGCGCCATCCGGGCGATGCTTCCGGGCGCACGCATCGTGGTGTGTCGACGCGACCCGTTGGAGAATTGCTGGTCCTGTTACAAGCAGTACTTCACCCAGGGCTGGGAATTCACTTACGACATCGAGGATCTTGCGACGTTCTGGAAGGCATTCGACAGGGCCGCGTCGCACTGGGCCGACCGCGCCCCACAACGGGTGCGCCAGCAGCATTACGAGACGCTGACGGAATCGCCTGAATCCGAGATCCGCGCGTTGCTGGCGTTCTGCGGCCTGCCATTCGACGAAGCCTGTTTGCGCTTCCACGAATCCAGACGCAGCGTCCAGACCCTGAGCGCAGCGCAGGTGCGCCAGCCGATGCACAGGCATGCGGGCGTGGCCGCGGCATATGGTGCTCTGCTCGACCCGCTCAGGCGGGCGCTGGGCATGGCGCCTTTGCGCGGCATTCCCGAAGCTTAAACGCATGACCACGGGTGCATAATTCCGCAAGGCCACGCCTTGAGATTCCCGCGATGCCATTGATCTGCGCCGCGCAGGTGGAAGGCAGGCCGATTCGTGTTTACGACGAGCTTGATGCGCTGCCGCACATCAAGCAGCTCACCGACGCATTCCTTGGCGCCAACGTCATGCGCGACGAAGCGGCGCGCCCCGATACGTCCCGTTCCGGCACTGCGCCCTGAACATACCACTCGAAACCGCGGCACGGCTGTTGTCGACCCACGTTGACGGCCGTGCGCGATTTCGAGGGGGATGTCGGCGACTACCGGATCCTTCGTGCTACTGCAACCATGCCGCGTATGGCGACATGCGTATGGCGGCGTGTTGTTCGCCCACCGACATTGAACCGGGGGGATGGGCATCGCACGCGAATGGAACGCCGAATGGGGCGGCGAGACCCTGTTCTACAACTCGAACATGGATGCGGAGGCCGTGGTTACGCCGAAGCCGGGCCGGCTCGTGGTGTTCGACGGGAACATCACCCATGTCGGGCGTCCACCCAATCGGATCTGTTACGCGCCACGCTACGCCCTCGCTTTCAAGTTGGAACCGCCTCCACCGTGATGTCCGCGCACCTTTCCGTTCATGCTTCGCTCGGTGAGGGGGTGTCATGGTTACCTGGTCCATATCGGTGGAGCAGGCCGTTAATGTTATCGTTGTTGCCGTAGCGCGCTTCCCGCGCGAGCCCGCCTCTCGCTTATAAGGAAGCACGTCTGCGCGTTACGTTTCGCTGACGTTGCGATGACTGGTCGATGCTTGATGTGAGGGGGGCCGGCCTTGAAACATTCAATGCAGACAAGAATCTTTTCGGACGGCGCTCGCGGTCGATGATGTATTGAAATGCCATGCGTCGCAAAATGCTCCAGGCGTCTCTCGATCAGATCGACGCATTCGTCGCGCTTGCGCGCGGGGGGAGCATACGCGCAGCGGCCGAGGAACTTTGTCTGTCCGAGGAAGGATTGCGCAGCCGGCTGCTTGCCCTTGAGGGGCGGCTCGGGGTCAGCCTGTACGAGAAGGAACGTGGCCGCCGCAAACTCGTGCAATTGACCCCCAGCGGGCAGGCATTCTTCGACAAGGCAGTCAGGTTGATCGAGGAGGCGCAGGCGCTTGGTGAATGTGTGGAACCGGAGGCGCCATCCCGCAAACTCAAACTCCTGGTCAGCGCAACGATTCCGTGCAGTCTGTCGGCTGTCATGGTGCGTGACTTTCACGAGATGTTCCCCGATGTGCTGGTCGATGTCTGCTCATGCTCGGAGCAGCACGTGATGTCCAGCCTGCGGGCAGACACCGATGCCACGATCGGCATCTGTGAACTTCCGGATGGTCCGGTTCGGCATCCGTGGTTCGCGCTGGGTTGGTGCTTATTGGCGTCGCCACGGAGTCCGCTGGCACGCCGGTTTTCAGTGACGTTGGGTGAGCTTGCCTCCGAACCGCTGATCACCTTCGAGCCTGGCACCACGACGCAGCAACACGTGTTGGAAGCGTTCCGCAGGTGCGGCCTCGTCCCGCGGATTGCGGTGACGGTCACGTCGTTCCGCTTGGCCGTCCGCATGGTCGAAGCGGGGATGGGCGCCGCTATCGTTCCCGCGCCGCCTTCCGGCAGGCTCATGCCGGACACGGCGGTTTGCCAAGTGGCGATCAGTGACCCAATCCAGCCGGTCGAAATCCATGTTGTGACTCAATCCGCATCGCAGAAAGACTTCGCCGTGCGTGCTTTCATGAATTTTGTGTCGCGCAACCGGGTGTTCGAGTCCGTGGGAAGCGGGGAGGCCACCCCGGCCGTTGAATCATCCGCTCCTGCCCCGCCGGCCGACGACGCCGTTCCGGCTTCTGGGCGCGTCCACGTTTGACCAGACGCTTGGATTCCCTACGGCCGTAATTGACGAATCAACCATCCAGAGTCAGGTGCAGCGGCGCTCAATGCAACCACGCAATTTTCGTCACGCCTGGCGGCGATTCGTGCAAATTGACGGTGGCCGGATCGTGACACTCTGTTCGTGCCCTCTCCAAACGGGCAGATGTGGAACAGCACGCCATCGGGATCGGCCCTGGTGGCGTGTTTTTTGCGTTCAATCTCGTTCGAGCCAACGCTTGATCAAGCAACCAGGTTGTTATCGCGAGGTCGCGTGTAGCGAACCTGGAATCCGGCTCCTGCTCTGATGGGAGTGTCGAAGCCACTCGCGCCATTTCGTGGCGCTCGTCTTCCGATCCGCTTTGGCGTTCGGATTGGTAATCCCCCGACGCAGTCGATTCGGCTTGCGGTGACGTTGCGGGCTGCCCCGGAACGACCGCATGTGCGGCCCAGTCGGTGGAACTTCGGGGCTGCTCAGGCGTTTCTGCGGGGCCCGTCTTCGGGGGGAACGGGTTGACGCTAATCGACGGTGCACGTCGTCAGAAAAAACATGATGTCGTCGAGAAAAATCTGCTACTGCTCGCATTCGATTTTGTGAGACAAAGCGCCTGTGACATCAGTTGCGTGCAGGTGCTGCCAATGTTGAGCGGTCACGATGCGGGTCTTTGCACCCAGTGCCCCCCGTGCTACGAGCGGTTGAACCGGACCCGCGAATCCATACCCCCTTCGGTGCTGTGACGCTTGGACACACCATCTTCAAGAGGTGATCCATCCGTGCTCGTGCATACCCGGAATCTCAGACGTGGCGGTAGTTTGGCTCTGGCCCTTCCGGATGATGGCACCGTCACCGTCGTTTATGGGGAAGGCGGTGGTTGCACGCTGAATGTGGAAGACGAGGCGGCGGGCCTGTGGATTCCGCTGCACGGCTCGTTGCAGGTGCACCCATCCAGCCTTGTCATGCCGGTCCGCACGGGGGAAATGCTGGTAACCGAGCCCGGTCTGCATACCAAGGCTTTGGGTCGCAGTCATGCCCAGTGGTTGACCTTGCTGGCCGGTCCCCGGACCTGGCGACAGGTATTGAGTGGCGTGGGCGAGACGCCGGGGCCCAACCCGCAGTGGCTGCCCGAACGCCATCCTGCCGGCCACGCCTTGCGGCGTCGAGCGATAGCGCTGGCGCGCGCGGTGGTGCCGGTCGAGTTGGAAAATGCGGCGCACGCCATGATCTACAGCGTCATCGCGCTGCAGGCGCCGTTGTACGGCGTGATCGCGCGCTGCCCGGGGCGCACCTTCGCGATGCGCAGGCAGGTGTTTCTGCGCCTCCAGCGTGTACGCAATTTCATCAGCGCCAGTTGCGATCAGGAGATCGACAACGATGCCCTCGCGCGGATGGCCAGTTACTCCCCGTGTCATTTTCTGCGTACCTTCAATCACGTCTTCCAGGAAACGCCGCACGTGTATTTGGTAAACCAGCGCTTGCAGCGCGCGCACCGATTGTTGCGCTGGAGCGATCTGGCGGTCACCGAAGTTGCGCTCGCCAGCGGTTTCGAGAACCGCAGCGCGTTCTCACGGCTGTTTCGGCAGCGATTCGGTACCACTGCCACGGATGCACGAAGACAACAGGGCTCGTTCGGCTGACCCGGGTTCTCGGCATGTCGCGCCATCGCGCAGTCCAGGCAACACCGACGCGAAATCCTTGGCACCTTCCAATCTGCCCAGTCCATAAAAATATCGTTAACGCGATCCGCGTTGGCGTTGAATCGTCTGCCCAGTCCCCAGGTCGGGAGAGTTGACATGTCCAAGAATCCGCTGCGAACAGCAATCGAGTGTGCCCTCTATGCTTCAGGCGCGGCTGCCTTGGGCGGGATGGGGACCGCGTACGCCCAGAACGCAGCCACGACGCAAAACAATCAGCAACAGCAACCGCAAACCTTGCAGACCATCGTGGTCACGGGTTCGCATATTCGCCGCGTGGATCTGGAAACCTCCAACCCCGTCGTGGCCGTCACCGCGCAGCAAATCCAGGCTACCGGCAAGCTGACGTTGGGTGACGTGGTGCAGAATCTGCCTGTCATCACCGGTGGTGTGGAGAACCCGCGCGTCAATAACGGCGGCGGCAGTGGCGCCACCAATGTCGGTCTGCGTGGTTTGGGTGCCCAGCGCACTTTGATCCTGATCGACGGTGCCCGTCTCGTGGGTCTCGGCGGTATCGCCGACCTCAATGTGATCCCGGCCGCTGCGGTGGAGCGCATCGAAGTGCTGACCGACGGCGCGTCAGCCGTGTACGGTTCCGACGCGATCGGCGGCGTCATCAACATCATCCTGAAGTCCAATTATCAGGGTGCCCAATTCTCCGCGAACTACGGCATCTCCGACCGGGACGACGGTGCGCGCAAGGGCGCAAGCTTCGTGTTCGGACAAACCTCGGACAAGGGCAGCATCCTCGCCGGCGTCAGCTACAACAAGTTCGACGGCGTGCTGCAGTCGGCGCGCGATTACTCGAAGAACGCCCTATCGCTGACCACCACGGGCAATGGCGGGATTACGGCCTCCATCGGCGGTTCGTCTTTTGCTGCGCGTGATTTCATCGCTGTCAGTGCGGATCTCGCCGCGCAATTTGGTTGCTCGTCTGGAACCCAACTGTCGTTGAACACGTCAGCGTTCACGGCCACAAGTGCCCCGACCACCTCCGCCGACTACCATTGCTTCGGAAACAGCGACAAGTACAACTACGCTTCGGTCAACCTGCTGATGACCCCGCAGGAACGCACCAACGGATTCTTCAAGGGTACCTACCACCTGACCGACAACATCGACTTCTACGGGACGGTCATCCATAACAAGACCAGTTCCGGGTTCCAGCTGGCCCCGGCGGTGTTCGGCACAGATACCGTGGCGGGCGTCACGATTTCGAAGGACAGCTACTACAATCCGTTCGGTGTGGATTTCTCGCAGACCTCCGGTGCGACCTATCGCTCGCGACTTTTCCCTGCTGGCAACCGCGCGGCGAAGATCGGTACCACCACGGACTTCGTCAATTTCGGCTTCCGCGGCCACGTCAACATCATGGATCGGGACTGGACTTGGGATGTGGGCTACAACTACGTCCACATTTCACAGGTCAACGACCTTCTGGGTCTGCCCAATCAGGCCGCGATCGTGCCGGGCCTGCAGGCATCGTTCCTGAACGCGGACGGGGTCGTCCAGTGCGGAACCGCCGCCGATCCCATTTCGCTTACGGACTGCACTCCGTGGGATCCGTTCAACCTGAACTCGCCTTCCGCGCAACAAGTCCTCCAGTCCGCGGCATCGCCGGCGCTGACCAACCTCTACCAGACCCTGCGGACCGAGCACGCCGACATCAGCGGTGGCCTATTCGACCTTCCCGGCGGCACCATGCAGTTGGCGGCAGGCGTGTCCTACTCCAAGCGCTACCGCAACAACACCGTGGATCCGGTGTTGATCCTCAACCCGGCTACCGGCACCTGTACTTTGGGCAGCCAGTGCTCGGCGCACCTGCAGGGTGGCTACACGACCAAGGAAGCCTATGCGGAGTTGTACGTCCCGATTCTCAAGGATATGCCGTTCATCAATGCCTTGAGCGTGACTCTGGGTGATCGCTATTCCAAGTACAGCACCTTCGGTAGTACCAACAACTGGAAGATCGGCGTCGAGTATCGTCCGATCGAAGATTTGTTGTTGCGCGGCACCGTGTCCACGGTGTTCCGCGCCCCGAGCATCGCCGAAGTATTCCAGGCACCGATCAGCAGCGCTCCGCTGCTCAGCAGCGATCCCTGCGACCATATCACGACGGCCAACCCCGCCTGCGCGGGCGTCCCGCTGGATGGTACGTTCGTCGACCAGTACGTGGCGCTGCACCAGCAGATCAGCGCGCTGACCTCGGGGTCCGCCTATGCCGGTTTCCCGCTGGGACCGGAAACGGGCAAGTCCTTCGATTTCGGCATGGTGTATTCGCCGAACTTCGTGCCGGGCTTGTCCTTGAGTGCCGACCTGTGGCGCATCTACCTGAATGACACCATCACTGGTGTGGGCGCGCAGACCGTGCTGAACCTGTGCTTCGCGGGCATTTCCGCTTACTGCCCGTTGATCGATCGCATCCAGGGCGGACCGAACGCGGGGCAGATCAATCAGATCCTGCAACCGACCGCCAACCTTGGCCGCATCGACGTCAATGGCGTGGATGTTTCGGCCCAATACAGGTTACCGTCCTTTGCGTTCGGCCAGTTCACGGTGGGCGTGAACGGGACGTACATGAGCGAGTTCAAGATCCAGACCGCGCCGGGCCAGGCGGGCAACCAGGTGTTGAACGGCGCGGGCATGATGGGCTCGACCGGGTCGCCATTGCAGGCTTCCTGTCCGTTCTCGGCAGGCGCGATCTGCTTCTTCCCCCGCGTCCGCGGCCAAGGCACCTTGTCCTGGCAGCTCGGCCCGTGGGATGCGCAGTGGACGATGCAGTATATCGGCAGGTACAAGGTGGGTTCATCCGACCCGTCGCAAGGCGCTACGTGGGTGGCGGCCATTCCGAATACCGAGCATCACTACGGAGCGTCCGTGTACAGCAATGTGACGGTGGGCTACAACATCGAACCGATCAACACCCGCGTCGAAGTGGGCGTGGACAACGTGTTCGACAAGCAGCCGCAGTTGCTGTACGCCAACAACTCGCAGAACGCCAACATCGACCCGAACGACTTCGACACGCTGGGCCGCTTCTACTGGGGCCGCATCACGGTCAAGTTCTGATCGGGCCGGCACGGGCCGGAACTGCAATCTCCGGGCCGCACGAAGTTATGCTCGTGCGGCCCCGTTTTTATGTAGTCCGAGATGACCGATGACAGCCTGACCGCCCCGATTGTCGCGGCCCCCGGTCTGGCAATCTCGTCGAAGCCGAGCACCTGTGCCGCATCCACCTGCAGACTCGGACGGCGTTATCTCGAGCTGACCGCGGATCTGCGGAAGGAGCGGCCGTTCTCGACCGACAAGCTTCCCAACAACTGGCGGGCCCTCGGCGCCATCCGGGCCATGCTTCCGGGCGCGCGCATCGTCTGGCGTTCTGCGGCCTGCCATTCGACGAAGCCTGCTTGCGTTTCCACGAATCCAGACGCAGCGTCCAGACCCTGAGCGCAGCGCAGGTGCGCCAGCCGATGCACAGGCATGCGGGCGCGGCCGCGGCATATGGTGCTCTGCTCGACCCACTCAGGCGGGCGCTGGGCATGGCGCCTTTTGCGCGGCATTCCCCAAGCTTGAACGCATGACCACGGGTGCGTAATCTGCAAGTCCACGCTTCGAGGTTCTCGCGATGCCATTGACCCGCGCCATGCAGGTGGAGGGCAGGCCGATTCGTGTTTACGACGGTCTGGTTGCAGCGCCGCACATCAAGCAGCTCACCGACGCATTCCTCGGCGCCAACTTCGTGCGCGACGAAGTGGCGCGCCCCGATACGGGCCAGTTCCGGCACTGGGCCCTGAATATACCGCTCGAAACCGCGGCACGGCTGGTCGTCTATCAACCTACGTTGACAGCGGTGCGCGATTTCGAGGATGCCGGCGACTACCGAATCCTTCGGTGCTACTGCAACCATGCCGCGTATGGCGACATGTTGTTCACCCACACCGATGTTGAACCGGGTGGGAAGGGATTGACGGCATTGTGGTATATCGCACCCGAATGGAACGTCGAGTGGGGCGGCGAGACCCTGTTCTACAACTCGAACATGGATGCGGAGGCCGTGGTTACGCCGAAGCCGGGCCGGCTCGTGGTGTTTGACGGGAACATCACCCATGTCGGGCGTCCACCCAATCGGATCTGTTACGCACCGCGCTACACGCTGGCGTTCAAGCTGGAGCCACCGCGGGCGTGAGCCGCGTGCGCCAGTTCAGGTTTTCGGCATCCGCAGCAGCTCAGGCATATACGGCGCGTAATGCCGCCAATGTTCGATAGACCGCGTGTTCACCGGTTGCCGCGCTTGCCAGAGGCTGGCGGTGCTGATGGGCGATGTCGTCGCCTTGGGCGATGACGGTTCGTTCGCACCAGGCGCCGGCAAGCCCACCCATTGTGCGAGATCGGCGATCGTTGCCTGGGGTTCCGCGACCAGGTTCTCGTACCTGACGGTTCGGATTGCCCCGGCGTAACGTTGGCGCCAATGATCCATCAGCCGGCCGCAATCGCGCATTACGGTGGCGATGTCGTCGAAATCGTAGGCGTAACCTTGCACATCTTCACGGAAGCACTGCATCCACAGCGACAATGCGGTATCGCGTGCATCGCGTTGGCAGTGGAGGATTTTTGCGTGCGGAAACATCGACAGCATCAAGTCGAGATAGCGGAAATTGAGTGGTTGCTTGTCGATGAACCAACGCGCATCGCCGGCGTCGTCCCGTCGCGCCTGCGCCGCATACATGGCGGCGGCGTCCTGCAGGCTTCCGCGGCCGGGAGTGCCATTCAAGACGGGTCGCTCGGCGATGCGCGCAATCCACGGCAGTTCGCCCCGATTACAAACCGCTGGGTAGCGCGACAGGAGTGTCGCCAATAACGTCGTGCCGGAACGCGGCATGCCGACGATGAACACCGGCGTGAAGTCCGCGGAAGCTTCGAGGGGGCGGGCGATCGGCTTCGTGGCAAGCCGCGCTTCGACTGCACGTCGCCACGCCTTGCGCGACCATTTCGTCAATCTGTGCGCGATGATATTGCCTTCGCGAAAGTGCCGCGCCGCCTGCTCGTAGTCACCGACGTCGTCGTGCGATTTGCCGAGCGCAAAGTGCAATTCCGCATGCGCCTTGTGGGACAGGCTTTCGCGCAGCAGGCCATTCCGGAACAGTGCGAAATCGGAATGTTCCGCGCTTTCGTAGCGCTGTGCCGATGACAGGCCGATCGGTACATGCCATTCCCATGCCCGCCCGTCGTGCTCGAGCGCAAACAGATAATGTCTTCGCGCCAGTTCGAAATTGCCCA
This sequence comes from Rhodanobacteraceae bacterium, assembly GCA_035249175.1. GTDB lineage: Bacteria > Pseudomonadota > Gammaproteobacteria > Xanthomonadales > Rhodanobacteraceae > 66-474. Next base: position 50,803 of record DATFGT010000047.1, read on the forward strand.
GCTGGATCTGCAGCATCCCCGCATAGGCATGCAGGCGTGGGTCATCCGGATTGGCCTCGATCGCTACTGCAGCGATCGAAGCGGCATCGGCCTTGCGGTCACAATCGTCAAGCAACTCGATTGCGCGGATGGCGAGATCGGCATCGCGGCAATCCGATGTGCGCGCGAAGCAGGTGCGAAGGATGGACGCGGCGGCGGCCGCTCGCCCCTGCTGCTTCAGCATTTCCGCGAGCGTGAACGCAGAGACGACATCGTTGACATCACGTTCGAGCAGCGTGCGCAACAGCATCTCTGCTTCCTTGTCACGGCCGGTTTGCTGGAACAGCCCGGCTTGTGCGCGACGCAATACCGTTGACGCTGGATATTCTGTGAGTGCCTGGTTCAGGGTCACCTGTGCAGAGGGGATCAGACCTTGCAGTACCCGGGTGCGGGCCTCCTCGAGCCATGCCTGTTCAGTGCGTGTGGCAGGCAAGGTTCAGGTTCCGAACAACGGCAAGCCCAGCGCGGCGCGCAACGGATCGAGCAAGTCGCCGTAGCGTTGCGCGTGCGCCGTATCCGCCCGTAACGGTTGTCTGACCTGGGTTGCACTGGGCGAGCGTACCTCTCGGCTGGTCTCGTGAAAGCGCAGGCAGCCTTCTTCAAACGGCAGGCTGCAGAAATCCAGCAGTTTGCGGATGCCGGACTCGGGGTTGGCGACAAGCGCTTCGTATTCGTGCTGGTACACATGCTCCGCGTGCAGGGAGGCCCAGTGCTTCACGCTGCGGTGAAAATCCCGCCAGTAGGCTGCGAGATCTTCCGGGGTGCGGGTGTATTCATTGTTGTAGAGATGCTGGCGATAGCAGGAAAAGCAAGTTTCTAGCGCATCACGGATACAGATGACGATATGTGCGCCGGGCAGCATGGCCCGGATGGCGCCGATGTACATCCAGTTGTTGGGCAGTTTGTCGGTGACGATCGGCCGGCGCTGACGCCAGTGCACCGTGCGCTCGAGGTATCGTTCGCCCAGCCGCTGCCAGTCCGCCGCTTGCATATCGGCGATCCAGCGTGGGAACGGCTGACCGCGCCTCAGCGATTCCTCGGCCAGCACCTGCGGCAGGTCGGGCAGTTCGCCCGCGCCCTCGACTTGCGAGTGCGAGGCGAGGATCTGTTCGACCAAGGTTGTGCCAGAACGTGGCATTCCGACGATGAATAGCGCCTCATGTCCGAGGTTCTGGTTCCCGGCTCCGGCTGGAGGCGGAGTGAACGCGCGATTGACGGCATCGACTGCGGCGGAAAACCCGGCGGCGTTCCAATGTTGGCGCAAGCGGGCGATGGCGTTGGCGCGGTTCAGTTCATCCAGCGATTCGCCGTAGCGGCCCTGCTCGTCCAGTGCCTTGGCCATCGCGAAGCCGATCGCGATGCGGTCATCATCGCTCACACGGTCGTCACGCAAAGCGGACCGCATGCGGTTGATGTCGTCTTCAGTCAGTGCGCCGGTACGCAGGTCCGCGAGTCCCCACCACGCCATGCCAGCCCACGGCCTGTCTGACAGGACCTTGCGGTATTCGTCAGCGGATGCTTCGACGCTTCCCTGCATCCGCAGCATGTCGCCGAGCAGTGCGCGTGCATCCACGTTGTCGGGTGCGAGTTCGACCGCGCGGCGCAACGATTCAACCGCCTCTTCATTGCGCACGCAGCGGGTCAGCATCACGCCGAGGTTGTACCACGCAGTCGCCAGGCCAGGTTGTAGCTCGCAGGCGCGCCGCAGGGCGCGTATTGCGCCATCGAAGTCCCCGCCGGCGCCCAGCACCGTGCCAAGGGTGTTGTGGTAGAGCGCATCCATTGGTCGCAACGCCACGGCCTGCTCCATCGCGCTGCGCGCAGCGCGGTGGTCTCCGCGCAAATTGAGGATGCCTGCGTGCAAGCGCAACACTTCGGGATGCTTCGGGTAAGCGGCGAGCGCGGGTTGGAGCTGTGCAGCGGCTTGGCCGACGCGTCCCAATGCGAGTGCCTGGGCGGTCGCGACGACCCGCTGTGCGGCTGCGTTGTCCAGTCCTGCGAGGCGTGGCACGGTCATGACGGTGACCTGGACGTGTGCCGGGCGATGAAATGGGTGATGGGATCGAGGTTTTGGTTCATGCGGCGAACGGTCGGGACCAGACTGGTTATCATAAAGGAGGGTACTGTCACGGGTGCGAGATGCCGGCTTCTCCCGCCAGCGCGGCCGATGCGAAACTCGATACGGCCCGCGCCTTGTGGCAACGCAACGAGGTCGCGCGGGCCGAGGCCATTCTGCGCGAAGCGCATGCACGCGAGCCTGTCCGCGAGGATACGGCGGCGCTGCTGGCCGAGGTGCTGCGCGGCCAAGGTCGGTTTTCAGCCGCTTCGCAAGTGCTGTACGACGTGTGCAAGGCCAACGCCTTCGCGTCTTCGCTGTGCGTGCGCGCTGCGCATTTTGCCCAGCAATGCGACCGGCACGGCATCGCGCGGGCGATATGCGACCGGGCGCTTGCCGGCGGCACGGCGACCGCCGACCTGCTGGTCGTGGCCGGGCATCTCGCGCGCGAATTGGGCGATTTCGCGGCGGCACGTGCGCACTATCTGGCGGCGCTGGACGCCGGCATCGATCTGGAACGAAACCATGTGCTGGGTGCGTTGGCCCATACCCGGCGCTATGTCGATCCGGCCGACCCGGAAATCGAGCGGTTTGCGGCACGTTTCGCCGACGCGCGTTGTTCCCCGCGCTCACGTGCCTCGGCGGGGTTCGCCCTTGCCAAGGCGCAAAACGATCTCGACGATTACGCTGCGGCTGCCATCACGCTGCGCGGGGCCAATGCGATGGTGCATGCGGCGAGTCCGTGGGATGCCGCCGCGTGGGAACGGTTCGTGGCTACACGGCAAGGCGGGTCGGTAGCCCCCGCGGGCGTGGCACCCGCGCGCGATTTCGTGCCGGTGTTCGTGGTCGGCTTGCCGCGTACAGGGACAACATTGACGGCAACCCTTCTGGTGCGCACCATTGCCGCGCACGATCGCGGCGAATTGCGCGCGCTGCGCTTCATCGCGGATCGGTTGATGGCGGGAGCACACCTCGCCAACCCGGCGGCATTGGCGGAAGCGGGCAATCTGTACCGGACGCTGGCCGTGCAGGACGACGAGAAGACGACGTGGTACGTCGATCAGGATCCATTGAATTTTCGGTATCTGGACATTGCCGCGGCGATGTTCCCCCAGGCGCGGGTGATCCATCTGCGGCGGGACCCGCGCGACACTGCACTGTCATTGTGGGGTCAGGACTTCGCGCATCCGGACATGGCATTCTCGAGTGAGTTCGCGGACATGGCGGCATTCATGCATGGGCATGACGCACTGATGCAGCATTGGAAGCAGGCTTTGCGCATGCCGATCCAAGACCTCGACTATGAGGCGCTGGTTTCTGATCCCGAGGCGACCCTTGCGCAACTGCGCGATTTCATCGGTGCACCCGCACGCAAGCCCGAAGGGGAGGCGGGGATCGTCGGCGAGAGTGCGCCCGTGCAGTCGGCGAGCGTGTGGCAAGCGCGCCAGCCCGTCTATTCGACGTCGGTCGGGCGGTGGCGGCATTACATGCCGTTCGTACCGGAACTCGCGCGGTTCGAGCCGGACGCCTGATCATCGCAATCGCGGGACACGCATTGGGAAAATGGGCGCGGCTTGCGCCGCGCCCCGGGTTGCATCCGTGGCTGAAGCGAATGATCAGTAGCGGTAGTGGTCGGCCTTGTACGGCCCTTCCACCGGCACGCCGAGGTAGTCGGCCTGATCCTTGGACAGCTTGGTCAGCTTGACGCCGATCTGCTCCAGGTGCAGCCGCGCGACTTCCTCGTCGAGCTTCTTGGGCAACCGATAGACGGTGTTCTCGTATTCGTCCTTGTGGGCCCACAAGTCGATCTGGGCGAGCGTCTGGTTCGAGAACGAATTGGACATCACGAATGACGGATGGCCGTGCGCGCAGCCGAGATTCACCAGGCGTCCTTCGGCCAACAGGTAGATCGAGTTGCCACTGTCGAAGGTGTAGAGGTCGACCTGCGGCTTGATGTTGAGGTGCTTGGCGGCCTTCTGCAGGCGGTCGACCTGGATCTCGTTGTCGAAGTGGCCGATGTTGCACACCAGCGCGTGGTTCTTCATGCGCTGCATGTGTTCCAGCGTGATCACGTCGCGGTTGCCGGTGGTGGTGACGTAGATGTCGGCCTGGCCCAGCGTGTCCTCGACGGTCGCGACCTGGAAGCCTTCCATCGCCGCCTGCAGCGCGCAGATCGGGTCGATTTCGGTGACGATCACGCGCGCGCCGAAGCCTTTCAGCGAATGCGCGCAACCCTTGCCGACGTCTCCGTAGCCGCACACCACCGCGACCTTGCCCGCGACCATCAGGTCGGTGGCGCGCTTGATGCCGTCGGCCAGCGATTCGCGGCAGCCGTACAGGTTGTCGAACTTGGATTTCGTCACCGAGTCGTTGACGTTGATCGCGGGCACCAGCAGCTTGCCGGCTTCGGCGAGCTGGTACAGGCGATGCACGCCGGTGGTGGTCTCCTCGGACACGCCGCGCCATTCAGATGCCACCTTCTTCCAGAAGCCGGGACGTTCGCTGCGGGTTTTCTTCAGCAGATCCTTGATGACCTGTTCTTCGTGGTTGGCGCCTTTTTCTTCGACCCACTTGGAACCGTCTTCCATTTCGACGCCCTTGTGGATCAGCAGCGTCGCGTCACCGCCGTCATCGACGATCAGTTCGGGACCGCGGTTGCCGGGATGCGTCAGCGCATCGAGCGTGCATTGCCAGTATTCCTCCAGCGTTTCACCCTTCCACGCGAACACCGGGATACCGTCCGCGGCGATCGCGGCGGCGCAATCATCCTGGGTGGAAAAGATGTTGCACGATGCCCAGCGCACCGACGCGCCCAGTGCCGCGAGCGTCTCGATCAGCACCGCGGTTTCCTTGGTCATGTGCAGCGAGCCGGTGACGCGCACGCCCTTCAACGGCTTCTGCGGGGCGTAGCGGGCGCGAATCTGCATCAGGCCCGGCATTTCCTGCTCGGCCATGGTGATGCGCTTCCTGCCGAGGCCGGCCAGTGAAATATCGCGGACGTTGTAGTCTTGTTTGGC
>DATFGT010000048.1:0-27189 GCA_035249175.1 Rhodanobacteraceae bacterium
AATAGCCGAGCGGCTTCGCGCCGCTGAATTCAAGCATCAAGCCCAATGAAAAATCGATCGGCTTTCTTCGCATCCAGGGTTCTCGTGGCGCTTGCGCTCACGCTTTCGGTACTGGCGGCCGGGCGAGCGGCCGCATCCGAAAAGGCTGATGCGATGGCGCCCGTCCGTCAGTTCATCGACGGCTTCAACAAGGGCGACCTGAAATCAGCCATTGCTGCTTGCGCGAGCGAGGCATCGGTGATCGACGACTTCCCTCCGCACGAGTGGCAAGGTCTGGGCTGCGAAAAATGGGCGGATGGCTTCCTTGCTGTCGCGAAAAAGGAAGGGATTACGGATGCGAGAATCCGTCCTGGCAAGCCCCGGCACGTCGATATCACGGGTAAGTGGGCTTACGTTGTCGTGCCCGTCACGCTCGTTTTCAAACACCTTGGCAAGCCGAAGAAACTGCCCGGCATGTTCACCGCGTCTCTCCACAAGGAGGCGGACAGCTGGCGCATCACCGGTTGGGCGTGGGCAGACCTGTAAGCACCCACGGCCGTTCGCCCCATCAGCCCAAGTAACACGGCCCGGTTTCGCGCACTTCCATGGTCGCCCACTCGGCGGCGGGGCACTGCGCGGCGAGTTCGAGCGCTTCGTCACGCGTCACGCAATCAACCAGGAAGAATCCGCCGATCATCTCGCGGGCTTCTGCGAACGGGCCATCGCGAAGGCTGCGTTTGCCGGCGCGGATTTGCAGGCGCTGGCCTTCCGAGTCGTTGCGCAGCGATGAATACGCGCGCAGCACGCCGCGCGACTTGAGTTCATCGGCGTAATCCAGCATGCGCTGGTAGACCGCCTTGCCCTCTTCCTCGCTGCGCTCGGCGCGCTGGCCGCGTGGTTCTGCTACGAACAACATGTAGGCCATCACATTCTCTCCGTCCCGAAATGTTGGTTTTGAATGAAATTCGAGGCCACTACGCGCCTCCACACGCGTCGGCGCGCTGGCGCAGCAGTTCCGCTTCGCGCGCGTTGCCGGTGAGCCGTGCGGCACGTGCAAATTCCGTGCGCGCCTCGTCGCGGCGCCCCAACTTGAACAACAGGTCGCCACGCACGCTGGGCAGCAAGTGGTAGCCGGCGAGTGCGCCTTCCTTTTGCAGCATGTCGACCAGTTGCAGTCCCGCTTCGGGACCTTCGGCCATCGATATCGCGACCGCGCGATTCAACTCCACCACCGGCGACGGCGCGACTTTCACCAAGCGCGCATACAACGATGCGATCCGCGACCAGTCGGTGTCTTTTGCGTGCAACGCGCGCACGTGGCACGCGGCGATCGCGGCCTGCAGCGCGTAGTTACCGTCCGCGCCGCCGAGTTGTTCCGCGCGTTCCAGTGCTGCGAGGCCACGGCGGATCAGCAAGCGATCCCAGCGCGCGCGATCCTGGTCCAGCAAAAGAATGGGTGTGCCGTCGGAAGCGGTGCGTGCGTGCAGACGCGACGCCTGGATTTCCATCAACGCGACCAGGCCGTGCACTTCAGGCTCGCGCGGCGCGAGGCCGGTCAGTACGCGGCCAAGGCGCATGGCTTCTTCGCATAGTGCGGGCCGCGCCCAATCGTCGCCCGTGGTGGCGGTGTAGCCTTCATTGAAGATCAGGTAGACCACTTCCAGCACCGCGGCCAGGCGTGGCGCAAGGTTCTCGCCGCGCGGCACTTCGAACGGCACCTGCTTTTCCGCAAGCGTGCGCTTGGCACGCACGATGCGTTGCGCGACGGTGGGCTCGGGCACCAGGAACGCGCGCGCGATTTCTGGCGTGGCCAGGCCACCCAGCATGCGCAGGGTCAGCGCGACCTGCATGTCGCGGGTGAGCACGGGATGGCAGGCGGTGAAGATCAGTCGCAACAGATCGTCGCCGATGTCGTCGTCCAGTGCGTCCGCGTGGTCCGGCGCATGCGTCATGGCGTCAGGTTGGAGTTCGTAATCGAGGGCGGCCTGCTTGTCGTCGCGCATCTTGTTGTGACGCAACTGGTCGATCGCGCGGCGCTTGGCCGTGGTCATCAACCACGCGCCGGGATTGTCCGGCACGCCGTCGATGGGCCAGCGTTCCAGCGCAACGACCAACGCTTCCTGTGCCAGATCCTCGGCCTGCCCGACGTCGCGCAACATGCGCGCCAGCCCCGCGATCAGTCGCGGCGCCTCGATCCTCCAGACCGTTTCGATGGTGCGGTGGGCGTCGGCCGTCGTCATGACGGCCGATCACAGCAGCCCTTCGTGTCCGGTGCAAGCGCCTGATGTGGTGCCGTTCAGGCCTTCGCGATCTTGTCGCGCAGGCGCGCCTCGCGTTCGCGAATCTCAGGCGTCACGGCATCACCGAAGTCCTCCATCTCGAACACCGGACGCAGCTCGATTTCCGTCCCGCCATCGAACGGCGCGCGCTTGATCCACTCGATCGCCTCGTCGAAATTGCGCACCTGCCATAACCAGAAGCCGGCCACCAGCTCCTTGGTTTCCGCGAACGGCCCGTCGATCACCGTGCGCTGCTTGCCGTCAAAGCGCACCCGCGCGCCCTTCGAGCTGGGATGCAGGCCTTCGCCCATAAGCATCACGCCGGCGTTCACCAGTTGTTCGTTGAACTTGCCCATCTCGGCCAGCAGCTCCGTACCCGGCATCACGCCGGCTTCGGAATCCGCGTTCGCCTTCACGATCACCAATACGCGCATGGCTTGTCTCCAGTTTTCCGGCAATCGGCCGGTTCCGATACAGCGACGAATGGCGCAGGCGGGATTCGACATCGCGACTGAAGGGTTGATCCGCATCAGTGAAGCCATGACTCGCCGGCACCACTATGCGAGGATTGTCCGCACACAAGAAGCGATCATGTCTGCCAGCGCCTCCACAACCTTGAGCCCGCCCGCCCCGCCGCTGCTTCCGTTCCGGCCGCTGTTCTTCTGCGCGGCATTGGCGGCAAGCTTGGGCATGTTGGCCTGGGGCGCGTTCCTGCATTACGGCTGGCTGCCGTCCGCGGCGCTGCTGCCGGTGCCGTGGCACGGGCACGCGATGCTGTATGGTTTCGCCGGCGCGCTGGTCGGCGGATTCCTGTTGACCGCCTCGACCAACTGGACCGGGATCTCCACCACCACGCGGCGCGGGTTGTGGTCGCTGACGGCGACGTGGGTGGTCGCGCGCCTCCTGCTGCTGACGCCGCTGCCGTTCTGGATTGGCGCGCTGTTCGACGTGGGCTACCTGTTCGGATTGGTGTTCCTGGTCGGACGCGTGCTGTGGCTGTCGAGGAACAAGCGCAACGCGTTCCTGATTTTCATTCTGTTGTTTTACGCCGGCCTGGACATCGCGTTTTATGTGGGCGCCGCGCGCCTCGACGTGAACCTGATGAGCCGCGCGCTGATCGGCACGGTCGATTTGCTGCTGGTGCTGATGCTGGCGATCGGCGGGCGCGTGATCCCGTTCTTCACCGGCCGCAAGCTCAGCGGCCACACGATGTGGGTAAACAAATATCTGACATGGGCGGTGAACGGCGGCGGCGCGCTGGTGTTGCTGTGCGGCCTCGGCGGCGCACCGGGTCGCGCGCGCGGCGTGCTGATGATAGTCGTGGCACTGCTGGCGTTCACACGATGGGTGGGTTGGCGCGGCTGGCGCGCGTGGCACGAGCCCATGCTGTGGGTGCTGCATCTCGGCTACCTGTGGTTGGCGATCGGCTTGGTCGTGCGCGGCCTCGCCTTGCTCGGTGTTTTCGCGATGCCGGAGCTCGACACCCTGCACGGCATCACCGTGGGCGCGCTGGGCACCTTGTCGCTGGGCATGATGGCGCGCGTGGCGCAGGGCCACAGCGGCGTGCCGATCCGCGCCAACGCCGCCCTGGCGGCCATGTTCGTGCTGCCGACCATCGCCGCGATCCTGCGACTCGGGTTCAACCAGCCGACGGGCTGGGTTTGGGCGGCGGCGGCATGGTTCGTCGCCTACGCGATCTATCTCTTCGCGATCGGACCGCTGCTGGTGCGCGGGCGCGTGGCGGCCATCGCGCATTGACTTTGCCCGCCGCCGCGGGCGGCACTGTCATCGTCCAGGCGCGCGGCCGGTCCTGTTTCCGAAGACCTTCGGGAGACAGGCATGCCCACTTCAATGCTTGCTCCAATCTGGCGCGGCGTGTTCGTCCTGTTGATCATGCCTGCCGTGGCGGCGTGTGCCCCGGACGCGAACGGCACGACGACGGGCACGGCGGTACCTGCACCCCATGTCGATGCGCCCCGGGCAAGTCATCCCGGCAGCGCCACCGCGGTGCTGGCCGGCGGCTGTTTTTGGGGTATGCAATGGGTGTTCGAGCACGTGCCCGGCGTGACCAACGTGACCTCTGGCTACTCGGGCGGCGCGGCCGCAGCCGCCACGTACGAGCAGGTCAGCGAGGGCAACACCGGCCACGCGGAAAGCGTACGGATCGCCTATGACCCATCAAAGGTCAGCTACGGCGAATTGCTGCGCGTGTATTTCTCGGTGGCGACCAATCCGACCGAACTGAACCGCCAAGGCCCCGACACGGGCACGCAATACCGGGGTGTGATCTTCTACGCCAATCCCGAGCAGCAAAAGATCGCGAAGGATTACATCGCGCAACTCGGCGCCTCGCACGCGTTCGCGGCGCCCATCGTCACGCAGGTGGTGCCGTTCAAGGCGTTCTACCCTGCCGAGGACTACCATCAGGACTACGCGCGGCTGAATTCCGCCGCGCTTTACATCGCCATCAACGACGCCCCCAAGGTTGTGGCGCTGCAACGTGAACTGCCGATGCTGTACCGCGCGCAGCCCGCGATCTGGCACGACGAGCACCCGACCACGATCACGGTGGACCTGCACTGAAACCCGCCGAGGTTCACCGCTCGCAGCAGGGGCGTTGCCGCTGTACCGGTGGGCACGGCACGTCGCCGTACGAACAGAACACGCAACAGTCGCCGGGCTTCGGGCGCAGCAGTGCGCCGCAGCCCGCGCATTCGTGGAAGAACGCGCAGGCGTCTTCGGGCATGGTTTCCACGCTGCGGTGCCCGCAGTGCGGGCACCGCAGCGTGCATTGAAGGACGGTTGCTTCCGCGGACGCCGGCTCGGGAGTATTCATGACGCGATGCTACGCCCCAAGGCAACTCAAAACCACATGCGCACGCCCGCCACGAATTGCAGGTCGTCGGCGGACTCGCCTTGCGCACGCAAGTAATCGCGGGTGCGACCGAAACGCTGCTGCCACACGATGCCGGCGTACGGCGCGAATTCGCGGCGTAGCTCGTAGCGCAGGCGCAGGCCGGCTTCGATGTCCGACAGGCCTGAGCCGATGTCGCGCTGCGGATCGTCGCGACCGTAGAAATTTGCCTCCAGCGATGGCTGCAGGATCAGGCGCTGCGTGAACCGCGCTTCGTACTCGAACGCCGCGCGCGCAGCGGTGCGGCCGCCCTGCCCGACGTAGAACGTGGCCTCCGTTTCGAACCAGTACGGCGCCAGGCCTTCGACACCGAACGCGGCCCAGGTGCGTTCCGGCCCCGCGCCAAAGTCGTGGCGCACGCCAAGCTGCCTGTCCCAGAATGCCGTGACCGCATGGGACCACAACGCCTCGGTCCGCAAGTCCTGCAGGCGACCCTCGGCACGTTCGCCTTCGAACTTCAGCCACAGTTTGTCGAAGTTGCGGCCGTACCAGGCTTCACCGTCGATGGCCACGGCATTGCCGCCGCCACGCGAGCGCACATATTCCATTCGGCTCAGCAGCAAGGCACCCACCGCCGAATCATCACGCATGTCCATGCCTTGCATGCTCCCGTAGCGATAGCCGTCGGAATAGTCGGGACTGCGCGCGCCCTCCGGTGCGGTGCTGGCGTGGTGCACGGATGACATCTCCATGTCGGGCATGGCGCGGGGCGTCGCCACCGATGCGGCGGACGCCGGCATGGCGGTGTTCGATTGCGATGGGTGCTGGTGCTCGTCGTGCTTGGGCTTGGGCATGGGCATGTTGGTCATGGCCATGGGCTGCTGCGTGGCGTCCTGCGTTGCCGCCGGCGCGCCGGTCGCGAACGCGATGGCCAGCACGCAGGCCGACGTCATCGTCTTCATGGGCGCGTTCATGCCACCACCACCTCGCGGAACATGCCCGCTTCCATGTGGTAAAGCAGGTGGCAGTGGTAGGCCCAGCATCCGGGCGCATCGGCTTTCACCCGGTAGGTGACGCGCTGCGCCGGCTGCACGTTGACGGTTTGCTTGCGCACCTGGAATTCGCCTTCGGGCGATTCGACTTCGCTCCACATGCCGTGCAGGTGGATCGGGTGGTTCATCATGGTGTCGTTGCAAAGCACGATGCGCAGGTGCTCGCCGTGGCGGAAATGAACCGGCTTGGCCTTCGAGAAGATCACGCCATCGAACGACCAGATGAAGCGCTCCATGCTGCCGTCGAGGTGGAGTTCGATTTCGCGCGTGACAGGTTCCTGATACAGCGACCCGCCCACGGTGTGCAGGTCGGCGTAGGTCAGCACGCGCCGACCGTTGTCGCGCAGGCCAGAGCCTGGATCGTCGAGGTTGGTGCGTGGCATGTCCACCAGCATGTCCACGCCGGGGTTGCGGTATTCGATGCGCGCGTGGTGCGCCTTGGCCATGCCCGGCATGTCCATGCCCTCGTGCTGCATCCCGTGATCGCCACGGTCGCCCATCGCGCCCATCATGTCGACCATCGTCAAGGTCGGCACCGGGTCGAGTGCCGGCACTTCGGCTTGCATGCCGACTCGTGGCGCCAGCGTCCCGCGCGCGAAACCCGAGCGGTCGATCGATTGCGCGAAGATCGTGTAGGCGCGATCTTCCCGTGGCTCGACGATCACGTCGTAGGTTTCCGCCACGGCGATGCGGAATTCGTCCACCGTGACCGGCTCGATATCCTGTCCGTCGGCCGCAATGACGGCCAGCTTCAGGCCCGGAACCCGCACGTCGAAATAACTGTTGGCCGAACCGTTGATGAAACGCAGCCGCACCCGTTCGCCCGGCCGGAACAACCCGGTCCAGTTGTCGGCCGGCGTGGCGCCGTTCATCAGGTAGGTGTAGGTGAATCCGGTGACGTCGATCAGGTCGCGCGGGCTCATGCGCATGCGGTTCCGCATCGCGCGCTCGCGCAGCGCACCGGCCAAGCCCTTGCCTGCGGCATCGCGCATGAACCCGGGCAACGCGGGCTGGTTGACGCTGAAGTAATCGCTGCGGGTTTTCAGGATCGCGAAGATGCGCTCCGGGTCCATGTCGGTCCAGTCGTTCAGCATCACCACGTAGTCACGATCGGGGGTGATGCGATCGGGCATTGCGGGCTCGATCACGAGCGGCCCGTACAGGCCGGTCTGTTCCTGGAAGCCGGAATGCGCGTGGTACCAGTACGTGCCGCTCTGCCGCACCGGGAATCGATAGGTGAAGGTTTCGCCCGGCGTGATGCCGGGGAAGCTGATGCCGGGTACGCCGTCCATGTCGAACGGCAACAGGATGCCATGCCAGTGGATGGACGTCGGAACCCGCATGCGATTGGTCACGTGCAACGCCACCGTGGTGCCTTCGCGCCAGCGCAGCAACGGACCGGGCAACTGGCCGTTCACGGTCGTCGCGATCCTCGCATGGCCGGTGTAGTTCACCAGCATTTCGGCAACTTCGAGATTGAATTCGGCACCCGACAGGATGCTCGGCTGATTGCCTCCGGCCAGCGCCCAGACCGGTTTGGCGAAGCCGCCCAGCATCGCGGCGGTGCCGCCCAGCGCCAACCCCTGCACGAAGCGGCGGCGCGAAGGCATCGGGATCGAGAATCCCGGGTTTCGGATCGTGGGTTTCATGGAAGATTCCCGCAGGCGCGCAGCGCGCGCCGGTTACGCCTGGATAACCACCTCGCGTACCGCACGAAGCAGGCCTGGTGAAGCGCGGCGCAAAAATCGCCGCGGCGGGATTCAGGCGATCGGTGGTCGCAGCGGAGGCGCGGCCATGGCAACCGGTACCTCCGCGATGATCAAGGCATGCAGCGACCCCTGTTCGGGCTTCACGCCAGTGGCCAGGAACGGAACCAGCAGCGCCGCACCGCACGTCGACAGGCAGTGGCACGACGCGTGGCAGCAATCGCCGTGTCCCATCGACATCGCGGGCGAATGCGCGCCGTGCGAGCCAGCGGACATCATCGCGCTGTCGCCGCAGTGCGGCGCCACGTTCGCGGATTGCGATTGCGCCGCCTGCATGACGTGTGCGGCGAACACCTGCGGCGCAGCGAACGCGAGCGCCATCCACGCCAGTAGTGCCAACGCGAGTGTTGCGCGAAAGAGGCCGGAGTTCGGGCGCGGCAGGCGACGCATGCATGGAGCATAGTCGTCACGCGCGGGCCGCTCAACTCTGGAGCACGGGTCGTGCGGCTCGCAGCCCATATCTATACTTGCGAATGCACGGGACCGACGCATGAATTACCGCCACGCCTTCCACGCCGGGAATTTCGCGGATGTGTTCAAGCACACCGTCCTGCTGGCGCTGCTGGATGCACTGGTCGCGAAGGACAAGCCGCTGTGCTATTTCGATACGCACGCAGGGCGCGGGCGCTATGCACTGGATGATGTCGAAGCAGGCAAGACCTGCGAATGGCGGGACGGCATCGGGCGGCTGTTCGACGGCCGCGATATTCCCGCGCCATTGCATCGCTACGTCGAGGCAATTCGTGGGTGCAATCCGGAAGGCGCACTACGGATCTATCCCGGCTCGCCGCTTTTAGCGGCGCAGGCATTGCGCCCGAACGATCGTCTGGTCCTCTGCGAAATGCAGGACGACGAGGCCGCCGCGTTGCGCGCGCTATTTCGTGACGATCCCCGTGCGCACGTGCACGCTCGCGACGGCTACATGATGTTGCATGCGCTATTGCCACCGGCAGAACGGCGTGGCCAGGTGTTGATCGACCCGCCGTTCGAGGAACAGGAAGGCGAATTCGCCACGATCGAAGCCGCACTTCGGAAGGCGCATGCACGCTGGCCGAATGGCACGTACGCAGCATGGTATCCGATCAAGTCGCACCGGACGGTCGCGCCGTTCCATCGGCATATGTCGAGTGGACCGTTCGAAAAAGTTTTGGCGGCGGAATTGCTGGTGCGTCCCGACGATTCGCCGTTGCGTTTGAATGGTTGCGGCATGCTGATCGCAAACCCGCCGTGGAAGCTGGATATCGCGCTTGCCGCGTTGCTGCCGGCGCTGCGCGACACGCTTGCGCAATCCGGCGGCGCCTCGCAGCGGTTGCGCTGGCTGCGCGGTGAATGACCGCGGCACCGCGGCGCGCGGACCAGGCTGTTTTTGGCTATGCTCGGAGGCGTCCCTTCGCGTACGAGGCCTTTGCCATGCGCGTACCGTTCCATTCCCCGCTCCGGCTCATGCTTGCCGCCCTGCTGCCGCTCGCGATCGCGGCGTGCGCACCCGCGCCTATCTACAAGACCGGCCCGGAAATCGTGAATGCCACGCCCGACCAGATCGCGGGCTCGCCGAACAATTTTCCGCAGGCGCAGGTCATCTGGGGCGGCGAAGTGATCGGCGTGCAAAACCTCGCCGACCACACGCGCGTCGAGGTACTCGCCTACCCGCTCGATCCTTCGCAGCGGCCACGGCTCAAGGAACCGGCGACCGGGCGTTTCATGGCCGAGGTGCCGGGATTCCTGGAGCCCATGAATTTTCCGAAGGGTTCGCTCGTCACCGTGCGCGGACAGTTCACCGGCACCCAGGCCGAATTGGTCGGGCACGCGCGCTACATATATCCGATGGTGTTCGTGCGTAATGGCGACTTCCATCGCTGGACACCCGAAGAGATGCGCCAGGGCCATCCCAACATCAGCTTCGGTGTCGGGGTCGGCGTCATCCGCTGACGCGCGATTTTTTTGACCGTGGATCACTCGAAAGCGGCTCGGATGTGACGGCACACGGCGCAACTTCTTCGGGCGCAGGCGTCTTTGAAGAAGCTATCCGGCTCGATGATGGCCGAAGCTTCGTCATGCGCCCCTTGCGTCCCGATGACCTCGACGCCTTGCGCCGCGCCTTCCTGCGGCTGACGCCCGAGGAAATCGAATACCGGTTCTTTTACCGCTCGCGCGAATTGCCGGTGTCGGTGCAGGCGCAGGTTCGCGCGCTCAACCCGGCCTGCGACGCCGCGTTCGTGGTCGACGACAATGGCGAGATCCGCGCGGTCGCCGACCTGCACCTCGATCGCCCCGACGCGCGCGAAGCCGAATTCGGATTGATCGTAGGCAAGGCCGTTTCGGGCCACGGCCTCGGCAGGCGGCTGATGCTGCGCCTGCTCGACGGAGCGCGACAACGAGGATTGGCCGTACTGTATGGCAGCGTTCGCGCCGACAACGCTCGCATGCTCGACTTGTGCCGCGAACTCGGCGCCAGCATCACGCCCATCGCCGGCGAACCGACGGTGCTGCGCGTGCGCATCGAACCCTGATTGGGCGCGCGCTGCTGCTAAAATCGCCGGGTTTCAGTTTCTGCTGGCGCGCAACGACGCCCCGGCAGCGTTTTATATTGCGAGTGAACGATTCGTGACGCGATTCGAAATCCCCCTGCCTCCGCTTCCACGCACGCCTGGCCAACGCCGCGACTGGCGTGAACCCACCGGTTCTTCGCTGGCGTTGCTGTTGTGCGAAGCGGCCCGCCGACGCGAGGGCGTCATCGTCGCGATCACCGCCGACAGCCGCGCGGCGCGCACGCTGGAAGACGAACTCGGTGTATTCGCGGGCGACCTGCCCGTACTGCATTTCCCGGATTGGGAAACCCTGCCCTACGACCTCTTTGCGCCGCACCCGCAACTGGTTTCGCAGCGCATCGACACACTGAACCGCCTGCCCGGCACACGCCGCGGCGTGTTGGTCGTTCCGGTGTCGACGCTGATGCAACGACTGGCGCCGCGCTCGCACATCGCCGGCAGCGGGCTTGCGGTCGCGCGCGGCCAAAGATTGAATCTGGCCGACGAACAGCGCCGTCTCGAAGCCAGCGGCTATCGCAACGTGCCGCAGGTCGGCGAACACGGTGAGTTCGCGGTCCGCGGCGCGCTGCTGGACATTTTCCCGATGGGCGCGGACGAGCCGTATCGCATCGAACTGTTCGACGACGAAATCGAATCGATTCGCGCGTTCGATCCGGAGACGCAGCGATCGTCGCATCCCGTGGAGGCGGTGGACCTGCTGCCTGCGCGCGAATTTCCGCTCACGGAGGAAGCGATGCGCGCGTTCCGCGATCGCCTGCGCGAGCGCTTCCCGATCGACGTGCGGCGCTGCCCGCTGTACCAGGACATGAAGCAGGGCGTGACGCCGGGTGGCATCGAGTACTACCTTCCATTGTTTTTCGATGCGACCGAAACGCTGTTCGACTACCTGCACGACGATGCGCTGTTCGTGCTCGGCAACGGTGCACTGGATGCCGCCGAAACTTTCTGGAAACAGACCGACGGTCGTTACGATCAACGCGCGCACGACATCGAGCGCCCCGTGTTGCCGCCGATGGAGTTGTACCTGCCGCCGCAGTCCCTGCGCGAACGGCTGAACCAGGTGCTGCGGATCGACCTCGTCGGTGGCGATGACGCGCGTGCCTCGGACACCGGAACCGAAGCGGCGCCCGATCTTTCCATGGGTGGCGCCGCGGCCAGCGGATTCCCCGCGCGCCTGCGTGACTGGCTGGATGCGCGTCCGGAGCGCCTCGTCTTGATCACCGCCGATTCGCCCGGTCGCCGCGAGGCGCTGCTCGAACAACTTGCCACGGCCGCGTTGAAGCCGGAACTGGTCGAGTCGTGGCAATCGTTTTTTGCTCGTGATTCCGGCGAGAACCGGAATCAGCAGCAAGCGCGGCAGTTGGCCATCGCCGTCGCCTCGCTCGAGCGTGGCTTTTCGCTTCTCCAACCCCCGTTGACCGTCATCACCGAACGTGAACTCGCAGGCGAACGCGCACGCACGGAACGCAGGCGCCGCAGCGTCGCCGAACGCGACCCGGAAGCGATCCTCCGCGACCTGACCGAGCTCGAAATCGGCGCGCCCATCGTGCACGTCGATCACGGCGTCGGCCGCTATCTCGGCCTGGTCGCCCTGGACGTCGGCGGCATGCCGGGTGAGTTCCTGGCCATCGAATACGCGCGCGGCGACAAACTGTACGTGCCGGTCGCGCAGCTTGCGCTGGTCAGCCGCTACTCCGGTGCGGACGGCGAACACGCGCCGCTGCATTCACTGGGGGGCGAAGCCTGGGAACGCGCCAAACGCAAGGCCGCCGAAAAGGTCCGGGACGTCGCCGCGGAACTGCTGGCGATCCACGCGCAACGTGCAGCCCGCCAAGGCAACGCCATCGATTTCGACCGCGCGATCGTGGCGCGGTTTGCGGAAGGTTTCCCGTTCGAGGAAACGCCCGACCAGCAGGCCGCGATCGACGCGGTGCTGGCCGATCTCGCCGCGCCGCAGCCGGCGGATCGCGTGGTGTGCGGCGATGTCGGTTTCGGCAAGACCGAAGTCGCGCTGCGCGCCGCGGTCGCCGCAGCCAGCGCGGGAAAGCAGGTCGCGGTGCTGGTGCCCACCACCTTGCTTGCACAGCAGCACTACGACAATTTCCGTGATCGGCTGGCGGATTTCCCGATCCGGGTCGAACTGCTGTCGCGCTTCCGGGCCAGGCAGGACGCCGCGGATGCATTGAAGCGGCTCGCCGACGGCAAGCTCGACATCGTAATCGGCACCCACAAGCTGTTGCAGCCCGACGTGAAGTTCCACGATCTCGGGTTGGTGATCGTGGACGAGGAACAGCGTTTCGGCGTGCGCCACAAGGAGCAGTTGAAGAAGCTGCGCGCAGAAGTGGATCTGCTCACGCTTACCGCCACGCCGATTCCGCGCACGCTCAACATGGCGATGAGCGGCATGCGCGATCTTTCCATCATCGCGACGCCGCCGGCCGCAAGGATGGCCGTCAAGACCATGGTCGCGCAATACGATCCGGCGCTGATCCGCGAGGCTTTCCAGCGCGAACTCGCGCGCGGCGGGCAGGTGTACTTCCTGCACAACAGCATCGATACCATCCAACGCACCGCGCGCGAACTGGCCGGACTGATTCCCGACGCGCGTATCCGCGTCGCGCACGGCCAGATGGGCGCGCACGAACTGGAACAGGTGATGCTGGATTTCCACCGCCAGCGCTTCAACGTGCTGGTCTGCACCACGATCATCGAATCCGGCATCGACGTACCATCCGCCAACACCATCGTGATCGACCGCGCCGATCGGTTCGGACTTGCGCAACTTCACCAGTTGCGCGGGCGTGTCGGTCGTTCGCACCACCGCGCGTACGCGTACCTGATCGTGCCCGACAGGAAGGCGATGACCGCCGATGCCGAGAAGCGCCTGGCCGCGCTGGAATCGCTGGAGGAGCTGGGCGCCGGTTTCACGCTGGCAACCCACGACATGGAAATCCGCGGCGCCGGCGAACTGCTGGGCGAAGCGCAATCGGGGCAGATCGAGGCGATCGGCTTCGCGCTGTACAATGAATTGCTGGAGCGCGCGGTGCACGCGCTGCGTTCGGGCAAGCTGCCCGACTTCGACCTCGGCGGCGACAGCGGCACCGAGATCGAGCTGCACATGCCGGCATTGATTCCCGACGACTACCTGCCGGACGTGCACACGCGCCTGACCTTGTACAAACGCATCGCCAGTGCAGCCGACGAGGAGGCCCTGCGCGAACTCCAGGTCGAGATGATCGACCGCTTCGGCTTGCTGCCACAAGCGACGAAAAACCTGTTCGCGATCGCGTCGCTCAAACTTCGCGCCGCGGCGCTCGGCATCCGCAAGCTCGATCTCGGCGCGGCTGGCGGACGGATCACCTTCCGCGCCAAACCGGACGTGGATCCCGTCACCATCATCCGCCTGATCCAGCAGAAGCCGCGCATTTACAAACTGGACGGCCAGGACAGGTTGCGCGTCGCCCTGGAACTGCCCGAAGCCACCGAGCGTTTGCGCACCGCCGGCGAATTGCTGGAAACGCTGTCGGTCCGCAGCAAGGCCGCCTGACCCCCGGCTGCGGGTTGAATGACGCCTGATCGCCAATACCGCCTTGACGGAATCTTGACGAACCGACGACATCCCGCGCGGTCTACTGTGGAGAGCCACGGCTTCCAACCCCTGCAAAGGAGCCTCCATGATCACGCACTGTTCGGTCCGCGTTTCGCTTGCCGGCGCGATCGCGCTGGCGCTGTTCGGCGTTGCGACGGTTGCGACGGCACAAACCACCATGCCGCAGCCACCCACTCAGCAGGCTCCGCCGCCTCCGCCACCACCCATGACAGCGACGATGCCCGCGCAACCGGCGCAACCCATGCCGGCCCCGCCGCAATCGACCCCACCCCCACCCCCACCGCCACCGACCAGCCCGGCGCCACCCGCGGAACCGGCAACACCCATGGCTGCACCCCAGCAGCAAGGCGCCGCGGGCGAGTTCTATCAAGGCACCGAATCGAGCGCTCACTACCCGCTTCCGGACAGCAACGGCGGCACGCTCACGGTGAACGCGGGTATGCCCGCCAATGTCCAGAGTTACGGGCCGCCGCCGTCGTTCGCCGCACTCGATACCAACCACGACGGCCGCATCAGCGAGTCGGAAGCGCAGGCGTATCCGCCGCTCGACAGCGATTTCCTGTACGCGAGCGGCCAGGGCAAGGCCATCAGCCGCGCCCAATACGGGAAGTGGGTGCAGAACCAGCATTGATGGCTCGACGGTGACAGGTGATGCTTGCGCGATCGCCCGGCGCGTGGGCATGATTGCCGGACTCCCTTCCGGTGCTTTCGCATGTCCGTCCCTGTCTCCGGGCAACCGGCGTCAATCACGTCGCGCGCCACGCTGGATGACATCGATGCCTTGACCGCATTGTTCGATGCGTATCGTGTTTTCTATCGGCAGGCATCCGATCACGCCACCGCCCACGCATTCATCGAGGAGCGCCTGCAGCGCGGCGAATCCGTCATCTTCATCGCCCGTGATGCCGCGGGCGAAGCAATGGGCTTCACGCAGTTGTACCCGGCGTTCTCGTCGGTGTCGGCGCGCCGCATCTGGATCCTCAATGACTTGTTCGTGGCATCCGGGGCGCGGCAACGGGGCGTCGCACGCCAACTGATGGACCGGGCGCGCGCTTTCGCCATCGAGGGCGGCGCCTTGCGTCTCGTGCTGGAAACCGCCGAGGACAACCAGCCCGCGCAGGCGCTCTACGAATCGCTGGGCTACGCCCGCGAAGCCGGAACGCGCCACTACGAGCTGGAACTTGCCTGAAGTTCAACGGCCGGGCTTTAGGCGTGCGGTACTTGCCTGACGCTGGCGACGTGCTGCGAGCGCAACCGCTGGTACACGTAAACCGTCGCAGGTGGCAGGTTGCGCGGCGCAAAACCGGCGCGGTGCATGCGCAAACCCAACGCATCCCGCTCGTGGCGTCGCACCGGACTGGCCGGACCGTACGTGAACTGGATGAAGCGGCCGCGATCGCCGAGCGCCGCGAACGCGGCACGCAGGATCTCGCAACGCAGGACGCTGCTCATCGACAACATGCCGAGCCCGCTGACGACCGCGTCGAGCTTGCCGTCGTCAAGCAGACCGTATTCGGCGGCCAGGGTGTCGAGGTGACGCGCATCCGCGCACGCGACCGCGACGCCGGGGAAGCGGGCGCGCAGGAAGCTCGCCAGGTCGGCGTTGATTTCCACCACCAGCAAGCGCGATGGCGTGATCCCGGCGTCCAGCAAAGCACGGGTGAAAACGCCTGTTCCTGCGCCGATCTCGACCACCCGCTCGCAACCGGGCGGTAGTTGCTCGACCATCAGGCGCGCGAGCTGCCGCCCCGATGGCGTCACCGAGGCCATCTTCACCGGATCGCGCAACCACTGCCGCAGGAAGGTGCGGATCGAATGCAAGTCGATGGCGGCTTCGCCGCCGCGGCGCGGGTTCAGGGAAGAATCGTCGGAATACGGATTCATGCGCGCATTGTTTTAGCACACTGCGCGTACTGAGTTTGTAAACCCGTGCCCGTCACGAAGATCTCGCCAGCGTCAATGCCCGCGGTGATGATAGTAACCACCGCGATGATCGTAGCCACCGCGACGATGATCGTAGCCGCGATAGTAGTGGTGGTAGCGCGGCGTGTAATAGCCGTAACCGTAATACACCGGAGGCGGCGCGTAATACACCGCGGCCGGCGCGGAGTAGTACACGGGTGGCGGGTAGGCCGGTGCGTAGTACACCGGCGCTGGCGGACCCCAATACCCGCAACGCCAGCAGTTGCCGACGCCGATGCTGACCCCCGGCACGGAAATCCCGACGCCGACGCTCACGTGCGAGTGCGCGAAAGCGCTGGGCACGACCCACAACGACGCCGCCAGTATGGCGGTCGCCAAGGTCGCACGACGAACGAATCCACGAACGTTCATGACCTGCCTCCGGATTCGATGGATAGGCGCATGCTTGCGCTCCGGGACTGAATCGACACTGAAATGTGATCGTCCTGATCACTGCGCGCCAAACCAGGCGTGTAAGCGGAACTTGCCAGCTTCATCAACATCAGAACGGCCATCTTGGCCTGACTTCTCACGAAAGCTGCTTCGCCCGAATACAGAGCGTTGCCTCAACGCTTCCGCAGTATCCAGCAACCATGAATGCGCGGCCGTCGTGCGAAATCCGCAGGGATGCTCGCGCGACTGGCATCCTCGATCACGAACATGTTCGACAGCACTTCGACGTCAAGCTTGAAGCGCCGGTAATTGTTGGAGAACACGATGACGCCATCGTCGCGCAAGCGCTGTTCGCAAGCTTCCAGCAGCGCGACGTGATCGCGCTGCACATCGAAGTCGCCCGCGCGCTTGGAATTGGAAAACGTGGGCGGATCGACATAGATCAGGCCATATAAGGCGCGGCTTTCGGCCACGAAGGTCATGGCATCTGCACGGGCGAGCACGTGTTCGCGACCTTCGAATCCGTTCAGCACCAGATTGCGCGAAGTCCATTCGAGATAGCCTTGCGACAGGTCGACGCTGGTGGTGCTGTGCGCACCGCCCGCCGCGGCATACACGCTGGCCGTGCCCGTGTACGCGAACAGGTTCAGCACGTCACGGCCGCGCGCAAGTTCGCGCACGCGTGCCCGCACCCGTCGATGGTCGAGAAACAATCCGGTGTCCAGTCGATCGCGCAGATTGACGAGAAAGCGCAAGCCGCCCTCCTCCACCACCAGGAATTCCTCGCGCACCGCAACCCGCCCATATTTGCTGCCGCCCTTGCCGCGCGAGCGGGTCTTGGTCACCACCCGCTCGCGTGGTGCGTCCAGCGCGGCACGCGCCGCGCGCTGCAGATCGCGCCAACGTGTTTGCGCGGCGTCGGCATCGACGCTGGCGGGCGGCGCGTACTCCTGCACGTGCAACCACGTTTGCGCTGCCGGATCTTCGCCAACATCCGGCGCGGCTTCAGGCCAGCCGCGATAAACATCGATGGCCGCGGCATATTCCGGCAAGTCAGCGTCATAAACGCGGAAGCAGGTGACGCCCCCGCGCGACAACTCCTTGCGGAGATTGCGAAGATTCTTGCGGATGCGATTGGCGACCATTTCCGCGCCCGGCGACAACGGCGCGGCTTCGGGCGCGGCGGAGGGTGCGCGAACCTCCAGCAACGCCAACCGGCATTCGATCGCGCCATTGAACAGCACGTAGTGCTTGTCCGCGCGCAGGCCAAGCGCGCGCTCGAGTTCCGGCTCGCTTGTCAATATCGCCGCATGCCAACCGGCAAATCCTGCGCGCAGCCTTTCTCCGAAGGCGCGGTACATCGCCGGCAACGTCGCAAGGTCGCCCATGCGTTCGCCGTAGGGTGGATTGGTGATGACCAGCCCCGTTGCGAAGCCCGGCCGTGGGTCGAGATATTCGACCGCATGTTTTTCTAGCATGACGAAACCGGCCACGCCCGCCGTTTGCAGGTTGTGGGTGGCGACCGCAATCATGCGCGGATCGCTGTCACTGCCGAAGAAGCACGGGCGCAATGCGCGCAGGCCTTCCTGTGCGCGTTCCTCCGCAGCATCCCGCAATGCTTGCCATAGCGCAGCATCGTGGCCGCGCCAACCGAGGAACCCGAAGTATTCACGCTGCAGCGCAGGCGCAACGCGCGCCGCCATCCATGCTGCTTCGATCAGCAGCGTGCCGGAACCGCACATCGGGTCGACCAGCGCGCCACCCTGCGCGTAGATTTCCGGCCAGCGCGCGCGCAACAGCATCGCGCAGGCGAGGTTTTCCTTGAGTGGGGCCTCGCCCTGTTCGCGCCGCCAGCCTCGCCGGTGCAGCGGTTCGCCGGACAGGTCCAGCGACAGCGTCGCGCGTCCCTTGTACAACCGCAGGTTGAGTCGCGCGTCCGGGCGTTCCGGCTGGATCGTGGGACGCATTCCGAAACGTTCGCGGCATTGGTCTGCGATGGCGTCCTTCACCTTTTGCGCCGCGAATCCGGAATGCGTGATCGCGCCGCTGGTGCCGGTCGCATCGATCGCGAGCATGGCATCGGGCGCAAGATGTTCGGACCAGTCGATCGTGCGCGTGCCCGCATACAGTGCATCGGCATCGGCGGCATCGAACTCGGCAAGCGTCAACAGGATGCGGCTGGCGAGTCGCGATTCCAGGCAAGCGCGATACGCGCACGCCAGGTCGCCTTCGAAACGCACGCCGGCCAGTGCTTCATGCGCATCGGCGCCCAGTGCGATCAGCTCGTCGCGCAGCAGGTATTCGAGGCCCTTCGGACAGGTGGCAAAGAACGTCGTCATGAATCAGGCGCCCACGGATCAGGCCGCCAGCGATTGCAGGAACAACGCGAATTGCTGCCCGAGCAACGCGACGTGCCCGGCGAGGCGGTGATCGTCATCCAGCAGCAGCGCCGGCATGCCGCGCTCGCGCGCGAACGCCGCCGCCGAATCGACCGGGCAAAGTTCGTCGCGCCAGCCGTGTACCAGCATGCCGGGTATCCCGCGCACCGCATCGAAATGCTGCGGACAACCGGGAATGTCGATCGGCAAGGCGATCAGGAACAACCCGTCGCAAGGCGCGCGCAGTGACGCCAGGCCCGACACGAACGCGCCCATGCTGGAACCCGCCAGCACCAATGGACGTGTAGCCCCCTGCATCGCCGCGACCAGACGCGCGACACGAGGCGGCACCGCGCCCGCATAGCCGAACCTGTCCTCCTTCCGAAAATCCGGCCTGGAAGTGCTCCAGCCCAGCGATTCGGCGACGCGCGCAAGCGCACTGACCTTGGTGGCTTCGGGGCCGCTCTCGGAACCATGGGAAAGAATGACGTGGCCGGGCACGGAACAGCGTCGCCTGAATCGGGAGATTCGGACAGCGTAACAGGTGCCCCGCAGCTCCATCCCGTTCGTGCAACACTTTCGCCATGAAAGACATCTTCGTCATTCGCGACCAGTTGCTGCCCTACGTCCAGCGCCTGCAGACCCGCACGCTCGCGGACATCGACGTGGTGGTGATCCACTGCACGGAACTGCCGGATCTCGCCACCGCCCGCGAATATGGCGAGCGCATCGTGCACGCCAGCGGCACCGGCAACAGCGGGCACTACTACATCGACCGCGACGGCAGCGTGTTCCGCTATGCGACGGATGATCGCGTGGCGCACCATACCCGCGGTTACAACGATCGTTCGATTGGCATCGAGTTGGTGAATATTGGCCGCTATCCCGACTGGGTCGATTCGCACCGGCAGGTCATGACCGAACCTTACCCCGATGCGCAGGTGGGCGCGCTGTTGAGCCTGCTCGCGCATTCGCGCACGACGCTGCCGAACCTGCGGTACATCGCCGGCCACGAGGATCTTGACACCGATCTAGTCGAGGCCAGCGATGATGCATCAAAGCGGGTGCAACGCAAGCTCGATCCGGGACCGTTGTTCCCGTGGCCGCGGGTGATGAAGGCATGTGGACTGCAACGACTGGAGCACCGAACGACGCCGGTATAATTCCGCGTCTTTTTGCACGCGCGCCGCCCGACATGACCCAACCGCACGTCCCCGAGCTGATCGAACTGCTGCAACTGGAGCGCCTGGAAGACAACCTCTTCCGCGGGCAGAGCCGCGACATAGGCACCCGATACGTGTTCGGCGGACAGGTGCTGGGACAGGCGTTGTCGGCCGCGCAGCAAACGGTCGATCCCGCGCGCGCCGCGCATTCGCTGCACGCGTATTTCCTGCGTGCCGGCGACGTCGACGCACCGATCGTCTACCGCGTCAATCGCGCACGCGACGGGCACAGCTTTTCGGTGCGCCGCGTGGAAGCGATCCAGCACGGCCAGCCCATCCTGAATTGCGCGGTGTCCTTCCAGGTCAGCGAACCGGGCTTCGAACACCAGACCGGCATGCCTGACGTGCCCAGGCCCGAAGATCTGGAACCGCCCATTGCGCTGCCCGAAGCCGAACTCGCCAAGCTGCCGCCCAAGCTGCAGCGCTGGCTGTCGACCGACGGCCCGTTCGAATACCGCTTCGTGTGGCCGCGCGACGAATTGCACCCGCCCAAGCGCCCGCCCTACCAGCACATCTGGTTTCGCCTCAGCCAGCGGATCGAAGCCACGCCGGCGCAGCACCGTGCGCTGCTGGCCTACGCGTCCGACTACCACCTGATCGGCACCGCGCTGCTGCCGCACGGCGTTTCCTATCTGACGCCCAACCTGCAGATGGCGAGCCTGGACCACGCGCTGTGGTTCCATCGCCCGTTCAGGGTGGACGACTGGCTGCTGTATTCGTGCGAAAGCCCGACCGCACAGGGCGCGCGCGGGCTGGTGCGCGGGCTGATGTTCGACCTCTCCGGCAAGCTGGTCGCATCGACCGCGCAGGAAGGCCTGTTGCGGCTGCGGGAAGCACGCGATCGCTGAAACCGCCGGTTCCCATATTGGGCTTCGCTGCGCTCAGCGCCAAACTACAGAACATTGCGACGTCGGCTCCTGTGTCGGGCTTCGCTGCGCCCAGTGCCATCCTGCGCTGCACCGCGGACAGCGGATTGCAACTACGCGGGCGACACGAGGAGCGCATCCTTAACCCGCCTTTCCTGCGCAATCGATGAGTCATTCCGCGTAGCGGAAACTGTCGTAAACTTTCCACATGCGCAGGATTTACAGCTCCCCCAGAATCGAAAATGTCGAACGACTGGTCGCGGTGATGGCCGAACACGGTATCGCCACCAAGGTGACCAACCGGCGGGCGTACGACAGCAAAAGCTACAAGAGTTTTTCCTACGCGCGCCCCGGCAGCAGCGACAACTGGCCCGCTGTATGGGTGAAGCACGCCAGCGATCACACCCGCGCGCGCCAGTTGATGCGCGAAATCGGTATCGAACCCGTGACGCGTTACGCGGAAGAACTGGCCGCGTACCGTTTCCAGAAAGCCGGCGGCGCGCGCAGTCCCGCCCAGACCG
Organism: Rhodanobacteraceae bacterium; assembly: GCA_035249175.1. Lineage (GTDB taxonomy): Bacteria > Pseudomonadota > Gammaproteobacteria > Xanthomonadales > Rhodanobacteraceae > 66-474. The sequence goes on from DATFGT010000048.1 coordinate 21,433, forward strand.
CCGCCCGTGTGCGCACCGCGGTGCTGGTCGCGGTGTGCATCGCCCTCGCCATCTACGGAGCGAAGCTGATTTCGGTCTGGTGACATGACCCTGCGCAGCGAACGCGTCCGGCTGTTCCAAACCCTCCCGCACCCGTGCGGTTATTTCGAGGGACGCACCGCGCAGAATCTGGTGCTGGACCCTGCCGCGCCGAACCTGCCCAAGCTTTATGCACTTTCCCTGGCGCGCGGGTTCCGTCGCGCCGGCGGCCACGTCTACCATCCGCATTGCCAGCGTTGCCACGCCTGCGAACCGTGCCGGATCGACGTGGCAACGTTCACGCCCGATCGCAGCCAGCGTCGTTGCTTTGCGCTGAACCGCGACCTCGAGTTGATCGAGTGCGAACCCGGCCTCACTGCGGAACGCCAGGACCTCTACGCGCGCTACCTGCACGCGCGCCATCCGGGCGGCGGAATGGACGAGGCCAGCGACGAGGATTTTTCGCACTTCCTCGCGGCGCCCTGGAGCCCGACGGTGTTCCTGGAATTCAGGCTGGATGGCCAGTTGGCCGCCGTGGCCGTCACCGATATATGCGAAACCGGGCTGTCTGCGGTGTATACGTTCTTCGACCCGGACCTTCCGAAGCGCGGCCTCGGCACCTATGCGATCCTGCGCCAGATCGACCTCGCGCGCTCGGGCGGCCTCCCACACTTGTACCTTGGCTACTGGATCGCCCATCACCCGAAGATGGGGTACAAGGCACGCTTCGACAGCCTGCAAGTGCTGGGTCCGGACGGCTGGGCGCCCATCGCACAGCCATCGCGTCTCAGGCCATGAAGATGTGCGCCGCAGCATGCATGATGCTGGCGGCGCTGCCCGTGTTTTCGAGCGCAGAGGCGCCCTCGCAAACGTTGCGGAGTGCCGACCAGCTTGCGGTCGAGAAACTCGAACGGCGTTGGATCGCCGACATTGGCGCCGGCAATCGCGGAGACCTCGCGGTCATCCTCGCCGACGACTATCGCGATATCGACTGGCGGGGACAGATCCGCGACAAGCAAACCCTGCTCGCAGCGATCCACGAATCCGCCGACAAGACTCAACACATCGCGAGCTTGCAGGTGCGCGTCTGGGGCGACACCGCGGTCGCGACCGGCATCAACCAAGTGCACTCGGCCAGCAAAGGCTGGACCGTCGAGATTCCCTTCACCGACGTGTTCGCGCGCATCGATGGACGCTGGCGGGCGGTAGCCTCGCAGGAAACCCTGCGCGCGCCGTCCCCAGCCAACAAGCACTGAGCGCGTCCGCGCGAGGTTCACAGCCAAAACCGTGCCCAATCGACGCCGCGCAAGCTCGAAGGTACCCGCGAAACCTTCGGCAACACATTGATGAACCTTGCCCTCAAAGCGTTCGGGTAGCGGATGCGCCTGCGCCCGCCCACCTTGTGCGGGCCGCTTCGTTTCCGTTTGCATAAAGATATCATTGTGATATCTTCTTCGCGCCAATCGGAGACTTCCATGAACGAGACCAAGGCTTCTTCGCTACCCGGCATTCCCATCGCCGTGTTGTTTGTCGTGCTGTTTCTTTGCTGCATCGGGCTGACTGTCGGGGGCGGATCGGCGGGACACGCGGGCCTCGTGCCCGTCGGAATCCTCGTCATCGTCATTCTCGCGTTCTGCACCAAAGGCTTTTTCCAGGTGCAGCCGAACCAGGGCATGGTGCTGCTGCTGTTCGGCCGTTACGCGGGCACCGCGCGCGAAACCGGCCTGCGCTGGACCAATCCGTTCCTCACCAAGCGCGCCGTCAGCCTGCGTGTGCGCAACTTCGAATCTTCCAAGCTCAAGGTCAACGACGCCGACGGCAACCCCATCGAAATCGCAGCGGTGATCGTGTGGCAGGTGGTGGATACTGCCGAGGCCGTATTCCAGGTGGACGACTACGAAAACTACGTGCACATCCAGAGCGAATCGGCGCTGCGCCAGATGGCGCAGAGCTACCCCTATGACTCGCACGATGACGGCAAGCCCAGCCTGCGCAGCCATGGCGACGAGATCACCGCGCACCTGTGCGAACAGATCCAGGAACGCCTCGGCAAGGCCGGCGTCAAGGTGCTGGAAGCGCGCATCAGCCACCTCGCCTATGCGCAGGAAATCGCACAGGCCATGCTGCAACGCCAGCAGGCCGGCGCGATCATCGCCGCCCGCACGAAAATCGTCGAAGGCGCGGTCAGCATGGTGCAGATGGCGCTGGAGCAATTGAGCCAGCAGCACATCGTGGAACTGGACGAGGAACGCCGCGCCGCGATGGTTTCCAACCTGCTGGTGGTGCTGTGCGGCGAGCGTGGCACCCAACCGGTGCTCAATACGGGCACGCTGTACCAGGGTTGACGCATGAGTGCGGAGAAATCCGACAAGAAGGCCTATCCGCTGCGCATCAGCGGGGCGGTGCTCGACGCGATGCAACACTGGTCCAACGACGAACTGCGATCGCTCAATGCGCAAATCGAATACGTGTTGCGCGACGCGCTGCGCAAGGCGGGACGCCTCAAAGCCGACCGAAAGCAGGCGCATCCACCCTCAACCTGAAACGGAACCCTAGACATGAATGCCCAGGTACGCTGGACCTACAAGGTCGTGCGCTTCAAATCCGCAACCTTCTTCAGGCTGCGCCCCGACCCCGATGAAATCGCCGAGCAACTCAATCAATTGGGCCGCGACGGCTGGGAACTGGTGCACGTGGTTGAGGGATATGGCGTACCCTCGCCGGTGTTCTATTTCAAAAGGCCGGCATGATGCCGCGCCCTCGCCGCAGGAGCCGCCCATGCATCGCAAACTGATCTTCGCCACGCTGGCCGCCCTCGCCATGCCCGCCATGTCCCTGGCGGCCGGACAGCAGCTCCCCGCCGCCACCGCGCAGGATCATCCGGCAGCCAGTGCGCACGCCAACGCGACGGCCGGCGAAGCCGGCGCGGCCCGCATCGAGACCTGCACTACCACCACCAATACGCTGATCAACCATCTCGAGAAAGGCGATTTCACGGCGGCGACATCCAGCTTCGATGCCACCATGAAAGCCAATCTCGGCGCAGGCAAGCTCGGCCAATTCTGGAAGCAGGTCGCGAGTCAGGTGGGTACGTTGCAGGGCCGCGGCGCTCCCCAGAACATGATGTACGAAGGCCACGCCGTCATTACGCTGCCCTTGCACTTCGAGAAGGGCGATGCCAACGCGCAGGTTGCCTGCGACGTCGATGGAAAGGTGGCCGGATTCTTCCTGCGTCCCGTGTCCACGCCGGCATCCAGTGGCTGAAGCCGCGGCCGCGCCGCCACCGCGACGTTGCCGGGATGCCGCCGAACGCAGCGGTCTGATCGAACGCGCGCACGCGCTCGGCGTGCCGCGCGATTACGGACGGTCGCGCGACTTGCGCATCCAACGCGAACCGTTGCACCTCGTGTCGATCGGTCGCGACATCCATGACCGCGTGCAATGGCTGCAACCGCGCGCGGCCCGGGCACTCGCCCGCATGCGCGAAGCTGCCGCGCGCGACGGCGTGACGCTGCAAATCGTCTCGGCATTCCGTTCCATCGAATACCAACTCGGCATCGTCGAACGCAAGCTGGCGCGCGGGTTGACGATGGACGAAATCCTGCGCGTCAGCGCCGCGCCGGGTTACAGCGAGCACCACTCCGGGCGCTGCGTCGATTTCACCACGACGGGTTTCGCGCCGGTCGAGGAAGAATTCGAGCAGTCATCGGCGTCCGCGTGGCTACGGCAGCATGCTGCGGACTACCGATTCACCCTCTCCTACCCGCGTGGCAACCGCCACGGGATTGCGTATGAGCCGTGGCATTGGTGTTGGCATGCGCGTCCGCCGCGGCGCTGGCCTCGACCAGACCACGAGTGATCATGTGTGGGGGATCGGCCAGAAGCAGACGTCGCCGCGATGACTCACCAACCCGTGAAGGTGTTTGTGGAGAAAGGGTCGCCTAAGCATTCTTGAGGCAAGCCTCCAAGCCCCTATCGACTCAGGTAGAAATCCATAGGAATAAGCTCGACGGCCCATCCGCCTTCTTCGCCCAGCGTGGCGGCCGGGTGCATGGATGCGATGCGCAGCGCCTCGTCACGGCTGTCCGCCTCGATGATGAATAGGCCGCCCACCACTTCCTTCGACTCGGTGTAAGGCCCATCGCTGACGCGGGTCTTCCCGCTGCGCGGCCGAAGCGTCATCCAGCTGTCCAGATCACCCAGCGACGCGGAAACCAGAACCTTGCCGGTAGCGCGCATCTTCTCGTCCAGTGCAGGGCATTGGCTCACCAATTCCTTGACATCGTCTGGCGCCATCGCGGCGAATTTTTCGGGGGTGAAGTAGGCCAAGCCGAGATATTTCATGGGAGATCCTTTGGGGTGAGGGGATGCACTGTCGACGAAGCCGATGATCGGAAATCGACAATGCCCTGGGAGCGTTTGCAGCGCGTCGGCAAGCCTGTCCGCTTCGGGTCGCAGGCCGCCTGTTGCGCTCGCGGCGACAGAGACGGGCGCAGTCCGGCCATGAGCGGAACTTCGTTAACCCAGGGCCTCAAACCAGAAAGCGGACATTCCACGCGTATCATGCGCGAGCTTCGTACCAGCGGCGCGACCGATTGACTACCCGCACCACGGACAGCATGACCGGCACTTCGATCAATACGCCCACCACGGTGGCCAGCGCTGCACCCGAGCGCACGCCGAACAATCCAACAGCGGTTGCCACTGCCAGTTCAAAGAAATTGCTGGCGCCGATCAGCGCGGAAGGTCCGGCGACGCAGTACGGCACCTTCAGCTTGCGATTGAGCCAATAGGCCAAACCGGAGTTGAAGTAGACCTGGATCAGGATCGGCACGGCGAGCATACCGATTATGGCTGGCTGAGCCACGATTTGCTCGCCTTGGAAACCGAACAACAGCACCAGCATCGCGAGCAGCGCCGCCAGTGAGACGGGTCCAAGGCGCTTCAACACAATCTGCAATCGGCGCGTCCCGCCATGCGCAAGCAGCCGGTGTCGCAGCAGCAAGCTCGCGACCACCGGCACCACGATGTACAGCAGCACCGAGAGGAGCAATGTATCCCACGGGACGCTGATCGAGGAAATGCCCAGCAGCAGCGCCACGATGGGTGCAAAGGCGAACACCATGATCGCGTCGTTCAGAGCCACCTGGCTCAAGGTGAAGTGCGGCTCGCCGTTGCAGAGGTTGCTCCACACGAACACCATCGCCGTGCAAGGCGCGGCCGCCAGCAGAATCAAACCGGCAATGTAGGAATCGAGTTGGGCTGCGGGCATGTAAGCGGCGAATACGTGACGGATGAAAATCCAGCCAAGCAATGCCATCGAGAACGGCTTCACGGCCCAGTTGACGAACAGCGTGACGCCGATGCCTTTCCAGTGATGCCGCACACCCGCCAAGGCATGGAAGTCGATCTTGAGCAGCATCGGCACGATCATCAGCCAGATCAACACGGCGACCGGCAAATTGACCTGCGCGACTTCCATTCTGCCCAATCCCGCGAAGACGTTGGGGAACAGATGGCCGAGCAACGTGCCCGCGGCGATGCACAACAACACCCAGATGGTCAGGTAGCGCGCGAAGAGCCCGATGGTGGCGCCGCCTGAAACAGTGACAACGGGCGATTCCACAAGCGGTGCATTCATGCGTGGGGCTCCGCGCCGACCCGTCCGATTTCCTGCAACGCACGGCGGGCTTCCGGACCGACAAGCCGGTCGGCCGGAAGCGCCTTCATCGCCTCGAT
>DATFGT010000049.1:0-2567 GCA_035249175.1 Rhodanobacteraceae bacterium
TTCGGCCAGCGGGTCGCGCGCATGCGCGTCGAATCCGGCCGAGATCAGCAGCAGTTGCGGCCGGAACAGGTCGAGCTCGGGCAGCAACCGTTTTTCCCACGCCGCGCGGAATTCGATCGACCCCGCGCCCGACGCAAGCGGCGCGTTGACGATGTTGCCGTCGCCATGTTCGTCGGCCGCGCCGGTGCCCGGGTACAGCGGCATCTGGTGGCTGGAGGCGTACATCACCCGCGTGTCGTGCTGGAAAATATCCTGGGTACCGTTGCCGTGGTGGACGTCGAAATCGACGATTGCGACGCGTCGAACGTCATGCACCGCCAGCGCGTGGGCGGCGGCGATCGCGACATTGTTGAACAGGCAAAAGCCCATGGCCTGATCGCGCGTCGCATGATGGCCCGGCGGGCGCACCGCGCAGAAGGCGCGCTTGGTTTCATTGGCCAGCACGGCATCGGCCGCGGCACACACGGCACCCGCCGCGCGCAAGGCGGCTTCCAGCGAACCGGGTGACATCACGGTGTCGGGGTCGAGGCGCGCCTGCCCTTCGGCGGGGGCGCTGGCGACGATGCGTTCCGCGTATGCGGAATCGTGCACGCGTTCCAACTGTTCGCGTGTTGCGCGCGGCGCTTCGATGCGCTGCAGCGTTGCAAGGCGCGGGTCGTCCAGTGCCTGCAGGACGGCGCGGAGCCGCGCCGCCGATTCGGGGTGGCCCGTGCCGGGGTCGTGGCTCGAACACGCCGGGTGCGTGTAGATCGCTAAACGCGGGCTAACCATGGGCGCCATCCAGCACGACAGCCAACGAAGCACATGCATCGGGTTCGTCGAGATGCCTGGCCGCCGCCAGCACCGGCGCAGGTACCCAATCCGGAAACGGCACCGTGTCGACACGATGCGTGCCGCGTTCAGTGTGGCGTTCGCGCAGGCGGGCGAGCCCACTTCGCGGCAGCCGGCCGGAAATGCGCACGAGCGCGGGCCACAGGCGCGCGTGTACGAAGCTGACCTTTCCGGCTATGAGGCGGCAGACGAGCACATCCGGCGAGGCGCGCACCGCGCGCGTTGCCGCAAAGATTGCGCGCCCATCGGGATGCGACCACCAACTCCCCCGTAGTGGTCCACCTGCAATTTCTTCTGCGAGCGAAGGGATCCGCGCATGGTGCGCCGATTCGAGCACGACGCCATGCCGCTCCACGAACGAGAGCGCCTCCGCCGCGGTCATTTCCCTGCGTGCTTGCGCCGCTCGTGCTGCCACAAAACCTCACCGTGCCCGCTCGCGCGCGCCAGCACCCGGCACAGCACGAACAACAAGTCCGACAGCCGGTTGAGATAATGCACCACTTCCGCGCGCACGCTTTCATTGCGCGCCAGCGTGACCACCCGGCGTTCGGCGCGTCGGCACACGGTGCGCGCGACATGGCATTGCGCGGCTGCCATGCTGCCGCCCGGCAGGATGAATTCCTTGAGCCGCGGCAGGTCTTCATTGTAGTGATCGAGCGTCTGTTCCAGCACGGTGACGTCGGCGGCGTGGATCAACGCCATGCCGGGCACGCACAGTTCGCCGCCGAGATCGAACAGCGCGTGCTGGATCCGCACCAGCCATTCGCGGATGTCGTCGGGCACGCCATCGCAGGCGAGCAGCACGCCGATCGTGGAATTCAGTTCGTCGACGGTGCCGTAAGCCTCGACGCGCGCGGAATCCTTGGGCGTGCGAGAGCCGTCACCGAGGCCGGTGGTGCCATCATCACCCGTGCGCGTGTAGATCTTCGATAAACGGTTGCCCACGGCAATGCGATCAATGCGGGCCCGTCAATGCGCCGCGGTCACCCGCAGCACGTTCCAGCGGCGGCCGAGCAGCGCAAATCCGCCGAACAACACCGCGGTCCAGACCAGCGTGCCGGGCAGACTGCCGTATTGATAGAACGGCCAGCCGGCGACGAACGATGTCATGAGGCCCGCTGCGGTGTGCGGATACATCGTGCCGCCCAGCCACACGAAGAAATTGGTGACGAGGTAAAAGCCAGTCGCACTGGCAATCGCGGCGATCGCGGTGTTCAGGAAACGCACGCGGCCGCGCAGCGCAAATCCCGCGAAGGCCGTGAGCACCACGCACCCGTACACCACGGGCATCATCCAGCCGTAGAAGCCGATGAAGCAGTCGCCCAGGAACAACGCGAACAGCGGTACTGCGAGCGCCAGTCTGCGATCGGCGAAGTAGGCGCCGCCGAACAGCGCCATCGCTTCGACGGGCGTGAAATTCCACGGCATCGCGCCCGCCGCGTAATGCACCAGCAGCCTGTAGATCACGGTGAAGGCGACCATCGCGGACAGCACCAGCGTGCCGGGAGAAAGCAGGGTCGATTGCGGGGAGCGGGCAGACTGCGACATGGAATCCATCCTCTTGCGTCCAGCGCTCAAGCTTAGCGCAAACGGAGAACGCCGCGGGCTGACCCGGGTCAACCGGCTATCATTCCGGGATGACGGAACGCACCGACATATTGATCGTGGGCGGTGGGCTGGTCGGCGCGAGTCTCGCGCTGGCGCTGGAGGCTGGCGGCCGTCGCGCGACTTTGTTG
>DATFGT010000050.1:0-15670 GCA_035249175.1 Rhodanobacteraceae bacterium
ACGTCATCGGGTTTAAGTGCGGATTTCCACGCGCGGGCTGTCAGAGCATCACCTCGTTCCAGAGCCGCATTCAGTGCGGCGCGGAACGGCACCATGTCGCGATTGAGGGTGACCGGCGAACGCTTGCGGGTGATCTTGTGCCCCACCTTGCGACGCGTCACCAGCGCGGGGCGATTCGCCAGCCGATCGCGCCAAGCCCTAACCTGCCGGTCAGTGAGCTTTTGCAGCGGCACCTTAGCGATGGGATCTTTGTAGACGTAGCGCTCGAATCGCGCGGCCGCATCCGGCTTGCCCTTGGCGTATTTCTCGCACGCCTCTTTGACTGTGACGGCTTTGGTCGATCCGCCCGCGCCAACATGCTCCAGCCATTCGCGCGCGGCCTTGAGCGCGGCGCCGTAGCGATCCGATGGCGTCAGGTCCCCAAACTCGCCGAGCGCGTTGTAGCGGTTCCTGCGCGTTTCTGGGTCATACCAGCGCGCGATCCACGAGCCGGGGCCGCCAACCATCGAAGGCCGAAAGCCCAGGTACTGCCGGGCGTCGACTTTGTGCCAGTACGGCTCCCGTTGGGGCTTCAGACGGTCACGATTGCGAACTGTGGACAGGTCCATGGCGCTGTTTCCGTACCGGCGGCCCATCTCTTGCTCTGAAACCCGCGCTGCGCCTGCTTGAGTGGCTGCCTAGCGGATTTCGGATAGCAGGGAATTGGGCCAGTACGGAAATCCTTGGCGAACGCAAGCGGATTCGCAAACGTTCACAAATAATGGTTTTCAGTACATTAGGGTCCGCCGAAGTACCGTTTCCCTGCTTTGACATGGTAGGGGTCACAGGTTCGATCCCTGTACTGCCCACCAATCCTGACGAAGTTCGAATCGAGCCGGGCTTGCCGCCCGGCTTTTCGCGCACGAGTGTCCCGGATGTGTCCCCGGATTCCGGTGCGCGCCTCACATCGAACGCACGGCCAGCACCTTGCCCGGGTTCATGATGCCGGCCGGATCGAGAGCAGCCTTGATTTTGCGCATCAGTGCCATCTCGATGGGGTCCTTGTAGCGCAGCAGCACGTCGCGCTTCAATTGGCCGATGCCGTGCTCGGCGCTGATGGAGCCACTCGATTCATGCACGCGGTCGTGCACCAGCGCATACACCTCGTCCTGGCACGCGAGGAGTTTATCTTCCGTCCAGCCTTCGCCGCGCGCGACGTTGTAATGAAGATTTCCGTCGCCGAGGTGTCCGAAGATCACATGGCGGATGCCTGGGAACGCCGCCTGCAATGCCGCGTTGGTTCCCTGCACAAATTCGGCCATCCGCGAAACAGGAATCGACACATCGTGCTTGATGCTCTTGCCGGTTTCCTTCTCCGCCATCGGGATGCTTTCGCGCAGGTGCCATAACGCGTGGCTTTGCGCGAGCGATCCGGCGATCACTGCGTCCTGTACCAGCCCGGCTTCGATCGCTTCACCCAGGACGACTTCGAAACGTTCGCGCGCGTGCGCTTCGGATTCGCTATCCGACACTTCCAGCAACACGTACCACGGCAGCGCCGCGGAAGGTCCGTCGAACGGCAGCCGCTGTTGCGGAAAACATTGCGTGACCAGTTGCAGGCAATCGCCGGCCATCAGTTCAAAGCCGGTCAGCGATGCGCCGAGCCCCGAACGCGCGCGATTCAGCACGGCGACCGCCGCCTCGATGGATCCCACGGCGATCAACGCGGTGCAACGCGCCGCGGGCAACGGATGCAACTTCAGCGTGGCCGCGGTGATCACGCCCAGCGTGCCTTCGCTGCCGATGAAAAGATCGCGCAGGTCGTAACCGGTGTTGTCCTTGCGCAGTCCGCGCAGCCCGTGCCAGATGTCGCCCTGTGCCGTGACGACTTCCAGCCCCAGCGTCAGGTCGCGTGCACTGCCGTAGCGCAATACTTGCGTGCCTCCCGCGTTCGTCGCGAGATTGCCACCGATCGTGCAACTGCCCTCGGCCGCAAGGCTCAAGGGAAACAACCGGCCGGCTTCGCGCGCGGCCTGCTGCACCGTTTGCAGGACGCAGCCGGCTTCGACTTCCATGGTGTCGTTGTCGGTGTCGATGCCGCGGATCCGGTTCATCCGCTGCAACGACAGGATCACCGCGCGACCCGAATCGTCCGGCGTCGCGCCGCCGCAAAGCCCCGTATTGCCGCCCTGCGGCACGATCGGAGTGCCCGCCTGCGCGCACAGGCGCACCACCGCCGCGACTTCTTCGGTCGAGGCAGGTCGCACCACGGCCAGCGCCCAACCCCGATAACGCTCGCGCCAATCCGTCTCGTACGCCTGCGCGTCCGCGCCGGTCAATACCTGCGCTGCGCCGACTGCCGCACGCAAAGCATCGAGATGATCCATGAGACCAAGCCTGCCGCAGGAATCAGAATTGCGAGTGTAGTCGCGACATGCCCGCGCGCGACGCTCAGGACCCCAGCGCCGCGGCACCGGAGGCCTTCGCAACTTCCGGCTCGCGCACGCGCAGCACGCACAGACCAGCAATGATGAGGCTGATGCCGCCCAGTACCAACGCGTACAACGGCTGGCCCTGGAAGAACCATTTCAGCAGCACGCCCAGCACGCTGGCGGCCAGCAGTTGCGGGATCACGATAAAGAAATTGAAGATGCCCATGTACACCCCCATCTTCGCGGCCGGCAGATTGTCCGACAGCAGCGCGTAGGGCAGTGACAGGATCGAGGCCCACGCGAACCCCACCCCGACCATCGACAGCAGCAGCCAATGCGAATCGCGGATCAGCGCGAAAGAGATCAATCCGGCGCCGCCCAATGCCACGTTCACGAGATGACTGACGCGCAGACCCCATGCGCGCGCCATCCAGGGAATCACGATCGCCGCCAGCGCGGCGAAACCGTTGTAGGCGGCAAACAGCACGCCGACCCAGTTCGCGCCCGCATTGTAGGCGACCGAATGCGGATCGCTGGTGCCGAACTGGACCTCGGTCACCGCCGGCGTGGTGTAGATCCACATCGCGAACAACGCGAACCATGAGAAAAACTGCACCCACGCGAGCCGCCGCATCGCTTCGGGCATGCCGTACAGGTCCGCCATCACCTGGTGCAGCGTGCCGCCGCCGCGCGCGATCGACAGCCACGCGAACAGCAGTCCGGCCGCGATCAGCATTCCGGCCAGAAGATACAAATCGCGCATCAATGAAAAGCGCACGATCGCGATCAGCAGCAACACGCCGATGGCGCCCAACAGCAGGCCGAAGCGCCAGGCACGCTTCGCGTCCTTCGGCTCAGCCACCGCGTGCTCCTCGAATGCCTGAAGCATTTCCGGCGGATATTCGCGTGTCGTCACGATGGTCCACAGCACCGAACCCAGCAACACCACGCCGCCGGCATAAAACGCGTACTTTACGGTGTCGGGGATGGCGCCTGCGGGCGCGGTGTTCGCCACGCCGGCATGCGCCAGCAGGTATGGCAGCATCGACGCCACCACCGCACCGATGCCGATGAAGAAACTCTGCATCGCGTAGCCTTTCGCGCGCTGCTGCGTCGGCAACTGGTCGCCGACGAAGGCGCGAAAGGGTTCCATCGCGATATTGAACGACGCATCCATCACCCACAACAGGCCCGCCGCGATCCACAGCAATGGCGCGTCCGGCATCGCGAACAATGCCAGCGTCGCCAGCACCGCGCCGATCAGGAAATACGGACGACGGCGGCCAAGTGGGCCCCATGTTCGATCGGACCAATGGCCGATCAACGGCTGCACGATCAATCCCGTCAGCGGGGCGGCAATCCATAGCGCGGGGATGTCGCCCACGCTGGCGCCCAGCGTCTGGAAAATCCGGCTGACATTGGCGTTCTGCAGCGCAAACCCGAACTGGATGCCGAGGAATCCGAAACACATGTTCCAGATCTGCCAGAACGACAGCGCGGGCTTGCGCCTCATGGTTTCGTCGCGTTTCCCGCACGCGGCGAGATATGCAGCGCACCGATTTTCGCATCGTTCAGCGGGCCGCTGCTGCCGCCAGTGCCGCCGGTGTAGTGGGCGAAATTCGCAAGATCGCTCATATTGAAACCCTGCTCCAGTGCGAACGTGCAGCGCGCCCCGGCTTTCGCGTGGAACGTCGCGAACGTGGAAAGTGGTTCGGCGACACTGTGCGGCATCACCACGGGAACGACCTGCTTCGAAGAGCCCTCACAGGCGACCGCAAGCCGTTTCACCGCCGCCGTGACGCCGGTGTTGATCGGGCCGTGGTTGTTGGAATAATCCAGCGCCACGCGGAAACTTCCACCTGCGGGCGCCGTCCACGAGCGCGGCCACGCACCCGTGACGCGCGCCTCGTCGCCCACGCATGTTTCAAGGCTGGGCAACGACTCGATGCCATATGTGTCGATGTGCGTCAGGCGGAGACAGCGGCGCGCGGAGGATCCTGGCAACGTCCAGGTTGTTCCGGCTTTCCCGAACCGCCTGCCATCGACATACAGCATGTGGTGCTTGCCGTCCGCGTGCACGCGCCATGTATCGGCGTCGCGCACCACGCGCGGAGCAGACGGTGTGGCAGGCGCATACATCGGCGCGTCGGTGCGCAATGGCAACGCTGGAACATCGATCGCCTTCAAGATGGCAACGGTGTTCTTTCCATCATGCTCGATTCGGTCCGCGACCACTAGGTTGCCGTCGACGTGCTGCGGACGCTTCAACGTGACGGTTCGATCCGGCAGTTGCAGTGTGATCGCGTCGCGCTTGCCGAACAGCATTGGCACCAGTGATGCCGGCAGCTTCGGTTCGACCTTGCCGTCGGCCGTCAACCCGAACACACCCTCCGTCACCATGTCGAGGTAACCCGCCACCGACCACAACTGGCGCGGCGAGTCCACCACCGGGCCGCTGAGCTTGCCCTCATCGACGTGGGTCGACTCCGTGAGCAGCGCGTAGTTCTCCATGTTGGAGCCGGCCTGCGCGGCGCCGCGCATGATTGATTCGATCTCGAACGCGATCAGCTTTGGATCGTCGACCTTGCGCGCGGCGCGCAGCGCGTAGGCGCTGACGAACGGCCAGATCGCGCGGTTGTGGTAGATCGGCTGGTCGGCGCGCTCGGGCCAGATCACGGGACTACCGGCCGGCCATGCGGGATAGTGCGACAGAGACGCGCGCGCGCGTTCGGCATCGGCGACGCCGCTGGTGATCGCTAGCGACAGGCCCAGCAGGTCGTAGGCTTCCACCGGCAGCCCGTCGCCGCCGATGTAGCTCATGTACATGCCGCGATCGGCGCGCCAGAAATGTTCGTTGATCGCCATCTTCAGCGCATCGGCTTGTGCCGCGTATTGCTTCGCGCGGTCGTCGCCACGTTGCGCCGCCATGCGCCCGGCCATCCGCAGCGCTTCGTAGTGCAGCACGTTGGTGGACAGCGCGAACGACTGGCCGATGAACACCACGTTGTCCTTCGTCCACTCGGGATAGGTCTGCTCGCGCCAGTCGAGGAACGAAGTCTCGCCACGATAAAGGCCCATGCGCGCATCGAATGCGTATTCGCGGTCCTGCGTCAGCGTGTCATTGAGCGCCTGCCACGCCTTGTCGCCGAACGTCTTGTCATCGAGCAAATGGCGTGCGCCGAGGAACCACACGACCCGGTCGGTGCTGATCGGCCAGCTTCCGCCCGAGCCGGTGTCCTGCATCGGGTACAAGCCCTGCGGCGCGTCTTTCGCACGTACGCCGGACAGCTTGAACAACAAACCGTTGCGCGAGCGCGCCGGGTCGAACCGCCACAAACCCAAATCCACCGAATAGGAAAGATCGCGCGTCCATACGTACGGCCACTTCTCGCCGGTCTCGAAGCAATGGCACGGAATCGGCTGACCATGATCGAACGCGCCGTCGCGGATGGCACTCACCGAATCCAGTTTCAGGTCGTCCTGGGCCATCGCGAACAAGCCGTCGAACATTGCGCTGCCGGTCTGTGCGCGCCATGCCGCAGACGGAATGGATCGCTCGCCGAACGGGCCGCGCAATGCATAACTGCCATCGGCGGCGGATCGCATCATGGCCACCTGTCCCTGCCACTCGATGCGATCGTGCCACGGCGAAGCGGGCGAGGAGACGCACCACGCCGGTAAGGCGATGGTCGCCAACGCGAACAGCAAGCCGAGGCGTTCCGCACGGTGCATCAATGCAACTCCACCACGATCAGCCCTTGCGGCGGCACGTCGAGTGCGAAGCGTCCATCATGGACCGCCAGGTTTTCCGGCGCGGCAAGCTGTCCTGCCATGCGTAGCTGCTTGATTTGCTCGCGGCTTGGGAAGGCTGGACGCCCCATCTTGTCGAACAACGCGATCGCATTGCCATGCCGTTCGTCCAGTCGCCACACGGTGGCCGTAGTGCCGGCGGCGAGATGCGACACGTCAAGATCGAAATGCCTGATCGCGCCTTTCGGTGCACCCGGCGTGTAGCTTGCGGTGTCGCCCACCGGCGGCGCGTAGTTCCACAGTGCCAGCACCAGCGTGCCGTCGGCGCGCCGGGTTGCGAGTGCACGGTCGGACTTCAACGGCAAGCGCACGTCACCCAGCTTGTGCAGCATCGCGAATGCGTTGAACGCAGGTTTGTCGATGCGGTTTTCGGCGATCAGCCCGAAGCCGCCGTAGAACGGCGTGCGCACGACGCCCTGCTCCTCGAACACGTCGGAGAACGTCCAGTAGCTCATCATCGAAATCTTGCCGGCGCATTCACGGATCGTGTTCGCCATCCACGGCCCCATGAACACGGTGTCGGTGACGTTGGGAAGATTGGCGTAGGAAGCGTTGTACTCGCTGAAGACCAGCGGCAGCTTCGGATACGGTGAGGCCAGGATTTCCCTGTGCACCTTGTCCACCGCCTTGCACACCATGTCGGCGCGCGACACCGGGCGGGCGTCATGGAATACGTTCTGCGAAGTGTCGTCGCCGTACACGTGGCTGCTGACGAAGTCCACGGGGACGCCTGTCTTGTGCACGTGCTCCAGGAACGCGGGAACCCACGCCGCCTGGGCCGTCGCGGGGCCCCCCACGCGGATGCGCGGGCTCACGCCTTTCAGCGCGCGCACCGTGTGGTCGTAGAGCTCGAAATAGGTGGGCTGCGCGGGCTTGCCGCCCCAGAAGTCGATATTGGGTTCGTTCCAGACCTCGAAATACCAGCTCGCCACTTCGTCAATGCCGTAGCGCTCGACGAGGTGCTGCGCGAACGCCTCGATCATTGCGTCCCATTCGACGTAACTCTTCGGTGGCATCACGTTGGGCCGGTACCAGAACGAATGATGCTTGGAGGGATCGGAACTCAGCGCCTCCGGCATGAAACCCAATTCGACGAACGGCTTCACCCCCCGTGCCAGCAGGCCGTCGTAGATCTGGTCGATATAGGAAAAGTTGTAAGTGATCTTGCCGCTCGCGTCGCGCTGTACCAGGCCCACGTCGTCGTCGAAAATCCCGTGGAAGCGCACGTATTCGAAACCGGTCGCTGCATGCACCGCGTCGAGATCCTTTCGATAGTCGTCGCGCAACGACAGCACCGCCCGCCCGGACCCGAACATCTGCTCCCAGAAATGCGGGAACGGCGTGCCGTGGGCGGTGGCATCCATTTGCAAACGGACGGTTTCCTTGCCGGATGCGGCGGCGGCAAACCCGGAAGTGGCAAGCAGCGTCAGCGCCGCCATGCACAACACGAATTGCTTTGCGAATCTCGGAATATTCATGCCCAATCCCCGCTGGCGACATGGCTGTAAACGTTTACATCCACGCCGAGTCTGCCGCGGTTTCGAGCGCACGTCCAGCCGCACGCCGGAACGCGAAGCTCCACGTCTGTCCGTCAATGATTGGCGCCGTGCAACGTCACATCCCGCGCTGCGCCAGCATCAAGCTTGAGTTCGGTGAAGGCACCATAGCGATCGTGCCCCGTGGTCCAACCTTGGCCATCCGCCACTTCCAGCGCGGATTCGGTAGCGTAGCGTGCCAAACCCGCGTCCCTGGTAATGATCGCGGTGGCGGCAATGCCGTGGACCTTCACCAGCCAGTGCTTCGGCGCAGGTTTGAAGGTGCCGACAGGCGCCTCGGCACGGAATGTCACGTCGCTGCCATGGCGCTGCACCGCAAGGCGCTGCAGGAAATACGCGCCATGTTCGTACGCGTAGGTCTCGCCGTCGTCGTCGTAATAGTCGAAGTGCGTGGCGTGGTCCGACGGGAACACCTGCACCGTCACGGTCGTGACCGGATGCTGGCCCACGTAATCCATCACCGGCTGCATCGGGATGATCGCGCCGCCGCGGATGAACAGCGGAATGTCGCGCCAGGTTTTCGCGTCCACGGGAACGTCGATGGTCTGCCCACCCGCGTACGTCTTGCCGGTGAACCAATTGGTCCATCTGCCGGCTGGCAGGTAGATGTGTTTCGTCGTCTGGCCCTGCTCGCCCACCGGCGACACCAGCAGCCATTGCCCGAACAGCCATGCATCGACGTCGTTGCGCACCTTGGGATCGTTCGGCCATTCGAACGTCAGCGGCCGCACCAGCCCGACGCCGTTTGCATAATCGGAATGCTGGTACGCGTAGATGTAGGGAATCAGCGCATAACGCAGGTGGATCGCATCGGCTGCAGCGGCTTCAGCGACGGAACCATAGCGCCATGGCTGGCGCTTTTCATTGAAGGTGCCATGCACACGGAAGATCGGCGTGAACGCCCCAAACTCGATCCAGCGCGCGTAGTTCTCGTCAGAGGGATGGCCGTTGAAGCCGCCGCCGTCCATGCCCCAATTCGCTTCGCCGACTTCGATCGCGCTCAGCATGCGCGTGCGTTGCGCGGCCATGCTGGCGAAACCCGTGTCGATGTCGCCCGACCACATGCCGTATGCGTAGCGCTGCGATCCCAGCCAGAAGTTGCGGTTGATCGACCACACGCGCCGGTCGCTCACCGCGCGCTGCGCGTCGTACAACGCGCGCTGCATGTTGAGGAATTGCGTGTTCGACGTGAGCGCGCCATCCTTGCCGTACACGTCGGCTTCGTCGTTCCACCAGCCGACGATGCCCCTGTCGAACCCGTACTTCATCGCAAGATCGGCAAACCAGTGCCGGGCTTCCGGCTTGTCGAAATCGACATCCTTGGCCTGCTTGTGCGAGAAGTATTCCGGATAGGCCTGCTCGCCCGGAATCCAGAGGTCATGCGCGGTGGCGTGGTCGCCCTCGGCCGTGCCGAGGAGGAGGCGCGGCTTCATGACGCCGGTCAGGTGCACGCCTTCGGCGTCGAGCATCTTCGCGAGCTTGCCGCTGGGGCCGTCGGGGAATTTTTCGGGATTCCAGCGGAACTCGCCGTAGTCGCCCTCCCCCCACGCCTTCCAGTCGAAGTCGAGGGTGAAGTTGTCGATGGGGATGTGCTTGGCGCGGTAGGTCTTGACGATGTCCAGCAGTTCCTTCTGGTCGATGCCCCACTGGCTGTTGGTGAAGCCCATTGCCCATTTGGGGAACAGCGGCGCGGGGCCGCTGAGCTTCGACAATTCGCCGAACAGTTCCTCGGGCGTGCCGACCAGGATGTAGTAATCGGCGTCGGGACGCTTGAAGTTGTCGACGCTGATGCTGCCCTTGGCGAGATCGAAATCCGCACCGTCGCAATCAACGAGCACACCATAACCCGCGGTGCTCCACACGAACGGCGCGCCGGCATGTCCTTGCTTTCCAGCGTGCGCGATCTGCTTGCCTTTGCGCAGCAGGCCGGCCGCGACCGGCTGGTTCGCTTCGAATCCGCCGATGCCGTACAGCGCATCGCCGGTCGCGTGCTCGAACACGATGCGGCCGGACGCCAGGGCCATGACTTCGGACTGCCGCAGCAGCGTGCGTCCTTGCGCGTCGGCGATCGTCAACGTATCGGCGTTCGGGTTCCACCCCACGCTCATCCGACCGGAGCGCAGCGTGACCACGCCGCCCTGATGCGAAACCGCCGGCTTGAACGTGATTGCCGGCGCACGCTGCGAGTCCATCACCAGGTTCGGCGGCGTCTTGTTGCCCATCGGCACGTAATGCACGCGCAGCACACCCGGCGCCGTCATCTGCACCGAAATCGTTCCGTCGTCCTGTGCAAGCTCGAAGCCTTGTGCGCCGACGCTGCGCATTTCCAGCGTGACGGATGCAGTGGCGGTCGCGGCGAAGCCGGCCAGCAGCAAGACCAGAAGTACGCGTGTGCAAAGGTTTGGCATCATCTAATTTGCCCCTCTCCTTGAAGCAAGAAGAAACCTTTGTTCGTCATTCCGGACGCCGCGCGGCGGCGATCCGGAATCCATTTTGATCCTGGTGATCGTGGAAAGAGCAAATGGATTCCGGGTTCCGCCCGCAAACAGCGCGGACGGCCCCGGAATGACGACAAAGAAAGAAACCCGGATGCTGCAATGCGTCCTGATTGACCGTTCATTGCAAGATCGCGCTGCCGTACGGCGGCAGCCTCAGCCGACCATCAGTGATCTTGGTGTCCACACGGCTGCGCTCGAGCAACGAATGGAAACGCTGCGAAGGCAGCGTAATCGTTTGCGGTTTCCTGGAAAGGTTGTGCAGGACCAGCACGTCGCTGTGCGCGTCGTCCAGTTCCCACGCGGCGACTTGCATGTCCGCGTCGCGCCAAGCGCGCGCCACGCCATCGCGGAGCGCGGGAATGTCACGCCGCCAGCCGATCAGCATGCGGTACCAGTTGAGCAATGATGCAGGATCCTTTTGCTCCGCTTCCACGGAAACGCCGCCGCCATCACCCGTCGTCCAGCCTTCCCACGTCGTTTCACCCGCGCCGTGGCCGGCGCGATACCAGCGCATCGGTTCGCGCAGATGGGGGTCCGGTTTTTGCCCGCGCATCCCGAGTTCCTCGCCGTAATACACGAACGGGTGGCCAGGCAGTGTCAGCAACATCGCGGCCGCGATGCGCATGTGATCCGGATTGCCGTCGAGCTGGCTCATCACCCGTTCGGTGTCGTGGTTGGACAGCAGCGGCGCGTCGTCGAATCGGCCGTTCGCGGCGGCGCGATAGGCCCCTTCGATGCGCGCCAGCGTGGCGCCGATGTCGCGGTCACGCTCCTGCCTGGCACTGTCGATCAGCCGCTGGGCCAGTGGGAAATCGAACGTCGCATCCAGCGCACCCAACCACGGCGCGAGGTCAGCCGGATTCTGTTGCCACACCTCGCCCACCACCCACGCGTGCGGACTGGCCACATCGATACCCTGATGGAACTCGCGCCACCATTCGAGATTCTTCCTGAGCGCAAGCGGATTGCCCCAATCGGTTTCGAAGTCGAGATAGACATGCTGCGCGGCGTCGAGGCGAAAACCGTCCACGCCCTTTTTCAACCAGAACCTGCCGATGTCGATCATTTCCTTGCGCACGGCCGGATCGTCGTAATTCAGATCGGGCATCTCGTCCGTGAACACGCCCAGATAGTTTTGCCCATCCGGCAGCGCGTGCCACGCGGAGCCACCCGTTGCGCTGATCGCCTTTAGATCGGTTTCCGGCGTGGCCCAGGTGTACCAGCCGTGGTACTTGCCGTGCGGATCGCGCGCGGCCTCGAACCATGGATGCCGATTGCTGGTGTGGTTGATCACCAGATCCATCACGATCCGGATACCGCGCGTGTGCGCCTCGCGCACCAGCCGCTCGAAATCCGCCATCGTCCCGTACTGCGGATTGATCGCGCGATAATCGGTGATGTCGTAACCGTGGTAGCTGGGCGAAGGGTTGATCGGCATCAGCCAGATACCGCTGACGCCCAGCCGCTGAAGGTAATCGAGCTTGGCGGTGACCCCGTTCAAGTCGCCGATGCCGTCGCCGTTGGTGTCGTACCAACTGCGCACGAAGATTTCGTAGTACACATCGGACGCGGCCTTTTGGGCTGACTGCACCGGCATCGCCGCGAACCCGTTGGTGATCCACGCCAGCGCAACCAGCAGCGCGGCGATGCAGCGAACATGCTTCCTCACAATGCACCCCGCGCGACTTCGGGCGTCGGCTCGGGCGCTGCAGGCGCGCAGGTTCTCGCAACGAAATCGTCGTGCGCCGGCAGCCGCTCCACCGCACGCGAAACCAGCGTGCGGATATCGGACAGGAACCCCTGCAATTTCGATTCTTCCAGTTCGTCGGCCAGCGGATGGTGGTGCTGGGGTTCGATCCGCTGGCCCAGCATCACCTGCAACCAGCCCGTCTCGGTGAACAGCTCGTCGGCTTCGCGGAAGATCAAGCCGGTGCGGCGGAACAGGTCGATGCGGCGCGCGAGTTCCTCCGGCACTTCCATCGCGCCGCACTGGCACCAGAACGGGGTGTCGTCGCGCTCGGTGGCCTTGTAGTGCAGGATCAGGAAATCACGCACGCGTTCGTATTCGAAACGCGTCTGGCGGTTGTATTGATCGACCAGCAACGGGTCGCAATGCTTGTCGGGAAACATGCCCAGGAATCGTGCGATGCCCGATTGCACCAGGTGGATGCTGGTCGATTCCAGCGGTTCCATGAAACCTGCGGCCAGACCCAGCGCAAGGCAGTTGCGATTCCACTGAAGCCTGCGTATGCCGGTGACGAAGCGCAACGGGCGCGGATCTTCCAGCGGCTCGCCTTCGATGTTCGCGAGCAATTGCGCCGCCGCCTCGTCGTCGCTGACAAGGCTGCTGCAATAGACGTGACCGTTGCCGGTGCGGTGCTGCAACGCGATCCGCCATTGCCAGCCGGCGGTGCGTGCCGTGGCTTGCGTGTAGGGGCGCATCGGCGCCGAACGCGTGCTGGCCACGGCGAGCGCACGGTCGCACGGCAACCAGTGCTGCCAGTTTTCGTAGCCGGTCTTCAGCGCTCCTTCGATCAAGAGGCCGTGAAATCCCGAGCAGTCGATGAAGAAATCGCCTTCGACAGTCTCACCGTTTTCAAGCTGCAGCGACTCGATGAAACCGTCCTCGCCGCGCAGCCTGACATCGACGACCTTGCCCTCGATGCGTTGCACTGCGCCGTCGGGGATGCGTTCGCGCAGGTAACGTGCGTAGCGCGCGGCGTCGAACTGATAGGCGTAGCGGATGCCGCCGAGCGGACTGTTTCCCACCTTGTCCAGCCGCGCGAAACGGTTCTCCACGGCCGCGGCGGCATTCAGCGAATGCGCCCACAGCGAACGCTTGTCGCCTTGCGCACGGCTGCGCAGCCAGTAGTGGTGGAACGGCAGCAGGCCCAGCGGCAGGCCGATGTCGCCGAACGCGTGGATATACGAATCGCCCAATCGGGCCCAGTCGTTGAGCTGCACGCCCAGCTTGTAGGTGCCGTGGGTGAAGCGCATTAAGTCGCTTTCGTCGATGCCGAGGAACGCGTTGATGTGCAGGATCTGCGGGATCGTCGCCTCGCCCACGCCGACGGTGCCGATCTCGGCGGATTCGATCAGGCGGATTTCGCGTTGCGGACCCAGTGCGCGCGCCAGCAGCGCCGCCGCCATCCAGCCGGCGGTCCCGCCGCCGACGATCACCACGCGCCGGATCGCGGATTCGTTCATGCCGGGAGCGTACATCCTGAAACCATCCCTGCGCGATTACGCGCCGAGGGTGCCGACGGCACGGCTTCGCTGTCGCAAGTCAGCGAAGCCGCGCCGTCGCCATCCGTCAGCGGAACTTGTACGAAACGCCGACTTCGAAACGGCGACCGTACTCTTCCCAGATCAGCGTCTGGCGCGGATCGTTGTTCTGATACGTGGAGAAGATCTTGTTCGACAGGTTCGAGCCCTGCGCGATCAGGGTCAGCCCGTTGAAGCGTCCGCCCTGAAACGTGTAGCTCACCTGCGCGTCGTAGGTGCTGCCACCCTTCAGATCCTGCTCGATGCGCGAGGCGCTGATGCCCGACACCTCGCCCAGGAAGTTGGAGCGATAGCTGTCGCTGACGCGAGCCTCGAATCCGTCATGCTGGTAGTACACGGTGGCGTCGGCGACCCACTTCGACAGACCCGGCACGGTGATCGGATTCGGATTGCTTCCATACACCAGCGAGCTCTTGGTGCGATCGGCAGTTAGGATGACGCCGAAGCCGTCGAGGACGGGCGTGATCACATTGAAAGGCAGGTTCAACGTGGCCTGGAGACCCTTCACGTAACCGTGCCCATCGTTGGTCGGCCCCGAGACGATGCCGAGTGGCGTGCCCAACTGCTGCGCTTGCGCCGGCGTCAGATAGGACGGGATGAACGCGCTGAAGTCGTACAGGTAGGCCGCGTTCGGGTCGATGTAATCACTGAGGCTCAGAAAGTAAGCCGAGACCGCGAAGTAACCACCGCCGCCGAGACACAGCGCCGAGTTTTTGGCGTCGCTCGAATTGCATTGGTAGCCGGTGCCGCTGGAGAAATAGTGCTCGTAGCTGACGTTGTAATTGTTGGCCATGGTGGGCAGCAGTTCGGCATTGCCGCCCGATGAACTGAAGAAGGCCTGGTTGGGATCGGTGGACGTCAAATGTGTGAAGTTGCCGCTCACCGATTGACTGGCGTTCATCTGATCCATGCGGGCACGAGCAATCGTGCGCGCGGCGCTGACGCGCAGGTCATCGTTGCTGGTGAATCCGAAGATCAGGTTGGCGCTCGGCAGCCAGCGGGTATAGCTGGTGCCGCCAGACACAGGAATCAGTTCGGTCTGACCGACAAAGGAACTGCCAGGCGCCACGCGTTCACCGGTCGACGTCTGGTTGGTATGCGCGACCTGCAAGCCGAAGTTGCCGCGCAAACCGATACTTCCCAACTGGGTATCCAGGTTGAACTGCAGATACGGCGTGACGTCGTTTTCGTGAACCTTCCAGTTCGGCGGCAACGGCAGCGAGGACTGGAATGTCGGCACCTCGACCAGTGTGTTGTTGTCGATCAGGGAGAACGGGTTGTAGCAAAGCTCGGAGCCCATCCCCATCCAGGACAGCGGATCGCAAGGAGTTGCGCCGGTGATCGGCGCTTCGGTGACGGCGGTGCCGCCACTGAGGAAGCCGCCGCCGAGGGTCAGGAAATTCTGCGCGACGTCATAGGTCTTGTTGCGGGTGCTGCGCGCCACGCCGAAATCCATGCTGGAGAACGGGCCGCTGACGAAATCGCGTTCCACATTGAGGCGCAGGTCGGCCAGATAGTCGACCGTGTGCGGCGCATTGATGAAGCCCGCCTGCACCAGGTTGCTGCCCGAGCCCCAGCCCTGCGGGTCGGTGAGCACGACGCCCTGCGTGTAATCCAGCGAGGGAACGGCGTAAAGCATGCCGTCGCCGAGTTCAGCGAAGTCGAAGCTGCCGGGCTGACCGCGCGTGCCGTTCGCCGCGTCGTAGTAGCCGGTGCCGGAGTAGCTTTCCAGGTCCACCTCTCGACGCGTGGCGCGAGAGTAGTTGGCGTCCAACTCGGCCGACCAGTTCTCGTTGAAATGGAATTTGTTCTGCCAGTTGAAGTTGTAAACCCGCGCGCTGATGCTGTTGTAGTCGTTGCGGATGACCGGGTTGATGTTTTCGTAAGTACCGCTCTGCACGAAGCCATTGACCACGTTGCCGGGAACCAGCGTGGGACCGGGGCTGATGGAACCATTGCCCCACCACAGCGGCAGCTCCATGCCCTTGGCTTGCTGGATTTCCTTGAAGTTGTCGTAGGTGAGGTCGATGGCGCCGTCGTAGAAGCTGTTCGGCCGCCACTGCACCGTGGCCAGCACGCCGCTGCGCTTCATCATGTCGCTGATGCCGTA
>DATFGT010000051.1:0-132067 GCA_035249175.1 Rhodanobacteraceae bacterium
CGCGCTGCAGGCCGACCTGATTCCGGCCGATTTCCCGACCGCGCAATTGGTGATCCCGCAAGCGGTGACCTTCAAAGCCGCTGACGGTACGAAAATCCAGGGTCAACTGTTTCGCAGCGCCAATGCGGACGCCAACCAACCCGGCATGATCTTCGTGCACGGCGGACCGCCGCGGCAGATGCTGCTGGGCTGGCACTACATGGATTACTACACCAACAGCTACGCGGTGAACCAGTATCTCGCCACGCACGGCTTCACGGTGCTGTCGGTGAACTACCGGCTCGGCATCGGTTACGGCCACGCGTTCCACAATCCGCCGCACGCGGGGCCGGCCGGTGCATCCGAATACCAGGATGTCGTCGCGGGCGCGAAATTCCTGCAGCACGTCAACGGTGTCGATCCCGCGCGCATCGGCATCTGGGGCGGCTCCTACGGCGGCTATCTCACCGCGCTCGCGCTGGCGCGCGATTCAGACATCTTCAAAGCCGGCGTGGACATGCATGGCCTGCACGATTGGTCGCGCGCTATCGGCTGGTGGTTCGCCCACAATCCGAACGGACGCTACGAACAGGGCGACTACAAGCAGGCGCTGAAGGTGGCGTGGGAATCCTCGCCCGATGCCGACATTGCGAAATGGAAATCACCGGTGCTGCTGATCCAGGGCGACGACGACCACAACGTGCACTTCTTCCAGATGACCGACGTGGTGCCGCGCCTGAAGAAACACGGCGTGCCGTTCGAGGAAGTGGTGATTCCCAACGAGATCCACGGCTTCCTTCGCCATGCCTCGTGGCTGAAAGCCGACGCCGCGACCGTGGATTTCCTGGAACGCAAACTCGGAACGAACGGAGCGAATGGATGAACCACTCTCCCCCCGGGAGAGTATGGCGCGAAGCGCCGGGCGAGGGTCCGGAAATGATCGATCTGAACGCGTATTTGCAACGGATCGGCTTGCGCCAACCCGTGGCTCCCGACCCGCAAACCTTGCGCACCATCATCACCGCGCATGTCGCCACGATTCCGTTCGAAAACCTCGACCCGTTCCTCGGTGTGTCGCCCGCACTGGGCATCGCATCCGTGCAACACAAGCTGGTGCGCGACGGCCGCGGCGGTTACTGCTTCGAACAGAACCGCTTGCTGAGCGACGCCCTGCGCGCGATCGGCTTCAAAGTCACCGACCTCGCCGCGCGCGTGCTGTGGGGACAACCGGAAGATGCGATCACCGCGCGCACCCACATGCTGTTGCGCGTCGAAGCCGGCGGGGAATCATGGCTGGCCGACGCCGGCTTCGGCGGCAACACACCTACCGGCCCGCTACAACTTGTTCCCGACATCGAACAGGCCACGCCACACGAACCCTTCCGCCTGATCCGCCGCGACGACAGCGACTGGCGATTGCAACTTTTCGCTGCCGATGCGTGGCAGACGTTGTACCGCTTCGACCTGCAGCCGCAATTTCCGGCCGATTACCGCATCGGCAATTATTGGACATCCACCAACCCGGATTCGCACTTCGTCACCGGCCTCACCGCCGCCCGCGCGCCGGCCGGCCGCAGGCTCACGCTGCGCAACCGTCAATTCGCCGAGCACACCACGGGAGGCGTTACCGCCAAGCGAACCCTCGCCACTGCCACTGAAATCCGCGCAGTGCTGCAAGATGAATTCCTGATCCGCTTGCCCGAGAACCGTAAGCTCGACGAAATGCTCGACCGGTTACCGCAATGACAGTAGCTCGCCTCGACTCCCCTTCCCCTACGGCCGCAATCGACCGAAGGAGTCGGTCGCTGAACGCGAAGGCTGCCGTCCCTTCCTGCAAGAGCAGACATTTGCCCTAGGTGGGTTGCCGCGCCAATTGTCGCAATGGGAGTACCAGCGGCGAGCGCGACGCCAAGCCATCAGGATCTCGATGCTCCTGCCAGGCGGCGCTGGCCATGAACGGGTGCACCGCGAACTACGCCAGCAGCGACACGCAAGGCTTTGAACGTAGCCGCCATCCATCTGCATTGCGTCAGAGCTCGCGATTGACTCCGTTCGTCCTGCCGGCGCGAACATGGCATAGTTGCCAGAGGAACGACTTTTGCAGCGCCCGGAAGCGCACGCCCATGGATACCTTTGCTGTCCCAGCCGATCTCTTGACGCAACCGTCATTGCTCGTTTCAACGAACGGGATGATTCAAGCATGCAATGTCGCGTTCGCGTCCAGCATCGGAGCGAATCCAGAAGCGCTGCGGGATGTGGACTTGGCTTCGATTGCGGAAACTGACGGCGACCTGCTCGAGTATTTGCGGGCTTGCGCACATGGCCAAGCGTCGCCTGCGAGACTCACCTTCCGGTACAAAGGTGCGATAGCCGTTTACAGCGCCCGAGGCAGCGCGCACAACTTGTCGGGAGGCTCGGTTCCGCGCCTCGTTCTCCTCCTGCTGAGTCGGATGGCTTCGCGCACAACCGAGCCGATGCGGGTCGAGTCGAGCCCGAATATCGCGCAAATCAGTCGGGCCGAAGCTTCCTTGCAGGGACAAAGCAACGTCCTTGACGTTACCCTCGCGAGCATCGGAGACGGCGTCATCGTCACGGACGCCGCGGGTCACGTGACATTTCTGAACCCCACTGCCGAACAGCTCACAGGCTGGTCCTCGACCGAGGCGAGGAACGCGCCATTCGCCGAGGTTTTCCGTATCGTCAATGAATACTCCGGCGCCCCAGTCGATCATCCGGTGGCCAAGGTGATCAAGTCCGGTGGAATCGTTGGCCTGGCAAATCACACGGTGCTCATCAGCCGAGACGGCAGGCGGATTCCGATCGACGACAGCGGAGCTCCCATTCGGCACGAGGGCGCGCTGGTCGGAATCGTCGTCGTCTTTCGCGATGTGACCGAGCGCAGGCGTGCCGAGCGTGAGCGAGCCAGGCTCGCGGCCATCGTGGAGGGATCCGATGATGCCATCGCGAGCAAGACGCTCGACGGCATTGTGACTTCCTGGAATCCTGCCGCGGCGCGCCTTTTCGGATACGAGCCTGAAGAGATCGTTGGCAAGTCCATCAGGCTCATCATTCCACCCGAACTGCAAGCCGAGGAGAACACCATCCTGGACCAGCTACGCCGCGGGGAACGCGTGGACCACTTCGAAACCGTGCGGCTCGCCAAGGATGGAACTCGCCTCGACGTTTCCCTGACCGTCTCTCCGATCCGGGATCCGAGTGGTGCAATTGTTGGAGCCTCGAAAATTTTGCGGGACATCACTGCCCGCAAACGTTCGGAGAGGCGCCTGCGGGAAGAAATCCAGGTGCGGGAACTCCTCGGGAATGCCGCTCAGGCGGTGATCCGCGCCCAGCTGGACCTTGAGCGCGTGGTACAGGGCATCACTGACATCGCGAGAGAGATCACCGGCGCCGCGTTCGGTGCCTTCTTCTATAACGTTTTGGATGAACGCGGGGAATCGTACCGGCTGTACACGATCTCCGGAGCGCCGTTTGAGGCGTTCTCCCGCTTTCCACAGCCCCGCAACACGGCGGTGTTTGGGCCCGCGTTTCGCGGTGAGGCCTGCGTACGCAGTGCGGACATCACGGCCGATCCGCGCTACGGCCACAATCCGCCCTATCGCGGCATGCCCGAGGGACATTTGCCCGTTCGAAGCTATCTCGCCGTCCCCGTGAAGGCCGCTTCCGGGGAGGTCCTCGGGGCCCTTTTCTTTGGCCATCCGGAACCGGGCGTGTTCACGGAGCGGACCGAGCAACTCGTGGCCGCGGTGGCCACTCAGGCGGCCGTCGCTGTCGAGAGCGCGCGCACGCATGAGGCTTTGAAACGGGAGATCGATCAGCGCAAGCAGGCGGAGCAGGCGCTCAACCTGGCCAATCGGCAAAAGGATGAGTTTCTCGCGATGCTCGCGCACGAGCTCAGGAATCCGCTCGCTCCAATCCGAAATGCGACGGAGCTCCTGTCTCATATGCTTGCGAACGACACCGGTGCCCAAGCGGCCCTCGGCATGATCAAGCGCCAGGGTGTGCAGTTGTCGCGGCTCGTGGACGATCTGCTGGATGTTTCCCGCGTCACGACCGGCAGGATCCAGCTCGAATACAAGACCATCGATCTCGCCACCGTGATCGCCCAGGCGCTGGAAACCGTTGAGGCACAAATCCGCGAAAAGCGCCACAGGGTCTCCATTACGGCCTTCTATGAGCCGTTGTACGTGGAGGGTGACTTTGCGCGACTGGTCCAGTGCGCAAGCAACATCCTCGCGAACGCCACCAAGTACACGGAACCTGGTGGGGAGATCTGGATTCGTACCCGTGGGGACAGGGACAGCGCCTTCATCGAAATTTCCGACACGGGCGCCGGCATCCCGCCGGAGCTGCTTCCACAAGTCTTCGACCTGTTTGTGCAGAGCGATCGCACCCTCGATCGTGCCCAGGGCGGCTTGGGCGTCGGACTGGCAGTGGTCAAACGTCTGATCGAAATGCACAAAGGTGAGGTCGCCGCGCGCAGCGATGGGCTCGGGCGAGGATCGACATTCGAGATGCGACTGCCTCGGGTCGCACGCCCGGCTCCCACGCCCGCTGTCGGGGAGCAATTCAAATCGAAGCCACGGCGCGTGTTGATCGTCGATGACAATACGGATGCAGCAGACTCGCTCGGACTACTCCTGAAGTTCGAAGGGCATGAGACACACGTGGTGTACAGCGCGAAGGAGGCACTCGCGAGCATGGAGGCATTCAATCCAGAGGTGGCGTTGCTTGACATCGGGCTGCCCGACATCAATGGATACGACTTGGCTCGTCAGATACGCAAGATGCCGCAATTCAAGGCTCTGCGGCTGATTGCACTCACCGGCTATGGGCAGAATGAAGATCAGCAGCGGGCTCGAGCGGCTGGCTTTGACGATCACCTCGTCAAACCTGTGGCCCTTTCGGCGGTGGTACATGCGATCGCCGGAGGATCCCAGGGTGGCCCGGGAAGCCGCGGGAATGATCGCACCTGAAAGGCTGCCATCAAGGGGATACTCGCAGACGCTTCTCGAATGCGACGCGATGCCATCGGGTCCACGCCGCTTCCACGGACACTTCACAGCAAGGTCATCTTGAGTCGCGAGGAGTGTCTTGGCACGACCACAAGGTTCAGTGCGGAGTTCGAGAGCGCCGGTCGTCGAAGTGACGCCCAAGATCACACACAGTCACGAGGCGACGCGGGACGGTATCCGTGCAACTTCCACCTCCAGGACTTGCTGTTCCCGATCTGGAATCCTTGCTTTCGAGCGCGCAAGGCGCGTCGCATCTCGGCCGAAGCGAGCGATGACATGCAGAGATACCGATGGGTGGCCTGGCCCGTGTTTTGGCGCAGCTTTATGCCCTCTGCATGAAGTCGCTCATTGGGAGCGCTGGGAGACCAGACGGGTGATCTCGGCTGACAATTGCTGCTGGGTATAAGGTTGGCAATGCGGGAAAGCTCGACGGCCTGGGCGCCCTGGAGCTCCGCGTAACCGATCGCCAGCAGGATCGGCAGCTTCGGATGCCGCTTGCGAAGGGCGACAGCAAGATCCATGCCTGTCATTCCCGGCATCGCGTAGTCGGTCACCACGATGTCAGGAGCAAGGCCATCCTGCATCAGGACGAGCGCTTCCTCGCCCGAGTGCGCCTCGGCGACGCGGTGACCCAGGTCTTCCAACAGGGCAGCCGTGCTGTTGGCAATCAACGCGTCGTCGTCCACCAGCAGTACCGTGGCGGATGCTGCTTCGATTTCGGTTGGTGCGGCTAGCGCCAAGGGCGCCGGGGCGCTTCCACCCGCCGGCAACCACAGGTCCGAGCAGGTGCCCTTGCCCGGGCTGCTGTGCAGGCGGAACGCGCCACCGGATTGCTCGGCGAGCCCATGTACCATCGAAAGGCCCAATCCCGTGCCCTTGCCGGCGCCCTTGGTGGAGAAGAACGGCTCAACCGACCGACCGCTTTCGAGGATCTTGCGAGTTCGATCGGATGGCTGCTCTTGGCCCGAACTGCGCCCGTAGTTCCGCGTGACGGCGGCAGCGAACTCAAACGGTCTCTGTACGGCCCCAAGCTGACTGTCGTGACGGCCCGCTGTCGAGCGGCCTGATTTGTACGTCAGCGCACATCCACCGTACCACTTGTGGGCCAGCGAGCACAATTTGCTCCTGAGTTTCTCGCCGGGGAAATCCATTGTGGCTCCTGTCGGCTCCGGACGAATGACGCCCGAGGCCCGACCGCCGTGCGCAACTGCCCGAGCTGGCACACAAAATGCTTGGCGATAATGCGATTCTTTACGAGATGTAACCCCAGCCCGTGCACGGGAACTTGCCTCTGCTCCGACCGAACTCCAAGTTCAAGCGGCTGTTGCCGCTTGGGTACGCGCTTGCCGCCATCGTGGCGGTCATACTGTTTTTCATGTGGGCTGCCCTGCAGGGGCAGACCGCGCTCGCCGGGGTACTCAATGGCGAGAGCATGTGGTCGAAGGCCCAGAATCGGGCGACTTTCGATCTGCTGGCCTATGCCGGCAGCGGCAACGAGGCCGACTATGCCGATTTCCAGCGCAACTTCGCCGTGGTGACGGCCTACAACTCGGCGCGCGACCAGGTTCTGTCCGGGCACTTCAATTACAAACATGTTGTCGCCACGTTGCACCGCGCATACATGCTGCCCGTGTCGATCCCCAACATCATTTTCGTCTTCCATCACTTTTCAAACGCACCGTACATGGCGACCGCGCTGGGGCAGTGGCATGCGAGCGACATGTACGTGACCGAACTGGGCGAGATCGCCGCCAGCATGCATCGCCAATATTCAACGCACCACGTGGACCATTCGAAAGTCGCCGGTCAGCTCCGCCGCATCAGCGAGATCAACAAATCCGTACAGCAGACGACCAACGAGTTTTCCATGACCCTTGCCACCGCTTCGGTGGTATTCGCGAGGGTGGTATCCGCGGGCGTCGCGTTTTTCGTATTTGCTGCGTTGTTGGTGTGGGGGTGGATCGCACGCCGGGTACTCACTGCCATCCGCGGCGACCAGGAGCGCTACCGCCGACTGTTCGATGACACGGCGGATGCGATCGTCATGGTGGACGAAGCGAGTGGTCGCATCATCGACGCCAACCCCGCGGCTGGGGCATGGACTGGGCTCGACCCGCAGGAGCTGCGCGGCGGTCAATATGCAAGCTTGTTTGCGCGTGAAGCTCCTCGGGGGGGACTCTGGGGTGACAACGAGTTGTGCGATTGCGATGGAAGCACCCGGCCAGTCGAGATCCAGAGCCACGTCATCGCGCTCGACGGGCGGATGATCCGGCAAGCCATCATCCATGACATGTCGGCACGCGCGGAACACGAGCGCGAGATACGCACGGCTGCCGAGGCGCTGGCCAGCATCGCGGAGGGTGTGATCATTACCGACACGCATTGGCGCGTGGTGTCGGCCAATCCGGCGGCGACGCGGTTGACCGGGCTTGCCCAGGAAAGACTGGTGGGCATGTACCTGGGCGAAACGCGCCATGGCCCCGATGGGGCGCCGCTACCTGCCACGATGTGGAGGGGGATCGAGAAATCGGGGCACTGGTCGGGCGATGTACAAAATCAGCGTGCCGACGGAAGCCTGTATTCCGAAAGACTCAGCATCACGGCCGTCCGCGACGTCAATCAGCGCGTGCGATATTTCGTTGCGGTGTTTAGCGACACCTCGGTCGCCGAAGCCAGCCGCCGCAGGCTTGAGCACGTCGCCACCCACGACGCCCTGACGGGCCTGGTCAACCGGGTTGAATTTGAGCGCCTGTGCCAGGCGGCCATTGAACAGACCAGGATCGACGGAACTGCCGTGGCGGTGCTGTTCATCGATCTCGACAGTTTCAAGGTCGTCAACGACAGCTACGGCCATGCCATGGGCGATCGCCTGCTGGTACCCGTGGGCGAGCGAATTCTGTGCCAATTGCGTGAAGGCGATGTTGCCAGTCGCATCGGCGGGGACGAGTTCACCGTGCTGATGCCGCGGTTGCTGCATCGTGAGGAAGCGGCTTCGTTGGCCCGCCGGTTGTGCTCCGCACTGGCGGAACCTTTCGAGATCGATAGCTATGAGATGGCCGTGACCGCGAGTATCGGTATCGCGGTGTCTCCGCCCGGTGCGGGCGACGCCACCACCCTGGTTGCCGATGCAGACGCCGCGATGTACGTGGCGAAGACCGAGGAGCGGAACACCTGGCGCTTCTATACCCCCGCGGTGCACGCTGATGCCAGCCGACGAAGAATGCTGGCCACGGAGTTGCGCGGGGCACTGGCATGCGGAGAGTTTCGAATGCTGTATCAGCCGGTCATCGAGATCGAAACTGGACGCATCACCGGAGTCGAAGCGCTTTTGCGATGGCAGCACCCGACGCGCGGCATCGTGATGCCGGGCGATTTCATTCCCGTGGCCGAAAGGATGGGCTTGATCCGGCACATCGACGAATGGGTGATGCGCGTGGTATGTGCGCAGATCCAGAGTTGGGACCGATTGGGCCTGCCGCCCATCCGGGTGGCGTTGAATGTGTCGGCCCACTGGTTTGGCCATAACGGCTTCGTGGAAGCGGTGCAAGCTGCGTTGCAGGAAAGTGCCGTCGCACCGACACGCCTTGTCCTGGAGATTACCGAAGGCGCGATACTGCGGATGGGCAAGGATACCGATCGGACGCTGCGCGCGCTCGACGCACTGGGTATCGGGATCGCAGTCGACGATTTCGGCACCGGTTATGCGTCGATGGCATACCTGAAGCTGCCCGCAGTGGCCTATCTGAAGATCGACCGATCCTTCATCACGGGGCTGCCTGCGGATACCAACAACGCCGTGATTGCGCGTGCAATCGTGGCGATGGCAACAAACCTTGGCTTGGTCACCATCGCGGAGGGGGTCGAAACGGAAGCCGAGCGCAAATTCCTGCTGCAGGTGGGGTGTGCCGAAGGGCAAGGCTACCTGTATTCGCACCCGTTGCCGCCTGGTGAGATCGTGCACGTGTTGCGGTCCCGGCAACAGCGTGCGGAGCCGCGACTCGAACTGATTGCATCGCCACTACGATGATGACTTGCGCTGCCCCCGAGCTCCACGATCTGCGGCGGCACTCTTGTTGTACCTGCACCAAGGGCGAAAGATGCGGCTAAAACCACCCACCATTGCGCCCCAACTGGCGTTCACGGACATCTACGGGAAGACCACCATGATCGGCGGTGCCACAGGCCGCCGTACCTTGCTGTGCTTCTTTCGTGATGCCAGTTGCCCGTTCTGCAATTTCCGGATCTATGAGCTGACCAACCGCCATGAACGGCTCGCCAGACGCGGTCTGGAGATCATTGCGGTGTTTGCCGCCACACCTGAACGCGTCAAGCGCTTCGCTGCGCGCAAGCCGCGTCCGTTCACAGTGGTCGCCGACCCCACTGCCTCCTCACATGATGCTTACGGCATCCAGCGCTCGTTCTGGCGAAAGCTCAAGGCCATCGCTACCCGTATCCCGACGTTGTTCAGGGGTCTGCGTATCGTCGGATTGGCTGGGTTGAATACCAACAATCTCCTGCCGGCTGATTTTCTGATCGATGAGGAAGGGCGCATCGTCGATTGCTGGTACGGGCGCGACGCCGGTGATCGCATTCCGTTCGAGCGGGTCGAATCATTTGCAGCGGAGCACGAGCAGAACCCCCTGCCGATTCGCTCCAGTTAGGCGTATTCCGTCAGCAGATCGACGAGTGCAGGGACTGCAGAGGCGGAACCGGCATCGTCGCCGTTCTTGCTCTTGCGCCGCCCTGGTCGAACAGGATCGTTCGAGTTCCTCTGCAACGAACCAGAAAACGAAGGCTACCACCCTTGGGTTTTGCTCAGCCAACGGCCGCCTGCGGGCAACTCGCCAGCACGCGTGAAGTCCCGCTGTTGGCCGTCAGCGGCCGAATGCGTTGAAGCAACCCCGAACACCCCAGCCCTCACACCACCGGCACGCCGCTGATGTTGTTCTTGGGGTCGAGCCAGAACGACTCGGGGACGAAGCGATTGAAGATTTCGAGCGGAAGGATGGGTTTGCGTTCGGGGGCTTCGACTTTCGAGCGGACGGTGTGCAGGCCGGGCATGCCGACGCGCGAGTCGAACTCGCTGGCGCCGTACTCGACGCTGTCGAAGTCGTGTTCGAACCACGGCTCGCCGATGAATTCGTAAATCTTGCGCAGTGCCGCTTCGGGGCTTTTGGTCAGGGTTTCATAGGTCAGCAACATCAGGTGGCCGGAAGCATATTGGCCGTAGAACGCATCCTTGATGGCCTGGAATGAAAAGCCGACCATGCCGCGCGGGTCGGCGAGCGCCTGCGCCCGCGAATACACGGTGGTGTTGGTGTCGAAACGGAATACCTTGCTGACGCTGACCGGCTGCCGGCGCACCAGCCGCTCCATGCTGTCCAGCACCCACGGCAGTTGCCGCACGCACGCGATGACCTTGGCGCGCGGGAACAGCGTGTCGAGCATCTGCATGCGGCTGCACCACAGCCGGCTGGTGTCGAAGATCACCGCGGCGCTGCTTTGTGCGGCGTAGAAATTCTCGACCAGTCCGCGCATGACCGAGACGCGTGCTTCGTCGGAGATTGCGTGCGAGAAATCGTTTTTGCTGCTCATCTCCGCGACCACGACGCCCATGATGTCGGCGATGGGGCTGGTCATGCCCGCGTGGAGCCGCGGGTTCTGCTTCAGGATCGCTGCCAGCAACGTACTGCCGGAACGCGGCAGGCCGGAAATGAAATGGAACGTTCTCGACGGCTTCGCGGAATCCGGTGTGGCGGACATGCATGCGCTCCTCTTGGTGAACGTGTTTCGCCCTGCCCCAGTATCGCAGGCGCGGACCGGAGGTATTTTGTGACATCGTAGGTCGGGCTGACGCCGACTTTATCGGCTGAAGCCCAACGTCTCCCAATGTTGGGCTTCAGCCGGAGCACGCTCCTGGTTCAGCGCAACCTGCACGTCGATGTTGTGAACGGGCGGGGCGCCTACGGCCTCGGCCCCGTCGACGCGCGAATGCGCATTTCGTAATCGAGTTCGACCATGTGTGCCTCGCCGCGGCCGAGTACGAGCCGCAACAATTCCTCGGTGGCGCGCCGCGCCATGGCGTGCACGGGCTGATGGATGGTCGTCAATGGCGGCCATACCTGCGTCGCGATGGTGGTGTCGTCGAAGCCGCACACGGAAATATCGCCTGGCACCGACAACTCTGCCTCGGATGCGGCCCAAATCGTGCCGGTGGCCATGTCATCGTCGCCCGCGAAAATCGCGGTCGGCCGCTGCCGCAGCGCCAGCAATTTGCGCGCGGCGGCGACGCCCGATTCGAACGAGAATTTGCCGGGCACCATGTACGCCGGGTTCTCCTTCAAACCGGCGCGCTTCATGCCGTCGCGATAGCCGGCCAGGCGCCACACGCCGGCGCCGTGCTCCAGGTCACCCACGATGTGCGCGATGCGCGTGTGACCCAGCGAGACCAGGTGCGCCACCATCGCTGCCGCAGCCTCGCGTTCCCGCAGGATCACGCCGACCTGGCCTTCCGGATGCCGCGGGGAAATCGAGGCGAACGGAATACCGTTCTTGCGCAAATGTTTCAGCAATGCCGCGTGATCGGTGGTTGGCGGCGTCAGGATCAAGCCATCCGGCCGGTGCCTCGTCAGAATGTCATCGACGCGTTCGACGAAATCGGGCGCGGCCGAAACCAGCGGCTGCACGGTCATGCTGTAGTGCTGCGCCTCACAGGCTTCGAGCACGCCGGCCTGCACCGCCATGATGTAGCTGGGCGAACGGTTGTCGTACAACAGGCCGACCGTGAAGGAGCGATTGGTCGCGAGGCTGCGCGCCGAGGTGAGCGGGCGATACTTGAGTTTGGCGATCGCGTCCAACACCTGCCTGCGCGTGGACTCATGCACGTTCGGCTCGTTGTTGACCACCCGAGAGACAGTCTTGCGCGATGTTCCCGCCACGCGGGCCACGTCGCTGATGTTTGCGCGCTTCATCGAAGTTGTTGTCGGCGAGGTTTCAGTGCGGGTTCGCATTGGCCGCCGGCGTGGCCGGCACATGCTGGACCGGAACGTTCCACCCGCTCACTTCGACGACCGGCGCCGTGATTCCCTTCGCCGCATAACGCGCGGTCACGGTCAACGATTCGCCCGGCCACAGGGTGACGTCGTTGTCGCTCCACAGGATCGGCAGCGCAGGCTCGCCGCGCGCGGACCGGCGAATCGAGAGGTGTTGGAACAATGCCACCGCCTTCGATGATTCCGGCACCGTGAGGGTGACGGTGGTGACGTTGTCGTCCCCTTCGCGCCGCGTCGTGGCGTGCACGTTGCTGGTGGCGGCAGGCAACGACTGCAATGTGGTGAAGTCTGCATATTGGGTGAGCGGCGTCATGTACCAGTTCGAATGCTTCCAGTCGAGCACATCCTTCTGCGTCGAGAGCCAGTAGACGTTGCGGCTGATGGGTTGGCCGTCGCTCGACGCAAGGTTCAGCTCGACGAAATACGTCGGCGACAATCCGGAAATCGCCGGAAGCTTGGTCACGTTCAACGTGTGGTTGCCAGAAAGATCGAGGCCGGCGAATGACTTGTCGTAACGCACGCTGCCATCCAGGTTGCGCACTTGCATCCTCGCCCGCAGGCCGCGCGCATCGGTGAGCGTGTGGTTCACCAGCACGATTGCGCGGGAGTCGTACGAATACTGGATGTGCACCGGTTCGTTGGCCTTCTTGGCGCCGAAGTACGCACCGGCCGGATTCATGTACCAGTCGTACAGGTGCCAGTGCAGCGACGGCCAGGCGTTGTTGAGCATCCAGTAGATCACGCCTGTCGAGGGGTTGGCCGAATCCACGTGTGCGTTGAAAGCCTCGAACTGCGCGCGCACGTTGTCGTAGTTGTCGAGTTGGGCCTTCTGCACGTAATCGGCAAGATCCTTGGGCGCCCCGTAACGCTTGGCAAGCGCATTGTCGAAGATCTCCAGCTTCGCGAACGGCGACCACGATGTGGTCGCGTGGTATTGCCTGACCTTCGGGTACTTCCACAGCGCTTCCTGCGACAACGGCGACAACATGCGCTGGACGTCTTCCAGGCGCGGAATATCGGCGCCCGCGCTCACTTCGGAATCGAAGCCGAACGCACCGCCCAGCTTGTCGGCATACCAATACGACGGAGGTATCCACGCATACGGCCCCGCCATCTTCATGCCGGAAGGACCCGCCACCGTGCTGGTCTGGTCGACGGCGGCGGAAACGATGGGCGTGTTCCAACCCTCCGCGTGCAACGTATCGACGTACATGCGCGCGATGTTGGGCGGCGGCGCATTGTCACTGCCGATCAGGAAACCGATTACGGACGGATGATTCCGCAGCAATCGGGCTTCGCTCGCCATCGACGCCTGCGCGATCTTCATGTCGGCGTCGTCCCACGGTTCGCCGCCCGTCTTCGCCGCCGATTCCCACTTGTCGCAGCATTCCCAGCCCGGCAGGATCATGATCCCGTCGCGATCGGCGAGATCGTAGAAGTGCTGGTCTTCGAGCTTGCCTTCGCTGCGGATCGTGTTCAGCCCCATGTTGCGGACGTAGCTGAACTCGGCCTCCATGCGTCCGGGAATTTCGCGCAGGAACATGTCCGGCGCCCAGCCACCGCCGCGGATCAGCACCGGCTTGCCGTTGACGAAGAACTGGATGTAACCCTGTTTGGTGAGCTTCGAGGTCGCGCTGCGGACGCCGAACGTGGTCGCGGCGCGATCGGATTCCGCGCCATCGACCGA
Organism: Rhodanobacteraceae bacterium; assembly: GCA_035249175.1. Lineage (GTDB taxonomy): Bacteria > Pseudomonadota > Gammaproteobacteria > Xanthomonadales > Rhodanobacteraceae > 66-474. Next base: position 13,752 of record DATFGT010000051.1, read on the forward strand.
GGCGGTGAGTTTCAAATCGTACAGCGGGTGACCGCCCATGCCGATCGGCCACCAGACTTTCGGGTGATCCAGCACGAGGCCTGGATAGCTCTTCGGTGAAAACGCAATGGTTTGCGTCTGCCCTGCCGTGAGGTGCACTTTCCGCTGCAGCGAAACGCCTGCCACCTCGCCGTTCACGACGGCATCGTGCGGCGCGCTGTCGAGATTCCGCACCTCCGCCTTCACCGCCAGCGCCGCGCGTGCAAGATCCGGCAATGAAAGATCGGTGGCGACCGCCGGAAAACGCAGCTCGACCGGCCCGGTCTCCACGATATCGACGCCGCGCCACGGCCCCATGTTGTTGTCGGGCGGCTGGGGGTTCCAGTCCACCCAACCCTGCGAAAAATCGAGCTGCGGATCGGCCGGATGCACGCGCATGGCCAGCGTGTTCGCGCCTTCGTGCACCCAGCGCGTCACGTCGAATTCGTGCACCGGATACGCGCCACGCAGCTCCGGCTGCGCAGCGATCTGATGGCCATTGAGCCACAGGTCGGCACCACCGATGATCCCGTTGGTGCGCACCAGTATGTGTCGCCCGCTGGCACCCTTCCCCAGCGTGAATTGCGTGCGGTACCACCACGGAATCACGAAGTGATGGCGCGCCACGGTGCGCAATTCGTCATCGTGGAACACATTCTTGTATTCGCCGTTTTCCAACAGACCTGCCATCACGGTCGCGTGGCCGCTCACCGGATACCAGTCCTTGGTCGAAAAGCCTGCGCTGGAGATCTCCGCGCCATTCTCCTGCGCCTTGGCGCTGGACTGGATTTGCCAATGCGCGATCGCGGTGACTTGGCCGGGCTGCCCGGCGATCGGCGTGGGTGCGTAGGTGTTTGCCGCATACACGGCAGGTGTGGCCAACATTGCGAGCACGGCCACGACACGAAAGACCTGTTGCAGGAAATAATTTGTCATTCCGGACGAGCCCCCGAAGGGGCGAGATCCGGAATCGGTATACCAAATGGATTCCGGGTTCCCGCGTCGATGGAGCCGGCGCGGACCCCGGCATGACGACACAGGTTTTTTTGCACGGCAGCACGTCAGCATGGCGGGTTCCCCAGATAGGCTTCACGAACTTCCATGGGCGCGAACGGCCAGGACTTGTTGACCCTCGCCCAGACGATGAAAACCACGAGCCCGGCAACGATCCACGCACCGGACAGGATCAGCGAAAGCTTCGACGCCGAGACGTACACGTAGATCCACCCGAGCATCGCGACCACGCACGGCACCGGATAAAGCCATTGCCGGTACGGCCGTCGCAACTGCGGTTGCCGCTTGCGCAGCACCACCAGCGCGATGATCTGCGCGGCCGACTGCACGATGATCGTGGCAGCCAGCAGCATGTTGATGACTTCGGTCAGGTCGAAGAAGGTTCCCGCCGCCATCACCACGCCCATCGTGATCAACGCGACGTGCGGAAACCCGTGCTTCGCGTGCAGGCGCCCAAATGCGGACAGGAACACCTTGTCGTGGGCGGCCTGGTACGGCACGCGCGAGCCGCCGAGCAATCCGGCGAACACCGACGCGAAGGCGGTGACGATGATCAGGATGGTCATGACCGCGGCCGCGAAGTGACCCCAACTGTGCTCGACCACCAGCGAGGCGATCGACTTCGAAGTCGCGACGTCCTGCCACGGCACCACGCCCATCACGCTGATGTTGAGGGCGAGGTAGACGAACATCATCGCGATCACCGAAATGAGGATCGAGCCTGGCATCGTTTTGCCCGGGTTGCGCAGCTCGTCGCCCATGTACGCGGTGGTGAAATAGCCGAGGTAGTCGTAAATCCCGATGATCAGGCCCGCGCCGAGGCCCATGAAGAAGCGACTGTCGAAGGCACCCGCGGGATAGGTGAAGGCCAGATCCGGATGGAAATCGCTGAATCCCGCGGCGGAGGTCCCGACGACCGCCACCAGCATGATGACCCATAGCGCAACCGTGATCACACGGATCGATTCGATCCGGCGGTACAACAGGAACACCACCAGGAAACTCGCGAGCACGCTTATGAGATGCACCGTCGTCCAGCTCATGTGCGGGAAAAAGAAGCCGAGGTACTCGACCATCCCGATGATGCCGGTCGACATGATCAACGGAATGGTCAGCAGGACCGTCCAGATGAAAAGGAACGGCATCAGTTTCCCGGTGCGGTACTGGAAGGCTTCGCGCAGATACACATAGGTGCCACCCGCGCCCGGCATCGCCGCGCCCAGTTCCGCCCACACCATGCCGTCGCATGCGGCGAGGATCGCACCCGCGATCCAGCCGATGATCGCCTGCGGCCCACCCATCACGGCCACCATGATCGGGATCGTGATGAACGGCCCGATGCCGCACATCTGCGTCATGTTGATCGCGGTGCCGGAGAACAGACCGATCGATCGATGGAAACCGGCGCCGCGTGCGAGTTTGCCGGTTTCCGCTACTTGTTTGCTGGTTTCCGCTACTGGCATGTCGTTTCCGGTTGGATGCTGCAACAGTGGCGCGTGTGCGCCAAGTCAGGTCATGTCAAGCCGCACGTTCGTGAATGCCCGATAAGAAAAGTGCGATCAATCTCCTTTGTCGTCATTCCCGCGAAAACGGACTGCGTTTGCAGAATTGCAAACGCGAACGCCGATGTTCGCTCCGGCATTCTGCCCCCGCAATCCGGCTATCGCCTCGCGATTCCGGGATGACGAGCAAAAAGCGGAACGCGGATGTCATGGACATCCGCGACCGCCCCGTCAGAACTGCCCGCGTATCCCGACCATGTACATGCGCTCGAAGAAATTCGAGTGCGCGGGTTGGTCGGGCCACACGAGATAGAACCGCTGGTATTCGTTCGTGAGGTTGGTACCCTGCACGAACACCTGCGCATACTTGTTGATCTTGTACGACACCGACGCGTCGACGTACTTCTGCGGCGCTTCGTACATCTCCAGTCCCGCGATCGCGCCCACGTTGGCCGACACCGCGCGCCGCGACCTGTAGTTGTAGGCCACGCGTGCCTGGAAGCGGTCGTCCTGGTACCACAGGATCAAATTTCCGGATTTCTTGGAGTTATCCTGGAACGGGATCTTGTTGCCGGCAAGATCCGTCTGCCCCGAGTCGCTGGGCGCATAGGTCGCGTTGAATTCCATGCCGGTGTTGTGCAGCAAGCCGGGCAGGAAGGTGAAAGCCTGGCGGTAATCGAACTCCGCACCGTGGATGCTGTTGCCGGTGCCCTGCACCGGTTCGGTGATCACCACGCAGCGGTTGCGCACCACGCCGTCCTCGTCCGGCAGGGTGCAATTGATCACGCTGCCGCTCTCGATGAAACTCTGCACGTTGATCCGGAAGAACGCAAGGCTCACCATGCTCGAAGGATTGATGTAGTACTCCAGCGACGCGCCGTAATTCTTGGAACGCCACGGGTCGAGATTGGGGTTGCCGTCCGAGTTGCCGCCCGCAACGCGGAACAGCGTCGGCTGGCCCGGCACCACGGTCAACGAGTAGTTCAGCGACAAGCCGCCGCCCCAGGTGCTGAGGTCGAGCGGCATCATGTTCTTCGAATACGCCAGCCGCAGTTTCAGGTCGTCGGTGAGATTGATCGCGAAATTCGCCGCCGGCAGGTAATCCCGGTAACTGCGCCGGGTGAGCTGGGTGCCGGCATCGGCCGCCTCCACGCCGTAGGGTGCAGGCGCACCGGTCAGGTGCTGGGTGATGTTCAGGTCGGTGTTGATCATGCGCATGCCAAGGTTCGCGGCATACGGCATGCTGCCGATGTGGCCGTCCAGATCGAGTTGCAGGTACGCCGATGATTCCTTCATCCACACCGCCCATGTGCGGCCCGGCGACACTTGCCGGCGCGTATCGGGATACAGCGAATGCCAGTACGCCTCCGGATTGTCCATCGCGTACGGATCGACGGCCCAGAAGGTGATGCCCGAGCCGAGCAGGTTCGTGTACTGCTTCCAGTTGCTGGCCAGCGGCGGCGGCGTCTGCGACAGGTGCTGCGCGGACAACGGCCCCGCGCGGAAGAAACCCTGCGCGTTGCCGGCCGAGCACGAATCGTCGTCCATCACCACATCGGCCGCGACATAACGCACCAAGCAACCGTTCGGATCGCTGGCGCCCATGCCAGCGTACACCGGCGTGATGAACGTGAAACCGATGTTGTCGGCGCTGCGGATGCTGTTGCGCACGCCGAAGTTGAGCTTGATGCCGTTGTCGAAGTCGTAGTGACCGTCGAAGCGCACCACGCTTAGGCCCACCTTGCGGTCGTAACTGCCGTCGGACTCCAGCGTCTTCATCGACCAGCCATCCGGATTCGCGAAATTGCTGGCGAGCACACCGGGCATGCTGATGCTGAGATTGCGGCCGCCGAAGTCCGCCGTGATCGGAATCGTGTTCGCCGGAATGCCGTTGTCGTTGAACACCCGGTTGCCACCCAGTTCGTCGGGATAGATGTAGGTGCCGGGGGGCGCCGCGTCTTCCGGATCGTTCGGCCACTGCGCGCCGTCGGCGTTGGCGATGTTGAGGTCGGTTTCGAGGTTCATCTGATGCGCCGAGTCGCGGATGCCGCGCAATGTCGCGGTGAACGGCCCGCCATTGTCGAAGTCCACCTGCACGTTGAAGTTCCGCGCGATCGAACCCTTCTGGGTGATCTGCGAGAACGACTCCACGTCGCCCGGCCATTTCTTGTAAACCTGCGTGGTGTACAGGTTCATGTTCTCCCACGGCGGATCGTCGGGTGTGCCGTATTGGCCGCCGACGCTCGCGCCGGTGTTGCGTGAACTGACCGGCACGTAGGTCGCGCCCTCCCAGTTCGTGGAGTTGAACTGGATGCCGACGTTGCGATCGTACTGGTCCTGGCGCGCGAAGAAGAAGTCGCTGGTCAGCGTGAAGCCGCCGCCAAGGTCCATCTGGAACGAGGCATTGCCGGCCTTGCGCCGGCGTTGCGTGGTGATGTCGTACAGGCTGATGTTCTGGCTGCCCATGAACACGCCGTCGGACTTGCCGTCGCCGTTGACGTCGACGCTGCCATCCGGATTCTGCTTGATGTCCGGGGGAACCGGCGCACCGTTCCACGGCGTCAGGAAACCGTAATAGCTGTCCGCACTGGCGGCGTTCTCGCCGTTCAGGACGACGCCGTACTGGTCGAGGCCTTCGGTTGAATTCTCGCGGGTGGAATTGGAGATGTCGGCCGACAGCAGCAAACCCCAGCGTCCGCCCGCGTTGTAGGAAACCAGACCGCTGCCGGACGGGCCCCACTTGTCGGTGACGTCGCCGCGTTCTTCGTGGACGGAATAGCTGTAAGTGAATCCGTTCGGCAGATCCCACGGCCGGTACGTATGCAGGTTCAGATCGCCGCTGATGCCGGTGTCGAGCATGCTGGCGGTGGGCGACTTGATCACGTCCACGCCACGGAACAGCGTGGCGGGCAGCATCTCGAAATCGGGCTGCTGCGAATCGATCTGGTTGGGGGTGATGAACACCTCGCCGTTCAACATCGTGCCGACTTCCGGCAGGCCGCGCACGTCCACCGAGGTGCCGACGCCGGCGTCGCGGTTGATCTGCACGCCGGTCACGCGCTGCAACGCGTCGGTGATGGTGACGTCGGGCAACTGGCCGATGCTTTCGGCCGTGATGCTGTCCTGGATATTCGGTGCATCGCGCTTCAGTTCGATGGCACGCATCTGCGAGGCGCGCACCCCCACGACGTTGACCACCGACAAGACCTGCGCGTTTTCGGTTTCCGAAGTCTTGTCCTTTTTGGCTTGCGGCTGATCGGAGGCCGGCGTGGATTGCGTCGTCGTGGTCTGCGCAGATGGGTTTTCGGACTGGCTGCCGACCTGCGGCGACGCGGCAGCCGATGTCGCGATCATGGCGAACAGCGACGCCGAGATGGCGAGAGACAACGGACTCTTGCGATGGATGGGCATGGCTTCTTACCCCTCAATGGTTGCTTCGGTTCGCCGGGATGCATCGCTTGAACACGTGTCCGGCGGGTTTTGAATCACAGTGTTTTCAGTAATCTCATCCCGCGAAATTGCACGCGTCTGCGTGCGTTCGCACCGGCTGCTCAAGCGCGAATTTGCGCAGATACCACCTTGCAGCACCGAGTACGCCGTGCCGCCCGTGCTCCATCACGCGTACCGGAACGAGCTCCAGAAACGACTGCACGCTCCGCCCGTGAACAAACCGGGCGGAAAAACTGCTTTGTTGCAGCAGGTCGAACATCGATGACAGGAAACCCCCGGCGAGATACACACCGCCGCTCGCCATGAACACCATCGCCAGGTTGCCGGCGAAACTGCCCAGCAGCGCACAAAACAAATCCATCGCTTCGACGGCTTGCCGATCGGCACGCATCCGCGCGGCAGCGGTGACGGCTTCCGGTGTTTGCAGCTCCGCTGGCTGGCCGTACAAACGAGAAAGCGTCCGGTACAGGGTCAACAGCCCTGGGCCCGATACGAGGCGCTCGTAGGGAACGTAACCTCCATCCGGCGCCAAATGCGCGAGCAGTTCACGCTCGTGGATGGTCTGCGGCGCAAAATCCATCTGTCCCGCTTCAGTCGTCAGCACGAGACCGGCTGGGCCTGGCAGATGCGCCGCCGCGCCGAGCCCGGTGCCCGGCCCGACCACGAGCGTCGGTCCTTCCGGGTACACATCCGGCCCGCACAACAGCTTGGTATCCAGACCCCGGACATCATCGAGCGCATGTCCGAGCGCCTCGAAGTCGTTGAGCACTGCGACGTCATCGAACTCCAAAGCCTTGCGCAACGGCGAGAGCCGGATCTCCCAGGCCAGGTTGTCATGGATGACGTGGTCGCCCACCACTTGGCCTGCGCAGGCAAGCACACAGCGCCGAACCGGGGCGACCGCATCGGTTTCCACAAACGTGCGCAACAAGTCGGGAAGCCCGGAAAAATCGCTGCAATCGAATTTCCGGTACGCCAGGATTTCGATCTCCCAATCGCCGGCACTCGATGCCTGCACCAATGCGACCCGTGCGTGGGTACCGCCCACGTCCGCGGCCAAAAACGGCGGTGTCGAGACGCGTACATGCCGATGTGGATGGTTGATTCCGGCGTCCATGATTCCCCACGCAACGCGAACCAGTGCAGTTTGAGCAACTATGACACCGGTGTCAATTTGCACTGCAACAAGCACCAATTTCGCGCTGCACATGCGCGCGGGTGGCTTTACGCAACACGCTTTCCCGAAATTCGCCGGTCTTCCGCGGCACCGAAAGATGCTGCATGACAGCATTTCGGGCGACTCGCCCGTTCATCGCGCGGGCTGTGCCAATCCGGCACGGCCAGCCCCGCTGATTCCCCTCAGGTGTCTGGACGCCTAGCCATCAAGACGTCCAAATCGTGACGATCGAAATCCCATTCAGGGGTCCGAGCGCGGGCGCTCCGGCATCCCGATACGAAATTGCGCGCGCCCGATTCCACTGCCGCGCTGGAGCAACAGCCGCGCTTGCACGTGGCGCAGCCGACCGAACCCATCAATCAGTCGTGCTTTTCGCCGGAGGCCTTGGGCTTGGCACGCAAGGCGCGAATGGCCTTTGCGTCCAGCCGCTCGATTCGCATGATCCTGCACCGGTCGCCACCGGCAATCACCGCATCACGATTGGAGTTCACCAAGCCATCCTGCGACGTAAGACCGATCATTCCCGCCGCGGTCTGGAGGCCGAGACACGGCCCCACCAGCTGCAGGCGATAAGCCTGGACCGGACTGGTCCAGACCACCACGTAACCGAGCTGGTTCGAATCCCAACTGTACAACGACGTGAAGTTGAACCAGGGCACCGTGCCCTGCACGTACTTGCCGTAATCGATCGTCCGGGATGATGAAGCGTGTTCCGGCGATTGCCGCGCGGGCTGTTGCGCGCACGCGGCGAGCGCGATCGCCATCAGAAACGGAATCCACCTGACGTGACGCATGATGGCTCACCGTGGAAGGGGATTTCCATCATCCTCTGCCCATCGCCGGAGCGCAACGCGCAACAAAACACCCGCGGGCGGGTCTTGACCCACCCGCGAGTCCGCGCGTTCCAGGGCGGGTTGAACCCCGCCCCACATCGCCCCCCGCAGGGCGGGTCTTGGCCCGCCTGTCCGACCTACTTCAACAATGCGGTGAGCTTGTCGAGTTGGGCACGGTAGTTGTCCAGAACCTTGGCCGTGACCGCCGCGTACTTGTCGGCGCGACTCCAGTCGCGCGCGTCCAGCGCCTCGTGCACGGCGGGGATGGTCTTGGGCGCATAACCGGTCAATTCACCCGGCGCCTGGATCATGTTCTTGTACCAGGGACGGTCCGGCAAGCCCTGCTCGTCAAGCAAGCGTTGTTCCAGGGTGCCCATCAACTGGTTGACCTGCGCGAGTTGTGAAGCGGGGATGTCCAGTCCCTTCTCGGCGCGTGCGTTGTACGCCTTTTCATAGGCTTGCGCGCTTGTCTTCAGCTTCTTTGCGGCCGCATCCAGCGGCGCGAATGCGATCTTCGGCACGTCGGACAACCGCTCCGGTGGCGCGACTGGGTGGTCGGGATCGGCGGCCAGCTTGTAGTCGCCGGCATCCAGCAACCTGTGCTGTTGCTCGGCGGCCTTGCGCGCGTCGTCCGCCTGCTTGTGCAACTGGCTGACGTAGCGATCCACCGTCGTGCTGAAGTCGCCAAAGCGCATCGGCAGCACCTCCGCGTTGGCGGTGCGCATCACGATGCGGCCGGCCACCTTGGCCAACGCGACGCCGTACTCGAAGGTCGGGTCACCGAAGCGGATGAAGTGGTCGAATGAGTCGTAACGCGAGTGATAGACCCCGCCCTGATCAGCCTCGCCGCCGAAACCAATGTCCAGCGTCGTGATGCCGAGGTGTTCCAGGAACGCGCTGTAATCGGATCCCGATCCCAGCGGCGAAATGGGAATGTCACCGCCGTTGGCCGCGAGCTTGGCGGTTTCCTTGATCATCGGGCTGGCGTTCTTCTCGGCGGCGTGTACCGCGATGAACGCCCGCTGGCGCCGCTGCACCGTCGCCTTGGTTTCGGGATCGGTGACATCCGCCGCGACCTGGTTGACCAGGTGCTGAAGCGAATGACTGCCGCCCGCGAACAGCACGCCACGGCCATTGGTATCGGAGTTGAGGTACAACACGGCCTTCTGCTGCAATTCCTTCGCGTGCGTTTCCGCCCATTCGGTGGAACCGAGCAAACCGGGCTCCTCGCCATCCCAACTCGCGTACACGATGGTGCGCTTGGGCCGCCAGCCCTGCTTGTACAACGTGCCCAGCGCCTTGGCCTCGCCCATCTCCGCGATGGTGCCAGCCAGTGGATCGAACGCGCCGAACACCCAGCCATCGTGGTGATTGCCGCGGACCACCCATTGCTCCGCGTCACTTGACCCCTGCAGCTTGGCGACGACGTCGTAGACGGGTTTCAAATCCCAGCTGGATTTCACGACCATGTGGACTTTGGCTGGACCCGCGCCGACGTGATAGGTGAACGGCAGCGCGCCGCGCCAGCTCTCCGGCGCCACCGGGCCGCCCATGGCCTTCAACAGCGGGGTCGCATCGGCATAGGAAATCGGCAGCACCGGAATCTTCAGGACGGTTTTGGCATCCTTGATCGCAAGGTGCTTGGCGCCCGGCACCGAACCGTAACCCGGCGTGGTTGGATCGCCGGGATAAATCTGCATCTTCGCGACCGAACCACGCTGCACTCCTTCCGGCGGACGCGACGCCCCCTTCGGATACGGATCGGCATGGAAGTAGCCATCGTCGCGCGGGTCGGAATAGATCAGGCAACCGATGGCGCCGTGTTTGTGAGCCAGCTCCGGCTTCAGTCCTCGCCAGCCACCGCCGTAACGGACGATCACGATCTTGCCCTTGACGCTGACGCCAAGCCGCGCGAGTTCCTTGTAATCGTCGGGCATGCCGTAATTGACGTACACCAGGTCGCCGGTGACATCGCCGTCGGCGCCATAAACGTTGTAGGGCGGCAAGGCACCGGGTAACGTCGACGTGCGATCGCCCCTCATGGGCGGTTCGTGCAGGGCTGCCTTGAACTTGGTCGGCGCGACGAGTTCCACCAGTTCCTGTTTCGGCGTCGGGTACAACACGTCGAACCTCTCGATACGCGCATCCCAACCCCATTGCTTGAACTGCGCCAGCATCCACTCGGCATTGGCCTTGTCGTGCGGTGAGCCGACTTGGTTGGGTTCGGACGAAAGCCGCTTCAGCCAATCGCGCATTTCGCTGGCACTGAGCAACGAATCGAAACGCTGCTCGAGTTGCTGCTGCTGCGTGGCACCGGCCGAGGTGAAACCGAGCATGCCGTGATCCGTCGGCGACTTCGCCTGATCGGGCGGCGTGGCGGCGCCCGCCACGAATGTCAACGACAGACACGCCAGTGCCACCCCGAGCTTGCGCACGCGAACGGATTTCATCGCCGACCCCTCAACGTAAGGCCGCCGCTCCGCACGCGCCACTCGCGTGGGGTTCACGACAGCGAAAGTCCCCTTTTACGCCCGTTCACGCCGATTTGCATGGGGCAATGGTCACGCCCGCTGTCGCCCGAGGAAGACCCGGGCAGAGATCGAAACAATCAATCCGAACACCAGCATCGCCAGCAGGTTTTCGACGAAGCTCGCGGGCGTGAAGTGGTTGATGCGATGCCACGCCGAGAAATACACCACCACGTAATTCATCACCACGAACACCACCACGCCGTACGCAAGCCCCGCGAGAACAGGCCGTGCGGTCAGCCAGCGCAGGCGCAATGCGGCGAACACGAAGATCGTCGCGATCAGCAGCGACATGCCCCACTGCAGGAACAGACCCAGCCACGCGACCGCAGGTCCGCCCTGCAACGCCGCCTTGCCCAGCAGGCCGCCTGCAATGAAGCGCAGGATCACCCGCGGATCGATCATGTTGATCAGCGACGCCGCGCCGATGTCCAGCGTTCCCGCCACCAAACCGCCAACCAGGATCGCAGGCAAGGGGCGACCGCCATGTGCACGTCCGACAACAGCCGAGGATGCGTTCATGGAATAGGTTCCCGCGAGAGGAAAGCGCATCCTCGCCGAATGGCCTGCAGTCCACAAGTAACGCCTGTCACGCCGGCGGTTGGCGCGCCCACGGCGGCTTGCTATGGTGTTCGCCCGCTCCCCGCCCCGGCAACGATGCTGCCCAGCCCGACCCAGTTGATTCGCAACCGGATGCAGCGCCTGAACCAGCGCATCGGCGGGCGCCACTGGTTTCCACATGTTCCGCTGGCGATCCTGCTTGGCCTCGGCGGATTCTGGTTGCTGCAGAACGATCTCGGCCGACATTGGCGAACCATCCTCGCCCAATTGCTGAACCGCAATCTCGAGGGCGGACTGCGTCCCGCGTACCTGCCGCCACTCCTGATCGGCGCCGGCATGCTGATCATGGCCGTCGGGCTTTTGCTGCGCTCGCGCCTCGCGTGGACCATGTCTTTGCTGCTGGCGGCGCTCGCCGCGGTCAGCCTGCTGTTCGGACAGCACGCGCACGCGCATCTGCTGCTCGGCTATTTCATCCTGATGCTGGCGTTGCTGGCATTCGCGTGGCGCCAGTTCGATCGCAGCAGCATCGCCGCCAGCACGCTATTCGCGCTGACCTCGGTGGCGATGCTGGTGGTGTACGCCACTTTCGGCACCTACTATCTGGGGGCGGACTTCAAGCCGCAGATCACCGATCTGGTGACCGCGTTCTATTACGCGATGGTCACCATGAGCACGGTGGGCTACGGCGACATCACGCCGCAAACACCGGAGGCGAAGCTGTTCGCGGTGTCGATCATCGCGCTGGGCGTCGCGGTATTCGCCACCTCGCTGACCGCGGTGATCGCGCCGCTGGTCACCCGCAGCCTGCAACGCATCGTCAATCGCAAGGACCATCGCATGCAACGCGAAAATCATTTCGTCGTGATCGGCAACACGCCGCTCGCGCTCAATACCTGGCGCGAGCTCGCGCGCCGCGGCCAGCCAGTGACCCGGCTGCTGCGGCAGGCGCCGGAAATCCCGATTCCCGACACCGTCGACAATGTGATCGGCGAACCCAGCGACGCCGACGTCCTGCGCAAGGCCGGCGCCGACAAGGCGCAGGCGGTGCTGGCGATGATGGAAGACGATTCCGAAAACGCGTTCGTGGTGCTGGCCGTGCGCGAACTTGCGGGCACCGCGCGCACCATCGCGGCCGTCAACGATGCGAGCCACCTCGGGCGCGTGCGGCTGGTGCAGCCGGACGTGGTGATCGCGCCGCAGATCCTGGGCGGCGAACTCGCGGCGATGCTGCTCACCGGCGAACAGGTCACCGCCGATTTCGTGATGCAGCGGGTATTCCAGCAACCCGGTGAGCAAGCTGGCGGCACGCCGAAGCATGCGACCTGAGCCCCCGACTCGCACATTCCAGGCTGACGAGCAGAGGTTGATGGGATGAATGACTGGCTTCAGCACGGTCAATGGCTTGGCAACTCCGCATTCGCGTGGGTGATCGCGGGCGCGGCGGCGCTGGGCGGCTACGTGATCGCGCAAGTGGTCGCCGCGATTATTGCCGCGCGCCTGCGCAAGCTCGCCGAACGCACGCATCGCAACGGGTTCGCGATTGCGGCCCGCGTGGCCGAAGCGACGCGCGGCTGGCTGCTGCTGCTGATCGCGATCGCGATTGCGCTGGATTTCCTGCACTTCGGCGACGCCACCGCCGGCAAGACACCGCGCTGGACGGTGCAGGATGGCTTGCACCTCGTCACCTACGCGCTGGTGGGTATCCAGGTCGCACTGTGGATCATCGCGTTGGGGGTGGCGTGGCTGCACCGCTCGACTTCCGAAGAAACCACTCGTCCGGTGAATCCCGTGATGCTGGGCGTGCTCACCTGGGCGGTGCAATTCGTGGTGTGGATCACGCTGGTGCTGGCGCTGCTGGCCGAGGGCGGCGTCAACATCACCGCGTTCGTGGCCAGCCTCGGCGTGGGCGGTGTCGCGGTGGCGCTGGCGCTGCAGAACGTGCTGACGGACTTGTTTTCCTCGATCGCGATCGGGCTTGACAAGCCGTTTGAAGTCGGCGAATTCATCGCCTTCGGCGACGAAATGGGCACCGTCACCAAGGTGGGCATCAAGTCCACGCGCATCCGCTCGCTATCCGGCGAGGAGCTTGCCGTTTCCAACTCGGTGCTGCTGAAGAATCTGATCCACAACTATTCGCGCCGGCAGGAGCGCCGCGTCGTCTTCAACTTCCGGCTGCCGTTCGACACGCCGCGCGAGAAAATTCCCGAAGCCATCGCGCGGGTGCGCGGATTCATCGAGCGCGAAAAAACGACGCGCTTCGATCGCGGGTATCTTTCAGGCTTCGGCGATTATGGACTGGATTTCGAGATCGTGTACTACGTGCTGGACCCGGGCTACAACGTGTTCGTGGAAATCCAGCAACGCATCAATCTGGCGATGCTGGACGCATGGCATGAGCTGGAAATCGAATTCGCGATTCCGGCGCAAAAGCTGCACACCTCGAGCGGAAGCCTCACCGTCTCGGCGCCCGTTACCACGAAAGAGTGACCTGAATCACCCTCGCACAAACCGGTCGTGACCGTTTCTACACGCGGCTTGTCGATAATCGTGCAGAAGTCCCCAACGCCCGACGCGCATTCATTAGCCTTGTCGGACGACCCTTGGAGGGTCGGATGCACAAAACCGCCAACGTGTCGGCACTGGGTTACGCCGCTTTTGCGCTGACCCTATGGCTGGCGAGCATGGGACCCGCCGGCTGGTTCGATCAACCCGGCACCATCCTCACGCCGCTGCTGTTCGGTCAGCCGGGCAACATCCTGCTTCCGCTGTTGACAGCGATACTCGGGGGCTGCGTGCTGACCATCGCGGGCATCGGCCAAACCGTGCGCGGCTACACCCTCGATGCCGTGCTGTTCCTCACGTTCGCCGCCTACTGGTGGGTGGCGGCGCTGTCGCAACATGCGCTGGCACTCAATCCATACAGCCCCACGCCCGGCTTCCTGGGTTGGTATTACATCGTGTGGGCCTTTCTGGTGTTGTGCCTCTGGCTGGCCGCGTGCAGGGACGGCGTCGCCCGCATGCTGTTCACGCTGGGGCTATGCGTATCGCTGCTGGCGTTGGCCTTGGCGCAATGGACCCATGCCGGCGCATTGACCGTATTGGGTGGTTATCTCGGGCTGGTGACCGCGATCATCGGCATCTACATCGCCGCTGCGGAGATCGTCAACGAAATCCATGGCCACACCGTCTTGCCGCTGGGCAGCATCGGCGACGGCCCCACGCCTTCATAGCGCAACGCCATTTGATACGTGAGTACACGAGCGAAGCGGCTGACGTGGAAAGTCAGGCCAGGGAAGGCCATTCTGGTGTCGTCGAAGCTGGACCGAAGCCATGATCCGCCCCGTCGGTGACGCGGCGATCAGGGACGATCGCACCGGAAATCCTCGCTGGTGCGCCGCCGCATGCCGTGCTAGCTTTGCGGCATGGCATCACCACGCATCATCAAGAAGTACCCGAATCGGCGCCTGTACGACACCCGCGTCTCCAGCTACATCACGCTGGAGGAGGTGCGGCAGTTGGTGCTGTCCGGCGAATCGTTCGAAGTGCGCGATGCCAAGACCAATGAGGACCTGACCCGTGCGGTGCTGCTGCAGATCATCGCCGAGCATGAGCAACACGGTCAACCGATCTTTTCCACTGCCCTGCTCTCGCAGATCATCCGCTTCTACGGCGATGCCATGCAAGGCTTCGTGGGCGGCTATCTCGAAAACAGCCTCAAGGTTTTCCTGGAACAGCAGCACAAGTTCCGCGACCAATTGAACAACCTGCTGGGCCAGACGCCTTGGTCGATGTTGAACGACATCACGGAACGCAATATCGACCTCTGGAAGTCCCTGCAACCCAACGCCACGCCGGCACCCAAGCCTTCCGCGCCGGAAGCTGATGCGGACGAGAAAAAGTCCACGCGCAAGCGCCGTTGACACTCAAGGCACGGCTCCGTAACATCCGCCTGATTGCTGCAGCGCAACACATGCGGCTGCGCGGCATTTCTCGGAGATTTCAATGACCAAACGTGTAGCCGTCGTCACTGGCGGCATCGGCGGGCTGGGCACCGCCATTTGCAAGCGACTCGCAGAAGATGGCCGTCAGGTCATCGCCGCCGATCTCGGCAATCGCCAGGAACGCCTCGCCGCATTCCGCGAGGAGACCCGCGAGTACAACGGCAACATCGTGTTCGCACCCGCCGACGTCGCGAATTTCGACGACTGCGCGAATCTGGTGAACCACATCACCGAAAAATACGGAAGCGTGGACATCGTGGTCAATGCCGCCGGCATCACCCGTGACACCTCGCTCAAGAAGATGAGTCAGGCGCAATGGAGCGAGCTGATGCACGTCAACCTGGATGGCGTGTTCAACATGTGCCGCAACACCGTGGATGGCATGACGGCCCGCAACTTCGGGCGTATCGTGAACATTTCTTCAGTGAACGGCCAGACCGGCCAGTTCGGCCAGACCAACTACTCAGCCGCCAAGGCCGGCATGCACGGCTTCACCATGGCGCTGGCTCGCGAAGTCGCGAAGAAAGGCGTCACCGTCAACAGCGTATCGCCCGGCTACTGCAAGACCGAGATGGTGATGAAGGTGCCCGAAGACATCCGCACCCAGATCGTCGCTCAGATTCCGGTGGGGCGCCTCGGCGAGCCTTCCGAAATCGCGCGCACCGTCGCCTTCCTCACCGCCGATGACGCTGGCTTCATCACCGGCGCCAACATCCCGGTGAACGGCGGGTATTTCATGTCGTTTTGAGGGGGCTTTGAACGCGCGACCGCACGGCGGCGAAGTGACGCTGGTGACGATCGGCAAGACACCCGACGTGTGGGCAGCGGCGGTCAAGGAATACGGCATCATCAACTGGTTCACCACAACGAAGCCCGAAAACCGGATCGATGGGGCGCGGCGACCGTGGTCTGGCTCGATCGTTATCTGAAGAACACGTCCGTTACCGTGGGGGGCATCCCATGGGCATCAAGGGGCCAGGACGCGGTCCCCGTGGCTTTTCGGCGCCGAGACGACAAGAAATCGAACCGCTTCGCCGCTGTCGTTGCGCACCTGATGCGCGGTGCCGGGCGCAACGTGCAGTCCTTCGCCGGGATGCAGGACCTGCATTGCGCCTTCCATCTCCAGCACGGCCTCACCTTCCAGCACATAGAAGAACTGCCGCGAGCGCGCGTGGAGGTGACGTTGCTCGGCCGTGCCGGGCGGCATGCGTTCCTCGATCACGCTGAGATCGTCGCAGGGCAGCAGATGCCAGCCCTCGCAACCGATGCCCCAGGCGTAGTGTTCGGCGTTGTGGATATTGGCTAGCTTCAACGTTGTCTTCACTCAAGCATCCAGCGCAGTCAGGCGAATTTGCAAATCGTCCAGCCGCAAATCGGCGTGCGCCCCGGGCGAGGTGCGCGCTGCAAGGCTTTGCTCTGGCGTGTGGCCTTGCCCTGCCGCACCGGCCGCATCGCCGGCGGCGCGATAGGCGTCGCGGAACGGGACGCCCGCGGCAGCCTGTTCGATCACAGTATCCGTGGCGTACATTGCGGGTTCGATCGCGGCGCGCATCGCGGCTTCCTTCCAGCGCAGGCCTGCGAGCAGATCGGGCACCAGTTCCATCGCGAGCAGCCCGCGATGCACGCCATGGAAGATTCCACCTTTGCTGAACTGCAAATCGCGCTGGTAACCCGACGGCAGCGACAGCAATTGTTCGACCTCGGTACGCGCAGCGGCGACGCTGGCATAACTTGCGCGCAACAGCTCGATCACGTCGGGGTTACGCTTGTTGGGCATGATCGACGAGCCGGTCGTGTATTCTGGCGGCAGCGAGACGAATCCAAATTCTGCAGTGGTGAACAACGACAGGTCCCAGGCCAATCGGCGCACGTCCAGCAACGCACTGCCAATCGCCTCCAGCGCCGCCATCTCGAACTTGCCGCGTGAAAGTTGTGCATACGTTGCACTCACCTGCATCCGCGCGAAGCCAAGTGCACGCGTGGTGTGGTCGCGATCGAGTTTCAGATTCACGCCATAGCCGGCCGCACTGCCAAGCGGGCTGGCATCAATCCAATCGTGCGTCTGCTTCGCGCGCCATGCGTCGTCGATGAAGGCTTCGGCAAATCCCGCCCACCACATCGACGTGGACGACACGACCGCGCGCTGCAGGTGCGTATAGCCGGGCATCGGCAACAACTCGGTCGCCGCGCGATCCAGGCAAACCTGTGCGGTGGACTTACAGTGCGCCCTTAGCGCCGAAAGCTTTTCCTTCAGCCAAAGCCGCGTCGCGACCAGAATCTGATCATTGCGGCTGCGACCGGTGTGCACCCTCCGGCCTGTATCGCCAAGACGCTCCGTCAGCCGCGCTTCTATGGCGGAATGGCCGTCTTCAAAGCGTTCGTCCAACACGAAGGCACCGCCGCGAAAATCGTCAGCCAGCACGTCGAGCTCGCGCTTCAATGCGATTGCCTCGTCGGCATCGAGCACGCCGATGTTCGCCAGTCCTTCGACGTGCGCCTTGCTGGCCCGGATGTCGTGCAGAAAGAACTCGCGATCCAGCAACACGTCATCGCCGGCAAGGAAGCGCATGATCTTTGCGTCCACCCTGCTGTCCGATTTCTGCCACAACAGGTCAGTCATGAGGAATTCCCGATAGTTCGTCCACGCCAATCGCGCGATTTATATTCTGCATCGCCTGGGTTGCTGCGCCTTTCAGCAAATTGTCCAGCGTCGCCACGATCACCGCGCGCCGGCCATCAGCGGACAATGCGAAGCCGCCGATTTCGGCATGGTGTTTCCCGGCGATCCGGCTGACCCACGGCGGATCGTCCGTGACATGCACGAGCTTTTCATCGCGATAAACGTCGTGAAAACGTGAAAGCACTTCTTCCCGCTTCATCGCATGCGCCAGATACAAGTTGCTCGTGACGGTAAGCCCGCGAAAATGCGGTGCCACGTGCGGCATGAATTCCACCGGTACGCCAAGCTGGAACGCCGCTTCCTTTTCGTGGATGTGCCCCGTCAAGGCGTACGGCATCAAATTGTCCCGAAGCTTTTCGGGGTCATTCTTGTCGGAAGGCGCGGTGCCCGCGCCCGAATAGCCCGACACCCCGAAACACACCGGCGGCGCCGCCAGCACATCTCTCAAAGGCGCAACCGTCAGCTCGATCGCCGTGGCATAGCAACCCGGATTACTGATCCGGCGCTCGCCGCGCCACTTGCCCCGCGTGAGCTCGGGGAGGCCGTAGTACCACGTTCTGTCGAAGCGATGGTCGGCAGACAAATCGATGATCAACGTTTCGGGCGCAGCCGCATCGATCGCGCCCAGGTACGGAGCGGCCTCGCCATTCGGCAGCGCAAGGATCACGATGTCCGCGTGCTTGGTGGCTACGGCTTGCGGATCGAGGTTCTCGTAGCGCAAATCGCCCGCGTACCCATCGTTGTGGGTATCAACGCGTTGCCCGTCCAGCCCGCGCGAGGAAACGAAAGCGAGTTCCAGCACCGGATGGGCCGCGATCAAGCGGATCAACTCCGCGCCAGTATGGCCTCTTGCTCCAACTATCCCAATTGTCTTCATGTCAATCGATCAGCGTCGGCTTTCGCTGCGCACAATGCATCACGCAACTCTCGATGGTTCTGAAATCGGCGCCCAGGCCGTACCAGAAGACCTTGTACTTCGATTCCTTGAAGCACCCATCCGACTGCTCGTGGTAGAACGCGTTGATGCGGTTGCCGTGCCGCGACCGCCAGAACAGTTTCGGGTTCTCCGCCCGCATTACCTGCCATACCGCGCGTCCCAGACCCTCGCCCTGCGCCTCATCCAGGACCGCGAACTTGTCGAGATATGGCAAACCGCCCTCAAGCGTCAGGATCATCGCCGTGCGGTAATTTTCGCTCACGTAAACACGGTACGGCCGCACTTGCTCGAAATAGTCAGGTGCAAGATGGCGCGGCGCGAAGCTGGAATCGATCAGCGCGCGCATGCGGTCCTGGTCGACATCTTCCCAGGATCCGAAGCGCAGCACTTTCTCGCCGCGCCGCACCAGCGTCCCCGAACCCTTGTGGGTAAACAGTTCCTTGGCCAGTTCCGACGGCCGCGTGATCGAGACCGATGACGCCAGCGGCAGGTCACGCAACAGGTCCGCGATCTGCTCCAGCTTCAGGCGCATGCCGCCGCTGACCCAAGGCTGCGCCATCAGGTGTTTGTATTCGGTGGACAGGTTGATTGAATCGATGACCTTGCCTGCACCATCCAGCAAACCGCCCGTACCGGTCAGGAACACGATCTTGTACGGCTGCAGCACGCGCACCAGTTCGTTGGCCGCGAAGTCGGCATTGACGTTCAGGATCTGGCCCTCTTCCGTTTCGCCAAGGCTGGCGATGATCGGAATCGAGCCCATGCGCAGGCTCGCCTCGATCGGCGCGAGCTCGATGCGCCGGATCTTGCCGACCAGCCCGCAGTTCTCACGGTCCAGCCAGTCCACGGCGAACACGCCTGACACTACCGATGTCGCCCGCGTATCCATCGCGTGCAGCGCATCGACCAGTGCGAGATTCTGCTGGTGGAACACCCGCCGCACGATGCCGAGCGCCTGCGGCGGCGTCACGCGCAGACCGTTCACCGTGCGCTTTTCGATGCCCGCTTTCACGAGTTCATCGTCGAGCTGCGGACCGGCGCCGTGCACCACGATCGGCGTCAAACCGACGCGCTGCAGGAACGTCAGCGACGAAGCGAGTTCGGTCAAATCATCCCGCAGCACGGCACCGCCGACCTTCACGACGGCAAAACGCTTCGCATCCAGTTGCGAAAAACGTTTCAGGTACTGCTGGACTTCCCGCGCACTGCCCATCGCCGACAGCAGGCGGACGATGGTGTTGCGTACTTCGCTCATGCCGACTGCATCCTCACGCGCGGACCGCCGGAAGCAACCCCCGGGGAGGCTGGCTGGCCGTACCCAGTGCCCTCCCCATGGCTTCCAGGGGAAACATGTTCATGACGATTTCTCCGTAATGCCCAGATACGTTCGGGCTGCAGCTTCAAGTTCATCCAGCGCTACCCATTCGTCGGCGCTGTGCGCCTGGGCGATGTCGCCCGGGCCGTAAACGAACGTCGTGCAACCGGCGCCTGAAAACAATGCGGCCTCGGTCCAGAAATCGACCGCCTCGCCAACGGGAATTCCAAGTTCATCCGCGAGCGCGCGTGCGTCGCGCAAGCGCGATTCCGCATCGGCCGCGTTGGCCGGCAACGTCGGCCCGCGAAAAGTTTCCTCGAACTCCAGCGGCGTCTGGTCGACAAGCGTGCGCAAACCTTCCAGCAAACCGTCCATGTCCACCGATGGCAACGGGCGCATTCCCAAACGCAGTTCCGCCTCCGGCGCAATCATGTTGGCCTTGATGCCACCTTCGAGGCGGCCGATATTCAAACGCAGGCCACGCAAGCTGCCGAAAGTTTCCGTGGATCGCGCTTCGGCAAAATCCAGCGCCGCGGCGCCCCAGCGAACGGCCTGATGCAACGCGCTGTCCGACGGTTTCTGTTCGCTCGATGCATGGCCCGCACGCCCTTCGAAACGTGCGCGCACCGACTGGATGCCGCGGTGTGCAAGCACAGCTTTGCAGCGGGTGGGCTCGGCGACGATCACGGCTTCAAAGCCCCTCTCCCTCCGGGAGAGGCGGCGCGTAGCGCCGAGCGCGCAGCGCTGGGGTGAAGGCTCGGTGTTGTTGTGACCTCCATCCGTTCGCGAACCCTCATCCGGCGCTGCGCGCCACCTTCTCCCGGGCGGAGAAGGATTGGCTGCCAAGAACGCCTTGATGCAACGCGGATCGGCGCCTTCCTCATCCGTCGTAAACAGCAACGCCATGTCGCCATCCGACAACTTCGCCGCTGCCAGCAACGCCGCCGCCGCGCCCTTGATGTCGCACGCGCCAAGGCCGATCGCCCGATCGCCCCCCACCCGCAATTCGAATGGACTGGCGCTCCACGTTGGAGAATCGGGAACTGTATCGAGGTGGACATTGAACAGAAGTTTCGGCTCTCCGCGCATCGCCAACAGGCTCACCGCACCCGCGCCGTGATCCGTCACCCGTACATCGAAGTTCTGCAACTGACCGCGCAGGTAGTCAAAGATGCCCGTGCCGATCGCACGCGGCGGATTGCGCGTGTCGAACGCAACCAGCGCACGCAGATGCGCCAGCGTGGCATCGAGCAGCCCGTCCATTACCGATTGACCTCGGCCCACAAGGTCGAACTCATGCCGAACAACTTGATGAAGCCCTCGGCCTCGGCCACACCCCAATCCGCGGCTTGGGCGTAGGTCGCACCCTTGGCACTGAGGATGCGGCGAGACGACACGGCCACGGCATCCACTCTGCCGCCATGTGTTTCCAGCGTGACCTCCCCTTCGACGCAGCGCTGGCTGGACGCCAGGAATGCTTCGAGATCGGCCTTCAGCGGATCATGGAAGAATCCCTCGTAGACGAGTTCGATCCACTTGCGTGCAATCGTCGGTTTGAAGCGGTTCTGCTGCTTGCTCAGCACCGCCTCCTCGAGCGCACGGTGCGCGGCCAGGAGTGCAGCCAGCCCGGGCGCCTCGTAAACAATTCGCCCCTTCAACCCGATCGTGGTATCACCCGTGTACATTCCACGTCCGACGCCGTACTGCGCGAACAGGTGGTTCATGCGCCCGAGCAGGATATGACCGGCAACGCGCTCGCCGTTCAAGGTTTGCGCCACGCCGCCGGCAAAGCCGAGCTTCACGCGCAACGGGTGGGCCGGCCATTCACCGCGTGGTTTGCACCAACCACGGGCGTCCTCTTCGGGGGCTTCCCAGCGGTCGATTTCGCCACCCGACAGGGTCACGCCCAGCAGGTTTTCGTTGATGGTGTAGGCCTGCTGCTTGGCGCGTACATCGAACCCGCGCTGTTTCAAGTACTCCTGCTCGTACGCGCGAACCGCCGTGTGTTCCTTCTGGATTTCGCGAATCGGCGCGACGATTTCAAAATCGCCCAGCGTCTTCACCGTCAGATCGAAACGCACCTGGTCGTTGCCCATCCCGGTGCAACCATGCGCAATGGCGTGCGTGCCGAGTTCGGTCGCGCGCTTGATGGCCGCCTCGACGATCAAATAGCGATCGGAAACCAGCAGTGGATACTGGCCTTGGTAGCCCTCGCCCGCCCACACGAATGGCTTGACGAAGTGCTCCCATAAGGCGGGAGCGCCATCGACGGTGACGTGCGAGGCGACGCCCAATTCCTTCGCACGCGCCTCGATATACGCGCGCTCTTCCGCTCCCATACCGCCGGTATCGGCGAAAACGGTGTGCACTCGCCAGCCACGTTCGATGAGATACGGCACGCAGAAGCTGGTATCGAGGCCCCCGGAAAAGGCGAGAACGATGTCCTTGTTCATGATGGGTGTCCTGCAAAGGTAAGGTTTTCGACGACGATGCGCGGCTCACAGCGCACCGTGAAATTGACGGACGCGGAAACGAAGCACGCGTGATGTGCACCCTCGTGGGCGGCTGCAGCTTTCGCGGGATCGCTGGTCGCGGTGATCGTCACGATGGGCCGCAGCACCACCTCGGTGAAATGGCCACCGTTGCCTTCCGTCACCATCGTGCCTTCGGCCGCATCGGCGTACGCCGTCACCACCACACCCGCGAGCGTGGCCACATGCAGGTACGCGAGCATGTGGCAGGTGGAAAGCGCCGCCACCAGCATGTCTTCGGGATTGTGTTTGGCGCCATCCCCGCGGAACGCAGGATCGGAAGACCCCGCGATCTCCGGTTTGCCCTCCACGCGAATCACGTGCTCGCGCCCGTAGTTGCGATATCCATCGGTGCCGCTGCCACGATTGCCGGTCCATTCCACGCCGACGCGATAGCGGTGTTGATGACCTGTCATGCCGATATCTCCGATTGCGAAACAAGTGTCGCCATCACCGCCTTCTGCACGTGCAGGCGGTTTTCCGCTTCGTCGATCGCGATGCAGTAGGGCGCGTCCATCACGCCATCGGTAGCCTTGACGTTGCGGCGCAGCGGCAGGCAGTGGCTGAAAACCGCGTGGTTGGTCAGCGCCATTTTGGCCTCGTCGACGATGAAGTGCTTGTGCGCATCCCGGATCGGCTTTTCTTTCTCCCAACGGCCGAAGAACGGCAGCGCGCCCCAGCTTTTCGCGTACACCGCGTCGGCGCCACGATAGGCGTCCTCGATGTCGTGCGTCACCCGCAGCGAACCACCATGCTCGCGTGCATTCGCATCACCGAACTCCATGTAACGTTCATCCAGCACGTAATCCGGCGTCGGGCACAGCAGCGTCACGTCCATGCCCATCTTCGTGGCGATCAACAATGCAGAGTTCGCAACCGCGGTATTGAGCGGCATGGGGTGATACGTCCAGGTCAGCACGTACTTTTTGCCGCGCAGCTCGCCCAGGTGTTCTTTCAGCGCCAGTGCATGCGCGAGTTCCTGGCAGGGGTGCGTGATGGTTTCCATGTTGATCACCGGCACCGTGGCGTATTTCCCAAATGCCCTGATCACGCGATCCTCGCGATCGACGGTCCAGTCCTTGAACTTCGGAAACGCCCGCACCGCGATCAGGTCCACGTAGCGCGACAGCACCCGCGCAACTTCTGCGACATGTTCCTCGGCCTCGCCGTCCATCACAGCGCCCATGTCGAACTCGATCGGCCACGCGTCCTTGCCGGGCAACAGCACCACCGCGTGGCCACCCAATTGGAACGCACCCAACTCGAAGCTGGTGCGGGTGCGCATCGACGGATTGAAGAACAACAACGCAACGGACTTTCCCGCCAGCTGCGTGCCGGCCGGCGAGCGCTTGAATGCAGCCGCCTGTTCCAGCAATGCGTCGACCTCGGCCCGGCTCCAGTCCTGGGTGGTGATGAAATGGCGAATGGTCACGAGTGATCCAATGCTCTCTTGTGGAAACTGGCTTGTGCACGCATGGATGCGTGCTGAAATAAAGCAAAAACCCGGCACAAGGGCCGGGTTTTTGTCGTTCGGTACTGCACAAACGCGCGCGACTGCCTACCCGGCCGTATGAGGATGCTCCGGTCGGCGCGCGCGCGAAGTCATCCCCGCGGCCGCGCGGGCGCTGGTGAGGATGACTGCACGGGTGGAAAAGGATGTCGTCATATCAACGTCGAACAGCAAGCGGCGAATGCTCGCACACTCGTCGCCCGAGCGCAATGGCCGGCGGCTCGCCGGACCCCGGCACTGGAGGCCCGAAGAACCGTCGCGACCAAATCCGCAAGGACTGCCGATTTGACCGCCGAAGGTGATCCGAAGGGCGAGCCACATGGATGTGGCGAGTGGCGCCCAGTTTGGCGTTCCTACTCCGCGGGCGCGACCGTCACCCTGACCCGCAAGCGTTCGCCCGGATCGTAAGGCAGTCGCGACAGATATACCTCGCCGCGAAAACGGTATTCCACGTCGTAGGCCACGATCTGTTGCGGCGGTGCGTAACTGTCGACGGGGCGGCAGACCGTCTGCTGGGTGGTGTAGGTCTGGTCGTGCGCGGCGGACACACGGTTGCCGATCGCACCACCGGCCACCGCGCCCGCGACAGTCGCGGCCTTGCGCCCATCACCCTTGCCCACCGTGCTGCCGAGCACGCCGCCCACGATCGCGCCCAGCACGGTGCCGCCCGTGTGGTTGTTGTCCTGGCGGGTCACCGTCTGCGGATAGCATTCTTGCGGCGGGGGCTGCGCCACCGCGGCATACACCGGATCGACGCGCAGCACCTCGGCCCAGCCGTAGTGGATGTTCGCCGCCTGCCCGGATGGCGGTGGTGGTGGTGGTGGCGGATAGTTTTGCGCATTCGCGGCGGCCGCAACGGCCAGCAACAGCGAAGCGATCAAGATTTTCGACATGGCGGGCTCCGGCTCGTCTACATGGCCCCGTCGGGCATCACGAGTTGTTCACATTGAACCACCCGCATGCTGAATCGACGCTCAAGCAGATGGCGCAACCTGATAAAATCGCTTGATTATTTGCCGCTGAACGCGATTCCTGCCGAGCCCATGGCGCTACGCCTCTATAACTCGCTGACCCGCCGTGTCGAATCGTTCGCGCCCGCCGATCCAAAGCGCGTGACGATGTACCTGTGCGGTCCGACCGTCTACAGCTACGTGCATATCGGCAACGCGCGTGGGCCAGTGGTGTTCGATGTGCTGGCGCGACTGTTGCGCCGGGAATATCCGGAGCTGGTGTACGCTCGCAACATTACCGACGTGGACGACAAGATCAATGCAGCGGCACAGGAAGCGGGCGTGCCGATCGCGAGCGTCGCCGAAAAATATGCCGCGGTGTATCGCGAGGACATGGCGAAGCTCGGCGTGGCGCCGCCCGACGTGGAACCGCTGGCCACCCAGCACATCGCAGCCATCGTCGAGATGTGCGAGAGCCTGATCACTTCCGGCCATGCCTATGCCGCCGATGGCCACGTGTTGTTCGACGTGGCGAAGTTCGCGGATTACGGCAAGCTCTCGGGGCGTTCCACCGATGAGCTGATCGCCGGCGCGCGCATCGAAGTCGCGCCTTACAAGAAGAACCCTGCCGATTTCGTGTTGTGGAAACCTTCCACGCCCGACCTGCCCGGCTGGGACAGCCCGTGGGGGCGTGGCCGTCCGGGCTGGCACATCGAATGCTCGGCGATGGCGGCCGCACATTTGGGCGACGTGATCGACATCCACGCCGGCGGCGTGGACCTGGTGTTTCCGCACCATGAAAACGAGATCGCGCAGTCGCGCTGCGCGCACGGCACGCAAACCTTCGCGCGCTTCTGGCTGCACAACGGCATGCTCACTTTCGGCGGCGCCAAGATGAGCAAGTCCGTGGGCAATGTGAAGCAGTTGCATGCGCTGCTGCAGCAATACCCGCCGGAAGCACTGCGCTATGCTCTGCTCTCCGCGCACTATCGGCAACCACTGGATTGGTCGGAAGCCCTGATCGAGCAAAGCATCGCGACGCTGGATCGGTTGTACGGCACGTTGCGGGACCTTGCACAGTTTGATTCGAAACCAGGTATTGCATCTGCTGACTTTGAAAGTGCCCTCGAAGACGACCTAAACACACCAGTTGCCTTAGCCGCACTCAACAATTTGGCCAAATCTGCGCGCCAAGCGCTTGCAGCAGCGGATCCAGCAAACAAATCTGTCTGCGCACATTTGGCAAACATGAAATCAGCACTGCTGGGTTGCGGTGCGATGATTGGCTTATTGCAGCAGGACCCCGAATCTTGGTTCAAACGCTCTGTCGTAGTGCACTTAGAACCCGAAGCCGTTCATTTCAGCGGTGCTGCACTAAAAGTTGTGACTCAGCCGAGCAGCGAATTTATAGATGCCCTCATCGCTAAACGATCAGAAGCCCGCGCTGCACGGGATTTCAAGCGGGCCGATGCCATCCGCGATGAACTCGCCGCGATGGGGATCGCGATCGAAGACGGCCCCCAAGGCACGCGCTGGAAAGTGGCGGAACGCTGAACCACCGTTCGACGCGCACGGCCGCGCCGCGCGATAATCAATCCATGAACGACCTCGCCGTCAACACCGCAATCGATGCCCAGCAGCAAATCATCGAGGAATTCGATTTCTTCGACGACTGGACCGGTCGTTACCAGTACCTGATCGACTTGGGCCGCAAGTTGCCGCCTCTGTCACCCGAACAAATGACCGACGCCAACAAGGTCGATGGTTGCCAATCGCAGGTGTGGATCATCGTGTCGGGCGACACAAGTCGTCTGGACCTGCGCGCAGCCAGCGATTCCGCCATCGTGTCCGGGCTGATCGCGCTGTTGCTGCGCGTTTACTCCGGACGCAGCGCACGCGAAATCCTCGACACCGATCCGGCCTTCATCAACGCGATCGGTTTGGGCAAACACCTTTCGCCCACGCGTTCAAATGGCCTCGCCGCGATGGTGAAGACCATCAAGGCGCACGCCGAGCGCGCGTTGGCGCAGGAATGATTGGGCTGCAAACCGCGTAGGTCAGGAGTAGCGCAGCGACAAATTCTTCTGGAAAGAATTTGGACCGCCGCAGGCGGGCTCCGAACGGAAGCGAGGAGTGAGCATCATGGATGATGCGAACAATCCGCCGATTTGATCGCCAAAGCCGGGCTGCCACCCGCCCTGCGAAAGCAGTCCGCAGGCAACCGCGGTCAGGCGGCGTCGCCCTCACCCGCACCCGCTACGCGTTGCTGCTGCAGGTTGCCGCGGTAAATCAGGTAGGGTTCGGCCTGACCGTTGATCACGGCCTCGTCCACCACGACCTTGCTGACGTGTTCCAGCGAAGGCAGCTCGTACATCGTGTCGAGCAGCACGCTCTCCAGGATCGTACGCAGCCCGCGCGCGCCGGTCTTGCGCTTGATCGCGCGTTTGGCGATCGCGTTCAGCGCATCCGGGCGGAATTCGATCTCGACGTTCTCCATGTCGAACATCTTCTTGAACTGCTTGGTGATCGCGTTCCTGGGCTCGGTGAGGATCTTCACCAGCGCGTCTTCGTCCAGCTCGTCCAGGGTGGCGACCACCGGCAGGCGCCCGACGAATTCCGGAATAAGGCCGTACTTGACCAGGTCTTCCGGCTCGACGTTGGCCAGCAGCGCACCGACGTTCTGCTTGCGCTGCTTGCTGCGGATTTCGGCCGAGAAGCCAATGCCGGTGGTTTCCGAGCGCTGCTGGATGACCTTGTCGAGACCCGAAAACGCGCCGCCGCAAATGAACAGGATGTTGCGAGTGTCCACCTGCAGGAACTCCTGCTGCGGATGCTTGCGCCCGCCCTGCGGTGGCACCGAGGCCACCGTGCCTTCGATGAGTTTCAGCAGCGCCTGCTGCACGCCCTCGCCCGACACGTCGCGGGTGATCGACGGGTTTTCGCTCTTGCGCGAAATCTTGTCGATCTCGTCGATGTAGACGATGCCGGTCTGCGCCTTCTCGACGTCGTAGTCGCACTTCTGCAACAGCTTCTGGATGATGTTCTCGACGTCCTCGCCGACATAACCCGCCTCGGTGAGCGTGGTCGCATCCGCGATGGTGAACGGCACGTTCAAGAGGCGCGCCAGCGTTTCGGCCAGGAGTGTCTTGCCGCAGCCGGTCGGGCCGATCAGCAGGATGTTCGACTTGGCAAGCTCGATGTCGTCCTTCTTGGCGCGAGACTCCATCCGCTTGTAGTGGTTGTATACCGCGACGGCCAGCGCCTTCTTGGCGCGGGTCTGCCCGATCACGTACTGGTCGAGCGTGTCCATGATTTCGCGCGGCTTGGGCAACTGGGTGCGGCCGGATGCGGCCTTCTCTTCCAGCTCTTCGCGGATAATGTCGTTGCAAAGCTCGACGCATTCATCGCAAATGAACACGCTGGGGCCCGCGATCAGCTTGCGGACCTCGTGCTGGCTTTTGCCGCAGAACGAGCAGTAAAGGATCTTGCCGCCTTCGTTGCCGCGGCCAGGCCGGTCCTCGCTCATTTCGTGCTCCGTCGATCAGTCTTGCGATGCGTCATGGGTGATTGCCCGGTTTCGGCTGCAGCATAACACAGCCGAACCGCGGGTCCGGCTCGGCAATGCACTCAGAAACCCACAAAAAAGGGGTGAAAAATCGCGAAGTTGCGACCGATGTCTCAGGCCGACTTCACCGACTCGTCAGGACGGCGTTCGAACATCGCGTCGATCAGGCCGTAATCCTTCGCTTCGGTAGCGCTCATGAAACGGTCGCGCTCCATGTCGCGGGCGATTTCCTCGACCGTCTTGCCGGTGTGCTGGGCGTAGATCTCGTTGAGCCGTCCACGGAGGTACAGGATTTCGCGGGCATGGATTTCGATGTCGGTGGCCTGGCCTTGGGCGCCGCCTGACGGCTGGTGGATCATGATCCGCGAATTCGGCAGCGCGAAGCGCTTGCCCTTGGTCCCGGCCATCAGCAACAACGACGCTGCGCTGGACGCTTGCCCGACGCACATGGTGCTGATGTCGGGCTTGACGAACTGCATGGTGTCGTAGATGGCCAAACCGGCCGACACCACCCCACCCGGGCTGTTGATGTAGAACTGGATGTCCTTTTCCGGGTTTTCCGATTCCAGGAACAGCATCTGGGCGACGACCAGATTGGCGACGTTGTCGTCAATCGGACCGACCAGAAAGATGATGCGTTCCTTCAGCAGCCGCGAGTAGATGTCGAACGAACGCTCACCGCGCGCGGTCTGCTCGACCACGATGGGGACCAGATTCAGGGCCTTGGTCTGCTGCTGCATGGAATTCTCCGGTGGGCGGGTGCGGCTCACCCCGCGGTGTTCTGCGGGTGCATCACCTCGTCGAAGCTCAGGTTCACTTCAGTGGTGTCCGCATGGTCGGCCACCCATTCGGAAACCTGGTCCTCGAGGACGGCGGTGCGAACGTTCTCCATCATCTGGGGGTTGCCCCGGTACAGTTCAATGACCTGCTCGGGTTCTTCGTAGGTGGACGCAATCTTGGCAATCCGTTCGGTGACCTTGCGATTGTCCACGCGCAGATTGTTGCTCTGCGCGATCTGGCGCAGCAGCAAGCCGGCGATCACGCGCTGGTGCGCGATCGGCTGGGCGGCTTCCAGCGCCGCCGGCGGCAGCGCCTGTTCACCGGAAAGGTTGGGCATGGCCGCACGCACCAGCGATTCGGCCTCGGCCCGTTCCAGCACCTTGGGAACTTCCACGTCGGCATACGTGGCGGCCAGTTTGGCACCGACTTCGTTGCGCAACCGCGCGCGCAAGGCGTTGTCCAGTTCGCGTTCCAGATTGGCGCGGACTTCCTTGCGGAAGGTTTCCACGGCGCCGTCGGCAATCCCGAAGTTGCGGATGAAAGACTCGTCAACCGCCGGGGTTTTCGGTTCCTGTACTTCGCCAACTTTCAGCTCCACGCGCGCCTGTTTGACGGCGAGCTGCGGAATCGGAAAGGTCGGCGGGAATTCGGCGTCAAACGACAACTCTTCGCCCGCCTTGCGTCCGCGGAGGGCGCCGTCGAAAGCCGCCAGCGCGGTATTGCCGCCCAGCACCGTGGCAGCACGTTCGCGCCCCTCGGCCGGGTGCCGGAAATCGTCCGACTGCGCGGCGTAATCCACGATGACCATGTCGCCGTCGGTGGCGGCGCGATCAGCCTTTTCGAATACCCGACGCTGCACGCGCAAGGTCTCGATCATCTTGTCGACGTCGTCCTCACCCACGTCGGCCTTCGGGCGATCGATCTTCAGGATCGCGACTTCGACCGTCGGCAGCTCGGGCATCACCTCGAACGTCGCGGTGTAGGCGATTTCACCGTCCTGCGGCTTGCCGTCGGTGTCGATGCTGGGGTTCGCAACCGGCTGCAGGTTCTGCTGCTGCACGGCTTCGCGGAAGGTGCTGCCGATCAGGTCGGAAAGCGCCTCGCCGCGGACCTGCTCGCCGAAACGCTGCTCGATGACCTTGGTCGGCACCTTGCCAGGCCGGAAACCCTTCAGCCGCACGTTGCGACCCAGTTCGCTGATGCGCTGACGCACCTTCGACTCGAACTGTTCGGCAGGAAACTTGACCGTCAGCTTGCGCTCGAGCTTGCCGACGTTTTCCAGGGACACTTGCATTGCAGCTCCTGATGGTGGGCCTCTGTCAACAGGCCCTGTTGCGTGTTCGTGCCGATTGCGCCGTCCCTGGTCGAAGCGCTCCGTGGTGCGAAAGGCGGGACTCGAACCCGCACGGGTTGCCCCACTGGAACCTAAATCCAGCGCGTCTGCCAGTTCCGCCACTTTCGCCCGGTTTCATGAAAAATGATATCGCCGGCAGCGCGATTATCACTTCCCCGTCCCGCCTGCGGGAGAGGACAAGGGGAGCACTCTTGCGAGAGAAAATGGTGGGCCGTGTAGGACTCGAACCTACGACCAAGAGATTAAGAGTCTCCTGCTCTACCAACTGAGCTAACGGCCCGCAAACTTGGCATTGTACAAAAATGGGGTGGATGATGGGACTCGAACCCACGACAACCGGAATCACAATCCGGGACTCTAACCAGCTGAGCTACATCCACCACTGAAAGCTTTTCGGCCAACCATCCATGGTGCGCCCGCCAGTCGGCATCCTGCCTCCTCCTCACACGTCGCGCGACAGTCCACTGGACTGTCGCAAGCGCTCCGCGTTCGACCAGCTGAACGACATCCACCACTGAAAATTTCAAGCAACCATCCTTGGTGCCGCTTCCGTTCGCCGTCCCTGGCTCACCGGCCCGGCTCGCGCGCGGTGCCACCGGCATCGCGCAAGCGCTCGTCGAACCACCACCACACCGAGCCGGCAATTTTCATTGACCCGCCCGAAACTTGCAAGCGCGAGCGTACCCACGATTGATTCGCCCCGGCTGCTGCGCTAGCTTGCGCGGATGCCCACTTCCACCAAATCCGACCCTGCCGTAGCGAATACTTCGCCGGTTGCACAGTTCGAGCAATCGCTGGATGAACTCGAGCAACTGGTCGCGAAAATGGAGGGTGGCGAGCTGAGCCTGGATGAATCGCTGCGCGCGTTCGAACGGGGCATTGCGCTCTATCGCAATTGCCAGGCAGCGCTCGAACAGACCGAGGCACGCGTCAAGCTGCTGCTCGATCCCACGCACCCGGAGTCGGCTCGTCCGTTCGAACCGCCGGCAGAATCTTGAGCCAATTCGTACGTCGCGCAACCGCGACGCACGCGCAAACCGCTGTCCCTGATCGGCCCGCAGCCAGATGAACGAGCCATGATGTATCGCCGGGCGGGCCGAACGGCCCGCCCGCACGATCGGATTACTTGATCAACCGCAGCGCGAACGGGTAGCGGTACGCCACGCCTTCGTTGGCCTTGACCGCGGCCAGGATGATGAACACCAGCGCCACGATGCCGATGATGATCATCAGCGGTAGCGCGAGCAGGAAGCCAACGCCGAGTGTCGCAAATCCCAGAATCGTCAGGATCACGAAAATGATCGCGATCGTGATGTTGAAATTCAGCGCTTCCTTGGCCTGATCGTTCACGAACGGCATGGTGTCCTTTTTCACCAACCAGATGATCAACGGGCCGAGGAACCAGCCCCAGCCTCCAATCCAGCCAGTGACGAAGGCGCCGAGCAACGCGGACAGATGCGCGAACATGGCCCACTGACGCTCTTCCGCGGTCGGCGGAGCGCCTGCAGGTGGTGGTGTGCCGGCAGACGCCGGGGGTGTCACGGATTCCGGTGGAACGCTCATCGCCAACCTCCCTCAAAGCAGTGATGGAACGGGCCGCGGCCAGACTCTCGCCGCTTGCGTCGCGCCTGTCAAGCACCATCGTGCAAAGAGAAAATCAAGCTGCCGTTCGCCCGGAACCCACCAGGTTTTCCAGCGGTTTCGCGGTCGCGCTGCCGGGAAATACCCGTGACTCCAGCAGCGATTCAGGAACACCAAGGTGGATGGCCAATATGCCCTTGAAGACCGACCGGAAATCGGTGGTCGCATGCACGTCGCGGTCCTGGTACAGCTCGCGGGCGCCAATGCCCGGCCAGTCGCCCGCCACGTGTCCGCCACGCACCGCGCCGCCTGCAAGGAACATCGACCCCCCGGTGCCGTGATCGGTGCCGCCGGTACCGTTGATGTGCGCGGTGCGTCCGAACTCGGTGGCGACAATCACGATGGTGTGGTTCCAAGCCTGCCCGACGGACAGATGGAAGGCTTTCAGGCCCGCGTCGAGCTCTGCGATCTTGCGCACGACAATCGCCGCCTCGTTGGCGTGGGTATCCCAACCATCGTCTTCCACGAACGCGATGCGTGGTCCGTCCGCCTTGCCCATGAAGCCCGCGGCCGCGGCCATCATCAGCGGCAAACCGCCGGTTTTCTTGTTGCCTGGCTTGCTCGCCTGCTGCGCCAACATTCCCGGGCCCGCTTCCGACATCGTCGAGTCGTTTTGTTGCGCAACTGCGCGCGCGAAGGGCGCCGCCAACCGCGCATCCGCGGCATACAGTGGCTGCAGGCGTTGCAACAGTATCGGGTTCACTTCGGTCGGCAGTGGTGGCGACCAGGTTTCCACTTTGACCGTGCCACGCATCGTGAGCGGCATCACCGCGGCGCACGCCAAGCCATCCATGCCGGGCATGCAAGCAATGCACCGATTCAGCCAGCCGGTCTGCGCACCGTCAGGTCTCGCGGTGCCGTTCTCGACGCAGTTCTGCGCCTGGAAATGCGAGCGGCCCCAGTACGGCGGCGCCGACGCGACCACCGGTATGAACTGTCCCTGCGCGTACAACTGTGCTGCGTAATCGAACGAGGGATGCAATGCGAACACATCGTCCAGCTTGTGCGCGGGCTGGGCCGCCGCCGACGGTGACAATGCCAGCCCGCCACGGATCGCCTGATAACCCGGATCGCCATACGGCGGCACCGATTCGAGGCCGTCCAGCCCGCCGCGCAACAACACGAACAGGAACCGCGCATCGGAACCTGTCGCGGCAAAGGTGAGCTTCGGCCAAATCATCAAGCTGGCGGCGCCGAAGGCTGCGTTCGCGAGGAATTGCCTTCGCGTCAGCATCTCACGCCCTCCACTGGAACGCAGGACACGCGAACAGCATCGCGTGCGCCTGCCGCGTCGATTCGGCGCGTCGGATCGCCTGCGCGGTATCGTCGTCCAGACGTGGCCCCAGGATCTCCATCGCGAACGCAAGCGGCTGAGCGTCCGCTTGCGCGACGCGCGACGACAAGGCTTCCGCGGCCTGCACGCGCTTCCACAATCCATCGGCGTCGATCCAGTTGGCCGAATCGTCACTGAAGCCGGCCGGCGAGCGCGGATCGAATAGCGGCTCACCGAGATTCTTCAGCAACGCCAACACCGCCTGCGGCCTGCCACTCAAATCGATCTGCGCAGCACGCAACGAGGAGATCACGAAATCCTGCGGCGTCTTGAACTTGCGCGCATCGGCTTCCCACGCTTCCGGGCTTGCGATCAGCATGCGATACACCGCCGCCAGATCGGTGTCGTGCTCGAGATAGCTTTTTGCCATCCGGTCGACCAACGATCGCGGTGGATCATCCGACACGAAGTGCTGTGCAAGTTTCAGCGAAAGATGCTTCGCGGTCGCCGGCTGGCGGGCAAGGAATTCCAGAATCGCCTTGCCTTGCTCGAAACCGCCCGCAGCAAAGGTTCTGCCCATCACCCGACGCAAACCCGGCTCGTGAGCATTCTCGCGGAACACGAACGCGGATTGCGGCTGGCGGCCATTCGCGAAATCCCGCGGCAGCGGAATGCTCCAGCCGGTCAACGCCCGCGAAAATTCGGTGACATCTGCCTGCGTGTAGCCCGCATCCACGCCCACCGTGTGCAACTCCAGGGCCTCGCGCCCGAGGTTTTCGTTCAACCCTCCCGCCTTGCCCTTGGCCATCGCGCCCCTGCGCGCGAGACGCGTGGCGACGCGTTGACCAAGACGCGAAGCCGGTCCGACCGAGCGCACGTTGTCGAGGTACAGCAGCATCGCCGGATGCGTTTCCACGGCCAGCAGCATTTCCGCGAAGCGGCCGGTGACGTGCGGACGGATCGCTTCGCGTTCCATCGGGGCCGCGAGCAAGCGCGCAGCCCGCTTGTCGATCGACACCGCGAAATGGTTGGACCAGAAGTGCACCAGCCGTTCGACGAACGGCACATCGGTGGTCATGGCGAGCTGATAGCGCGCCGCCGCTTCGGCCAGCAGATCCTTGCGCGCTTCCTCGCGATAGGGTTTCAGCGCGCGCTTGAGTTCGGCGGCGTTGGCTTGACCACTCCCCGTTGCGGGTGGCATCCCTCCCGGCACGAACGCCCGGCCGCCCGGATTGCCTTGCTTGAATTCGCGCCGTGTCGCCAACAACCGCGCCTCTTCGCCCAGATAGCCAAGGCTGTCCGGCAAACCCCCAAATACGTGGCTGCCATCCGCGCCGCGCGCAACCTGCGCGTTCAGCCACGCGCGTGGATCGTGGACCTTCGCCAACTCACCGGGTTTTGCGCCCAATCCGAAACGATTGACCGCGGCCGTGATGTCGTTGCCGGATGCATCCATGGAGCCGCCTCGCGTCGTGCATACCCACGCGATAACGGTAAACGGGCACGGTTGGTTGACGCGCGCCGGCCCGTTCAGGCTATGCCATCACTCGCCTGCGACGGTCATCTTCCCGACAAGGATTGAACCGGTGAGCAGCGAAGAACGCGGATCGACGTCGGAGCCGATCGCCTGCACGCTCATGAGCATGTCGCGCAAATTCCCCGCGATGGTGATTTCCTGCACCGGATAGGCGATTTGGCCGTTCTCGATCCAGAATCCCGCTGCGCCGCGCGAATAGTCGCCGGTGATGATGGACACACCCTGCCCGATCAGCTCGGTGACCAGCAGGCCGCTGCCCATTCTTTGCAGCAGGCCCCGGAAATCTGCCGCGTCGCCATCGACGGAGCCCGCCGCAACGATGAGGTTGTGCAGGCCCCCGGCATTGCCGGTCGTTTTCAATCCAAGCTTGCGCGCGGAATAACTGCCCAGCACGTAGCGCTGCAGCACGCCCCGCTCGACCAGCGACGATTCCCGCGTCGCCACGCCCTCGGCGTCGAACGCGCTGGACGCGTGGCCGCGCGGCAGGAACGGCTTTTCGATCATGTCGACGAACGGCGGCAGCACGGGTTTGCCGGCGTGATCGAGCAGGAAACTTGCGCGCCGGTACAGCGAACCGCCGCTCACCGCGGAAACCATATGTCCGACCAGCGAGCGCGCCACTTCAGGCGCGAACAGCACCGCGCACTCGCGTGTCGAAAGCCTGCGCGCGCCCAGCCGCGCGACAGCACGCTCGGCCGCCTTGGCACCGATGGACGCGAACGCAGGAAAAGCGGTGGCGTCGCGCACGTATTCGTACCAGCCGTCGCGCTGCATCGTCTCGCCGTGACCCGCGATCAACGAACAGGAAATCGAATTGTGCGTGCCGCGCTCGCGGCCGACGAAGCCATGCGAATTCGCGTACACGCCCAGGGCGTCGCCGCGTTGCACGCTCGCGCCTTCGGAGTTGGTGATCGCGCCATGGTCGCGACCCGCGGCTTCGACTTGACGGCCGATCTCGATCGCGCGATCCACATCCAGGCGCCACGGGTGCCAAAGGTCGAGATCGGGGAAGTCCATCTGCATCAGCGCTTCGTCGGCCAGGCCGGCGCAGGGATCCGGCTCGGTGTAGCGTGCGATCGCGCAAGCCTGCGCAATCGTCGCGTCAACGGATGCAGGCTTCAAGTCGGCGGTGGAAGCGCTGCCCTTGCGCTGCCCGAAGTACACCGTCAGGCCGAAACCGCGGTCGCGATTGCGCTCGACCGTTTCCACCTCGCCCATCCGTACGTTCACGGAAAGGCCGGTGCTGACGCTTGCCGAGACTTCCGCCTGCGAAGCGCCGGCGTCGCGCGTACGCCGGATCACGTCCTCGGCCAGTGCGGCCAGGCGCTCCAGT
This sequence comes from Rhodanobacteraceae bacterium, assembly GCA_035249175.1. Classification (GTDB taxonomy): domain Bacteria; phylum Pseudomonadota; class Gammaproteobacteria; order Xanthomonadales; family Rhodanobacteraceae; genus 66-474. The sequence continues at coordinate 50,242 of DATFGT010000051.1, forward strand.
TCCGCAATGCTGTCCTCGGCTGTCACAATATTCACAGTCACTACCGTTTCCCGTTCAGATCCGAGCGAGCTGCAACGCCATGCGCAGCATCGATGAAGACGCAGACCACGAACGCCCCAGTCGCACCGCGCGACGGCGCGGGGCGTTGGACGTATTGGCATTCGCCAGGCAACTGTCGGAGCTGCCGCCCGCACGCCTCGACAAGCTGGAACTGCCCGAGGACGTGCGCGACGAACTCGCCGAAGTGCAACGCACGCCCTCGCATATTGCCCACAAGCGCCAGCTTGCGCATCTCGCCAAGTTGATGCGCGCGCATGATGAAGATGACTTCGCGCCGGCCCGTGCCGCGCTTGCTAATGACCGGACCACCAATGCCCGCGAAACGGCGGCCCTGCACCGCACCGAAGCGCTACGCGAAACCCTGCTGGGCGAGCATGCCGGCGCCGCGCTGACGTCCTTCATCACCGAAAACCCCGACATCGACCACCAGCACCTGCGCACGCTGATCCGCCAGGCGCGGCGCGAACGTGACGCGGGCAAGCCGCCGCGTGCGCAGCGCGAGCTGTTCCGGTTGCTGCGCGATCTTGACGCAAGCTGATCACGCCGCAGTGCCACCTACGGTCATGGCCGTGATTTTCGTCGTCGGCATGCCGACGCCGACCGGTACGCTCTGGCCATCCTTGCCGCACACGCCAACGCCTTCATCCAGCTTCAGGTCATTGCCGAGCATTGCCACGCGCGTCAGCACGTCCGGCCCCGAGCCAATCAAGGTCGCGCCTTTCACCGGCCGCGTGATCTTGCCGTGTTCGATCAGGTATGCCTCGTTGGCGCTGAACACAAACTTGCCGTTGGTGATGTCGACTTGGCCGCCACCGAAGTTCACGGCGTACAACCCGCGCTCGACCGACGCAATGATTTCGCCCGGGTCGTGCTGGCCTGCCAACATGTAGGTGTTGGTCATGCGCGGCATCGGCAGGTGCGCGAACGATTCGCGGCGACCATTGCCGGTAGGCGCCATGCCCATCAGCCGCGCGTTGTGCTTGTCCTGCATGTAGCCGACCAGCCGACCGTTTTCGATCAGCGTCGTGCGGTTCGCAGGCGTGCCCTCATCGTCGATGGAAAGCGAGCCGCGCCGCCCCGGCAAGGTGCCGTCGTCCACCACGGTCACGCCTTCGGCCGCAACCTTGTCGCCCATGCGGCCCGCGAATGCCGAGGTGCCCTTGCGATTGAAGTCGCCTTCCAGCCCGTGCCCGATGGCTTCATGCAACAGCACGCCCGGCCAGCCCGGACCCAGCACCACGTCCATGCTGCCGGCCGGTGCATCGACCGTATCCAGATTCACCAGCGCCTGGCGCACGGCTTCGCGTGCCCACCCGTGGGCACGGCCGGAATCGATCAGCTCGCGATACGCGCAACGTCCGCCGCCGCCCGAATAACCGGATTCGCGGCGACCACCGTGTTCGGCGATCACCTGCACGTTGATGCGCGTCAGCGGCCGCACGTCCGCCGCCAAGGTGCCGTCGGCCGCGGCGACCAGTACCGATTCGTGGGTTGCGTTGACGCTGACGATCACCTGCTTGATGCGCGGATCGAGGCTGCGCGCCAGAGCGTCGAGTTCACGCAGCAGCGCGATCTTCGCGCCATTGTCGAGGCCGTCGATCGGGTCCTCGGCCGGATACAGCGCGCGCGTGCCACGCACGGCCAGCGGCTTGCCGGCACCATTGCCATCGCGCGCGATCGCACGCGCGGCACCGGCGGCTTCCAGCAACTGCGGGAGCACGATGTCGTCGGAATACGCAAAGCCGGTCTTTTCGCCGGATACCGCGCGCACGCCCACGCCCTGTTCGATGCTGTGGCTGCCGTCGCGAACGATGCCGTCCTCCAGTACCCACGACTCACTGCGCGAATGCTGGAAGTACACGTCCGCCGCGTCGATCGACGGCGCCATCACGCGCGAGAACACGCGATCGAGATCGGACGTGGACAAACCGCCCGGCGCAAGCAGGCTGTGTTCAACCAGGGTCAGCGGAGAATCCATGGAGGCGATGCCGTGCGGAGATCATGACAACGTAAGGGCGGGCAGACCCGATCGCAAGCAATACGTCGTCCCGCGAGGGCTCAATGGGCGGAATGCATCACCCCGCGTGGAATCGGATGGATTTCGTAATGCAAGCCCATGGCCGACGTGATGGCGGGATCATGCTCGGTGAGCGCGCGCATCGCGGCCATGTCCTCCGCCTCGACGATGCCGACGCCGAATGCGCCGGCCGGATCGAGCACAAGCCCCAGCGCGAATACCTGCGTGCCTCGTTCGATCAGGCGCTTCCAGTACGCGGCGTGCCGGCCCATCGCTTCCATTTCCGCGGGCGTGAGGTCCTGCACGAACGTGGCGCGCGGCGGAACCAGCTTGCAAAAGAACGTCTGCATCATGATTCCTCCGGCGGGATGGCGGCGCGCTCTTGCTTCAGCCTGATGCGGCGGGAGGGGGCGATGCCGGCAACGAGGAGGATGGAATGCTTGCTGCTGTCGAAGGCGAGCCTGGCGGTCCCGCACTGCTGGCCGCCGAAGCAGGCACGGCTGTGTCCGGCGACAACGGTGACGTGGTGGCGGGCGCGGCAGTGCTCGCTGCCGGCGCGGGCAGCGGCACGGAAGCCACGGTCTCGATCTTCGGCTTGTCCCAACTGCCGGTGACCCGGTAGATGCTGCCCGCGGCCTTGTTGAGGCCCTTGCCGATCAGGCCCTGCACCACCAGCCCGGCCGCGGCGCCGACCGGGCCGCCAATCACCGCACCGACCACCGGCAGCGTTCCGCCGACATGCGGCGTGACATCAACCGTCAGGTCGTAATCGCGCGCGCGGAATCCGGTGCGGCCCTGCATCACGATCCGCGCCGCGGGTGCGGTGATGATCATGTTGCGGGTGTAGGCGCTGCCATCCTTCAGCTGGAAGTTCGCCGATGCGCTGTCGAAACCGAAGCCCGATCTGAACACGTCGCCGAAGTGCAGCATCAAGCGACTTGGCAGTTCGCGCAGCGACAACAACCCCAGCAAGCGACCCAGCCCCGGCTTCACCGCCAGGATGCGCCCCTCGCCCACCTTGATGTCCAGTTCGCCGTTCATCCAGGCCAGTGAAAACCCCGATGGCGCGCCCGGCCATGTGCCGTCGATGTGCAGGTGCGAATCCTTGCCGCCGGCCAGCAGTCCGCTGAAACCGAACGCGCCCAGCATCTTGCCAAAATCATGCGACGCGACGTCGATGACGAGGTGCGACGCGCTGGATGCCTTGGTGCCGTTCCAGTCGCCATGCGACTGGATCGTGAAATCCGCGCCCTTCGAGCCGAACTTCTCGATGCGCATGCCTTGCGGCGTGGACGCACTCTCGAAGGTGGTCGTGCCGAGCTGCGCCTTGCCGAGCCTGAGATCGCCGATGGTGACGTGCAGCGGCGGCACCGCGACCGGCGCGATCGGCGAATTCGCAGGCGGCGGCGACGGACCCGAGGGCTCCTTGGGTTGCGGCGGCTCCGGCCAATGCAGGTAGTCCAGTTTCGCGGTGATCCCGCGCGTTGCGAGATCGCGGGTCGGCAGCTCGATCGTGCCTTTCATCGCGGTGCCATCGAAGGCGATGGTGTCGTTCTCCGCGCCGGCGTCGAACGAGAACTGCAGCGTACCGAGATCGGTGCCGAACACCTGTGCAGAATCCGTCGCGACGTTGGCCTTCGCGAGTTCCGGAAACGCGCCGCCCGACTCGCCGCCCAGCGCCTGCTGGATCCAGCCGCTGACGTCCAGCCGCGGCGCCCGCCCGTTCACGACCAGTCCACGCGCAGGAACACTGGTGGGCATTTCGCTGCCGAAGTTCATGGCCAGTGCCGTCGGCTGATTGCGCGCAGCGTCGGCCAGGCGGCCGCGCACCTGCAATACGTCGCCCAGCGATACTGTCAGCAAAGCGCCGGCCGGCGGCAATTGCAAGGTCAGATCGAGCGGCAGTTGCGCGTCAATCCGCTTGTCCAGCGGCGCCGGAAAGTCCAGCGCAAGACCGGCGAGCGTGGATTTCACGTTGAGGAGTGTCGTTGCCGGCGCGTTGTTCTCACCGTCCACCACACGCACGCCGATATGGAACGGCGCGGCGCCGCTCGCATGCGCCACCAAACCGGCGAGGTCGGGATAGCCCTGCACCATCGCCTGCGCCGACGCCGTGGTATCCATCGACGCCTCGACCATGTCCTTCGGATCGTCGACGGCATTGCCGCCGACAGCCATCGACAATTTCGCGGGCGCGCCGCGGAACATCGCGGACAAACCGTTCGCGCGGAATCCCTTGTTGTCGATCAGCAACGGCCCGGTGAGATTCTTCAGCGCGAGATTCCATTTCACCGCGGTCACGTCCGCCTTGGCGAGATCGACCTTGCCGCCGAGCGTGAAGTCTTGCGCATGATCCAGCGGGATGGACAACTTGATGCCGAACTTGCCGGTGCCGCCGACCTTCAACCCGTCCAGCACGTCCTTGGCATCCGTACCCACCGGGCTGTGACGGACGAAATCCAGCAACTGCGCGCCGGTGCCGCCGCCCTGGATATCGAGATCGAGCACGCCGTTGTGCAGATCGGGAATCGTTGCGACCGCATACGTGGTCGTGATTCCCTGTACCGTCGCATGCGTGGCGACGATGGCCATGTGGTTGTCGACGAAGTCCAGCGCGGCATCGACGTTGGTCGCCCGCGGCCACTGATCGGAAAAGTCGAACGTGGCGTCCTCAACGGCGCCGGTCGCCTCGAAGCGGCCCTGATGATCGAGGAATGGCCAATCGTCCAGATCGCCGCGTATCACCACCCGCCCCGAGGTCACCTCGCCACCCACGAACGCGTGATCCAGCCAAGCGATCAGGGACGGCGGCATGCTGCGATACGGCCAGAACATCTTGGCGTCGGCGGTCCTGCCGTGCTCGAGCACGCCGGACGCGGAAACGAAGGGTTTGTGTCCATCGCCACGCCAGATCAAATGCGCCCGACCATTGCCGGCAAATTCGCCGGTATCGAAATGCAATCCGTCCGCCGCGATGTTCCACAGACCGTCTTCGCGCCACGCCACCAGCGTGCCACCGAACTTGCGGAACACGAACGGCTTGCGAAATACATCCGTAAGCGCGAGTGTCGCCGCTTGCGGCGGCAGCTCCAGCGACAACGCACCGTTGTCAGCACGGAGGATGCCCTGCGCCAAGGCAATACCCGGGATCGTTCCGGTCGCACTCGACTGCAATCCGGAAAACCGCACCGTCGCGTCGTAGCGCCCGCCTTCGCGCCACGTCAGCGCGGCGGTATCCAGTTGCACGTGCGGCTGCGCCTGCGTCACCCAATCGACCAGGGCCCGCGGTGCCTGCGGCATCATCGCGGCCAGCGACAGCCAAGGCGTGACATCGATCCCGCGCGCCGCCGCCGACATCCGCCACGTGCCCGGATGGCCATCGAGTTGCACGATCGCGCCACCCGCCTGGTCGATGCCCGCGCGCGGCTTGCCGGGCCCGCGCCACGCAAGGTTCCAGCCGTCGCGGGTGTGCTTCGCCTGCACAACGCCCGAGAGTGCCGCAAGCCCCACGCTTCGATTGCCCGGACCGGATGCCACCAGATCGCGCACCGCGTAGCGCGCCGCCGCAGACGCCAGCTTGCCCTCCCGCCAACTGCCCCACAGTTCGATGTCGGCCTGGCCGTTGCGCACGGAGTAGCCGTGCAAATCCAGTCCGCGCACCGCTTCGGCAAGATCGAAATTGCTGGTCGTGATGTGCAGGTCGTAATTGCGCTCCGCCGCATCCATGCGTCCGTTCACCGTCACCGCCTGCCGCGTTCCGAGTTGCTGCAGGCTGCCGGCGAAGCGCACCGAGTCTCCGATGTTCACCACGCGCAAATGCGGCGCAAGCACCCGCCACGAGCGCCGCGTGACCTCATCCACGATGTCCACGCGTACGTCGCTCAGGTCCAGGTCCACCGGCAGCGACTGCAATGGCGCGTGCGTTTCGGCGGACGAATTGCCGAACCCGGCCACCCGCCAGCCGGACACCGAATGTTCGACGCGCAGCTCGATACCGTTGAGCCGCAACGTCAGCCAGCGATGCGCAGGACGCAGCCACGCGCTGAAATCGAATTTCAACTGGGCCTGCCGCAACGTGATCGACTTGCCGCCCGGCTGGGGCGGACCCAGCGTCAGGTCCTTCACGGTCAGCAACGGACCCGAGGGCTGCCAGCGGCTCGCGACGCCCTCGAACTTCACCGGACGATGCAGCCGCGCGGACAACTGGCGCGCGATGAAATTCGGATAGTTCGTTGCCAGCGGCAACAGGGTCTGCACCAGTCCCATCGCAGCCGCCGCGGCGATCAGCAGTACCGCGACGAACGCGGTCAGCGCGAAACGCGCGCGGCGCAGGTGATGGCGCCAGGGCGTCATTGCACGCCTCCGGCGCAGGCTGGGCTGATCCCGGCCCCAGCTCGGAAGAAGCCCAACGTGATCGCACGTGCGCGTTGAGCATCACGGCGCTCACGACCTGCAAATCCACGCGTGGGTGCATGAGACAGCCTGTAGGGCGGGAGTAGCGCAGCGAATCCCGCCGGCCAAAGCGCAAAAGGCGGGTTGTCACCCGCCCGACCAAAGCAGGTCACGGATGGCCGAGTTCGCGCCGGCACGCGATCGGCGAGCACCGCAGGGAAGTCGAGGCGACAGGAGGTTGCCGAGAGCGTCATGTCCGGCGCAATCGTTTTGGCCACGTTTGCCGCAACAAAAGTGGCTCGCTCGCGAAGCGAGCGACACTCGTCAAAGGAGCACGACATCGAACTGCTCCTGCCCGTACTGCTCCTCGGGTTGGAAGCGGATCGATTTCCCGATGAAGGCTTCCAGCTCGGCGACCGCGGACGATTCTTCTTCCAGCATCCGCGCGACCACTTTCGGCGCCGCCAGCACCAGCAGTTTCTCGGCATCGAACTGGCGCACCGCGCGGGTAATCTCGCGGAAGATTTCATAGCCGACCGTCTCGGCGGTTTTGACGATGCCGCGGCCCGCGCACGCGGGGCAGGGCTCGCACAACTGCCGCGCAAGACTTTCGGTGGTGCGCTTGCGGGTCATCTCGACCAGGCCCAGCGGACTCATTTCGTACACGGTGGTCTTGGCATGATCGCGCGCCAGCGCCTTTTCGAGCGTGCGCAGCACCTGGCGCTTGTGCTCGTCGTCGTGCATGTCGATGAAGTCGATGATGACGATGCCGCCGAGGTTGCGCAGGCGGAGCTGGCGCGCCGCGGCCTGCGCGGCTTCGAGGTTGGTGCGGAACGCGGTCTCCTCCAGGTTGCGCGAGCCGAGATAGGCGCCGGTGTTGACGTCGATCGTGGTCATCGCCTCGGTCTGGTCGATCACGAGGTAGCCGCCGGATTTCAGCGGGACTTCCTTGAGCAGCGCCTTCTGGATTTCGTCATCGACACCGTACAGATCGAAGATCGGACGCTCGCCGGAATAGTGCTCAACACGATCGGTCAGGCCCGGCATGAACTGCCGCGCGAACGCCAGCGTGCGCTCGAAGGTTTCGTGCGAATCCACGCGCACCTTTTCAATTTCGTCATGCATCAGGTCGCGCAGCACGCGCAGCGGCAGCGGCGGTTCCTCATAAACGCGATCGCCGGGTTGTGCGCCTGCAATCACTTCGGACACCGTCTGCCACACGCGCGTCACGTAGGCGACGTCCTCGGCCAGCGCCGGAGAATCCAGCCCTTCGGCATTGGTACGCGCGATCAGGCCGAAGCCGCCGGCGGCCAGTCCGGCCAGCACGCCACGCAGGCGTTCGCGCTCGGCTTCGTCCTCGATGCGAACCGACACGCCCAGCGTGGTGCTGTCCGGCAGCAACACCAGATAGCGTGACGGAATGGAAAGAAACGTGGAAAGCCGCGCGCCCTTGCTGCCGATCGGGTCCTTGATCACCTGCACGACCACACGCTGGCCTTCGTGGACCATTTCGGTAATCGGGCGCACGCTGATCGGCGCGGGCGCGCCGCCGTCGATCGGATAACTGGGGTGCGCCATGTCGCCCGCGTGCAGGAACGCGCTGCGCTCGAGCCCGATGTCCACGAACGCCGCCTGCATGCCGGGCATCACGCGCTTCACCCGTCCGCAATAGATGTTGCCGACGTAGCCGCGATGCCCGCTGCGCTCGACGTGGACTTCCTGCAGCATGCCGTTCTCGACCACGCCGACCCGCGCCTCGCGGGGCGTCACGTTGATCAGGATTTCCTCGGTCATGTCGGGCGCTCGTGGGCTATTGGAAGGCAGTCGTCGCTGCAGCAGTCGTCGCCCGCGCTTCCCTGTGCGTGCATGGGCCGGCAAAGGCGCCACGAGGGCGTCCCGCAACCGGCTTACCTGTTATAGCCCGGTGGGTCTGTACCTGTCGATGCAGCAATCGCGTCCGTTCAGTCGCGGTCGGGCCGCGATGCCGGCGCCGCACAGCAACCGGGCGGTTTCGAACAGTGGCAAGCCCATCACGCCGGAGTAGCTGCCCGACAGGTGCGCGATGAAGGCGGCCGCCCTGCCCTGGATCGCGTAAGCTCCGGCCTTGCCGAACGGTTCGCCGGTGGTGACGTAATCCGCGATCGCGCGTTCGTCCAGCTCCGCGAACGCGACCATCGATTCGCACACCGCGATGTTTTCCGAAGACGCAGTCGCGCAACACACCACCGAGATTACGGCGTGCTCGCGAGCCGACAGTACGCGCAACATCGCGGCTGCATCATCGCCATCGCGCGGCTTGCCAAACACGCGGTCATCCAGCACCACCTCGGTGTCAGCGCCCAGCACGACCGCGCCGGGATCGCCCGCGCTCACCGCCTGCAAGCCAGCGCGCGCTTTCGCACGCGCCACGCGTTCGACGTACGCACATGGCGCTTCGTCCCCGCCACGCACCTCCGGCACGTCCACGTCGACGATTTCGAAATCGGCGCCGATCTGCGCGAGCAGTTCGCGACGGCGCGGGGATTGCGAAGCGAGATAAAGCATCGCGCAAGGATAATGCGCGAACGACCTTCCTTTGTTCATCATTCCGGAATACTCGCGCCATCCATGGCGCTCGCGCTACGCGCCGCCTCGGCGTTCGCGTTTGCAATCCTGCAAACGCAGTCGCGCAGCGATATCCGGAACCCAGCGCCTTGATTTCCTGCGTCACAAGAGACACTGGATTCCCGCTTGCGCGGGAATGACGAAAATAAACCAATTGCTCGCAGCCTCCTCACGCCGCCGCCGCATCCACGGGCGCGCCCTGTTGCGGGGGCACCAGCGCGATCACCGTCCAGCCGGGACGCGGCTCGGTCTTCTCCCGATTGCTGTTCACCCGCAATTTTCCGTTCGGCTCCAGGCCGAACAGCAGCACCGTGTCCGCGCCATGTTGCGCGACGAAATCGGGCCAGCCGAACGCCTCGGTCAACGCATTGGTCTTGATGCGCCAGCCGCCGGCCAGCAATTCGACGAAGCGGGTGCGCGTCATCTCGGCACCGAACAACGCCTTCGCGCGAAGATTGCCGGCAAACGCGGAGCGGTTGTTGGCGTCTTCCGGCGCCAGCACGCGCAAGCGATAGACGTGCTCGCGCCCGAACTCCTGGCGATATTGCAGGCACGCCAGCGAATTCAGTTCGCGCCGGTTCGACATCGCGAGCAAACGTCCGATGCCCGTTAGATCCAAATTCAACGCCGCGTGCTGCGAGGTGGGATTGCCGAAGAAGGTTGTCAGCCCGGCCATCCGTGCCTTGCTGATGCCTTCCCAGTCGTCGTCCGCCAGCACCACCTGGAATTTCTGGTCCGCGAGCGCCTGCGCGATCCCGCGCGCGACTTCATCGGAACCGAAAATCAGCACGCCATCCGGATCGGGGTCGGCCACCTTCAGCCAGCGCGCCAGCGGTCGCGCGGTCGCACTTTGCAACACCACCGTCGCGATGATCAGGATGAATACCAGCGGCACCAGCGCATCCGCGCCGCCGACGCCGAGATCGCCCAGCCGCAGCGCAAACAGCGACGACACCGACGCCGCCACCACGCCGCGCGGCGACACGTACGACAGCAACGCGCGCTCGCGCCAGTTCAAGAGGCTGCCGAACGTCGCCACCAAGATCGACACCGGCCGGATCACGAACTGCGCCGCCACGAACACCAGGACGCCCGCCATCAACATGCCCGGCGGCAGCGGCCAGTGCAGCCGCGCCGCCAGCACCACGAACAGCAGCGACACCAGCAGCGTGGACAGGTGTTCCTTGAAATCCATGATGTGGTCGATGTGGATGCCGCGCAGGTTGCCCAGCGTGATGCCCATGATCGTCACCGCCACCAGCCCCGACTCGTGGGTCAGCTCATTCGAGAGCGTGAACGCACCCAGCACCGCGATCAGCGTGCCGTAGGCCTGCAGGTATTCGGGAATCAACTGCCGGTACAACAGGAACGCCAGCGCAGCCGCGACGCCGAGTCCGATTCCCGCGCCAATGCCGACCGTCGCGCCGAATACCGCCAGCGAATGCCCCTGCTGATGCGTCACGATGGCTTCGAACACCAATACCGCGAACAGCGCGCCCAGCGGGTCCAGCACGATGCCTTCCCAGCGCAGCGCACTGGCGATGCGCGCGTTCGGGCGCAGCGTGCGCAGCATCGGCGTGATCACCGTGGGCCCCGTCACGCAGGTCAGCGCGCCGAACAGCAGCGCGATCGTCCATGGCACACCCGCGATCCAGTGCGCCGCGCCGGCCAGCATCAACAGCGCCAGCACCGCGCCGTAACTCACCATGCCGCGCACCGCGCGGCCGATTCCGCGCAATTCCGAAAAGCGCAGCGTCATGCTGCCCTCGAACAGGATCAGCGCGACCGCCAGCGACACGGTTGGAAACAGGAAATCGCCCAGCGCTTTGTCCGGATCGAACAGCCCCGTCGCCGGCCCGATCACGATGCCGATCAGCAGCAGGAAGAGGATCGCCGGCAGCCGCATCCGCCATGCCAGCCACTGGGCGAAGAACCCCACGACCAGCAGCACGGTGAGCACTACGCCAAGATCAATCGCCATGCAGCCTCGCGTCCCTGGAGTTGCGGGTCATGGTAGCGGCTCGCCAGACACCGGGAGCCCGCCTAATTTTGCTCGTCATCCCGGAATCGCGAAGCGATATCCGGGACCCAGCGCGGTTGTGTCGCCTTGTGAAAAAGTCACCGAATCCCGCGGGCGCCGGCATGACGAATCAGCGGTGATCGAAAGCTCCCGGACCGAACACGACAGCTTCTTATTGACAGCTGCGGCCCGCGGCTGGAGTATCCCGCTGCCGTTCCAGGTCAGAGGTGTAAGTTGCGTTAACTATTCTCAGATACGATCCAAAGGGGGATCACATGAAGGGGATTTTGTTCGTTGCTCTTGCCGTCGTGCTGCTTTCCGGCTGTGCGTTCAACGCACAAACCGTGAATCTCCACCCCACGGTTTCGAGTGCACATTCCGCGACGGGCCAAGGGGTTTCAGTTGCAGTCCGCGTTGTCGACGAGCGGGCATCTCAATCGTTGGGGCACCGTGGCGGAGCTGCTGGTGCGGCGGCTGAAATCACGACCAACTCGGATGTCGCAACAGTCGTGTCGGAGCAAGTGACTCGCGCTCTGCAGGACAATGGGTTTACTGTGCTTGGGCCGACCGCACAAGGAAACGCGAGTCTCACGGTGGAGGTCCGGTTGCTCAACTACTCAACCTCTGTGGGCTTTTGGACCGGCGGCATTCAAATCGAGGCTACGCTTGAGGCGAAGGCAGAAAAGACAGGCAAAAACTTTGAGCAGATGTATCGGGTCAAAAACGAGCAACGGGTCGTCGTCGTGCCCACAGCCGATAAAAACGCGGAGTGGATTAATGCAGCATTTGGAGACGTCATTACGAAGCTGGTGACCGACGAAAAGCTGTTGGCTTTTCTTGCAGGGTAATCATTCGATCAATCGGACGCTCACCCGCTCCACGGGTGAGCGCTGCCTGTACCACGCGCCGCATCCGCCGGGGAATCCCGACCAGCCTATTCTGTCGTCATTCCCGCGAAAGCGGGAATCCAGTTGGTTCTAACAATTTGTGGATAAGGCATTTGGATCCCGGATATCGCTTTGCGATTCCGGGATGACGAACAAATCAGGTTTCCTTAGCCGCTGAGGGCTCGGCGAATGCGCGGGACCATCATGCGTTTGTTTTGAGTAGTGCGATCCCGAACCCTCATCCGGCGCTGCGCGCCACCTTCTCCCGGAGGGAGAAGGGAAAATCCTGTCACCCGCGATGATACGGATGCCCATTGAGGATCGTCACGGCGCGATACAACTGCTCGGCGACGACCAGACGCACCAGCATGTGCGGAAGCGTAAGCGGCCCGAGTGACCAGCGCTGGTCGGCGCGCTGCAGCACGTCGCGCGAATGACCGTCGGGACCGCCGATAAGGAACGCGAGGTCGCGGCCGGCCATGCGCCAGTTCGACAGCTGATCGGCAAGTTGTTCGCTTGACCACGCGGTGCCGTGGCCATCCAGCGCGATGACGCGCGCGTCGCGCGGCAATGCGGCGAGCAGTGCCGCGCCTTCGTCCCCCATCGCGCGCGCATCGTCGCGACCCTTGCCGCGTGCGCCGGACTTGATTTCGACGAGCTCCAGCGGCAGGTCGCGCGACAGCCGTTTCGCGTACTCCGCGAAACCTTCCGCGACCCAGCCCGGCATGCGTTCGCCGACCGCGATCACCTTTGCACGCACGACGCGCGACTCAGTGGTCGTTGGCGGCGGCGGCTTCGGGTTCCTGGTCGCCCACGGTCCACAGCCGTTCCAGCCCGTAGAACTCGCGGACGCGCGGCAGCATCACGTGGACGATGATGTCGCCGAGGTCCACCAGCACCCACTCGGCTTCGGCCTCGCCTTCCACGCCCAGCGGCAGCATGCCCGCGCGCTTGGCGTACTTGACGACTTCGTCGGCGATGGATTTGACGTGGCGGGAAGAGGTGCCGGACGCGATGATCAGCAGGTCGGCGATGGAGGTGCGGCCGCGAACATCGATTTCGCGGATGTCGCGCGCCTTCAGTTCATCGAGGGCGGCGAGGATGCGGCGGCGCAGGGTTGCAAGGGTGGGCGTGCCGCTGATGGCAGCGGCGGTGGAGCGCGACGCGGATTGAGGGGTCAAGTTCTCGAAGGCCTCGGCCTTTGGTTGGCGCGCGGAGTGCGCAGGTCCAGTATGCACCACTCGGATTCGAGCGCAAGTGGGGCGGGGGCGGCGCGTTCACATGGCGCTCCGGCCTTCCCTCGCAACCGCCATCTCGTCGTTCCGGGGCGCCAGTGAGAGCGCCAAGGATGGCGCAAGTCAATTTGCCTCTGCCGGATCGGCCCGATGACCGATTCCGGGTTCTGTCCGCGATGAAGCTGCCGACAGCCCCGGAGTGACGAAACAATTTATGTGCCGGAAGGTTTCCCACCAGCCCCGCGATAAGGCCGCAACAACGCCGGATCGTCCAGCACCGTCTGCGGCACCAGCCAGCGCGGTTCGCGGCCGTCCGCCAGCAGCGCGCGGATGCGGGTGGCGGAAATGCCGAGCGCGGACACCACCATGTTCAGCACGCAACCGGCCGGGTCGCCACGCAAGCGGGCGATGTCGTCAACAGTGCGCGATGCCACTTCGGCCGCAAGCGCATCGGGCATCGCCGGAATCTGCGCGGGCCGCGTGAGCACGCACATGTGCGCGAGGCCGAACAATCCGCGCCAGCGATGCCACTCGGACAGGCCGGCGAATGCGTCGGCGCCGATCAGCAGCACCAGCGGGCGCTGATCGCCGATTTCCGCGCGCAGGGAGGTGAGCGTATCGAAGGTGTACGACGGCCCTTCGCGTTCGAGTTCGCGCAAGTCCAGCGCGAGGCGACCCTGACCCACCAGTGCCGCGCGCAGCATCGCGGCGCGCTCGGTGGCGCTGGCGACCGGCTGTGGACGGTGCGGCGGAATCTTCGCGGGCACGATGCGCACTTCGGCATCCAGCGCCTCGGACGCTTCCCACGCCGCGCGCAGGTGTCCGATGTGGATCGGGTCGAAGGTGCCCCCGAAGATCGCGAGCGGACGCGCGGACATCACGCGGCCAGCAGCGTGGCCGCGGCGCACGGCTGGGCGATCGCGACCAGCAGGCGTTCCATCTCGCGCCAGGGATCGCCCCATTCGCGGCCCTTGGCCATGCGGTCGATGCGCGCGCATTCGGCGAGGCAGCGCCGCCAGTGCGCGTTGCCGCGCCCGGCCCGCTTCAGCGCGCTGGCGAACATTCGTGGCCGCTCGCCCCACAGGTTTGGTTCGTTGCGCGCCGCGCTCGCGAAATCGGATGCCGACGACAGCCGCAACGCAAGATCGAGCTGGTTGAGCAGCCAGCCCAGCATCGGGATCACGTCCTCGCCTTCCGCGCGAAGCCCGCTCAATATCTTCACGGCGCGCGCCGCGTCGCCACCGAACGCCGCATCGGTGAGCTTGAACACGTCGTACACCGCGTTGTCGGCGCCCAGCGATTCCAGGTCTTCCGCGCTGACCGCGCCGCCCGCGCGTTGCGCCGCCAGTTTGTCGATTTCCTGCGCGATCGCCAGCAGGTTGCCTTCCGCGCGTTCCGCCAGCAGCGCCACCGCGTCTTCGCTGGGCGCGAAGCCCTTCGCGTGCATGCGCGCGCGAATCCATGCGGGCAATTTTTCCAGATACGGTGCGCGCAACCACACGTACACACCGGCGCGTTCGACGGTCTTCACCCAGGCGCCTTCGTGCTTCTTGCTCCACTGCGCTGCGCTGATCATCAGCACGGTATCGGGCGCGGGCGACTTGCACCATTCGGTGATGGCGGCGGCACCATCGCGATCGGGCTTGCCGGTGGGCAGTCGCACCTCGATCAAGCGTCGCGACGAGAACAACGACAGGCTCGCACTGCTGCGCGCCAGCCTATCCCAGTCGAAATGCGCTTCGACGTCCAGCACTTCGCGCTCGGCGAAACCCAGCGCACGTGCTCGCGCGCGCAACGCATCGCCGGCTTCCTGCAATTGCAGCGGTTCGTCGCTGGCCAACAGGTAAACCGGCGCAAGCTCGCCCTTCGCCAGCGTCTTCAAGAACCCTTCGAGCACGTCCGCCACGATTCAGCCCGCGCTGGACGCAGAGGCCGGCGCCGCAAGGCTGGAACCGGAATCCGGCGCGCCCGCGCTGGACGCCGCCGCGGGCGTGCCGAGATGCGCTTGCGCTTCCAGACGGCGCATCACCGCATCGGTCATTTCGCGCACCAGGCTCCGCTGGATCGCTTCCGTCTCGCTGGAAATCGCCGAGAATTGGGTCTGGTCGAGCGCAAATTCGTGCGACAGCGACAGCGTCTGCATCGGAATGACGGTGTTGCCGTTGGCGTCGGTCAAGGTGAATTGCACGTTGAAGCTCACCACGTATTCGCCGACACGCTGCACCGCGCCGCTGGTCAGAAGGCGTGATCCGAAAGCGGCAACCGGCACGGACAAGGTCGCGACGCCGGTGGTGGAAGTGTCCAGCACGTCGACCTTGGCCGCACGCAGCGCGCCAGCCAGCGAGCGCGTGAATTCACCGCCACCGCTGATCTGCAGGTACACCTGCTGCTGCATCACCGCCGGCAGCGCGGCGCTGCGGCGCAAGTGGAAGCCGCAGCCGGCGAGCAGGATGCCGGCGCCGATGCAGCACAGGATGGGCAGCCATTGGCGAATATGCATCGAATCAGCTCCGGTTGCACTACGGATCCGGGTTTCAGGTTCCGGCGGCGAGCGCGAAATCACCAAATCGTCATTCCGGGGCGGTCGCCGGTTTCATCGACGATCGAATCCGGATTGACGACCAGGGGAATGTGTCTTCCCCCCCGAGTCTCGACTCCCGGGCCCGCGAAGGATAACAGGGCCCACGGAACGTCACGGGATGCGCTCAGCCGACGACGAGATTCACGATCTTGCGGGGCACCACGATCACCTTGCGCACACTCTGATCGCCAATCGCGGCGAGCACGCCCGGCAGCGCGCGCGCGGCGGCTTCGAGTTCTTCGCGGGGCGCATCGGGCGCGGCTTCCAGCGTGCCGCGCAGCTTGCCGTTGACCTGCACTGCCAGCGTGACACTGTCGCGCAGCAGCGCTGCGGGATCGGCTTTCGGCCACGGCACGCCCTCGATCAGCGTTTCGCCATGACCCAGCACTTGCCACAAGGCATGGCTGGTGTGCGGCGTGAACGGGTTCAGCAGCAACACCATCGTTTCCAGCGTCTCGTGGCGCAATGCGCGGCCGACATCGCTCATGTCATCGAACTTCGACAGCGCATTCAGCAGTTCCATCAACGCCGCAATCGCGGTGTTGAAGTTGCGTCGGCGTCCGATGTCGTCGCCGACCTTGGCGATGGTTTCGTGCAACTGGCGGCGCATGGCTTTTTGCGCGGGGTTCAAGGTCGCCGGATCGATTTCAGGGTGATCCGGCTGCGAAGCATGCGTCACCACGTCCCGCCAGAACCGGCGCAGGAAGCGCGCCATGCCTTCGACGCCCGCCTCGTTCCATTCCAGCGACTGGTCGGGCGGCGACGCGAACATCGAGAACAGCCGCACCGTGTCGGCGCCGTAGCGGTCGATCATCACCTGCGGATCGACGCCGTTGTTCTTCGACTTCGACATTTTCTCGGACGCGCCGATCTGCACGGGTTGCCCATCGGCCTTCAACGTCGCGCCGACAACGCGCCCCTTCTCGTCACGCTGGGTGTCGACATCGGCCGGATTGATCCACTCTCGCTGCGACTCTTCCGAGTCGCCGGCCCCGAGTCCCGAGTCCCGATAAAACGTTTCCGCCACCACCATGCCCTGGCACAACAGGTTGGTCGCGGGTTCGTCCGAATGCACCAGTCCCGCATCACGCAGCAGCTTGTGATAGAAGCGGAAGTACAAGAGGTGCAGGATTGCGTGCTCGATGCCGCCGATGTACTGGTCGACCGGCAGCCAGTAATTCGCGCGCGCGTCGATTTGCGTCGCCGCGCCGGGCGAGGTATAGCGCGCGTAGTACCAGCTCGATTCCATGAAGGTGTCGAAGGTGTCGGTTTCGCGCTCGGCAGGGCCGCCGCATTGCGGACAACGCGTCATGCGCCATTCCGGATCAGTCTTCAACGGCGACTGCACCCCGCTGAATGCAACATCTTCGGGCAATACCACCGGCAACCGATCTTCCGGTACCGGCACCGGCCCGCACTTCGGGCAATGGATGATCGGAATCGGGCAGCCCCAGTAGCGCTGGCGTGACACGCCCCAGTCGCGCAGTCGCCAGTTCACCTGGCGCTTGCCGCGACCTTCGCGCTCGAAGCGTTCGGCCAGTGCATCGAACGCTCGCCGGTAATCCATGCCGTCGTACTCGCCGGAGTTGACCAGCGTGCCGTGTTCGAGGAACGGACCCTCGGTGATGATGCGGTTTTCGAATTCTTCGAGTAGATCTTCGACCGGCCGCGGTTCGGCCACATCGATTGCCTTCGACTGGCCGAGCGCCGCGCTCATCGCGTCGGTGTTCTCGGCAGCATCGCGCGCGAGTTCGCGGATCGCGTCGCGTACCGGATCGCTGACGATCACCATCTTGATCGGCAGGTCGTACTTGGTCGCGAATTCCCAGTCGCGCTGGTCGTGGCCCGGCACCGCCATCAGCGCGCCGGTGCCGTAACCCATCAGCACGAAGTTGGCGATCCAGATCGGCACGCGTTCGCCGGTCACCGGATGCAACGCGAACAGGCCGGTATCGACGCCGCGCTTCTCCTTGGTTTCGAGTTCGGCTTCGGAGACGCCGCCATGCCGGCATTCGTCGACGAACCTCTGCAGCGCGGGATTGTTGCGCGCGGCTTCCTGCGCCAATGGGTGCTCGGCCGCGACCGCAAGATAGGTCACGCCCATCAAGGTGTCCGGACGCGTGGTGAAGACTTCCAGCGCCGCCCCGCCTTCCACTTCGAAGCGGATTTCCAGGCCTTCCGAACGTCCCAGCCAATTGCGCTGCATGATCTTGACGGCGTCTGGCCAACCCGGAAGTTGGTCTAGACCCCCTAGCAATTCATCGGCATACGCGGTTATCTTGAGAAACCACTGCGGGATCTCGCGCTTCTCGACCACCGCGCCGGAACGCCAGCCGCGGCCATCGATCACCTGTTCGTTGGCAAGCACGGTCTGGTCCACCGGATCCCAGTTCACCACGCTGTTCTTGCGGTACACCATGCCCTGCTTGAACAGCCGCACGAACATGCGCTGCTCATGCACGTAGTAGGTCGGGTCGCAGGTCGCGAACTCACGCGACCAGTCGATCGCGAAACCCATCGCCTTCAGTTGTCCGCGCATGTGCGCGATGTTCTCGCGCGTCCACTTCGCGGGCGGGATGCCGCGTTTGATCGCGGCGTTCTCGGCCGGGAGACCAAACGCGTCCCAGGCCATTGGCTGCAGCACGTTCCTGCCCTGCATGCGCGCAAAGCGGCTGATCACGTCGCCGATCGTGTAGTTGCGTACGTGGCCCATGTGCAGCGCGCCCGATGGGTATGGCAGCATCGACAGGCAGTAATATTTTTCGCGGGACGCGTCTTCCCTCACCTCGAACGCATGGGTGTCGGACCAGAACTTCTGCGCGGCAGCTTCGACGGCGCTGGGGTGATAGGCGCTGCGATCGTGGGTTTCCTGCATGGCTGAGGTGCGGCGGCATCGGTGGCTCGGGATCGATCAGCCTACCGCAGTGCAGCAACAGCGCCAAGCGCCTCACGCTTCCGCGACCCGACTTCCGGCCTGCGACAGCCGCTCACGGTGTGGCTATGATGCCGGGCTTTCATCCGACTCGAGAGAAAATCATGCGCAACCGCTTCCGCCGAGGTATTCGCAGACTGCCGCTGACGCTCGCGATTGCCGCGTTGACGATGACCGCCGCACAGGCGGCCGAAGCGCCGACCGCGAGTGCGGCGCCCGCGCCTGAACTCACGGTGATCCACTGCGCGCACCTGATCGATACGGTCGCGGGCAAAATGCTGGGCGCGACCAGCATCGTGATCGAAGGCCAGCGGATCAAGGAAATGGTGCCGGGCTCGGTGAGTCGCGACGGCGCGAAGGTCATCGACATGCCGGCGAACGACACCTGCCTGCCCGGCCTCGTCGATTCGCACACGCACCTGACGTCGCAGTTCAGCAAAAGCACCTACAGCGACCAGTTCCGCCTGAATCCGGCCGACTATGCGATCGAAAGCACGGTGTTCGCGCGTCGCACGCTGCTGGCGGGCTTCACCACGGTGCGTAACCTCGGCGAGAGCGACAACTCATCGATCGCGCTGCGCAATGCGATCAACAAGGGCGAGATCCCGGGGCCGCGCATCTTCACCGCGGGCAAGTTCATCGGCACCACCGGCGGCCATGCCGACCCGACCGACGGTTATCGCTGGGATCTGCAAGGCGACCCGACACCGAAGGACGGCATCATCAACTCCCCCGCCGACGCGTGGAAGGCGGTGCGGCAGCACTACAAGGATGGCGCCGACCTCATCAAGATCATGCCCTCGGGTGGCGTGCTGGATGAAAGTTCCAGTTCCGAGAATCCGCAGATGACGATCGACGAGATCAAGGCCGTCACCGCGGCGGCGCGCGACTATGGCTTCACCGTCGCCGCGCACGCGCACGGCGCCGAGGCGATCCGCCGCGCGGTGCTCGGCGGCGTCGATTCCATCGAACACGGCACCTTCATGGACGATCAGGACATGAAGCTGATGAAGCAACACGGCACCTGGTACGTGCCCACGATCATCGCCGGCGAGTTCGTGATGGAGAAGGCAATGGAAGGCTGGTATCCGCCGCAGGTCGCGCGCAAGGCGCTGGAAGTGGGCCCGAAGATCCTGGCCACGGCGGGCAAGGCGTACAAAGCGGGCGTGAAGATCGCGTTCGGCACCGACGCAGGCGTCTATCCGCACGGCGAAAACGCGCAGGAATTCGTGTACATGGTGCAGGCAGGCATGCCGCCGATGTACGCGATCCAGGCCGCGACCACCCACGCGGCAACACTGCTGAAGCATCAGAATGATTTCGGCAGCCTCACCGTCGGCAAGTACGCCGACGTGGTGGCGGTGCCCGGCAATCCACTGGACGACATTTCATTGATGAAGAAAGTGGACTTCGTGATGAAGGCCGGCACGGTATACAAGCAGCACGGCGAACCGACCGACGCGGACCTGAAGTCCAGCCTTGGAATGTAGAAGAGGCACCTCCAGTTAAGGAGGGTCTGAACAGCCCACCGCTTTGTCATTCCGGCGAAAGCCGGAACCCAGCGACTTCTGCGCGATGCCTTGAAAGCAACTCACTGGGTCCCGGATATCGCTACGCGATTCCGGGATGACGAACAAAAACAGAAACGCTCCTGACTGCCCATGAATCCCAGACCCAAACCCGACGGCGCGGCTGCGCCCGCACAATCATTCGTATTCGAAGCCGGCGAAGCCAATTTCGAAACGGAGGTATTGCAGGCGTCGCTGCAGACGCCGGTACTGGTGGATTTCTGGGCGACGTGGTGCGGGCCGTGCAAGACGCTCGGCCCTATCCTGGAAAAACTCGCAGGCGAATACGCGGGCGCATTCCGGCTCGCCAAGGTCGATTGCGACAAGGAACAGCAGCTCGCGGGGATGTTCGGCGTGCGCAGCATCCCGACCGTGGTGTTGATCCAGAACGGTCAGATCGTCGATGCGTTTTCCGGCGCGCTGCCGGAATCGCAGGTGCGCGAATTCCTGAAGCGCCATCGCATCGAACCGGCCTCGCGTATCGAGGCGCCGGTGCAGGATATGGAAAATGACGCGCCCGCGCCGGCTGAAACACCGCAAGCTGCGGTCGCGCGTATCGAGAAAGCTATCGCGGCCGATCCGGACAACGCCGGCCTGAAGCTCGACCTTGCACTGGCCCGCGCGCGCGGCGGTGACACCGCCAACGCGCAGGCCACGCTGGAAGCCCTGCCCCTTGATCTCGCCGAGGACGATCGCGCCAAGGCTTTGGCCGCGCTGCTGGCGATGCAACAATCGCTCGCCGCGATTCCGCCGGCCGCGGAACTGCTGGCGCGCGTCGAACGCGATCCCCGCGACTTCGCCGCGCTGGATGGCCTGGGCGTGCGCCGGCTGCTGGGCGGCGACGCGGCGGATGCCATGCACCACTGGCTGGCAATCCTGGCCGCCGACCGCGGCTGGAACGATGGCATGGCGCGCAAACGCCTGCTCGACGCGTTCCGGATCGTCCACGACGAGACGCTGGTTTCGGCCACCCGCCGCCGGATGTCATCGCTGCTGTTCTGACCGGCGCGCGTGCCGGATAATCCGGCTCCCCTTCAGCGGGAGCGGCGCATGACGCACTACCTGTTCCATTTCGAACACCGCGGCGAGCCCCTGCTCCCGTGGCGCCTGTTTCTGTTGCGACGGGTGGGCAAGACCCTGGTCGCGACGACCGCGATCATCGCGGTTTCTCTGATCCTCGGAATCCTGGGCTATCACCTTACCGAAGGGATGGGCTGGCTGAATGCCTTCCTGAACGCCTCGATGATCCTGGGCGGCATGGGTCCGGTGGACACATTGCACACGGCTGCCGGCAAGCTGTTCGCCGGGTTCTACGCCCTGTACAGCGGCCTGGTGCTGGTCGGTACGGCGGGGCTGCTGCTGGCACCATTCATGCATCGGTTACTGCATCGGTTCCACTTGGAAAACCGCCACACGAGCGGAAACTGATCGCACCGCGTCGCTCATATCGCTGCCGTCGAGGCGAACCTCCGTACGCGTCGGGAAGCCGGCGCGGCGCGTGGGTGCGCGCGGCCGATCCGATGCGATACTTGCAGCCGACGGAATGAGGATCGGGGACGGCCCTCCATGAACGAAGCCGCACAACTCTCGGAAGTGCCCGGCTACCGGTTGGTCCGCCCCATCGGAAGCAGCGGCGCAACGACCGTCTATCAGGCCATTCAGCGCGCGCTGGAGCGCCAGGTCGCGGTCAAGGTGTTCGACGTGATGGACGCCGACGCCGCTGCGCGTTTCGAGCCCCTGCTGCGCACCAATGCACGGCTGTCACACCCCAACATTCTCGGGGTGCACCAGATCGGGCGCGCCACGGACGGACGTCTGTTCCATTCGATGCCGTTCCTGGTGAGCGCGGAACTGTCCGCGCACAACCTGCGCGCCAAACCGCTGAAGATCGCCGCGGTGCTGCGTGAAATCCTCGACGCCTTGGGCCACGCGCATCGACGCGGGATCGTGCACGGCGGCATCAAGCCCACCAACATATTGTTTGATACCCAGGGGCACGTGCGCCTCGCCGATTTCGGCATTGCACGTTGCGCGGCGGAAATCGGTTTGCCCCATCCCGTTGCGGCCAACTACCAGAGTCCTGAACAGGCACGCGGCCAACCGCCCGGACAGCGGTCGGATCTGTACAGCGTCGGAGTGCTCGCATTCCAACTGCTCACAGGTTCGCTGCCGTTCCAAGGCGAAGATTCCGTAGCGACCGCCGTCGCGCATATCGAGCAGCCCATCCCGCGTCTATCGCCGATGGCCGCCGCGTGGCAGGACTGGATCGATCGGGCGTTGACCAAAGCGCCCGAACATCGCTTCCAGAGCGCGCAGGAAATGGCGGATGCCCTCTCCGCCATCGACGGTCACGGCGGCGTGGCTGCGCCGCGCGCCAAAACCCGTGTCTCCTTTCCTCGTTGGACCATTGGCGTTGCGGCTTCGGCCGTGGCCGTCGCGGCACTCGCAAGCTGGGTAACGTGGGGACGCCATCGCCCAGCCGGCTCGCAATTTTTCGATCCGGCCACGGCGGTGTCGTCAGGCGTTGCGGCATCCGGCACCGTCGCGCGCCCGGCGACGCCGACGGAAGCGAGCAGCGTGTCACCGTTGGCGCAACGCATCCAGGTCTTGCTCGCACAGGCTGACACATCGCGCGCGGCGGGGCATCTGTTCGCGCCGACCGGCAACAACGCTATCGAGCAGTACCTCACCGTGCTGATGCTGGAACCCGGCAACGAGGACGCCGTCGCGGGCATCGACGCAATGCTTGGAACGATTCGGCACCGGCTGGATGAAGCGTGGCGCGCCGGCAAGCTGGACGAGAGCCTCGTGCTCGCCAAGCGCTGCGATCTCTTGTCCGCGCATGCCGGAGCGCTGGCAATCCGCGGTTGGCGCGCGCAGCGCAATGTCCTGGCCAGCAACGTCGGCAACGCCGTCGTCAGCGCGGCGAATGCCCGGGATGCGGAGCGGATTGCGGCGTTGAAGCCGCTCGCGGAAGCGTTGCCCGCGGTCTATCCCAAGGGCTTCGACCTCGCCGCGGCCGAACGCAACGCCGCCACCCCGTCTGCTGGAACGGTATTGCGTGATCACGGTGGCCCGTTGCTGGTGTACGTGCCCGAATCCGGCAACGCGCCGGCTTTCGCAATCGCGCGAGTCGAGGTGACGCGCGCCGACTACGCCACGTTCGTGCAGGCGACGCATCGCCCGGATTCGCGCTGCCTGGAGGCCCACAATCCGTTTTCACGCATGCGGCGTCTCACCTGGCAGGCGCCGGGCTTCGCGCAGAGCGGTGATCATCCGGCGGTGTGCGTGAGCTGGAACGACGCCGTCGCGTACTCCGTGTGGCTGTCGAAAAGCACCGGCGAAACCTATCGGCTACCCAGCGCCGATGAATGGCTGCGCGCCGCACACGGCATGCCGAAAGACAACCCATGCCAGCTCGGCAACGTCGATGACGTCAGCCGTCAGAGCGCGATGGACAACGACCGTCTATCCTGCAATGACGGTGCTGCACAAACCGCGCCAGTCGGACGGTACGCCGCGAGCGGCGTGGGGGCCTTCGATTTGTACGGCAATGTCAGCGAGTGGCTGAAAGGCGGCAGCGCGGGCGCGCGCGTGTTCCGCGGACTTTCCTGGCGCGATGGCAGCCGCCAGACGCCGCTCGGACGCCAAGGCAACGCCGATTCCGACGTCGGTTACACCAGTGTCGGCTTTCGGGTGGTGCGCGTGATCGATCCCGCACATCCTGCACCGCCGGCCGCTTCCAGCCGCTGAAGCTGGCTCCAGCCGCATCACCCCCAATGGAGCGGTGCATGAACCCGCGACACGGGCGTTGAGGGCCGCCGTCCGGGCGGTTTGTGTATCATGCTGGCCGGACCAGTTTCGTTGAAAGCCTGCATGGAGGCAGGCAGCGATCGGAAACGTCGCGTCCATCGTCAGCGCAACACCGTCGACCGGCCCGGACCCCGCGCCCCGGAACAACGTGGATCTGCGCGCCAACCTGAAGTTCGCGGGCCCTCCTCCCGGGTCACGAGCCAGACGCAAACCGCACCCCTCGCACCCATGAACATCCGTCGCCGCGCCAAGACGCGCCGCAAGCCCATCGATTGCAGGCGTGCCAATGGCGGGCCAGCACCTGCGCGATCGCCACGGTCCACTGCTCGTTTACGTGCCGGCGGTCGGCAAGACCTCCGCATTCGCCATCGCGCGGGTCGAAGTCACGCGCGCCGATTACGCCGCCTTTGCACGCGCGACACACCGGCCCGCCGCGAGATGCCTCGCGGCCCACAATCCGTTCTCGCGGCTGCGCCATCTCACCTGGCAGTCGCCGGGCTTCGCACAGGGTGACAACCAGCCCGTCGTGTGCGTAAGCTGGGACGATGCCGCCGCCTATGCGGCATGGCTTTCGAAGACGACGGGCAAGAGTTATCGTCTTCCCAGCAGCGATGAATGGCTGCGCGCCGCGCGTGGCATGCCGAAAAAAAGTTCGTGCAAGCTCGGCAACGTGGACGACGCCAGCCGCCAAGGCAGGCTGGATACCGACCGCTGGCCGTGCGATGACGGCGCGCCGCAAACGGCGCCAGTCGGACACTATGCCGCCAGCGGCGTCGGTGCTTACGACATGTACGGGAATGTCAGTGAATGGCTGGCCGGCGGCAGCACGGGTTCGCGCCCGTTCCGCGGTCTTTCCTGGCGCGACGGCAGCCACGAGAGTCCGCTCGGCAGCCATGGCACCGCCGATTCGGATCTCGGTTATACCAGCGTAGGTTTTCGCGTGGTGCGCATGATTGATCCGGCGCATTCCGCGCCGCGCGTCGCTTCCAGCCACTGACGATCGCAGCAGTGCGCTGCCGGGCCCGCAGGCATGACTTGTGGCGTATGAACTCGGCGGTGCGAACGCGCATACTCGGGCGCTCCGGACGTGCCTGCGCGTCCGGCCCTTCGTCCAGACCAGCCGGGAATCGTCCATGAAAGCCAATCGCCTTGCCGTTGCACTCGCGTCCTTGTTGTTGTGCAGCGCACCTGCCTTCGCCGCCCCGCCTGCCAGCAGCGCCGCCCCGAGCAGCGCCAGCAGCACGAGCGACAACGCGCAGTCGCCTGAAAACCTCGTCCAGAAACTGATGAAGCCGATGTCGTCCACGACCACCGGCACCGTCACGGTGGAAGGCAAGGCGATCAGCTACAAGGCCGTCGCCGGCACGCTGGTGGTCGACGGCACGGGTTCCAAGGAATCCACGCCCCAAGTCGCGATGAGCTACTTCGCCTACTTCAAGCAAGGCGTCGATCCGTCCAAGCGTCCGATCACCTTCATCTACAACGGCGGCCCGGGTTCCTCGACCGTGTGGCTGCACATGGGCGCGTGGGGTCCGAAGCGCGTCATGACCAATGACGACACGCACACGCCGGCCGCGCCGTACCAACTGGTCAACAACGATTACAGCCTGCTGGACGCCAGCGACCTGGTTTTCATTGACATGCCAGGCACCGGCTTCGGTCGCCTGCTGCCTCAGGGCAAGGATGATGCTGCGCGCGCGCAGGACCGCAAGCAACTGGCCAAGCAGATCTGGGGCATCGACGGCGACGCGCATGCGTTCTCGCGCTTCATCACCCAGTTCCTGTCCTCGTACAACCGCTGGAACTCGCCCAAGTACCTGTTCGGCGAAAGCTATGGCACCACCCGTTCGGCGGTGCTCGCGAACATCCTGGAAACCGAGGACAACGTCGATCTGAATGGCGTGATCCTGCTGTCGCAGATCCTCAACTTCAGCACCAGCGTCGATGGCGCCGACATGGATCCGGGCAACGACCTGCCTTACGCACTGGCGCTGCCGACGTACGCCGCGACGGCGTGGTACCACCACAAGCTGCCGAAGTACGACGGCGACAAGCTGGGGCAATTGCTGAAGGACACCATCGACTTCGCCAAGGGCGATTACCGGCAGGCGCTGTTCGCGGGTTCCACGCTCAGCCAGGCCAAACAACGCGAAATCGCCGGGAAGCTGCACGACTTCACCGGCCTGCCGGTCGCGTACCTGTTGAAGGCCGACCTGCGCGTCACCGGCGGCATGTTCGAGCACGAACTGCAGAACGGAACCGACATCACCACCGGCCGTCTCGATACCCGCTTCTCGGGCCCCAGCATGGATCCGCTGGGCAAGGAATCCGACTACGACCCGCAATCCGCAGCGATCAGCTCGGCGTACGTGTCGGCGTTCAACGACTATGTCCGCAGCGACCTGAAGTTCGGCGATGGCCTGAAGTATCGGCCATCGGTTTATGGCGCCGAAGACTTCAACTGGGATTTCAAGCACAAGCAGCCCGGGATGCATTTCGCGTGGCCGACCGTCAACGTGATGCGCGACCTTGCGGTGGCGATGAAGTACAACCCGAACCTCAAAGTCATGATGAACGGCGGCTTCTACGATCTGGCCACGCCCTTCTACGCGGCGATCTACGAACTGGAGCACCTGCCGATTCCGGAGAACCTGCGCAAGAACATCACCTACGCGTTCTATCCTTCCGGCCACATGGTGTACGCGCACATTCCGTCGCTGAAGAAGCTGCACGACAACGTCGCGGCATTCATCGACTCCACCAACAACCAGAACAACGGCAACAACCGGGGCAAGTAATCCGTCTTGCACCATTGCGGATCATCGAACCGGCGCGATTTGCATCGCGCCGGTTTTTTCATCCCCGCTCAAAACGCGCAATCTCGTCGAGTGGCGTGCGCGCACACGATGCTGCGACCGGCCGCTTCAAAAAATTGTTGATCACGGTTGCCGCGCACCCGGATTCCCGGACACTCACCCATGATTCGCCCGCCGCCGGGAAAAGTCACACGCCATGCCCTATCGCCTACAATGCCCGCACCTGGGGAACATCGTCGTGCGCATACCCGAACTCCATATCAAGCGCTACCTGATCACGGGCCTGCTGGCCTTCATCCCGGTGTGGATCACCTGGGTGGTGTTCAAGTTCGTGTTCACGTTGCTGGCTGGCGTGGGCGCACCCCTGGTGTCGGGCATCATCGGGCTGATCGGGCTCGGCGCGCCGCACGCCGCGCAGGCCTTGCACCGCGACTGGGTAGTGTCGATCCTGGCCTTCATCCTGACCCTCGTCGCGCTGTACCTGCTCGGCTGGCTGTCCACCCGCGTGATAGGTCGCCGCATCCTTGGACGGGTGGACCGGCTGCTGGAACGCCTGCCGCTGGTCCACACGATCTACGGCGGCGTCAAAAAACTGATGACGTTGATGCGCAACAAGCCGGGCGGCACCCAGCGCGTGGTGCTGATCGATTTTCCCTCGCCGCAACTGAAGTCGGTCGGATTCGTCACCCGCACTTTCATCGATGCGGCGGGTCGTGAAATCGCAGCGGTATACGTGCCGACCACGCCCAATCCCACCGGCGGTTACCTCGAGCTGGTCCCGACCGAGCGGCTGGTCGCGACCGACTGGAGCATGGACCAAGCGATGGCCTTCATCGTTTCGGGTGGCGCGGTCGGCCCCGAACAATTGCCTGACGTAGAAGGCGCAACGCCGCGCGCGATGGCATCCGCGGATCGGATTGCGTCGTGAGTCCCGCGGCGACGCCCGATTTCGCCGCAACCCTGCGCTGCTTCCTCGCATTGCTGCCCGACGAGGCCAGCCTGCGCACCTTGCGGCGCGGCCGCGAGACACTGGAACGCACCATCATCGGAGCCGCGCGCGGCGCGCGCTGGATCGAACCCACATCGCTGCACCTGACATTGCGTTTTCTCGGCGACTCCGGCAACGCGCAAATCGAATACTTCAAGCACATGCTGCCGACGCTGGCGCCATCGCTGCCGATGGTCGCCACGCGCAGATACGGCATCTGGCCCAATCGCGCGCGGCCCCGATTGCTGGTGCTGGAGCTCGAACCGAACCCGCCGTTGTCGGCGCTCGCCGAAAAGTGCGAGGCGCAGGCCCGCAAGGCCGGGTTTCCACCGGAAACGCGCGACTTCAAGGCACACCTCACGCTGGCTCGGCTGCGCCCCGGCTGCGCGTTCGGCATCCTGCCCAATCCGCCGCCTTCGATTGCCTTCGATACCGTCGCGCTGATGCAAAGCACGCTCGCGCAGCGGGCCGCGACCTACACCGAACTTGCACGCGTCGAGTTGGACCGCATGGCACGGTAGGCTTGGCGTGGTCCCGAGCGTGCTCCGGGAAAAACCCACATCGATGCGTAGCTGCAACGTTGGGCTTCTGCCGCCTGAATTCGGTGCCCAGCCCAACCTGCACACTACACGGTGACACGCGTACCCGGCATCGGCAGCGTCACCTTGCTGCCCCACTTCGATTTCAATTCGCCAGCCAGCCTGGATCGACCGGGATCTTCGCCGTGCACGAGGCAGACCGGCGGATGTCCCGCGATCTTTCCGTACCACGCCGACAGACCATCCTTATCGGCATGCGCGGACAGGCCGCCCACGGTATGCATGCGCGCGCGTACCGGAATGTCGTCGCCGAACAGACGGACGTGTTTCGCACCTTCAACGAGGCTTCGCCCCAACGTGCCGACCGCCTGATAACCGACGAACACGATGTGCGCGGCCGGATTGGCGAGATTGTGTCGAAGATGGTGGCGGATGCGGCCTCCCGTGCACATGCCGGAACCGGCGATGATCACCGCGCGGTCATGGATGGCGTTGATCGCGCGCGACGCCATGCTGTCTTCAGCGAGCGTCAGGTTCGGCAAGCGCAACGGATGCGGGCGTGTCGCCCACAACTTCTTGGCCGCTTCATCGAACAGGTCCTCATGACGGTCATAGGCCGCGGTGACGCGGATCGCCATCGGACTATCCAGGAACAATTTGAACGCGGCGAGACCCCACGCCTCGAAATGTTCGGCGAAGAAGTACAACAGTTCCTGGGTGCGCCCGACCGCGAACGCGGGGATCACCACGTTGCCGCCATCCTTGTGCGCGGCAGCGAAAATGGACGCGAGCTCCGCGACGGTGTCTTCGCGCGACTTGTGCAGTCGATCGCCGTACGTCGATTCCATCACCACGAGATTTGCCGCAGGAACGGGCGCGGGATCGCACAGGATCGGCGTGTGGTCGGGACCTAGATCGCCGGTGAAGACGAGTCTGCGCGACGTTCCATTTTCCATTGCTTCGATTTCCACGGTCGCGGAACCAAGGATATGCCCGGCATCGCGCAGCGTGAGGCGCACGCCGGGAAGGATCTCCGTCGGCGCGCCGTACTCCACCGCGCGCATAAGTTTCGTCGCGGCATCGACATCGTCCTGTGTGTACAGCGGCACGGAAGGTTTCTGACCCGGCTGCAGATGCCGGTTGTCCTGCTCGGCGTCCATCGTGGCGATATTCGCGGAGTCGCCCAGCATGATGCCTGCAAGGTCGATGGTTGCCGGGTGCGTGAAGATCGGCCCCGCGAATCCGCGCTTTACCAGCAACGGCACCCGCCCGGTATGGTCGATGTGCGCGTGGCTGAGCACCAGCACGTCGATCGAATCCGGGTCGAACGGGAAAGCGGCGGCGTTGCGCTCATCGGCCTTGCGGTCGCTCTCCGGGTGACCCGGCCGTCCTTGGCGCTCACCCTGCACCATCCCGCAATCCAGCAGCACGCGTTTGCCAGCGACTTCGAGCAGGTGACATGAACCCGTCACCTCGCCCGCCGCGCCGTGAAACACGATGTCCATGACCATTCCCCCGCTTGGCCCAAAGTCGCCGCAGTATGCCGGCGTGCGGCTTGCGGACAAAGCCTTCAGGCTCGCCATGACTTTCGGCAGGGTGCCGCGCGACGACACGAGGATGCTGGCACAATCGACGGCTCTTGCGGCGCGCCGCGCCCGTTTCGCAACGTCAAAGGACGCATCCATGCACAAGCATTTGTTGACCCCGATCGCGCTGGCCGTCGGCGCGGCGCTGGCAGTTTCCGGTTGCAGCAACAATCAGAACCAGAACACCTCGGCGCCCGCCGCGTCGGCTTCGGCTCCCGCACCGGCGCATACCGCGTCCGCCCCGGCGCCGGGTTCGACCGTCGCGATCATGCCCGCGCAGCCGATCGCGTTCGATCTCGACGATCAATACAACCCCTGCAACGACTTCGCCGAGTACGTCAACGCCAAGTGGAACAAGGCCAATCCGATCCCGGCCGACCAGTCGACCTGGGGTGCGTTCGGCATCCTGCACGAACGCAGCATGCAGCAGCAGAAGCAGATCCTCGAAACGGCCGCGCAAGGTGCCAAGGATCACAAGGGCAACGAACTGGAGCAGAAGCTCGGCAACCTGTACGCCGCCGGGCTCGACACCGCCACGATCGACAAGCTGGGCTACGACCCGATCAAGCCGCAGCTTGCGGCCATCGACGCATTGAAGACGCCGGCCGACGTCGCCGACTTCATCAACACCAGCTACGACAATGGCGACAGCTACGTCTTCGACTTCGGTTCGGGCGCCGACTTCAAGGACGCGACCAAACAGATCGGCTACGTGTTCCAGGACGGTCTGGGCTTGCCGACCCGCGACTATTACCTGTCGCCCAAGTACAAGGACATCCGCGACGCCTACGTGAAGTACATCGCCAAGTCGCTGGAACTGGTCGGCACGCCGGAAGCCGATGCCAAGAAACAGGCCGACCAGGTGATGAAGTTCGAAACCGAACTCGCCAAGGCCTCGCTGTCGCCGACCGAGTTGCGCGATCTCGACAATCGCTACCACTTCGTCACGGTCGCGGACGCCGACAAGATCAGCCCGCACTTCAGTTGGGACAAGTTCTTCAAGGCCCAGGGTGTCGACATCGGCAAGGGCTTTTCGCTGTCGCAGCCGAAGTTCATCGCCGAGTTCGACAAGCTGCTTGCGCATGCGCCGATTTCGCAGTGGCAGGCTTACCTGAAGTTCCACCTCATCAGCAATGCCTCACCGGCATTGAGCCAGGCCTTCGAAGACAATCGCTTCGACTTCTACGGCAAGACGCTCAGCGGCCAGCCCGAGCAGAAGACACGCTGGAAACGTGTGATCGGCGCGGTCAACGACGCCATGGGCATGGGGCTGGGCGAACTGTACGTCGCCAAGTACTTCCCTCCGGAAGCGAAGCAACGCGCCGAGCAACTCGTCACCAACGTCCGCGCGGCCCTCAAGGAACACATCGAGAACCTCGACTGGATGAGCGAGACGACCAAGAAGAAGGCGCTGGAAAAATGGGCACTGTTCCTGCCCAAGATCGGTTACCCCGACAAGGGCGAGTGGCGTGACTGGTCGGGCCTCACCCTCCAACCGGGCCAGTGGTACGCCAGCCTCGAGGCGGCCTCGAAATACAACTACCACTACGACATTGGCAAGATCGGCAAGGCCACCGACCGCAAGGAGTGGCACATGACGCCGCAGACGATCAACGCCTACTACTCGCCTTCCACCAACACCATCAACTTCCCGGCCGCGATCCTGCAACCGCCGTTCTTCTATGCCAAGGGCGACGACGCGGTGAACTACGGCGGCATCGGTTTCGTGATCGGCCACGAATCGAGCCACGGTTTCGACGACCAGGGCAGCCAGTTCGACGGCCATGGCAACCGGCTCGATTGGTGGACGCCGCAAGACAAGAAAAAATTCGATGAGCGTACCGCCGCACTGGTGAAGCAGTACGACAGCTACGCGCCGATCCCGGGCAAGCCCGACCTGCGCGTCAACGGCAAGCTGACGCTGGGCGAGGACATCGGCGACCTGGGCGGCCTCAACATCGCCTACACCGCGTTGCAGACCGCGCTCAAGGCCGACCCCAAGGAAGCCGACCAGAAGATCGACGGCATGACCCAGGATCAGCGGTTCTTCCTCAACTCCGCACGCGTCTGGGAAGGCACTGCCCGCGACAAAACCGCGGAATTGCTGTTGAACGTCGATCCGCACGCACCCGCCAAGGTCCGCGCGTTCGCGACGGCCGCCAACATGCCGCAGTTCGCGCAGGCCTTCCAGTGCAAGCCCGGCGACAAAATGATGCACACGGGCGACAAGCTGGTGAAGATCTGGTAGTGATCCCGGGATTCGGGTTCCCGGGACGAGTGCAGATCACTTCAAGGCTTGAACTTCGGACGCCGCACGCAAGTGCGGCGTTCTTTTTGCCCGCGTGCCTGTATTCGCGGTAACGGCCATGCAGCCTACTGTGGCCTGATTCGTATCGCATGCGTATTGCGAATCGTTCGCATTTGCCTTATTATCAGCCGCGCACCGCCCGCCATCCGCGGGCGAATTTCTTCCAGTCGCCGCTGCGACTCGCGATCCCTCGCCCATGCCGGGCCTGCGTGGTTGCGGCCATTCGGCGCACAAGAACAAGGCGCACCTTCAATGCCCGGCATCAAGCATCGCAAGCACCGCAAGCACTTCCACCACCGTCCGCTCGCCCTTTCCACGTTGATGACCGGCATCGCGCTCGGCCTGCCCTCGCTCGCAGCGACGCCGGCGAGCTCGCCGGCGTCGCTGGAAGCGGGCCCGACGCAACTGCCCGTCGTCAACGTCAAGGCCACGCGCAACCCCTACAAGGTCGATGCGGTGCAATCGCCCAAGTTCACGCAGTCGCTGCTGGACACCCCGCAGACCATCAACGTGATCGGCAAGGAAATCATCCAGCAGCAAGGCGCCACCACGCTGACCGAAGCGCTGCGCAACAGTCCCGGCGTCGGCACCTTCTACGTCGGTGAGAACGGCAGCACCTCGACGGGCGATGCCGTCTACATGCGCGGCTTCGATGCGGCCGGAAGCATCTTCGTCGACGGCGTGCGCGACCTCGGTTCGATCTCGCGCGACGTGTTCGACACCGAACAGGTCGAAGTCATCAAGGGCCCCGACGGCACCGTGTACGGCCGCACCACGCCGACTGGCGCGATCAACATGGCCAGCAAACAGCCGCTGCTGGACAACCGCATGGCCGCGACGCTGGCGTACGGCGGCTGGAGCCGGAAGCGCGGCACCGTCGACTGGAACCAGGCGATCGGTGAACACGCGGCCTTCCGCCTCAACGTGATGGACCAGGACAGCGGCGTCCCGGGCCGCGACACCGTGAAGAACGATCGCTGGGGCATCGCGCCGTCGCTCGCGTTCGGGCTCGGCACGCCGACCACCGTGTATCTCGACTTCCTGCACATCACCCAAAACAACATCCCCGACGGCGGCGTTCCCACGATCGGTTTGCCGGGCTATTCATCGCCCGATCCCGCGCGCCCGTTCCTTTCCGACGCCGCCGCAGTCGATCCATCGAACTTCTACGGCACGGCTGCCGACCACGACGACGTCAAGTCCGACATGGCGACACTGATCGTGCACCACGAACTTTCCGGCAGCGCAGCGCTGCACGACACCCTGCGCTGGGGCCGCACGCGAGAGCATTACCTGCTGACGTCGTTCATGGGCAGCGCAGCCAACCTGCTGATGCCCGATCCGCTCGACCCGGCAACCTGGACGATCGCGCGCAGCAATCCGACCTTCAAGGACCAGACCAACCGCATCCTCACCAACCAGTTCAACTTCACCGTCAACTTCGACACGGGCAGCGTCACGCACGATCTCAGCACCGGCGTTGAGTTGACGCGCGAGGAACTCGGCACCGGCGGTTACGCCGCGCTGGACGGGAGCACGTGGACACCCGCGAGTTTGTACGACCCGGACCCGGACACCGCGCTCGGCCTCGTCATCGGCGACAACGGCACGTGGAGCCGTGCGCGCACCGACACCGCCGGCGTTTATGCTTTCGACACCATGAAGTTTGGCGAACACTGGATGTTCATCGCGGGTGGACGGTTGGATCACTACAACACCGAATTCGAAAGCGTCGTCGCGTGCGGCGGCCGCAACACGCCCGCCTGCGGCGACTTGCCAACCGGCGCGCCAGTGCCCGGTCTGAATGCGAACAAGCGCGGCAATCTCGCGAGCTACAAATTGGGCCTGGTTTACAAGCCCGCCGCGAACGGCAGCGTGTACGCCAACTTCGCGACCGGCAGCGAACCACCCGGCGGCAACAATCTCGCGTTCAATGCGTCGGCAAGCAATGCCGACAATCCGGTCTTCGACCCCCAGAAGGCGCGCACGGTGGAAGTCGGCGCCAAGTGGAACGTGTTCGGCGACCAGTTGCGGCTGACCGGCGCGCTGTTCCGCACCGTCGTCAGCAACCTCGTCGCGCAGGATCCCGTGGACCTACAGTACTACCAGATTGGTCACGAACGCGTGCAGGGTATCGAACTGGGCGCCGTCGGACAGATCACCCGGCACTGGGCGGTCAGCGCCGGCTACACCTTGATGAACACGCGCGCGGATGGCGGCATCGTCAGCAACGCCACCACGCCTTCGGCGCCCGCCACCGACGGTTCCGGCAGGCTGGCCTACACGCCCCGGAGTTCCTTCACCGCCTGGAGTACCTGGCGTCTGCCGCGGCACGTCACCGTCGGCGCCGGCGCGCGCTACTCCGGCGAAATGCAACGCGGCCACGACGGTGCCATCGGCACACCGGCCTTCACCGACGCGTATTGGGTGTTCGACGGCATGGCCAGCTACGGCATCAATCGGCACGCGTTGCTGCAACTCAACGTCTACAATCTGTTCGACAAGCGTTACGTGGCCGCGATCAACAAGAGCGGCTACCGCTACACACCCGGCGCGCCGCGTTCGGCCATGCTGATGTTGAACATCCACTACTGACTCCCGACATTCCCGGGCACCCGTCATGCTGCAATATGCCATCAACGTGGTCGTCACGGTTGCCGTTGTCATAGCCGTTTCCGAATTGGGAAGGCGCGACTCTTTCTGGGGAGCTGCGCTTGCATCACTGCCACTCACGTCGTTGCTCGCGTTCATCTGGATTTACCGCAGCACCGGGAACACCCAGACGGTGATTGCCCTTTCGCACGGCATCTTCTGGCTGGTAATCGCTGCATTGCCACTGTTCCTCGTTTTTCCCACACTCCTCAAGAGCGGCATGGCATTCTGGTCTGCGCTGGGCGTGTCCTGCGTAATCACAGTGGGTCTCTATTTCGCGATGGTCTGGACACTGGGACGTTTTGGCGTGCGTTTGTAGTACCCCGCGAGCGATACGAGCGACCGATATCTCATGCTGCTGCAGATCGAAAACCTGCTCGATACCGCGTCGCTCGCGCGCACGCTTGCGAAGTTGGACGGCGCGGAGTGGATCGACGGGCGCGAAACCGTTGGCCCGCAAGGTGCATTGGTCAAGCGCAACCAGCAGTTGCCGGATGCTTCGCCGCTGCGGGCGGAACTGGGCCGCGAAGTATTGGCCGCGTGCGCGCGCCATCCCCAGTTCCATGCGGCCACGCTGCCGATGAAAATCCTGCCGCCGCGCTTTAACCGTTACGAAAACGGCGGCGCCTACGGACCGCACATCGACGGCGCAGTGATGGCGCTGGCCGACGGCAGCCAATTGCGCGGCGACATCGCCTGCACGCTGTTCCTCGTCGATCCGGAAAGCTACGACGGCGGCGAATTGATCATCGAAGACACTTACGGCGAGCACGAAATCAAACTGGCCGCGGGTGATGCCATCGTGTATCCGGCCAGCAGCCTGCACCGCGTCGAACCGGTGACACGCGGCGCGCGCGTGGCTGCGTTCTTCTGGATCCAGAGTCTGGTGCGCGACGAAGCGCAACGCCGCATGCTGTTGCAACTCGATACCGCGATTCGGCAACTTACCGGGAGCGGTGCCGACGCGAATGCGGTCAGGCAGCTCACCGGCGTGTACCACAACCTGCTGAGGCAGTGGGCGGAGACTTAGCCTTTGCGATCGTCCCTGATCGCCGCATTTCCACTCTCCTCGGATTGTTCAGATTCGTCAGTCCGTGGAGGCCAGAACGGCCTTCCACGGCCTGACTTTCCACAACAACCGCTTCGAACGACACACCCGTCACTCGGCAACAGGAACGCGACGCGCGATAATACGCGGCTTTCCGACAGCGGATTCGTGATGGACTATATTCCTGGCCAACGCTGGGCGTCAGAGGCGGAGCCCGAACTCGGTCTCGGCACCGTGCTGCGTTGCGACGATCGCGCGGTGCAAGTGCTGTTCGCGAAGTCCGGCGTGGTTCGCAACTATTCATCGCACGGCGCGCCGCTCGCGCGTGCCGCATTCCGCGTCGGCCAGCGCATCGCGGGGCGCGGCATCGCCTTCGTGGTCGAACGCATCGACCTCCGCGACGGTTTGCTGGTGTATTCGGGCGAGAAGCGCGAACTGGCCGAAGGCCAGCTCGACGACGAACAATCGCTGTCACAAGCCGACGCGCGCCTGATCTCCGCGCGCATCGACAAGCCCCATCACTACGAATTACGCAAGCAAGCCTTGCTGGCACGCGCGGCGGCGCGACGATCCGATGCCTGGGGCATCTTGTCGGCGCGGGTCGACTTGCTGCCCCACCAGCTCGGCGTGGTCGCGGCCTGCATGGAACGCGAACACCCGCGCGCCCTGCTCGCCGATGAAGCCGGCCTCGGGAAGACGATCGAAGCCGGCATGCTGGTTGCACGCATGCTGGCCACCGGCCGCGTCACGCGCGTACTGATCCTGCTGCCGGAAGCATTGCTCGTGCAATGGTTCGTCGAAATGCGTCGGCGTTTTCAACTCGCCTTCGCGATCATCGACGAGGAGCGCTGCACGGCGATCGCCGCGGCAGGCTCCGACCGGAATCCGTTCGAGGACGAACAACTCGCGATCGCTCCCCTCGCATGGTTGGCGCATGAGCCGCAGCGGCGGGGGCAGGCATTGGGGGCGTGCTGGGACATGCTGATCGTGGACGAGGCGCACCACCTCGAGTGGACGCCGGAAGCCGCGAGTGCCGAATACCTGCTCGTCGAGGCATTGGCCGCGACCACGCCCAGTGTGGCCCTGTTGACGGCAACGCCGGAGCAGCTCGGCCGTCGTGCGCACTTCGCACGCTTGCGCTTGCTGGACCCCGCGCGCTTCGATGATCTCGAACGTTATCTCGCAGAGGCCGAAAGCTATGCGGCGTTGTCGCCGATTGCCGAACGCATCAGGTCCGGCGAGCCTTTGGGTGAAAACGATCGCGCGTCACTGCGCGAACGCTTTCCCCATGACCCGGCATTGCAAATGCTGGTGAGCGCATATCCGAAAAGCGCGGACGCATTGCTGACTGCGTTGATCGATCGCCACGGCACCGGCCGGACAATGTTCCGGAACCGTCGCGACAGCGTCGGCGGATTTGCCGGACGTCAACTCGACCCGGAAGGCGCCGCCGGGGACGGCGATGCATCGGTGCAACCGGATCTGCTTGCGGAATTCGAAGACGACGTTCGAGGGGTCGGAGCGGAATTGCGCGCGCTCGATTATGCCAACGATTCCCGCCTGGAATGGCTGCTTTGGTTGCTGGATTTGCATCGCGACGACAAGTTCCTGTTGATCGCGACCCGCCGCGCCAAGGTCGAGGCCATCGATGCGGCGCTGCGCAGGCGTACCGGCGCCGCAGTCGCGTGCTTCCATGAAGGCATGACGCTGTTGCAGCGTGATCGCGCGGCCGCGTGGTTCGCCCAGCCGGACGGCGCACGCCTGCTGCTGTGTTCGGAGATCGGATCAGAGGGCCGCAACTTCCAGTTCGCGCACCGGCTCGTGCTCTGGGACCTGCCGCTCGACCCGGATTTGATCGAACAACGCATCGGACGATTGGACCGCATTGGCCAGCGTCGCCCGGTGTCGTTGCACGTTCCGGCGCTGCGGGGCGCCGCGCAAGAGGCCATTCTTCGCTGGCACGCCGAGGGCACGCGCGTGCTGCGTGAATGTCCCGCGGATGGGCGCGAGCTGCTGCGCCGGTTTGGCGCCGAACTCACCCGCATCGCGCGCGCGCACGCCGAGGCCGGCGAGTCCGACGACCCGGAGCTGGACGACCTGGTAAGCGAGACGGCAGCCTCGCACGCCGAGCTTTCCGAAACCATCCGTTCGGGGCGCGACCGCCTGCTTGAACTTGCTGCGCGGAACGCGGGCAGCAAGGCGCTGTTGCACGCAATGCGCGCCGCTGACGGCGATGAGCCGTCGCACATGCTGATGCAACAATGCTTCGAACCCTTCGGCGTGCACGTCGAGGACCTGGGCGACGGCAGCATCCTGCTGGACCCGGAATTCCTGTCCACTGATGCCCTGTCCGGCTTCGCCGATGGCCCGCGGCGCGCGACGTTCGACCGCACCCTGGCGCTGGCACGCGAGGAACTGGATCTGCTGCGGATGGATCATCCTTTGATCGTCGGGGCCTTCGATTTGCTGCTCGCAGGCGAATTCGGCAATGCGTCGTTCCTGGTCGATCCCGCGTTGCCGGCGCGCAGCGTGCTGCTGGAAGCCTTGTACGTGGTGGAGAGCGTCGCCGATCTGCGGCTGGACGTGCCACGTTTCCTGCCACCGACGCCGCTCACCGTGTGCGTCGATTCACGACTGGCGCCGCGCGACTACACGCCGTCCATCCTGTCGCTCGCACGCGCCCGTGAGCGCACGCTCGATGTCTCGCGCTATCGCCGCTACCTCGCGCAACTGGTGCCGCCGATGCTGGAGTCCGCCGAAGCGTTGGCTACCGAACGCGCACGCGAGGCCACGGGCGCAGCGATTGCGGACGCACGGGCAGCACTCGACGCGCGCCTGCAGCGATTGCAGGCATTGGCGAAGATCAACGCCTCGGTGACACCGGACGAAATCGCGACGACGGAATCCACGCGCGACCAGACCCTGGCAGCATTGACCCGCGCCCGCCCGCGGCTGGATGCCGTACGAATGGCGGTCAGCGCGGATTTCCTGGCGCTTCGGTAATAATCCAACCTGCGCGCTATCTGCCTGACGGATGCGGGCGAAGCGGCTGTTGGTGAAAAGTCAGGGCACGGAAGCCCGTTCTGATACCGGCTGTGCGATTAACCCACATTCCAGCCGTACTGTTGGATGTTCAGCGATCATGGATCGATCGCATCAATTACGGTCGGCGCGCAAGTTCCGGGTTGTCCCTGGTCACCGGCATCAGGTCCTTCTTCGAAACGCCCAACCACAACAGCATCGGGCTGGCGAAGAAGATCGACGACAAGGTGCCGACCAGAATGCCGATCAGCATGGTGATCGCGAAGCCATGCACGGCAGTGCCCCCGAACAACCACAATGAAGCCATGGTGATGGCGGTGAACACCGACGTGATGATGGTGCGCGACAAGGTATTGTTGATCGCGCGGTTGAGGATCTGCGGCGTATCGGCCTTGCGCGTGAGGCGGAACAATTCACGCACGCGGTCGAACACGACCACCTTGTCGTTGATCGAATAACCGATCACCGCGAGGATCGACGCCAGCACGGTCATGTCGAACTCGCGCTGGACCAGTGCGATGATGCCGACCGTGATCACCGTGTCATGGATTTCGCTGGCCACCGCGGCGAACGCGAACCGCTTTTCGAACCGCACCCACAGGTAGACCATGATGCCGATGATCACAACGATCGCCGCATAGATGCCGCTGGTCTTCAGTTCCTGTCCGACTTCGGGGCCGACGAAGTCCGGCGGCTGCGCCAGCTTCGCCCCCGAGTTGGACGCCTGCAGTGCGGCCATCACGCGCTTGGATACCTCGCCCGCGATCTGGTCGGGACTTTCCTTCGCGCTGGTTTGCTTGGGCGGCTGCAGGCGAATCGAGATTTCGCGCGTACCGCCCATGCTCTGCACGACGGCGTGATCGAACCCGGCCTTGGTCAACGCACCGCGGACATCGCCGACATCGACGGGTTTTTCGTAGCTCACGTTGAGCAGGATGCCGCCGGTGAAGTCGAGGCCGTAGTTCAAGCCCTTCACGGTGATGGCCCACACCGACACGATCAGCAGGATCGCCGAAATGACGATGCTGACCTTGCGCATGCCAAGGAAGTTGATGTTGAGGTCGTGGTGGAAGATTTCCATGGATGTTCGTCGTGTCTCGATGGCGAAACGCCGTGTGATTCGGACTCAGACCCAGAGCGTCTTGAGCTTGCGTTTGCGGCCGCCGTGGATCAGCGCGGTGATCGCATGGGTCATGGTCACCGAGGTGAACAGCGAGGTGGAAATACCAATGAACAGCGTGATGCCGAAGCCCTTGATCGCGCCGGAACCGACCGTGATCAGGCCCAGCGCTGCCAGCAAGTGGGTGACGTTGGCGTCAAGGATCACCGACCACGCTTTTTCGTAACCCGCGCGGATCGAGGCCAGCGGCGTCGAACCATTGCGCAGTTCTTCGCGGATGCGCTCGCAGATCAGCACGTTCGCATCGATCGCCATGCCGAGCGTCAGCACGATGCCGGCGATGCCCGGCATGGTCAGCGTCACTCCGATCGCGGACATCACCGCGATCAGGATCAGCAGGTTGAACACCAGCGCAATGTCCGCAACGAGACCGAACAGCCGGTAGTAAATCGCTGCCGCGATCAGCACCAGCACCAAACCCAGGATCACCGCGCGTTCGCCCTTCCTGATGTTGTCCTGACCAAGGCTGGGGCCGATCACGCTTTGCTCGACGATGTCCATCGGCGCCGCCAGCGAACCCGAACGCAGCATCAGCGAGAGGGTCTGCGCTTCCTGCTGGGTGAGGCCGGTGGTCTGGAATTTCTTGCCGAATACGCCCTGGATCACGGCATTGTTCAATACCGTTTCGGTGGTCTTGGAAGAATGCACTTCCTTGCCATCCACGATCTTCACCACCGGCGTGGTCTCGATATAGACGACGCCCATCCGCTTGCCGACGCTTTCGGTGGTGAAGTCCAGCATCTTGCGCGCGCCGCTGGAATTCAGCGTCACATTGACGTCCGGCATGCCGGACTGCTGGTCGTAACCCGACGAAGCATCCACCAGCTCATCACCACTCACGATCACGCGCTTTTTCAGCACCACCGGCTGGCCGTCCTTCATGTAATACAGGCGGTCATCGGGCGGCACGCTGCCGGTGCGGGCGGCCTCCTGTGGATTCACGTTCGGATCGTCGGCGTGGTATTCGAGCGTCGCGGTCGCGCCCAGCACGCGCTTGGCCTCGGCGGTGTCTTGCACGCCCGGCAGTTCCACCACGATGCGGGTCTGGCCCTGTTGCTGGATCAACGGCTCCGACACGCCCAGCGCATTCACCCGGTTGCGCAGCGTGGTGACGTTCTGGGTAATGGTGGTCTGCGCCAGCTTCTGCAGCACGTCCGGCTTGATGGAGGCATGCAGTGTGTAGGCGCCGCCCGGGGTGCGGCCGTCGCTGAGGTTGA
The DNA here is from genome assembly GCA_035249175.1 of Rhodanobacteraceae bacterium. GTDB lineage: Bacteria > Pseudomonadota > Gammaproteobacteria > Xanthomonadales > Rhodanobacteraceae > 66-474. The sequence goes on from DATFGT010000051.1 coordinate 91,727, forward strand.
GGTCGGTCGCATCGGTGCCTATGGCACCGGCGGCCCGGTCGCGATCGTCCGAGGACTTGAACACCGCCTGCACGCCGTCGCCGCTCAGTGACACCGAATCAACCGGGATTTGTTTCTGGCGCAGGGTGGACCGGATGTCATCAAGGTAACGCTGCTGCTGCTTCTGCAGCACGGCGTTCTGGTCCACCGCCATCAGAAAGTGCACGCCACCTTGCAGGTCCAGGCCCAGCGGCATGGCGCGCGCGCCGATCTTCTGCAGCCACGGCGGCACCGTGGTCGCGAGGTTCAGCGCGACCGTGTAGTCATCGCCCAGCGCCACGCGCAATACGTCGGAACCGCGCAATTGCACGTCGGTGTTGGCGAAGCGCACCAGCATGCGGTCCTTTTCGATCGAGATGTCCTGATAGGACACGTTCTGCCTGTCGAGATCGGCGGCGACCTTTTTCTGTAGGCTCGCATCCACCTTGGCTTCGCGATTGGCCACGATCTGCACGGCGGGCTGCGGCCGGAACGCGTTGGGGGCGGCGTACAGCAAGCCCAGCACCATTGCGAGGGCTACCACCCAGTATTTCCAGCGGGGAAAGTCGATCATGGTTCGAGACTGGTCTGCGCGGAAGAAGGCATGCCTGGAGGCATGCTCACGAGGATTTCAGCGTGCCCTTCGGCAACACGTTGGAGACGGCGCCCTTCTGCACCCGGATCTGCACGTTGTCGGCCACTTCCACGGTGAGGAAATGCTCGCCCACGTTTTCGACCCGGCCGAGGATGCCGGCCGCGATCACTTCGTCGCCCTTGGCGATCTCCGAAATCATCTTGCGCTGTTCCTTGGCGCGCTTCTGCTGCGGACGGATCAGCAGGAAATAGAACACGACGAACAACAGGATCAGGAAGCCGAATGAGTACATCGGGTTCGGTTCGCCCGCCGCGGCGGGCGCCGCAGCAGCGGCGAAAAGCGTCGAAAACATGTGGGACTCTCGGTTGTGGGGCGGCCGCAACAGCGGCGGGTCTGCCCAAAAGACAGCGGATTATGCCACGGCCGGGCGGGTCGCGCATGCGCGGCAAGGCATGGATGGGCCGAGCCGTGACGCAGGTTGGACACGCTGCGATAATTTCAGGTTCCGCAAAACCCCGAAGGAACCGCCACGATGCAGCACCTCACGGTCGTCACCACGGGCGGCACCATTGACAAGGTGTACTTCGACGCGAAGTCCGATTACCAGATTGGCGCGCCGCAGATCGGAGAGATCCTGGCGCAACTGGGCGTCGCGTTCGAGTTCGACGTGGTGCCGATACTGCGCAAGGACAGCCTGGAGATGACCGAGGCGGATCGTGCGGCAATCCGCGATGTCGTCGAGAAGCAGCCGCGCCGGCACATCCTGATCACCCACGGCACCGACACCATGGTGGAAACCGCGCGGGCACTGGCCGGCCTTTCCGGCAAGACCATCGTGCTGACCGGCGCGCTGAACCCCGCGCGCTTCCAGGGTTCGGACGCGGTATTCAACATCGGTTGCGCGGTGGGTGCGGTGCAGACGCTCGGCGATGGTGTTTGGATCGCGATGAACGGCCGCATTTGGGAACCCGCACAGGTGCGCAAGAACCGTGCGGCGAATCGCTTCGAGGAAATCCGCTAGCGGCCAAATGGCGCGCTGATCCGAATACGAGCCCGGCGTGCGCCGGGCTCGTAAACCGCGATGAAAGTTGGCGTCAGAGCGACGCAGCCGCCTGGCCCATGATGATGCTGCCAAAGCCAGTGCAGTAATCCCAGCCCGACGCGGCGCGCTCGCCACCGTTGTTGCCGGAAGTCACGTCGTGGAACGCCGAGGCCGGCAACTGGTAGAGCTTCGGCGCGGCGAAACCGATGCCGGTGCCCTTGGCGGCAATCATGCGCGCCCAGAAGCCCACGAACAGCGGCGACGACAGGCTGGTACCACCGTACTGCGCCGGGCCGCCGTTGACCACGATGATGGCACCGCTGTTGGGATCGGCGTCGAAGGCGATGTCGGGCACGCCACGCGTCGTGTGGCCCGCATTCTGACCCACCCCGACCTGCCAACTCGGGATCGGCTCGAAGGTGCTGGGACTGCCGCCGGTACCAGACCATACTGTCTCACCCTGCCAAGTGGTGGTCGTGGCATTCAACGTGGTACCGCCCACGGCCACCACGTACGGCGAGCTGGCCGGCCAGCTCGGCGTAGTGCCTTTCGGACTGCCGCCGCATTCGTTGGAGCCCGCGTCGCCCGAGGACACCGAGAACGTCTGGCCCTGCGCATCAGCCTGCTGGAAGATCGCATCGGCGGCCGCGGCCGAACCATCCCCCTTCGCCGAGGTTTCGCATTCGCCCAGCGACACGTTGATGACCTTGGAGGCATTGGCAGTGACCACCGTATTGAAGTCGGCCACCATGCTTGAATTCGCCAGCGTCGGGATGTTGTAGAAGACGATCTTGCCGACCTGGCCACCGCCCATGCCGACGATGTCCTGGCTGTCGAGATCCCACTCGGCCGTGCCGCTGGTATCGGTACCGGTACCACCGGTGTTGACAATCTGCGTCGTCACCGTCGCCAGGCCATTTTGCGAAGTGAAGGTGTTGAGGTCGGAAAGCGTCTGGCTGAGATCACCGTTCGAAATGATGCCCACGGTCACGCCGGCCGCGGTCGGCAAGCTGGTGCCGCCATAGATCGACGGGAATTGGGTCGGGTTGTGGCCGATGATGGAACCGCCACCACCGCCGGGCTTGCCCTTCATGACGCGTCCGACGGGATGCGGCACATGCACCGTCTGCAGCCCCAGTACGCCGCTCACGCCGTGCAGCGACGCCGGAACCGCCGCGTCGCTGGAATTGGCGTAGGCGTTGCGGCCGTCATGGGTATGCACGCGCACCAGGTTCGTATGAAACGCTGACTGCACGGCCGCCGCGGGCGCGGTGGCGGAAACCAACAGGTGGTTGGACGAGATGCTGACGTCGGAGAAGCCGTGCTGCATGAGCCATGCCGCGACGGCATTCGCGTCGACCTCGCGGGGCCCGTACTGCGCGATGAATTGGGCAGGCGTCAGGTTGGGGTGGTTGGGATTGGCAATGAAGGCCTGCAGTTGCGCCTCGTTGCGCAATTGCAGCGAAACCGATACGCGCATCGGTTGGGCAAGGGACATCGGTCCCGTCACCATGTCGCCGGTGTGCAACGCAGCGGCATGCGCCACCAGCTTGGTGCCGGCAGGCGCCGCGGCGCAGGCCAGCGAGGCGCCGGCAAGGCCAAGCCCCACCACCAGACTTTTCATACGCAACTTGTGTGACATCGAGATCTCCTGAGGAAGTGCACGAAGATGATCGAGCTTGCGATTTCCACGCACGGTTCAGGTACGGAGACCCCGTGCCGGACACCACCTCCCCTGGCGCTTTTGCCCGCTCTAGCCGAACAGGCATGCGCGGAACGCCGAGATCGACGTTTGCAGACCAGCTGGACGCGCCCTCACGCGCACAAGCCAAGAAACATTAGTCTCGTTTGAGATGCCGAGTCACGCTGCAATGCACCACCGCCCCCGGAAGCAATGCGGGTAGGCGGCAGGCGCCGCGAGCCTCAGCGCCGGATGCCCCTCATCAAGTGAGTCCGCCGGCTGCGCAGCACCCATGCCGCAAGCGCCAGCACCAGCAATGCCGGCGTGGCCCAGTACAACACCACCAGCAAGCCGCGCCATGGCCCACGCGACTGGGTGAACAACTGGCTCGTCGCCGTGGCCGGCGATGCCACGATCGAAGGATAGGCATCGGCGAACGCCGCATTCGCCACGTCTTGTCCGGACGCGCCGGTGTAGGCGGCCAGCGGGTCGCCCAACACGATGTAGGTATGCAGCAACGGGGCGTTGGCGCGCGCCGAAGCTGCCAGCGCGGGGCCAACGCCCGGCTCGCGGGCGAGCGATCCATACAGCCACGCATTGAACGCCAGGCACAGCACGAACAGCGTGGACAACACCGCGTATTTGCGCCAGCGCATGGGCCGCCCTCCTGCACTGTCAAGCATCGCAAGCGGCCCGAGGACCGTCAATGTGCAGCCAGCCATGGTCGCAAGAAAAAGGGTCCGGCCCCCGGCCGGACCCCAAGGTTGCAACGCAGCACTGTGTGACGACGGGTTCCTCAGAACGTCATGCTCCAGCCGTTCAAGGTCCCGTAGTCGCCACCATCGCCCCAGACGTCGTCGTCGATCACCTTGAGCTTCCAGGTGCCGTTGCTCGATACCGACGAGGCGTTGATGTCGTACGTCTTGTTGATGTTGCCGTCGTTGTTGTAATCCGGGTATTGCAGGATCGCGTAGGCCCCGTTCGGCGCATACAACACGATTTCCAGATCACCCGACCAGTTGTGCGTGATATTCACGTGCACCGGAAGATCGGAGGGCGCAGCACCAGGCTCTCCCGTCACCGAGATCCTGCTGGTCGCCGTGCCATTGTCCGGGATCACGTAGTGGTTATTGTTCGAGAACGTCCCGCCCGGCGGCGGCGGGGGCGGTGGCGGTGGAGGCGGCGGCGAGGTACCCCCGCCACCACTGCCCGCCACGTTGCCCACGAAGCTCGCGATGTTGATCGAACCGAAGCCGGTCGTGTAGTCCCAGCCCACCGCGGCCGATTCGCCACCGTTGCTGCCTTGGGTCACATCATGGAAGTCGGTCGAATAATGCGACGCAGCATCCTGATAAATAAGCGGTGCTGCAAAACCGAGACTCGAATCGGTGGCCAGCGTGCGGGCCCACACACCGACGAACAGCGGCGAGGCAAGGCTGGTACCGCCGATCTGTTCGCTCGAACCGTCCACGATCACCAGCGCGCCGGTGTTGGGATCGGCATCGAACGCAACGTCCGGCACGCCACGCGTGGAATGCCCCGCATTCTGGCCTACACCCTGCTGCCAGCTCGGCATCGCTTCGAAGGTGCTGGGGCTGCCGCCGGTGCCACTCCAGACGGTCTCGCCCGTCCAACTCGTGCCGCTGGTATTGAGCGTAGTGCCGCCGACCGCGACCACGTACTGCGAATCGGCGGGCCAGCTCGGCGTCACGCCGCCGTCTCCGCACTCGTCTGCGCCGGAGTCCCCCGACGAGATCGAAAATGTGATGCCCTCGGCGTCGGCTTCCTGGAACACGCTGTCGCCGGTGGCGGCGCCGTTCGTTTCGGTGCCGGTTTCGCAACCGCCGATCGAGACGTTGACGACCCGCACCTGGCCGCTGGTGGTGGCTTGGCTAAAGCCGTCCACCAGATCCTGGGTGGTGAGCTGCGGAATGTCGTAGAGGTACAGCGCCTGCACGCCACCACTGATCCCGACGATGTCCTGACTGTCCAGATCCCACTCGGCATCGCCGCTGGTATCGGAACCGCCGCCGTCCACCTTCACCACGTTCATCGGGATGTTGCCGTAGCCGTTCTGGCTCAGGAACGACTGGAAGTCATTCAGCACGTTACTCATGCTCCCCTGCGTGATGATGCCCACGCTAATGGTCGAAGCGGTCGCGGTGCCGCCGGCGCCATAGATCGCCGCGAAGTCGGAGGGATCGTGTCCGACCTGAGCCTGGGTTGATGCCATACGCTTCAGGGGCATCACGTGGAACTGGTGCACGTTCTGCAGACCCAGCACTTCGTTGACCACGCCTTGCAGCGCGGTTGGAATACGCGCCGGTTTCGAATTGGCAAACGCCAGCCGCCCTTTACTGGTGCGCACGTTGACCATGCTGGTGTGGAACGCGGCTTGCACCCTGGAAACAGATGCGTCACCGGAGACCAGCAGGTTGTCCGGCGTCACCTTGATGCCGGTGAAGCCCTGCTGGCGCATGAATGCCTTGACCTGGTTCACCTGCGCCACGGTCGGCCCGTATTCGGCCATGAACCCGGCGTGGCTCAGGTTCTTGTGACGCGGGTTGGCGATGAACGCCTTCAGTTGCGCTTCGTTGCGCCAGTGCAACGACATCGTCACGCGCATCGGTTTGGTGAGGGCCATTGGACCGATGACCGAATCGCCCGCCCGCAACTGCGTTGCCTGCGTGGCGACGGCAGTGTTGGCGACAACGGCGGAAGGGGTCGCAGCAATGGCAGCCGATCCGGCAGCCAGGCCCACGGCAACGACTAAAGCCTTCAATCTGAGATTGCTTGGCATCATTGAGCTCCTGCTGGTGGGAAGAAGCACGGACGCGCCTTGCGAGCGCACGACCGTGCGACGCAAATCCGCCATGCACACTCCCCACCCGGCAGCGAAGCCGCCAAGCCCTTTTGATCCTCACATATATCGCGCCGGTCGACACGACGCGAATGCGGATTGTCCCGCTGGCGCCCTCATCAACCAGCGAACCCGACAAACGTAAACAAATGTAACTTGGTGGTCACGCTGCAGCGCAGCAATGCGTTCAGGCGGCGGACAGCAACTTGAACGGGATCGCCCGGCGTGCGATCGCACAGGTGAAAAACGCTACATCATGCCCGTCTGAAGCTTGGCCTCGTCCGACATCATGGACTGATTCCAGGGCGGATCGAACACCAGGTCGATCTGGGTTTCGGCGACAGTCGGGATCACCTCCAGCTTGGTGCGAGCATCTTCTACCATGATGTCGCCCATCCCGCAGCCGGGCGCGGTGAGGGTCAGCTTGACGTACACCTTGCGCTGGCCGTCGTCGGTGTGTTCCATGCTCAAGTCGTACACCAGCCCCAGATCGACCACGTTGATCGGGATCTCCGGATCGAACACGGTGCGCAACTGTTCCCACACCACCAGTTCGATGTCTTCGTCGTTGGGATTTTCCGGCACCGACAGCGGATCGGGCGGCAGCTTGCCCAGCGCGTCCGCATCCTTGCCGTCGACGCGGAACAGGCTGCCCTCGACGTACACCGTGAAGCTGCCGCCCAGGGACTGGGTGATGTAGCCGGTTTGGCCCGCGGGAAGATTCACCACGTCACCATAGGGTACGTGCACCGCGTGGCAGTCGCGTTGCAGAGTAAAGGGTTCGCTGGAGGCGCTGAATCCGGACATGGTTTTCCAAAGTCACGACTGAGTGCGCGCGAAGCGTCGCGCACAATGTCGAAGCATAGCAACGTGCCATGCGGGTGGTTCTTGATGGAGGTCAGAGTCGGCGTGCACAAGGGCTGGTGAGAACGCGGTACCAACGCGGCGCATGCCGCTGCTTTATCATCGGACATTCCACTTTCCGGTCCGATCCGCTTGGACGATTCCGCAAGCACTTCGCCAGCCAAGGCGTCCGCGCACGTCGCAAACTCGACGGTGGCGCGCGTGTTCGGTTGCCTCACCTCAGCCTTCGGCTGGCTGATGTGCACGCTTGCCGCAGGGGCGGTCGCTGCATTCGCCGCGATCGTGTTCGGCATCCGTCCCTGCTGGCCGATCCTGGTGCTTGCGTTGCCTTTGACGCTGGTGTTGAAGCTGTGCGGTTGCATGGTTGCACGCTGGGGCTCGGCGATTGCAGCCGCTGCGGTTTTGCTCGCCGGCTTCTACGCCACGTGTCTGGTCGCGGTCGCGCGCATCGCGGCGGCCACCGGGTTCCCGTTCGGGCAGGCATTTCGCGCCGGCGGCGTCGGACTGACGCTGCAGGTGGCGGAACTCGGTTTGAACGCGACCGCCGTCCTGGTATACGCGGGCGCGGCGGTCCTCGCCGCTGCACTCGCGGCTTGGCTGGCGCCTTCGCGCGATCGTCCGTGATCGCTGCACTGCCAAGCTGCCATTCAAGAATAACAATTTCCACCACCGAGCCCCAGAACGGCAGCCCCTGCCCTCACTTCTCGCAACAACTGCTCGGATCACAGATCACACGTCCAGCGTCTTCAAGCCCGCCACCAGTTCGCTCGCCGCCGCCTGCCCGTCGCCATACAACATGCGCGTATTGTCGGCGTAGAACAACGCGTTCTCGATGCCGGCGAAACCCTTGCCACGTCCGCGCTTGATCACGATGACGTTCTTCGCCTTGGCGACGTCCAGGATCGGCATGCCGTAGATCGGGGAATTCTTGTCGGTGCGCGCGACCGGATTCACCACGTCGTTGGCGCCGATCACCAGCGCGACGTCGGTATTGGGAAATTCCGGATTGATGTCGTCCATGTCCTCGATCAGGTCATAGGGTACGCCGGCTTCGGCCAGCAGCACGTTCATGTGACCGGGCATGCGGCCTGCCACCGGATGGATCGCGAATTTCACCTTGACGCCGCGCTCGATCAGCAGCTTGGCGAATTCCCATATCTTGTGCTGCGCCTGCGCAACCGCCATGCCGTAACCCGGCACGATCGCGACGCGTTCCGCGTACGCCATCATCACTGCCGCGTCGCTGGCGTCGATCGGTTTCAGCGCGCCCGCGATTTCCTGCTGCGTGGCGCCGCCGCCACCGCCGAAATTGCCGAACAGCACATTGCCCAGCGAACGGTTCATCGCCTTGGCCATCAACTGCGTCAACAGCGTACCGGCCGCGCCCACCACCATGCCCGCGATGATCATCGCCTCGTTCTGCAGCACGAAACCTTCGAATGCGACCGCGAGGCCGGTGAAGGCGTTGTACATCGAGATCACCACCGGCATGTCGGCGCCGCCGATCGGCAGCGTCATCGCGATGCCGAACACCAGCGACAACACGATGAATCCGATCAGCCAGCCCCATGCAAAGGCATGGCCTTCGATCCCGGCGGCAAGCGCGATTGCACCGCACACCACCGCGGCCGCGAAGATCGCAAGATTCACCCACCGCTGCAGCGGGAACACGAAGCGGCGATCCATCCAGCCCTGCAGCTTCGCGAACGCGATCAGCGAGCCGGTGAACGACACCGCACCGATCAGCACGCCGACGAAGGCCAACACCAATTCGGTGGTACCCAGATGCCCCGCCACGTCGGCCCAGGCTTCGGGCTGGATGGGCGAGGTGTCCGGCACCAGCTTCAGTGCGGCGTTGAACTTGATCAACTCGACGGCGCCGATCGCCGCCGCGGCGCCGCCGCCCATGCCGTTGAACAGCGCCACCATCTGCGGCATCGCGGTCATCGGCACGCGCCGGCCGACGATCCAGGAAATCACCACGCCCACCACGATCGCCGCGATCATCCAGCCGAGGTTGTGCATGCCGGGCAGCAAGAACGTCACGATGATCGCGGCAGCCATGCCGGCGCCTGCCCATACGATGCCCTGCCGCGCAGTGCGCGGCGAACTCATGCGTTTCAATCCCCAGATGAAAAGAACGGCGGCGATGAAGTAGATGGCTTCTACGACGGTGGGCATCCAGGTCGGGAGCGTCATTGCTTTTTCTCCGCCGGCTGCGGAGAAGCGGGCCTCGATGACTTGAACATTTCCAGCATCCGCTCGGTGACGACGTAACCGCCCGCCACGTTGCCGGCCGCCAGCAGCACCGCGGCCACGCCGATGGCGATTTCGATCGGCGTTTCGGCATGCCCCAGCGCCACCATCGCCCCGACCAGCACGATGCCGTGCACGAAGTTGGAACCCGACATCAGCGGCGTGTGCAAAATGACTGGCACCCGACTGATGATCTCGTAGCCGGTGAAGGCTGCCAACATGAAGATGTACAGTGCGAGAAAACCGGTGATCATGTTTCCCTCCTGCAGGCTTGCGTCATCATAACGGCATGCGTGGCCGTGGTGCTGCGGTCAACCCGATGACCGTTGGTGCGTTATCGAGGACAAGACAGGATGCGCGAGACCACGGATGCCGAACCGATCCCCGCCAGCGGGGTTGCCATGAATGCCGTCGCGGCCCTGGAACCCGTCGCCGTGATGCCGGCCATGGACGCCGTGCGACCGGTCGCGCCGACCGTCGAAGCATTCCTCGCCACGGTCGAAAGGCGTGCATGGCGCGTCGCCGAAATCGCGCTGCATGACCCGGACGAGGCCCTGGACGCCGTGCAGGACGCAATGCTGCGACTGGTCAGGCATTACTCGAGCAAACCAGCCGGGGAATGGCCGCCGCTGTTCTGGGGCATCCTGCGCCGCCGCATCACGGACCTGCAACGTCGGCGCACCGTGCGCAACCGGATCCTGGTCTGGACCGGGCGCGCAACGAATGATGACGATGAGGAATTGCCGGCGTGGGAAGCGCCGGACCCGGGGCCTGACCCGGCGCGCGCGCTGGCGTCGCGTCAGGCGCACGCAGCGATGTCCAAGGCCATCCGCACACTCCCGCGCCGACAACAGCAAGCCTTCCTGTTGCGCGTGCTGGAAGGTTTGGATGTGGCGGACACGGCGAAGGCAATGGGCTGCAGCGCCGGCAGCGTCAAGACCCATTTGTCGCGCGCGATGGATGCGCTGCGAACGCAACTCGAGGATTGGCAATGAGCAAAATGCACGAAAACACACTCACCGGCGCGCCGGGCAATGATGAGGTCGAATCACGCGCTCGCGCCATCTTCCGCACCGCCTGCGAGAACGTCGACTCGTACCATGCATTGCGCTTGGGGCTGGCTCGCCGCAAGGCGGCGAATGCGCGCACCAGCCATTCCGCATTGCGGGTATGGGCGCCGCTGACGGGCGCCGCCGCGTGCTGCGCGTTGGCGGTCGGCGTGATATGGACGCAACCCGTTCGGCAGGACGGCCCCGCGGAAACGGTCGTATCGTCGGCGCCGCTCGCAATCGGCCAGCTCGATAATCCGGAAGAAACGACGCCCGAAATCGGCAGCAACCAGATGGAAATCGCGCAGGATCTGGATTTCTACCGCTGGCTGGCATCGCAACCGACCGTTGCGTCGGCGAATCACGGAGGTCGCCGTTGAGCATGCGCGTTCCCACGCTACCCATGTTGCTGGCTGTCGCATGTCTGCTCGGCGCGTCGGGCGCGGTCCTGGCACAGACGACTTCAGCCGTGCCGATGCAGCGGCCGACGCCGTCGGCGAATGCTGGTGCGGAAAAGCAACCCCTTGCGTGGTCCCGTCTTTCCGACGGCCAGCAACGCATGCTCGCGCCGCTGCAAGGCGACTGGAACCAGATGCAGCCCGAGCGGCAACATCGCCTGGCCGAACACGCCCTGCACTGGACGACCCTGCCACCGGAGCGCCAGCAGCAAATCCAGGAACGTTTGACGCGCTGGTCGAAAATGACTCCGGAGCAGCGCCGCCAGGTGCGCGAGAACGCGCGCGCCTTCCATAACCTCACCCCCGAGCAACGCGCGAAAGTCAGCGAAGCCTTCCGCAAATTCCAGTCGCTGCCGCCGGAACAACGCCGCGCCTTGCGCGAGCGCTGGCGCACGATGACGCCCGAACAACGCCGCCGCTGGGCCACGGGCCATGCAGACAAGCCGGTTCCGACGGGTCCGCCCGCGCATCAAAGTCACTGAGCGTGCGACGCGGCGTGATTGTCGTGGATGCTGGTGCGCGAAGAGAGGGTCTCAACGGCGTGCTCCAGAACGCCAAGCAAGATACCAATGGGACTTTTCGCGAACGACTCTTCCCGTCGATCTCGATGCACGAACACCGCCCCGTCTTTCACCGGAGGCTTGGGGCTTACGCATAGAGACGGCTTCGCAAAATCGATCCGGACATCTGCGAAAGTCAGCAGTGGCGCTCCGATAGAGACGTCTACATTGGGCGGCAGGGTGAGCTTTGCGTCCGGCATGTCGATGCCCGTCATCGACCATTCCCCTATCTGGACCCCAACCTGGCGGTGATGCGCCGACGGAGCTTCGGGCCATTCCCACAGGCTGGTCTTGCTCACGGCGGAAGAGTTCGGGCGAGCCTCCGGCTTGGCGAACAGTGCATACATGCTGCCGGTATCGACCATCGCGATCGCCGGCCGGCCGTTGGCAGTGGTTGAAAAGCCCAACTGGCCTACCCCAACGAATCGCAACGGCATACTGCTCGTGCAATGCGGTACCGCCATACCCGTCGCGATCCGCGCATCGTCCAAATCCACACGTCCGAAACGGGCGAGGACGGGCAACCCGACCAGCACCCCAACGTGAAACCTCCCGTCGGGAACGACCGCTGTTGCCACGTTGTGCATCACCAAGTCGCCGAACTTGAAGTTCGCTATCAGGTCGGTGCTGAAACCCTTGGCTCCCGGCAGTGGATGTTTTTCCATGCCCGGTGCGACCAATTCACCGAGGAGCGGCGTGGCACCCAAGGCTGTCGCATGCGCCTGATCCATCATGAGCGGCAGCACAGTGCCCGTGTCCACCATGACCGCCACCGGTTTGCCATCGATGGTGGCCATCACGGTCGGCCGGCGCGACGTGAGGGGCTCTGCCGCAAGACGGCCGGAAAATTCGATCCGGTGCGGGTACTTCAGCACCGACGGGCTGCCGGCAACCGCGGCCGAGAACGCCGGCACCGTGTTGACCAGCCGGGCTAGGTTTGCCTTCTGGAATGCCGAATACACCTTCGAGGTTTTGTCGGCTGCAGCAAAGCCATGTTGCTGCCACCAGTAATCGGCCCCCACCATCGTTCGTGCGTCACCCAGGCGTCGTGCGACCCCGAACATGGCTTCGTCGCAAACCCTTGCGGGCTTCAACTTGTGCAGTTTGAAGGCCAGATCACGGCAGTCCGTCGCCAACGAAAGAACCTTCGGTAGGTCGTAGCGGGCTTTTGCGGCGCGTGCTTCCATGAAGTCACGCCGCAGTTGCGCGCGCGGCGTGAGATTCCGTGCCGTGCCGTCGTGCGTCAGTGCGACGCGACGTGGATGAGCTTCGACATCCGCATGCACGACCGGGACAGCGAAGACGGACGGCGCCATGAACAACGCCCCCGCAACAACAAGACTGCTCCGCACGCGCCTGTTGAAGCGCGCCAACCGGGACAATTTTGTTTTGTGGGCTGGCCTCACATTCGTGGGAAGAACTCCGGGGAACGCTACGCCTTGCCGAAAACCACCTCGCCGTCGCGCGCGACACAGGTCTTGGCAACCAATTCGTCTTCCAAATCAGGCTTCCACGCGCCGTCGAGGATCACGAGTTCACTGAAGTGCGCGAGGTTGCGCGCATACATTTCCGAGGCGTGCAGCGGGGCGCCGGATGGCAGGTTCAACGGCCCGATGATGGTGACGCCGTTGCGTTGCACGCGCTCGCCCGGCTGGGTGGCTTCGCAGTTGCCACCACCCTCGGCCGCCAGATCGACGATCACCGCACTGGCTTTCATCCCATCCACCATTGAAGCTGGAATGATTTTCGGCGATGGCCGCCCCGGCACCGCCGCGGTAGTCACGATCACGTCCAGGGTCTTGACGTGTTCAGCGAGCTTCGCCTGCTGCGCCGCGCGTTCTTCCGCGGTCAGCTCGCGCGCGTAGCCACCCTGCCCCGCGGCGTTGACGCCGAGGTCGAGAAATTTCGCACCCAGTGATTCGATCTGCTCGCGTGTTTCCGGACGCACGTCGAAACCTTCGACCATCGCGCCCAGCCGGCGCGCCGTCGCGATCGCCTGCAGCCCGGCGACGCCCGCGCCGATCACCAGCACTTTCGACGGCCGCAACGTGCCGGCCGCGGTGGTCAGCATTGGAAAGAATTTCGGCGCGGCTTCAGCCGCGATCAACATCGCGCGATAGCCTGCCACCGCAGCCTGCGAGGACAGCACATCCATCGCCTGCGCGCGGGTGCTGCGCGGAAGCAGCTCCAGCGAGAACGCACTGAGCTTGCGCTGCGCATATGCCGCAAGACGCTCGGCTGCGTTGTGGGGACGCAGTTGCCCGATCAAGGCCGAGCCTTCCTTCATCGCTGCAACGCGATCGCTCGACAACGGCTGCACGCACAGCAGCACGTCCGCCTGTCCGGCCACCGTCGACGGATCGCCGAACTCGACGTCCGTATAAGCCGCATCGGGAAATCCCGCTGCTTCGCCCGCGCCATGCTCCAGCATCACCCGCATCCCGCGCGACGCGTACTTCTTCACCGTTTCCGGCGTCATCGCGACGCGGCGTTCACCGTCGGCGGTTTCGCGCAAGGCGGCAATCGTGATCGGCATGCTGGTCTCCCGTTGCGATCATTGCATCGTAGCGCATAGACGCGCCGTAGGGCGGGTTTCAACCCGCCGGACGCGGCGGACTCACGCTTGCCGCGGGCCAAGAGCCGCCCTACGGTAAACTCTGCGGATGTCCAATGACAGTCTCGACTTCCTGCGCAACCGCCGCTCGGTGCCGGCCGCGCAACTGCAACCGCCCGGCCCCACCCCCGATGAACTGCGCGAAATCGTCTCGACCGCGATCCGCGTGCCCGATCACGGCAAGCTGACGCCATGGCGGCTGGTCGCGTTCACCGGCGACGCCGGGGCGCGCTATGGGGAAGCACTGGCGACGCTGCACGCACAAGTCGATCCGGGCGTTCCCGAGAAGAAGCTCGCAAAGGATCGCGATCGCTTCGCGCACTCGCCGGTGGTGCTGGCGGTGATTGCACGCATCGACGCGCAGCACCCGAAAATTCCCACGCAGGAACAATTGCTGTCGGCGGGATGCCTCGCGTTCAACCTGCTGTTGTCCGCGCAGGCGGCGGGCTTCGGCGCGCAATGGCTCACCGGCTGGTCGTGCTATGACCGCGAAGCTGCGAAACTGCTCGGGCTCGCCGACGACGAGCGCGCGATTGCCTACATCCACATCGGCAGTCGCGGCGCCGAGCCGCCCGAGCGGAATCGCCCGGATGTCCATCAGGTTTTGAGCGCGTGGCGCGGATGAGTGCCGTCGTGCCTGCGCAGGCTGCCGCGCCGGTTTCGACTTCGGTCGAAACGCTGTACCTGATCGACGCCAGCATGTATGTGTTCCGCGCCTGGCACTCGATGCCAAATGTGTTCTTCGATAGCGATGGCGCGCCGGTCAACGCGGTGCATGGCTTCGCACGATTCCTGCTGGATTTCGTGGAACGCACGCGCGCCCGCCACGCGGTGGCCGCGTTCGACATCGCGCTCACCAGTTCCTTCCGCAACGCAATCTACCCTGCCTACAAGGCCAATCGCGATCCGGCGCCGCCGGAACTGAAGCGTCAGTTCGAATACTGCCGCGAACTGGCCGCCGCGTTCGGATTGGTCGTGCTGGCCGACGCCGCTTACGAAGCCGACGATCTGATCGGCAGCGTGCTGGCCGCGATGCGCGTGCACGGTTTGCATTCCATCATCGTGTCCGCCGACAAGGACTTCGGACAATTGCTGGACCACGATGTCGAGCAATGGGACTACGCGCGCGGCCACCGCTGGGGTGCGGCGGGCGTATCGGCGCGACTGGGCGTCGAAGCGCACCAGGTGGTCGATTTCCTCGCACTGACCGGCGATGCCATCGACAACATTCCGGGCGTGCCGGGCATCGGCCCCAAGAGCGCGGCGGCATTGCTCGCGCACTTCGGTTCGCTCGAGGCGTTGCTTGCACGCATCGACGAAGTGCCGTTCCTGCACCTTCGCGGCGCCGCGTCGCTGGCCGCGAAGTTGCGCATACACGCCGAACAGGCACGCCTGTCGCAAAGGCTCGCATGCATCGCACTGGATGCACCGGTGCCCGGTCATCCCGATGGTTTGCTGCGGCGTGCGGCGGATCTCGCAGTTCTGGACGCGCTATGCGAACGGTTGCGGATCGGCCCGCTCACCCGTGAGCGTGCGCGCAAATTGCTGCAACCGGAACCTGTGGCGTGAAACAGAACCTCCGCACGCCCGCTGTCGCAAATGCTCCCGCCGAGGTGCTCTACACCGGTCATTGGTTGACGTTGAAGCAGCGCGGGCACTGGGAATTCGTCGAACGCAACAATCCCAAGGGCGCCGTGATCATCGTCGCGGTGACGCCGGAAGATCGCGTGCTGTTCGTCGAACAATTCCGCGTGCCGATCCGCCAGTTCACGATCGAAATGCCCGCCGGCCTGATCGGCGATGCGGGCCACGACGGCGACAACGACGCGGCCGACACCGCGCGCCGCGAGCTGGAAGAGGAAACCGGCTGGACATGCGGCCGCGTCGAGCTCCTGCATTCCGGACCATCGTCGGCGGGCATGAGCACGGAAATGATGCACTTCGTGCACGCGCTGGATTTGCGCAAGGTGGGCGAAGGCGGCGGCGATGACACCGAGGAGATCCTGGTGCACGAAGTGCCGCGCAGTGAAGCCGGCACGTGGTTGCGTGCGATGACGGGGAAGGGTTACTCGATCGATCCCAAATTGTTCGCGGGATTATGGTTCCTCGACCACACCCGCATTTGAATCCGCCTTCGCATGATCGGGCGACTCCACCGAAGCGGCTGGCGTGAAAAGTCAGGCCAAGGATGCCGTTCTGGTCTTCACCGATCCGACGTAGCTGGCGAACCGGGTGCGCCAGTGATGCAGCCGTCAGGGGCGGACGCCCGACAAACGCCAGCGCCACGTTGCAACCAAAATGGCTGCCACCGCGATCAATATCAGGATCGCTGCCGACAGGGTGCGCACGTCGAACCAGAAGATCGCCGCCAGCACCGCCAGTGGCACCACCGCAATCGCCAACGCCAGCACGCGGTCATGCCGGCGTGCGCGCGGCAGCAGCAGCGCGACGCCCGCCCACGCCAGCAGCAGCGCCAGAATACGCCGGGCCCACTTGAAGCGCGGTGGTTGCGGTGCATCGGTCAGCACGTCGGTGAGCGAATGGCGGCCAAGCAACACCTGCGCGATCGCATCGCCTGCGGGATTGCTGGCCGGTACCAGCGTGCCATCGTCGTCTCGGGCGAACACCGTCAGGTGCGAAGGCGCGATGCGCATCCAGCTGATACGCAAGTCACCGACCTGCGGACGATCGGGATTCGCACTGGTGCTCAGCATGCCATCGCGAGCCTGGAACGTCGCGGCCATGTTGGGCGGCAGATGCGAGAGATCGGGGGAGAATGGCTCGACGCCCTCGATCATGTGCACAAGCGCCGGCGCGAGTTTGAAGCCGGCAACCGTCACATCGGGCGAATCGAAACGCGCGGCATTGATCGGAAACGCGCCGGGATTCGCGTGCCCGTTCGGATTGCCGAACGCGGAGGAATCGATCGGGCGGTCGAACCAGTCCATCTCGTAATTGCGCCGGCCGCCATAGCGGGTTTCGTTCCACTGGAACATTTCGACCTTGCGCACCAGCGCAGGTGCAGCGAGGGCGACGCCGAACTGCGCATCCTGCGCGGGCACTTTCACTTCGGGCGCGCCGACGGCCAGCACCAATTTGCCGTTCGCGGGAGGGCCCGGTACCGCGTCGGCGCCGGTCAGCACGAAGCCGCCCAACGCATCCTCGCCCATCGCACGAAGCCGATCGGCATGTTCGGTGAACCCGAGCAGCAGCAAACCCAGCAACAGCAACGCCGCGCCCAGCAGCGCGGTATTGCGCGAAGGATGGCCGGCGAGTGTGGGAAAACGGCTCACGCCGCGAGCTTACAGTGCCAGGCCCGAAAAGTGGGCCTGACTGTCGCTGACGCCATAGCGGCCACGTTCGTCGCGCACGGGCATCGCCATCGCGGTCGCATGATCGTGCGTGAAAAACAATCGGACGCCACGCGCGAGCTTGTCGTCCAGGAACGCACGCTTTTCGTCGATCAGCGTTTCCGGCGCGCGGTCGTAGCCCATCGTCACGGGCAGGTGTACCCACGGAGTGCCGGGAATCAGGTCCGCGCAGTACACCACGCCCCCTTTGCCGTGCAGTCCCGCGATTTCGGACAGCATCAATCCCGGCGTGTGGCCCTGCGAATAGTGGAAACGCACTGCCTTGCCGAGCGCGTGCGAATGTTCACCTCCGACCTTCTCCACGCGGCCGCTTTGTTCCAGTAGCTCCGCGACACCCGGGATGAACGACGCGCGGTCGCGCGGATGGGGGTGCGTCGCACGCGCCCAATGCTCCGCTCCCACCACATACGTCGCATTCGGAAACAACAGTCGCAGTGGTGCATCCGCTTCCCATGCCGCCAGCAAACCGCCCACGTGATCGAAATGCAGGTGCGACAACACCACCACGTCGATGTCCTCATGGGTGAGCCCGACCGCCCTCAGCGAGTCGAGCAGCACGTGGCGATCCTCGACGACACCGTAGCGTTCGCGCAACTTCGGTTGGAAGAATGCGCCGATGCCGGTTTCGAACAACACGTTGCGATCGTCCAGATCGATGGCAAGCAGGCAGCGGCACGCCAACGGGATGCGGTTCTGATCGTCGGCCTCGATCCATTGCGACCACATCGCCTTCGGCGCATTCCCGAACATCGCGCCGCCGTCGAGCTTCTGGGTATTGCCCTCGATCGAATACAGTTTCATTGCGTGCTGCCCTGTCTTGCTGGCTGCATGTGGGCATGATACCCGGCGCGACATCCACCCCTTCTGGGCAATGCCAAAAAGGGACCCGCGCCGGCGGACGGCGCGGAACCAGAACATGTACGTCGTGTACAAAAAGGCCCGCCATTTCGGCGGGCCTTCGGCAAACCAAACAACGCGTGTGCGCCAGCGTTATTTCTCCGGCACGCTGATAGCGACGAATTGGTTTTGTCCCTGACGCGATACCAGCAGGAGCACCGTGCTGCCCGCCTTCACGTTCGCGGTTTCGCGGCGGAACTCGGAAACGCTGTTCACGGGCTTGTTGCCCACGCGCAGGATCACATCGCCGGGCGACAGGCCGGCGCGCGCGGCGGCGCCCTCGACGTCGGTGACCACCACGCCACCCTGGCCGCTGTAGCCCAGTTGCTGGCGCATGCCGGCCGTGATGTCCTGCACGGTCAATCCGAGCAAACTGCTGCCGCTGCTGGCCGCCGGCGCGTTGGCGATGAATTCCTGGGACAGGCCGTTGCGCGGCATTTCGGCGATCTTGACCCTGATGGTCATGGGTTTGCCGTCGCGCACGACACCGACATTGGCCTCGGTGCCCGGCGCGGTCATCGCGACCACCGGAGGCAGTTGCGCCGACTCGTAGATCTTTTTGCCGTCGAACGAGGTAATCACGTCACCGACCTTCAGGCCCGCTTTCGCCGCCGGACCGTCCGGCTGCATCTGCGCGATCAGCGCGCCTTGCGCATCGGACATGCCCTTGGACTTGGCGATACCTTCGCTGACGTTCTGGACGCTGACGCCGATCATCCCCCTGCTCACATAGCCCTTGGTCTTGAGCTGGTGCACGGCATCCATCGCAAGGTTGATCGGAATCGAAAACGACAGCCCCATCGCGCCTCCGCTGGTCGAGAAGATCTGCGAGTTGATGCCCACCACTTTTCCGGCAAGATCGAACAGCGGCCCGCCCGAGTTGCCGCGGTTGATCGGCACGTCGGTCTGGATGAACGGCACCGCGGGCTGGTCCTGACTACCCAGGGTGCGGCCGACGTAACTCACGATGCCGGCACTGACCGAATGGTCAAGCCCGAACGGTGAGCCGATCGCGACCACCCATTGGCCCGGTTGCAGGTCATTCGAATTGCCAACTTGCACGGTAGGCAGACGGGTCGCATTGATCTTCAGCAACGCGATGTCGTAAATCTTGTCTTCGCCCACGACCTTGGCGGTGAAAGTACGATGATCGGGCAGGTGCACCTTCACGGAGTCCGCATTGGCGACCACGTGCCGATTGGTGAGGATGTAACCGTCGGCGGAAATGATGAAGCCGGAGCCCAGCGACTCGCCGCCGCGGTCGGGCTGCTGGAACTGAGGCCCGAACGGCATGCCGAAGAAGTGGCGGAAGATTTCCGGGATCTGCGGTTCCTGTGTTTGCTGCTCACCAGGCTCATCGCTGCCCATCTCGCTGGCGTGATCGTAATGCGCAACCACGTTCACCACCGCAGGTCCGTATTTCTGCACGATGCTGGTGAAGTCCGGCAGCGCCACCGTCGGTGTCGCCGCCAGTGCCGTGCCGGCACCGGAAAAACACAGCAGCACGAAAATGGCGGTCATTCGCCTCACCCGTCTCAACATGGTTTTCTCCTCATTCGATGAAGGCACAAAAATTCCGCTGCTGCGCGCGAAAGTCACCACGCGCGGCATGGCGCACCGCCAAACGATGCGTAGGGGAAGCGTCGCTTCGCCACGCCGACCTGCGCGCGTCATCCGCGATGCGCGGCGTCAGTGTCGGGCGGCAGACGTGCCGGAGGACGGCGGCTCCGGCAGCAGCACGATCGAGAATGGCAAGGCAGCGTGGCTGGTCTGCTGGAACGACGTGTAGGGCGACGCCTCGTCACGCGCGTAGGTGGCACGACGCAGGTAATCAGGCTGCATCAAACCGGTGCCGTATATGACGTTGGCCGATGCGGGTTGCGCGGAAAGCACGGTGGGTTGGCGTGACAGCAGCCACGGCGGCGCGACCGGATTCACAGCGGGCGAGGTTTCGGCCAGCGACGTCGGGGCGGCTGCCCCGGAAGCGGGACGGCCCTGCGCCAACGGAGCCGGCACATCGCCGCGCGGATTCGTGGGCGCATTCAACATCAACGCGGCAACCGCCACACCCGCGGCGATCGCACCGCCACCCATGTAACGCGCCCAGTGCCGCCGCGCCTTTGGTGCGGCTTCGATCTGCAATGCCGCAGCAATGCGCGCCGCAAAATCACTGTCGCGTTTCGGTGCCGACATGCGCGCCGAATCGGAAGCGAGGCACGCGCGGATCAGGTGCCAGCGCGACCAGGTGGCGGACAGTTCCGGATCATGGTCCAGGCGCCGCAGCAGGAAACGGGTCGGCTCGGCGGCCAGTTCGCCATCCATCAGGGCAGAAAGGTCTTCGCGGCTGGTCGGGTCCATTACCATATTCCTCTTGCGTTGCGAATCGAACCGTCAAACATCGTCGTTGGACAACAGTGGACGCAATTTTTCGTCGATGGCTTCGCGGGCACGGAAGATGCGCGAGCGTACGGTGCCGATCGGGCAATTCATGCGTTCGGCGATTTCCTCGTAGGAAAGGCCATCGACCTCCCGCAGGGTGATCGCATCGCGCAGCTCTTCCGGCAGCTTTTCGACCGTGGCAAACACCGTTTGTTCAATTTCCCGGCGGGCCAGTTCATGCTCGGGGGTGGCCTCGTCCCGCAGGCGGGCGCCCGCGTCGAACTGCACGGCGGTATCCGCGTCGATGTCCTCGGCGGGCGGCCGGCGGCCCTGGGCGACCAGATGGTTCTTGGCGGTGTTCACGGCGATCTTGTACATCCACGTATAAAAAGCGCTGTCACCACGAAACGCACCAATCGCGCGATAGGCGCGGATGAAGGCCTCCTGCGCAACATCCTCGCATTCGCTCCAGTCATGCACATATCGCGACACCAGGCCGATGATCTTGTGCTGGTATTTCCGCACCAGCAGGTCGAACGCCTTGTTGTCGCCCTTGCGCACGCGCGCCACCAGGGCACGATCGGTTTCCACATCGCCCATCCGGGCGGCACTCCCTGATGCGCCGGGGGCGATATGCACCCCCGTCTGACCGCGCTCCGCGCGCGAAAGTTCATCCGGCTTCGACATCCCGCAATCCTTGAACCGCAATTGTCGCCTTGATGGTTGGGTCGAATCGCCGTCGGATCAAGCCTAGCGCGGGCGCGGTGCTCCACCAAGCACACCCGTCAGCCTTGGGCCCGCCGTGGGCCCCGCACCGGCGGCGACGCATTGCCCGGCCCGTCGCGACCCAGCGCGATGCGCCGCCCGGTGAGCAGCTTAGTGAAGGCACTGGCGGGAAGGGGGCGGCAGAACAGGGCACCTTGCGCGGCATCGCAACCCCGCTCGCGCAGGAATTCCAGTTGGCGCTCGGTTTCGACGCCTTCCGCGATTACCCGCCTGCCCTGCTTCCGCACGGCATCGAGGATGGACGTCACCACCGATTCGTCATCCGGATCGCTGCCGATGTTGCGCACGAAACTGTGGTCGATCTTGATGGCGTCCAGCGGCAATCGCCCGGCCAGCTCGGGCGCGGTGTGCGCGGCGCCCGCGTGGTCGACCACCACGCGGCAGCCGATCCGGCGCAACGCATCGATTGCCGCGCCGAGTTCTTCCGATGCATTCGCCAACACGCCCTCAGGCGTCTCGAGATCGAGCATGCCGGGATCCAGTTTCGCATCACGGCACGCCGCTTCGATCATCGGGGCCAGGTTGGGTTGCATCCATTGCAGCGCCGACAGATTCACCGCCAACCGCAACGGCATGCGGGTGCGGCGTTGCCACACCGCCACGTCGGCACAGGCCCGGCGCAGCACCCACTCGCCGATCGAAATGATCTGGCCGGTTTCTTCCGCCAGCGGCAGGAAGAACGCGGGGCCGAGTACGCCGAGTACAGGGTGCCGCCAACGCACCGAAGCCTCGACGCCCATGATGCCTTCGGACGCGACGTCGATCTGCGGCTCGTAGCACACCGATAATTCGCCATTCGCCTCGGCTTCGCGCAAACGCGATTCCATTTCGATGCGCTGTCCATGCGTGTCCCCAGGCGCACTGCCATATGCCTGCACGTTGTTGCGGCCACTGCCCTTGGCGCTGTACATCGCCATATCGGCGTGTTTGATCAGGCCTTCGGCGTCGGCCGCGTCATCGGGATAGACACTGACGCCGATCGAGGTGGTTACGTGCAGCTCGGAACCGTCATCCAGCACCAGGGGTGCCCGCATGGCTTTCAGCAGCTTGGCCGCGACGTGATCGACGTCGCCGCGATCGTTGACGTGGCGGATGATCAGCGTGAACTCGTCACCGGCGTAGCGCGCCACCGTATCCGATGCGCGCACCGCCTCGCGCAGGCGGCGCGCGCCCGCCACCAGCACCTTGTCGCCGACAGCGTGGCCCAACGAATCGTTGATGCCCTTGAAGCGATCCATATCCACGAACATCACCGCGAACACTTCTCCCGTGCGGCGCGCGTCGTGCAGGATGGATTCGAGGCGGTCGTTGAACAGCATCCGATTGGGCAGCCCGGTAAGGCCATCCAGGAGTGCGCGGCTGCGACCACGTTCGCGTTCGGCACGCAGCTCCAGCAACGCGGCGAAGCGCGTCGCCACGATCTGCAGCAACAATTGCAAACTTTCCGGCGCAACCGCATCGGTGCGCCGCGACGCGCACACCATTACCCCCAGCACATTGCGTTGCGCATCAAACAGCGGCAGCGCCGCATGCCACGCGCAAGCGGTAGCACGGACGAGCGGATCATCTGATGCAGCCGCGTCGTCGATGCGGACGATTTCTTCACCGTCCAGCGCCTGTTGCACGCAAGGATGTGCAAGCGGATCGGAAGCGCCGGGTCCGGACAAGCGATCCATCCGCGCCAGCGGTTGCAATGCGCCACCGGACGTACTGCGCTCGGCGATCACCATCAGGTCGATCCCCAACGCCTGCATCGTGCGTTGCACCAGGCCGGGCAAGCCGATGGCGTCGCGTCCCGGTTGGAGCAAGTCAGCGACCATGCGCAGCGTCGCGCCGGGCCGATCTTCCCGTGGAGGCAGCGGCGCGGCGGACGGATTGTCGCTGCGTCCGGCCGGGGGCCGTGTTGCGGCGCCACCCAGCACCTCGCGAACACGCATCACCGCCTCGGTGGCATCAACAGGCGCGCGCAGCCACGCTTTCACATTCCCGCATGACGAGGGGCAACCGTGGCTGTCCCCGGTATCGAATTCCGCACCGAACAAGCCGATCACCGGCACGCCCGCCAGTTCCTCGCACAACATCCGCGACTGTGTCGGCGCGTGGGCGAAATCCAGTACCGCAAGCACCGGGCGCGCCGAGCGTTTGAGCAACGCATGCGCCTGGATGGCATCGCGCGCGCTCAGGATCTCGCCGGAGTTCATGCCGTCCAGCGCATCGAACAATACGCGACGATCGTCGCGCGAAGACGCCACCACCAGCACGGGATGATCACTGTCACGCATCAACATACCCATGCGCCGTGGCGCAGGCGCAGCCGCGCGCCCATGGACTTGCCCCACGCCAGTTCCCGGGCAGGCAATGCCGGCGGAAGATCGGCGAGCGTACCCGGCAGCACCAGCCGACGCGGCTGGCGTGGATCGATCTGGGCAATCCGACGCAGCAGGGCAAGCAAATCCGGACTCCATTCCGGCGGACGCTCGGTGAGGAAATATACGCCGAAATGCGGACTGCGTTCGATGAAGCGCAACACGTCGGCAAGATGCACGATGCCCGGCACCGTTTCGTCGCGTCCCGGCAGCCGGCACAGGCCGGCGCGTGCGCGCCATACATACAGCGCCTTGCCCGTCTCCTGCGCAATGCGGCGCAGGGCATCGACCAGCGCCTCGACATCATCGCAACGCAATGCCACCAGCACGCTGTCCGCGGCGAGGATGCGGTCCAGCAGGTTATCGATCGCCTGCATTGGCGAATCGGCTTCAGCCATGTTCCTTCACCTGACGTTGACCACGATCCCTGCGCGATCAATGATGATGCGCAAGCATCGGTGACGGGACTGAGAAGTGTTCGACGGTTTGCGATTCAGCCATTGGCAAGCCTCCATGGGCGCGGACGGTGTGCTCTTGTTGCGCATGGATCGGGCCGGAAGCAATGTGAACGCCTTGTCGCGCGCGTTGCTGGATGAACTGGATGGCATGCTGGAGCGCATTGCCATCGAGGGCCCTGCCGCAGTGGTCATCCACTCCGGCAAGGCGTCTGGTTTCGCGGTGGGCGCGGACCTCAAGGAATTCGAAAGTTACGACCGCGCCGGCACGGTGCGCGAGGAAATCGAGCATGGCCAGCGCGTATTCCAGCGACTGGCGCGACTGCCGATGCCGACGGTGGCGGCGATCCATGGCGCTTGCATGGGCGGCGGTACCGAACTTGCTCTGGCCTGCCGGATGCGCGTCGCTGTACGCGCGCCGGAAACGCGCATCGCGCTGCCGGAAGTGCAACTCGGCATCCATCCTGGCTGGGGTGGCAGCGCACGCCTGCCGCGCCTGATCGGCGCGCCCAAGGCGCTGGCCATGATGTTGACCGGGCGGGCAGCCTCGGCCGAACGCGCGCTGAGGGAAGGCCTGGTCGACAGGCTGGTCGCAGCCGATGCCTTGCTCGACGAAGCACGCAAACTCGCCTTGCACCCGATCACGCGCCCGTTCCCGCAACGCGTGATGGCGTGGCTGAGCAATAGCTGGCCCGCGCGGCAAATCCTCTCACCGATCGTGCGCAAGCAAGCCGCCGCAAAAGCGTCGCCACGACATTACCCCGCGCCGTTCGCGCTGATCGAAGTGTGGCGACGCGGTGGCGGCGACTTCAACCAGCGCCTGCGTCTGGAGGCACGCTCGGTGGCAAAACTCGCGGCCACGCCCACCGCGCACAATCTGATCCGCATCTTCTTCCTGCGCGAACGCCTGCGCGGACTTGCAGGCGACACGCCGCACGGCATCCATCACGTGCACGTGGTGGGCGCCGGCGTGATGGGCGGCGACATCGCCGCGTGGAGCGCACTGCGTGGCTTCGAGGTAACGCTGCAGGATCGCGAGGTGAAGTTCGTCGAACCCGCGCTGGGGCGCGCGCGCAAGTTGTTCGAGAAGAAATTGAAGACCCGTGAGCGCATCGCGCCGGTCGAGGCACGCCTCACGCCGGACGTGGACGGCACCGGCACTGCATCTTCGCAACTCGCGATCGAGGCAATCTATGAAAATCCGGAAGCCAAGGAAGCGGTGTATAGGATGCTCGAGCCGAAGATCGCGCCCGACGCGCTGATCGCCACCAATACGTCATCGATTCCGCTGGATGAATTGCGCGTCGCTTTCATGGAACCGCGGCGGTTCCTCGGCTTGCATTTCTTCAACCCCGTCGCGCAGATGCCGCTGGTGGAAGTGGTGCGCCACGACAGCCTCGATCCCACGCTCGAAAAGCGTGCCTGGGCTTGGGTGAAAGCCATCGGCAAACTGCCGTTGCCGGTCAAGGGCACGCCCGGATTCCTGGTCAACCGCATCCTGGTCCCGTACCTCCTGGAGGCCGTGCGCTGCCACACCGAGGGCATTCCGGATGCCGTGATCGATCGGGCGGGCAAACGCTTCGGCATGCCGATGGGACCGATCGAACTGATCGACACGGTGGGGCTCGACGTGGCACTGTCCGTGGGCGAGGAACTCGGTCCATTCCTCAACCTGGAACTTCCCACCGGCATCGCCGACAAGGTGGAGGGCGGCAAGCGGGGCAAGAAGGATGGCCAGGGTTTCTATTTGTGGAAGGACGGGAAGCCCGAAAAGCCGAAGGTTGATGCCGGCTACCGCGAGCCCTCCGATCTGGAAGACCGCCTGATCCTGCCGATGCTCAACGAAGCCGTGGCTTGCCTGCACGATAACGTGGTCGCGGATGCCGACCTGCTGGATGCCGGGGTGATCTTCGGCACCGGCTTCGCACCCTTCCGTGGCGGCCCGATCCACTACATCCGCGCCACCGGTGCAGGCGTGTTGCGTGAAAAGCTCGAGGCGCTGGCGCACACGCACGGGGCGCGTTTCGCACCCAAACAGGGCTGGTTCAATCCCGTATTGGCGGCTGCGCCGGCGCGCTGAACCCTGCTTCCCCGGATCACTGCAATTGCCGCATTCCGATCGGCAACGCACCATCGCGGTCACGCCAATGGAGGCATCGGCATCACCGCGGTGTTCTGCGAAAACACGATCCACCAGCGCGCGCCCTCGCGTATCAGTGCGTAATGCATCCGGGTGCGCAGCACTTCGTTGCCGATGGTCGGGCGAATGCCGGGCGGCAGTCCGCGAAAATGCTTGAGATCGAGCACGGCGCCGGCGATCGCCGCGCAATCGCCGAGCAAGCGGATTTCCAGTGCATGAAGCTCAAGCCGGCTGCCCTTGAAGACGCCGGCGAACAGCTCGCCGTGGCGGCGCGCGTTGTTTTCCCTTCCGTCGAAACGCATGCCGAGGATGTTCACGAACACCGAATCGGACGTGAAGTCCTTGCACCACGCTGCCGCGTCGCCGGCGTTCCACGCGGCGACCTGCCCTTCGAGCAGGCGGCGGATCGATTCTTCGGTCGTGTTTGCGTCACCCATGCGGATCCTCGCGACGTTGCGACTTCAAAGCCGGCTGTCACCGTGATCGCCCGCCAGTCCCATGCGCTGCGCCAAGGCCCGGAAGCGCGGCTGCGGACGCAACGGGTTCCAGCGCGCATCGACCTTCAGGAACACCATGCGGATGTCGCGCTCGCGGTACGCACGCTCCAATTCGTCCAGCGCGGCGTCGACGTCGCCCAACGCCAAGTGCACCGCCGCGAAGCTGGTGGCGGGCACGTAATGTTCCGCGCGGCGCGCGCGCAATTCATCGAGGATCGCCTGGGTCCGGGCGCGGTCGCCGGCCGCCGCGCAGACGATGGCTTGCACCGCGAGGATCTGGCTGGCGCGATGGGACGTCTCGACGGCCATGTTCAGGTCGGCGACGGCGGCTTCGACATCGCCGCGGTCCAGCGTGATGCCGCCGCGAATTTGCAATGCGATCCAGAATCCCGGCCTCAGCTCCAGCGCCCTCTGCAGCTGTTTGTCCGCGGCCGCGGATTGCCCTGCGGCGGTGAGAAACCCGGCGTACAGCGCATTGACCAGCGGTGACAGCGGATCCAGCTCGCGCGCCTGGCGGACCGTCTCGAGGCTTTCGTCGAATCGGCCCTGCACGGTCAGCAGGTGGGCATACGCCAGGTATGCTTCGCTCAGGCTGGGATTGACCGCGATCGCGCGCTGCAGTGAAGCCTCCGCGCCCACCCAATCCCAGTCGTACAGCTGCCGGTTGCGGCCCTGCGCCATCAGCGCCTCGCCCGAATCGGGATCGATCGCCAGCGCCTGTGCGACTGCCGCCTTGGCCAGCGTGAACATCTCATCCGGCTCGTGGTCGATATGCACCAAGCCGCGGTACGCGAGCGCCATGCCGGCGTAGGCGCGCGTGCACGCGGGGTCCAGGTCGATGGCGCCGCGGAAGGCGGACAGCGCCTCCTTGAGGTTGGCCTCGTCCGGGCGTTGCAACAGATGGTGGCCGCGCAGCCACGCGCGATAGGCCTTGGGATTGCTGCCGTCGCAGGCGCTGCACGCGCGTTCGGGCACGACGATGGGCGGCACCGCCAAGGCCTTGACCACCGCATCGGAAATCCTGTCCTGCAGCATGAACACGCTGTCGGCGGAAGCATCCAGCGTGTCGGCCCAGATGGTCGCGCCCTGGGCTACCGACAACAGCCGCACGTTGACCCTCAGGTGGCCGTTGATCCGCTGGGCGGAGCCATCGACGACATAGTCCGCGCCGAGTTGCCGACCCGCCGCACCGGGGTCGTGCAACAAATCCTGTCGGAAATGTTGCGACGATGCCAGCGCCCGCACCCGAAGTTGCCGGGCGCGACTCAGTTGCGTGATCAAGGTTTCGGCAAGGCCGAGTTCGAGCAGCTCGTCACGCGGTCCCGATGAAATCGACCGGAATGGCAACACCGCAAGCGCGGTCTGCGGCGGCGCCGGAGTCGCGGCTTCGACCTTGTCAAATTCGCTGACATCGGCGACGAAGCGATAGCCGCGACCGGAAACCGTGATGATGAAGCGATGTTCCGGCGGACGTACGCCGAAAGCCTTGCGCAACGCCGAGATCGCCTGGGTCAAATTGTTCTCCTCGACCACCCGCCCCGCCCACACAGCGGCGAGCAAATCGTCCTTGTCGACTACCCGGTCCCGCTGCCGGATCAGATATGCCAGCACATCCAGCGCCTTGGACGTGACGGAAATCATCGCGCCATCCGGGCCGAACAATTCCCGCGACACGGCATCCAGTCGATAGCCGGAGAACTCGTATTGGAGCCGTTCCATCCCCACGGGCGTGAGCTTCGAGAGAATTCAGAACTTTTCAGGAATTTAGCAGGAATTTCGAGCGGCAGAAGGCGAATGTATCGACGCCGTGGAACGAACACCGGCGGCGGCGTCCATGAGGACGCTTTCTCTTCCATTCGCACGGGGAGAACCACCATGAACACGAAGACGTTATGGCCAACTGCACTGGCGCTCGCCATCTCGGCCTGCCTGCTGGGAGGGTGCGGAGGCGGGGGCAGCAACGGGATGGTCAGGACCGAATCGCTACCGCCATCGCCCCCACCCTCCCCGCCACCGCCACCGCCACCTCCACCTCCACCAGCCGAAGCGTGCCCGGCGCCCATCACGACCGACTGCACCGTGGAGCTGCCAACTCCCGGCAGCGACTTGAGCAACATCGATATGACGGGCGGTCGCCAGAGCGATTTCGCCTTGATTAAGCGTGGCACGGGATATGTGCGTTTGCAGGGCGGTGCTTCCACCGTGGAATACCGCTTCAGCGGCGGCACGACTGTCGAGGACGGCGGCATCTTCGTGGATTCCGGCGCCAGCCTGCGTTCGAACATCGTCGTCCAATCGAATGGGTGGCTGTCGGTGTCGGGCGGCGTGGCGGGCAACGTAACCGACGACGGCACCACGAGTCTTTCGGGCACGATAACCGGCGATGTGTCCAGCAGTGGTGTGCTCACGCCAGGATCAAGCATCTATGGCGACGCCGTTCCTGCGCGCATCGAGGGCAATTTCAGCCAGACTTCCACGGGCACACTGGATGCCGTGATCGGTGCGACTTCCGGCGGGTACCTGTCGGTCACGGGTCGTGCCTATATCGATGGCACGCTGCGCCTCGTGCAATACGACGACGAATGGGGTCCCTACCCGTTGCCTCCCGCGCCCTTGAGCCTGAAGGTTCTGCATGCCGACGGCGGCGTGTTTGGACAATTCGCGCAGTGGACTTCGCCCGGCCTGCTCATCACCGGCAGCGTGCGCTATCTCGCCAACGATGTTTTCTTCGACGCCAGCAGTATCTCGGCGGCGCAAGCCATGGCCGCCGCGCACGCCGGCGATGCGGTGACCCTGAGCGCGGCGCGCGATTTCGACGCGGCACTCGATGGCTCGGTCGGTTTGGCACGGTCGCCTGGCAGTTCGCTGACTGACCCGCAACGGCGGTTCCTCGAATCGGCCGCAATGATCCAGCGCCTGCAGAACTACGAGCAGGCCGTCAGAACGTTCGACAGCCTGTCAGGGTACGGATACCTCGCCGCTGCAGACGCACTGCTTCAGCAGGCGACGATGCCGGCACAGGGCTTGATTGCACGCGTCAGCAACTTGCAGCCCGGATCGACGGCAGGCACATGGTCCGCACAACCCACGACGCTTGCCACGGGCGCTGGCGCCTTCAGCGAACAACATTCGGGATTCGACCAGTGGTTGGGCGACGGCCTGCTGATGGGCGGCAGCGTCGGCTGGAGCGATGGCAACCTCAAGTTCGACCGTTCCGGCGGCAACGCGCGCGACCGCTCGCCGCAATGGGACTTCTATGTGCGGCGCACTGGCGCAAACGATTCGTATGTCCTCGGCAACGTCGGCTACAGCCAACACGATCTCAGCTTCGGTCGCCAAATCGATCTCGGTCTCGCAAAGCGCAATGCGTATGCAATCCGCGACCTTGATGTCGAACACGCCTGGGTTGAATCCGGACGCGAATTCCGCATCCTGCAAAGCCGCGTGACGCCGTTCGCCGCATTGAGCTATGCCGCGATGCATGGCGCAGGCTTCACCGAGCGCGGCAACACCGGCTTCGAGCTCGCCGCACAACCGTCCTTCCACCAGCGCATCAACGCGGCGGCGGGATTGCGCTTCAGCCGGTACTGGGGTTCGGGCAAAGGCCGCTGGACGCAACTGAACCTGTCGGGCGGTTTTCTGCACCTCCTGAGCGCCCGTGATGACGCATACGCCGCGTTCACCGGTGCACCGGACGTGACTTTCGCACTCGCTGGCCTGCCCCGTCAGCGCAACACCGGCTGGCTGCAAATGAGTCTGGGCACCGGTGGCGAAAACTGGGCTTGGCTCCTGAACTACGACAGGCAAGCCGAAGCCGAGGCCGCATCGGTGGGCATGCAAGTCAGGTTCTGAAAGAACCCGGAAAACACCTTCCATCCACGAGGAGAATCACGATGAACACCAAGACAGCACTTGCCGTCGCCATACTCGCCCTGTCCACCGTCGCCGGAACGGCGGGAGCCAGACCATTGGTGGAGCCTCAAACCACGTCGGGCTGGTTCGCCAGCCGCATCGTGGGCGCATACCAGACCGAGGCCCACGTCAGGGTGTGCGGATCCCCGGGCCCGGATGAAGTGGTCTTCAACACGATCATCTTCAACGCCGGCGGTACGGTCGTCGCCAGCCCGCGTGGTGCGCCACAGGGCACGGGCGGCTATTCGCGCACGATCGACCTCGGCATCTGGTCTTACCACCCCCGCACGAACCGCTATTCGGTCAAGCTGCGCTACGACAACTTCATGGATGGCGCGTTCACCGGGTCGAGCGTGGTGGAACGCGACCTGCAGATGAGCGCCGACAGCAATTCGGTTTCCGGGCCCGTGCATGTCACGACGTACGCGCCTGACGGGAGCGTCGTCGTCGAGGTTTGCGGCAGGGCGACGTCCACGCGCCTTTGAAATCCACGTCGGCGGAATCCCGGGTAGCGCCTTGTCGGATCCGCGGATGACGTTTCCGATGCAGGGGCCGGCTGGCGAATCCCAGCCTGCCCCGGGCATGCATGTGCCGGGCTGGTG
The DNA here is from genome assembly GCA_035249175.1 of Rhodanobacteraceae bacterium. Taxonomy (GTDB): domain Bacteria; phylum Pseudomonadota; class Gammaproteobacteria; order Xanthomonadales; family Rhodanobacteraceae; genus 66-474. The sequence goes on from DATFGT010000051.1 coordinate 123,129, forward strand.
GCGCCCGTCACCACATCAGGTCATCGGGCACGCCATCGTCGTCCGCGGGTGACGATGGATCGACCAGCAACGCCACGACTTCCGGCGCGATCGCCTGCGTTTCCAGTGCAACGTCGCGAAGCACGAGCAATGCACGCCCGTTGTACATCACCACGCCAAGTTCTCCCGCATTGATCTGGCGCAGTTGATCGGGCGTGACATATACGCGACGAATCTTGCCCGCGAATTCGAAGTTGCGAACCTGCTCGGCTTCGTCACGGTTCAGCGTCTTGCCGTTCAGCAGTTCCTGCAACTTGCGCTTGCGCTCGCGCTTGGCTGCAGCCTTCTCGCGCGCTTCGCGCTCGGCGGCTTCACGTTCGGCACGATCCGCTGTCGCGCGCAACGCAAAAGCCTTGGCAAGGTCGGGTTCGGCGGGCTCGCGAGGTTTGTGCGGCTCCGGCCTGTGCCGCGGAGGCTGCGGCCTTTTCTGGGATACGGACGGCTTGAAGCCGGCCTTCAGCAATTGGTCGCGCAGGGATTCACTCATGACGAAACGAACGGTGTTGAAGCGGAATGTTGGACTTCGCGTCGCTCAGCCCGACCTATGATTGTGCTTGAGCGCGCTGCTATTGACGCTCCGATCGAAGCGGCTGTTGTGAGAAGTCAGGCCATGCACCCGGGAACGCAGAGAACATGGATGTTCGCACTGTTTTCTCCAAAGTCAGGCCATGGATGGCCGTTCTGGTGTTGGTGGGCTTGCGCACCGTGCAAGTTGCCTTGGACATCAACGAAGCAGCATTCACGGACGAATGCATCAATAGTGCGGGGGCGGCGGTTCCTCATGCACATTGTCGGACAGACTCGTGCGCAAGGACGCCAATTCCCGACGCAATTCCGTCAGCGCATTTTCGAGTTGCAGCAGTCGGCGCGATTGCTGGACTTCACTGTCGCCCAAGGAGGAAACCGCATCATCGAGGAATGTCAGGCGCAGCTCCATGTCGTCAAGACGTTCATCGGGTGGCGTGGGGTTCATGCATGCTGCTCCACTGCAACGGCGCTGCGCCCGCGTCCGATGCCGTAATAGGCCAGCCCCGCGGATTCGACCATGGACGGATCGTACAGGTTGCGACCGTCAAAAATCACGGGGTTCTTCAACATGGACTTGATGCGCGCGAAATCCGGGCTGCGGAACACCTTCCATTCGGTCACCACGGCCAGCGCGTCGGCGCCTTCCAGGGCGGCCCATGGATCGTCGCACAACACCAGGTCATCGCGCTGGCCGTAAATCCGCGCAACCTCGCTACGGGACTGGGGATCATGGGCGCGTACCTTGGCGCCGGCCTGCCACAAAGCCTCCATCAACACGCGGCTGGGCGCTTCGCGCATGTCGTCGGTATTCGGCTTGAAGGCGAGACCCCACAACGCGATGGTCGTGCCAGACAGGTTGCCGCCGAAATGTCGCGTCAACAGATCGAACAACTTGCGCTTCTGATCGCGGTTTACCGCTTCCACCGCGCCCAGCAGGCGGGCTTCGTAACCGTTCGCGTGTGCCGTCCGTTCCAGCGCCTGCACGTCCTTGGGGAAACACGAGCCGCCGTAACCGGTGCCGGGGTAGATGAAGTGATAGCCGATGCGCGGATCGGCGCCGATACCGTGGCGCACCATCTCCACGTCGGCGCCGACGCGCTCGGCGATGTTGGCGATCTCGTTCATGAAACTGATCTTGGTGGCCAGCATCGCATTGGCCGCATACTTGGTCAGCTCGGCAGAACGTTCGTCCATCACCACGATGCGGTCGTGATTGCGGTTGAACGGCGCATACAGCGACTTCAGCAAATCGACGGCACGCGCCGAGGACGAGCCGATGAGAATGCGGTCCGGTTTCATGCAATCGTCAACCGCATTGCCCTCCTTCAGGAACTCGGGATTGGAAACCACGTCGAACGAGATTTCCATCCCGCGCTTTTGCAATGCTGCGTCGATTTCGGCGCGCACCCGGTCTGCGGTACCCACCGGCACGGTGGATTTGTCCACGACCACGACATACCCGCTGATGTGTTCGCCGATGCTGCGCGCTACGCTGAGCACGTACGACAGATCTGCGCTGCCGTCCTCGTCGGGCGGCGTTCCCACCGCAATGAAAATCGTGTCGCCGTACGCGACAGCCGCCTTCGGCTCCGTGGTGAACGCCAGCCGACCGGCTGCGTGATTGCGCTGGACCAGCGGTTCCAGGCCCGGTTCGAAAATGGGGATCTCGCCGCGCTCCAGTCGCGCGATCTTGTCCGCATCCACATCCATGCACAACACGTGGTTGCCCATTTCGGCGAGGCAGGTTCCGGTGACAAGGCCGACATAGCCTGTTCCGAAGATGGTGACTTTCATGCGCGCATCCCGACAAAAGACGCGATTTTAACAGTTGAACGTGGCGGCCCCGTGAATGCGGGCGACGCTACAGCCGGTCGAGCACCGTCCGCAGATCATCCGGCAACGGCGCAGAGAAGCTGTACGCGCGCTCGCCCAGTTCGAACTCGAAACGCGCGGCATGCAGAAACATGCGTTTCAGCCCGAGCTTGGCGAAGTGCTTGTTGGCTTCGCGCTCACCGTACTTCGGATCACCCGCCAGCGGATGGCCGGCGTGCGCGGCGTGCACGCGAATCTGATGCGTACGTCCGGTCGCGAGCGTGGCCTCGACCAGGCTGCAATCCGGATAATGCTCGATTTCGCGGAAGAACGTCAGCGCAGGCTTGCCGTCCTCATCGATGCGCACCATGCGCTCGCCACCCGACAGCACCGATTTTCGCAATGGCGCGTTGACGTCGAACTTCGCGCGCCGCAACTTGCCGGTCATCAGGCACAGATACTGCTTCTTCGTCTCGCCCGAGCGGATCAGATCCTGCACGCCCGTCAGTCCGCGCCGCGAGCGTGCGAACACCAGCACGCCGGAGGTATCGCGGTCGAGCCGATGCGCCAGTTCAAGATGATCCTTGGGCCGCGCCGCGCGCAGCAGCTCGATGGCGCCGAAGCTGATGCCACTGCCGCCATGGCTGGCGATCCCGGCGGGCTTGTCGATGGCGAGGAAGTCGCGATCCTCGAAAATCACGGCCTGGCGGATCTCGTTCAGCATCGCCGCGGGCGGCATGCCGGGTTCGGCACGCTCAGCCATTCGCACCGGCGGGATCCGCAACTGATCGCCCGCCGCGAGCCGGGTGTCCGGCTTGGCGCGCCGGCCGTTCACCCGTACCTGGCCGGTCCGCAGCAACCGGTAGATATGCGTCTTCGGCACCCCCTTCAGCAGCGCTGCCAGGCAGTTGTCCACGCGCTGGCCATCGCGCTCTGGGCCAACCTCCACGGTTCGCACCGAACTGAAGTCCTGGGTCGAAGTTGCCGTCCCCATTGAAAAAAATCCTTTTGCGATGATAGGATTGCCCGGCGTCAAGCAGGCTCTGGCCCCTCATGGGCGACCCTGTACTCGTTCGCCGCGCGGACAAGGCTTCCGCCTGCCATTCCTGACCGGGAGCAGCCGGTACCTCGCCATCGTAACGTTCGGGTCGATGTTTGCCCACCGTCGGCAAGACGGTGCGGAGACTCGGGACGTGAACATTCCCATTCATCACCAGCCGGGGCCAGTGACAGGACCCGGCGACTGCCGCCAGGCGCGGCACGTCATCCGGCCGGCCGCCCCCTGAAGGCGCCGCCGACGACGCGCGCAGAAGGCGACTTCAAGGAACCCACAATGAAACGCATGTTGATCAACGCAACTCAGCGTGAGGAGTTGCGTGTGGCCATCGTCGATGGCCAAGCCCTGTACGACCTCGACCTCGAAATCCCCGCACGCGAACAGAAAAAGTCGAACATCTACAAAGCCCGCATCACGCGGGTCGAACCTTCCCTTGAAGCTTGCTTCGTCGATTACGGCGCCGAGCGCCACGGCTTCCTTCCGCTGAAGGAAATCGCCCGCGAGTACTTCACGCCCGGCGCCGACCACAACAAGGCCGGCATCCGCGAGCTGCTGAAGGAGGGCCAGCAGCTCATCGTGCAGGTCGAAAAGGAAGAGCGCGGTAACAAGGGGGCCGCGCTCACCACCTATATCTCTCTGGCCGGCCGCTACATGGTGCTGATGCCCAACAGCCCGAACGCGGGCGGGGTATCGCGCCGCATCGAGGGCGACGATCGGCAGGCGCTGAAGGAAGCGCTGCAGCATGTGACGGTGCCGGAAGAAATGGGCCTGATCGTGCGCACCGCAGGCGTCGGCCGCGACGCCGAGGAACTGCAGTGGGACCTCGATTACCTGCTGCAACTGTGGAAGGCCATTTCCGAGGCCGCCGCCGCAAAATCCGCGCCGTTCCTGATCTACCAGGAATCGAAACTCTTCATCCGCGCGTTGCGCGATTACCTGCGCGCCGACATCGGCGAAATCCTGATCGACGAACCGGCGCTGTACGAGGACGCCAAACAGTTCATGCAGCAGGTGATGCCGAACAGCCTGCGCAAGCTGAAACTGTACGACGACACCACCCCGCTGTTCACGCGCTTCCAGATCGAAACCCAGATCGAAAGCGCCTACGACCGCAACGTCCGATTGCCGTCCGGTGGTTCGATCGTGATCGACCCCACCGAGGCGCTCACCTCCATCGACATTAACTCGGCCCGCGCCACCAAGGGCAGCGACATCGAGGACACCGCATTTCACACCAACTGCGAGGCCGCGGTCGAGATCGCCCGCCAGCTGCGCATCCGCGATTTGGGCGGGCTGATCGTCATCGACTTCATCGACATGGAAAGCGCGCGCCACCAGCGCGAGGTCGAGGAAAAACTCCGCAACGCGCTGAAGCTGGACCGCGCGCGCGTGCAGATCGGCCGCATCTCGCGCTTCGGCCTGCTGGAACTGTCACGCCAGCGCCTGCGTCCCAGTCTGGAAGAATCGACGCAGATCGTATGCCCACGCTGCGATGGTCACGGCCGCATCCGCGGCATCGAATCGCTGTCGCTGTCCGCGTTGCGTTTGATCGAAGAGCACGCGATGAAGGAAAACACCGGGCAGGTGCTGGTGCAGGCACCCGCGCGCGTGGCCAACTTCCTGCTCAACGAAAAGCGTTCCAGCGTGGTCGAGATCGAACTGCGCCACAAGGTGCACGTGGTGATCGTCGCGGACGAAAACCTGGAAACCCCCCATCTCGAAATCACCCGCATACGCGACAGCGAGATGGGCGAACACGCCAAGCCAAGTTACGAGCGCCTGACCGAAGTTGCCGCCGCGCCGCAACCGCGGATGGGCGTGGTCAGCCACGGCGAGGAACCTGCGGTCAGCGGCATCCAGCGCGTGACCCCGATGCCGCAGCGCGAGGAAACCGCGCCGTCGCCGGCGCCCGTTCCCGCCGTCGCCACGTCCACTCCCGCCGCAGCTTCTGGCGGTTTGCTGGGCCGCCTGTTCGGCTGGTTCCGCGCAGCGCCGGCGCCGGAAGCTGCGCTTGCTGAGCTGACGCAGCCGCAACACGCATCGCCATCTGGCCATGCCCAACGTCGCGAACGTCCTTCCGAACGGCGTGCTGACGGGTCGCGCGCTCGCCGCAACAGCCACGACCGCGATCGCGACGGCGAATCACGCCGCGGCCGCCAACAAGGCCAGCAACAACCGAAGGGTTCGCCGGCCAAATCGAACAAGTCACGCGGCGAAGACCCGCAGCGCCAGGCGCGCGCGGCGCAGAAACCGGTTGCGCCCACGGCATCGAAGCCAGCCACCGACTTCCGAGCACAGGAATCGAAGCCCACGCGCGACGAATCCACGACTGCAGCGCCACACCACGACACACAGGGTCTGGCCACCGCGAAACCCGCGGCCGCGCCGGACACTGATATCGAAGCAACCAAGCCCATCGAAAACGTTGTCGCCGGCGGCGAAGCTCCCGCTACTCCGGCGGCCGGGGCGGACGCCGCAGGCACTGGCAAGCGCCGCCGCGGTCGTCGCGGTGGACGTCGTCGCAAGCATGCCAGCGCCGCACAGAATGGTGCCGCGCCTGCCACGCCGCGCGACGTCGACGACGAAGATGCCGATCGCGGTAGCGGCTCGCCTTCACACGCCGAGCATCCCTCGATGTCGCGCACGGGGGAACCAACCCGGGAAGCACAGGCGGTAGCCGGCGACAAGGCTTCCCCTCCAGCGCCACCGACTCCGGCCGCGCCTGCGGTGGGTGAGCACATGCCGGTTACGCCGCCGTTGTTCACGACGCCAGAGCATCAGCCTGCGCCGCAGCCTTCATCACAATCGATTGCGGCCAGCGCACCCCTCAATGACATGCCGAAGTCCACGGCACCCGTGCCATCGCCCGCGTCTGTCGCCGTCTCGCCCAGCGTGCGCCCGGTGTCGCGCGCGCCGGAGCCGCCGGGTCTCGCGCAATCGAATGCGCCCGCGGTAGCGAACTTGACGCCTTCATTGGCGCCCGCCGCGACCGCGCCCATGCCACCCGCGAACGCCACTGCACCCGCAGTGCCGAAGCCGGAACCTGTCACGCCGTCGCTGTTCGCGGCGCCGCCTGCGGCGCGTCCGCTGACGCAGCCATTGCCGCGCCATCCGGCGATTCCGACGCCGCGTCCGCTCTCCGGTGCGATCCGCCCCATGCTCGCGCCGAATGTGTTGCCGGCCAAGCCGTCGCCCGCGACGGGAACGCCATCTCCGGAATCCGGCAAGCCGCAGGAATGACCTGCGGCTGACATCCGGGTTCGGTCGAGGCGGTTGCTGTGGAAGAGTCAGGCCATGGAAGGCCATTCCCGGGCCGCCACGACGCCGTGCGTGTCAGGCTGCCAACCCATCAGGCGGCGCAGCAATCAAGGACGATCGCCGAACGATTCCTCACCCAGAAGTCCATGCGCCGACAACACGTGCGCCAGCGCAATGGTGTGCTGCACGCTCAGTTTTTCGAACAGGCGCTGCTTGTAGGTGGATACGGTCTTGGCGCTGAGGTGCAAACGGGCGGCGACTTCATTGACGGCCAGCCCGCGCGCCAGCATCAAGGCGACTTCCAGCTCGCGCGATGACAACGATTCCAGCGGCGACGCATCCCCATCCACGGCTGCCAGCGCCATCTCGCGCGCGACGGTGGCATCGAGGTAGCGATTGCCCTGCGCCACGGCGCGTACAGCGGTCAGCAATTCTTCGGCGGGACAACCTTTGGTGAGATAGCCCAGCGCGCCTGATTGCAACAGGCGGCGGGGAAATTGCGCGTCCTGCACCACCGTAAGGATCACGATGTGCGTGGGCAGGCCGGAACGTTGCACCCGTTCGGTGAGTTCGATGCCGCTCATGCCCGGCATGTGCACATCGATCAATGCGACATCGGGCTTGAGCGCGCGAACCAGGCGCAACCCGTCTTCCGCATTGCTGGCTTCGCCCGCCACTTCGATGTCGGGTTGCCCGGAAAGGATCAGGCAAAATCCCGAACGCACCAATTCATGATCATCCACCAAGACCACGCGAATCATGCCGCTCCCCCAAGAGTGTGCCGATGCGGGTTTACGGGCAACCCTAGACCGCGGTGCCGGCGATTGCAAGGGTTGGTATTGCGATCGTCCCTGATCGCCACGTTGGGGAAGCGAACGGCAAAGCATGAACCGGTCAAATGCTCACGCCAGAACAGCCATCCATGGCCTGACTTTTCACGACAGCTCGCGTTAGCAGGCCGGATCGCGTTTCAAAGCACATAGAATATCGGCATGTACACATGGACCCGCCGCGCGATCGCAGCGCTCGAAGCCGAGGCCGCGCGTTCGGCCGACACCCACCTGATCCGCCTCGACCTGCCGGCGTTCCCCGGCATTCCGCTGTACTTCAAGGACGAGTCCGTGCATCCCACCGGCAGCCTGAAACACCGGCTGGGGCGCTCGCTGTTCCTGTACGCGATCTGCAACGGCTGGCTCGATGAAGACCGTCCCGTGATCGAGGCGTCCAGCGGCAGCACCGCGATTTCGGAAGCGTACTTCGCGCGCCTTTTGAACTTGCCGTTCTTCGCCGTGATGCCGCGCCGGACGTCGAAACAGAAGATCGCGCAGATCGAATTCTTCGGCGGGCAGTGCCATCTCATCGACGACACCGACGTGTACGGCGCGGCGCAGCGGCTGGCCGAACGTTGCGGCGGGCACTACATGGATCAATTCACCTACGCCGAGCGCGCCACCGACTGGCGTGGCAACAACAACATCGCCGAATCGATCTTCCGCCAGATGCAACGCGAGGCCGACCCGGTGCCGCGCTGGATCGTGGTCAGCGCCGGCACCGGCGGCACTTCGGCCACCTTGGGTCGGTACATCCGTTACGGCAGCGCACAGCGAAGCGAAACCCGGCTCGCGGTGGTCGACCCCGAGAACTCGGTATTCGCGGACTTTTACGAAACAGGCGACGCCACCCTGACGCTCGAACGCGGCTCTCGCATCGAAGGCATCGGTCGCCCGCGCGTCGAACCTTCATTCCTGCCCGGCATGATCGACCGGATGATTCGCGTCGCCGACGGCGACAGCATGGCCGCGCTGCGGGTGCTGGAGAAATTGCTCGGCCGCCGCTGTGGCGGTTCCACTGGCACCAACTTCGTCGGTGCACTGCAGTTGATGTCGGAGATGCGGGCGGCTGGCGAAACCGGGCCGGTGGTCACGCTGATCTGCGACAGCGGCGAACGCTACGCCGGCACGTATTACAACGACGCATGGCTTGTGGCGGAAAACCTGGAGATCGCGCCCGCGCTCGCGCGTCTGAAACGGATCGCCGATACTGGCGGCGCCTGACCGCGCCGGAAGCCGATCGCGCATGACCGCCCTCACCCGATTGCGCGAAGACCCACTGCTGAAGACGTTGCTGCACACCGGCAAGCGCGACGTGCCGGTGACGGTCGCGCTGCGCAACACCGCGGCCATCGTGTTGCCGTTGCTCGTCGGCGCGCTGACCGATCACCTGTTCGCAGGTCTCGGCGTTTCGG